>JAZRSF010000001.1:0-43241 GCA_045651365.1 Christensenellaceae bacterium
TCCTCTCGTATTAACCTTTAAATTTTTTAGTCTATTTGCTCTATTTTTGCCTTAATGTACTTTAATTAAAGTATTCTCGATTGATATTTCAGTTTCTGATATATCTCTCTCTTTATCTATGCAGTTGTCAATCTACGGTGCTTTGACTTCGGTCAAAGTTTTTGCCTTAAAAAGGCTTTACAAAATTGCTCTCGCTTGGCGATAGCCTTAATAATATACCAAATATAAAATTTTAAGTCAAGCATTTTGCTTAAGATTTTCTACATTTTTTTGATTTTTTTTATTATAGTTTATTTGGGGTATTTTCCATCACAATATGTATGGTTTTTACCCCTTTTTCGATAATTTTATTGCCTTTTAAAATATGCTGTGATAAAATATTTTTATAGGAGTTACAAATGAATATTAATTCTCAATGTAAAAAATTAACCGAAGAACTAATTATTAGTGCAAAACTTAAAAAAGGCGATATTGTTATCGTGGGTTGTTCTACCAGCGAAGTTGTTGGCGACAAAATAGGAACTAATTCAGCAATAGACGTTGCCGAAGAAATTTTTAAGGGCATTTATAACGCCCTTGCCGAAAAAGATATTTATCTAGCCGTTCAATGTTGCGAACACCTAAATCGTGCAGTAGTTATCCAAAAAGATGCCTTGCCTTTTGCTGAAAAGGTAAACGTAGTTCCACAAAAGAAAGCCGGTGGCTCGCTAGCAACCATAGCCTACGATAAAATGCCAAATGCCATTGTTGTTGAAGATATTAAGGCTGATGCAGGAATAGATATTGGCGATACCTTTATAGGAATGCACCTTAAAAAAGTTGCCGTTCCAGTTAGGCTTTCAACCGACACTCTTGGAAAGGCGCACGTTACCTTTGCGAGAACTCGCCCTAAATTTATAGGTGGAATAAGAGCCGTTTACGACGAGAGTTTATTATAACCCAAACATATATAAAGGAATAAAAACAACATAAAAAGCCCGACTGCATTTTGCAGTCGGGCTTAACTATTTACTTTTTTAAGATTATCTTAATTCTAGGGCTAATTTTTTTAACTCTTCAATTCCGTCTACAGTCTCAAAACGAGTTTTTCTTGCGATTTCCTTTTTCTCAGCCATTGCAGTTATAAGTTTAATGGCGTTTTTAAGACCTCTATCGCTCTTAACCTTAACGGTGAAAGGAACTTCTTGGTAAGCCTTAACCTCACTCATATCCTTTTGGAAGTATACTTTAGGCTCGAACTCGTTAACGTCTAACGCAAGGTGAAGTTTCATAGTCTTTCCACGAAGTGTAATTTTAGCAACTAATTCTCTACCAAGTCTATACGAAACGCCTTTAGCAGAAACTCTTGCGTGCATTTTTCTGTAAGAAATGAACTCGTTGTTAAGCTCGTTATAATATTCTTGAGTTTTTCTATCAATGTAAAGCATTTTTTCGCAGAAAGGAACACGACGAATAGGTTCTCTATCGTCCTCCTCGTCTTCTACTTGAGAAATAACGAGTTCTTGTTCTGGAGCAACTTCAGGCGTTTCAGGTTCCTCAATAACTGGCTCTTCTGGTTGTTCGATAACTGGTTCTTCCACGATAGGCTCTTCTACAATCGGCTCTTCAATAATTGGTTCTTCCTCAGCGGCAACTACTTCTTTGCCAACCTCTTCGTTTAGTTGTGCGCGAGCAAGTTCTAGTTCTCTTGCGAACTCATCAGCAGTAACGCCGTGCTTATAGTCGATAGGCTCTACGCTGTTTTTTGCTTTAGCATTTTCTTTTGCATTTAGCCAAAAATTAACGGTAGCATAAACAAGAAGTCCTAATAAAAGTATGCCGTCTACGATAAATAATGCTGTTAACATATTTAATAATCTCCTTTACTCTTGAAGTTAGTATATCATAAGGTTAAGATATTGTCAATCACTTAGTTTACTTGCATAAACAAGGAATCAGTTTTGCTTTTTGGTTCGCAAGTTACGTCTATGCCGAGTTTTTTAAGCGTTTTAATATCGCTATGGGATAGTTGAACGGTCGAGTGAATTTGCGTTCCAACTAATTTTGACAGTTGATTTAGCGCAACCTTTGCAGTGGGATTAGTTACTGCGCTAAAAGCAAGTGCTAGCAATATTTCGTCAGGGTGAAGTCTTGGGTTTTTACTGCCCATATACGAAACTTTTAGTTGCTGAATAGGTTCAATTACCATTGGAGAAATTAGGTCGATAGAATCGTCTATTTTACCTAAAACCTTTAGAGCGTTTATTAATGCAGAAGCACACGCGCCTAAAAGATTACCCGTTTTACCCGTAATAATTCTTCCATCGTTAAGTTCAATCGCACAGCAAGGCGTGCCCGTAATCGCCTCTTTTTCTAACGCAGGGCGAACGACTGCTCTATCCTTAAGCGATATTTGAACTTTTTGCATTAAAATTTCTAGTTTAGAAATAATTTCTTTGCTAGTGAGTCCTTTCTTAACGTCTAACTGAGCGGCGTAATAACGGCGAATGATTTCTTGTTTACTTGCCTCTTGACAAATAGCGTCGTCTATAATACAATTGCCTGCCATATTAACGCCCATATCGGTTGGCGACTTATATATGCTCTTTCCCATAATCTTGGTCATCATAGCCGAAAGAACAGGGAAAATCTCTACGTCTCTATTATAATTTACTGCCATTTGACCATAAGCCTCTACGTGGAAAGGGTCAATCATGTTCATATCGTCGAGGTCGGCAGTTGCAGCCTCGTAAGCTACGTTTACAGGGTGGGTTAAAGGCAAATTCCAAACTGGGAAGGTTTCGTATTTAGCGTAACCAGCCTTAATACCCCTTTTGTTTTCGTGATAAAGTTGAGAAAGACAGGTTGCCATTTTCCCACTTCCTGGACCAGGCGCAGTTACCACAACGATAGGACGAGTTGTAACTACGTATTCGTTTTTACCGTAACCGTCTTCGCTAACGATTTTTTCAACTTCCGAAGGATAACCCTCAATTGGATAATGACGATATACCTTTACGCCAAGCCTTTCAAGTCTTTTTTGGAAGGCAATTGCAGACGGTTGATTAGCAAACCTAGTTAAAACTACGCTACCAACGTAAAATTCTTTTTCCTTAAAAATATCGATAAGTCTTAAAACTTCTGTGTCGTAAGTAATTCCTAAATCGCTACGATATTTATTCTTTTCGATATCGCTAACGTTGATTGCGATTAAAACTTCTACATGGTCTTTAAGTTTAGAAAGCATTTTAAACTTGCTATCTGGTTCAAAACCCGGTAGAACTCTAGATGCGTGATAATCGTCGAAAAGTTTACCTCCGAATTCTAGGTATAGTTTATCGCCGAACATTTTAACTCTTTCGAGAATTTTCGCAGATTGCGTTTCTATATATTTAACGTTGTCAAAACCCTTATTTCGTGCCATCTTTTGTTTCTAAAACCTTAAATAAGGTTAGCCTCCCTTAAACTCTCGATAAATTCCTTAACGTCTTTTTCAGCGATTTCTCTTGTAACGGCGTATTCGTTTAGCATAGCCTCTACAAGTTGACTTTCTTCTGCGCCCTTTTCAAGCATTTTCCATAAAAATGCGCTCGTTTCGTTTAGTTGAATCATTCCGTTAAAGGTCTTAATACCTTCGCCAACTGCTACAACTATAAAATTACCAGAAACTTCTCTTAAAACGAATCCCTCTTTAATTTTCATAATTCAACTAATTCTCCTTGCTCATTTCTCTATACGATAGTTCTGCGCTAGAAATATCTTTGTTACATTTTAGGTGATAAAAATCTACCCTGTTTATAAGTTCTTGCAATAAATCAAGCAATTTATCGTAATCACTTAAATTCGTTGGTCTTAAAGTTTGAGCTAAAAGCATTGGCAAAATTTCTTTATCGTTTAGTTTAGAAATGGAATTTTCCTTTGCTCGCTCTAATTTGCAAATAGCCTTTACCTTTACCATGCAGTTTGTGTCTAATGAATGTTTTCCGTTCCAAGGCGTTCCGTAAACGTAAAAGTCGCCGTCTATTAAACGGATAACAGGCTTATCGTCGTTAACCATAATCGCCTTATCCCCAAGAAGTTCTCTCCAAAGTGATGCGTGCGTAGACTTACCCGTGCCACTTGGCGCTGTGAATAAATACGCCTTTTGGTCAACGGCGATTGCACTACTATGAATAATAGTGCCCCCTAACGGCAATAGACGTGCTAAAAATTTTCTATACACGGCAAGACTTTCGAGATACTCTGGATAGTTAACTTCCTCGCTATCGGCAACCTCGTTTGCAATTTCTTGGTGCGTAACCTTTATGAAAAAGGCAGAAGGCTCTTCGCCCTCGTAAATGTAATTTTTGCATAAATCGGCTGTGTAAGCATAGTTAAATTCGGCATCAAAAACGACGTCTGCAATTTTATACTTTCTTACCATACACTCACCTTTTTTGCGCTCGTATTATTTTGCTTAGCAAAATACAACAATACATTGTGTATTTTAACAAATTAAGGTAATTTTGTCAATATAAATTTGATTTTCAAGACAGTTAATAGTATAATAATTTATATGAATAAGTCGAAAAAATTTTTTAGTATAATAATTCTCTTGATTTTATCCATTTTCGCTACATCTTGTTCAGGTTGTGGGGAAAAAGTTGACTCTGTAGATTTTTATTATTTTAATACTCAAATTCACGTTGAAGTTTATAACTCTAAACTGACCGACAAGGAAAAAGAAGAAATATCTACCCTTTTATCTGGGCTTGAAAAAGAGTTTTCGGTTAACAACTCCACTTCTTGCGTAAGCATTTTCAATTCTCACCAACTTGGTCAAAGTCAAACGCTATCTAGTAGAGCCACCGAAATATTTAACAAGGCTTTAGAGTGTTATAGTTTTTCTAACGAGAAATTTAATCCTTCGGTTTATTCGCTATCAAAGTTATGGCAGTTTGCGCCTAGTTTTACAGCCACTAACTTTACCCCACCTAGCCAAACGGAAATAGACCAAACGCTTAACAACGGAAGCCTTGATTTAACTAACGGACTAACGCTATCGGGTAATGTTTTGACTAAAAACAACCAAAATATTAAGTTAGATTTTGGTGGTATCGTTAAGGGATACGCCGTTGATAAAATTGCAAAAATTCTAACTGACGGTGGACATACCGAAGGCTACGTTAACGCAGGTGGAAGTAGTATGCGAATTCTCTCTTGCGAAAGTTTAGGCGTAACCCACCCAAGAAGTCAAGGCGAAATTCTAAATATAACCAACCTACCTAAAAACGTAAGCGTTTCTACAAGTGGCGATTACCAAAAGTTTTACGAATTTAACGGACAAAGATATTCACATATTATAGACTGCCAAACGGGTTGTCCATCAAATACGGGAGTTATTAGCGCCACGATAATTTGTCCAGACGGCACGTTTGCAGATGCTATTTCAACTGCACTTTGCCTTTGCGACTACGACCAATCAATTACGCTAATTAATAAGATTTTAGAAATATACCCTTCTAGTCAAATTTACGTTATATACCAAAAAGATAATCAAAAAAGCATTATTACAAATAAGAACAAGGGCGAAGACTTCACCCTTTTAGACCAAAGTTATAACGTAGTTAAAATCTAGACGAATAAAACTAAAAAGGACTTGCTATGCAAGTCCTTTTTTTATCGCCATTCTCCTGTTTTTTGAGAGATTTTATTAAAGATAAATTCAACCACTATTCCAAATACCACGGCAGTTATAACTACGGCTAGCATCTCGGCTATTTGAGCGTTATAGTTGTAAACGTTTAAGGTGTTTCCTAACGACTTTATCGTTGCGCTTAAAACTTCGGCTGCAACCATCAACTTAAAGTTAAGGGAAATTCCTGCACCTATTGCACTATATACTGATGGCGCTATTTGTGGGAATTCTACCCTTAAAAAAAGATTGAATTTATTAGCCCCGTCTACTCTTCCTGCCTCTAACGCACCCTTATCCACCCCGTCTAATGCACTTTTAACGTGGGTATAGGTAGTTGGCAACACCACCAGCATTGTTACTATAACAGGGGCAACTTGAACGTTTGTCCAGAACAACAATATCAAGACTATTGATATTGTTGGCAACGACCTTATTATGCTTATTATGGTGGTTATAATCCTTAACGCTTTTTGGTATCTATTTGATAAAAACGCCATCACACATGCCAAAATAAAGGATATTATAAAGGCAACTAAACTTCTTAAAAAGGTGTTGTAAAAGGCGATTGAAAACTTACGGGTAAATAGTATTTCTTTTAGCGCAACAAAGGTTTTTTCTACGCTAGGTAAGATATATTCGCTACCTGCTTTTACCGACGCAAAGTCCCATAACAACAATAAGCATACCACCGTTATTAATGGCAATATTAAGTTGATAATTTTATTTACTTTTTTCATTATTCAACCGTTGCACAGGTTAGTCCGTGTTTTTTAGCAACCATTTGGAAGGTCCAATCAGGAACTGCGCCCTTCATTGGAACTGCTATTTGCTTGCCTGCTAAATCTTTAACGGTAATTTTTTCCGTGCTTATAATATAAAAATTTCCGTGTGTTACAACAGCAACCATAACGTAATGGTCGTTTGCGTCGTGCTCTTTATAGAATTGGCTTGCCATATTAACAGGGCAAAGCACAAAGTCTGCACTACCACTAACTAGGGCGTTTCTAACTTGCAATGCAGGAACTACGCTATAATTAACGCTTTTACCCGTAGATAAATTGTCGCCGTCGTTCATCATTTTAGAAATGGCAAGAGCTGGCGCTCCGTCAGGGGTAATAAAGGTGTAAGAAGATTTAGAATTTTGAGAGTTTTGTCCGTTATAGAAGAAATCGTCTTGAACGGCTTTTGCGCTTGCGCTATCTATCTCGATTATGCCGTTAACGTAGTTTTTAACCGATTGCTTTGCACTAGTAGCGTCTTGCCAATAAATTTTACATCCGTCGATAGACGCTTGATTTAACGCACCTGCTTGCAAGGTTGTTGAGCCGTGGTTTCCAATTGCGCTAACTGCTAGGCTAGGGTTTTGTTTAACCCACTCTACACTGCCGTCTATTTTTTGTTGTAAGGTTTCAGCAAGTCCATCATGAGGACCGATAACGCTCTTTTTAACCATCAAAACGGCTTGTGGATAGGCTTTAGTTTGGCTATCGTAAAGTTCTTGAAGGTCTAACCTATAAAGGGTTTTGCCTTGCTTTTGGGCATTCTTTTGAAGGGCCGTTGCGGCAGGTTCTGGAACAAGACCGATAGTTTCTTTATTACCTAAAATCATTGGGACAATATCGCTTGCTTGAGCGTAATACTTAACGTTAACTACGTTTTGCCCTTGAGGCTCTGGCTCTTTACAAGCAGTAAGAGAAAAAGCAGATATTATTAAAATAGTTGCTAAAATTAAAGTTAAAAGTTTTTTCATAAGTTTTTCTCCTTTATGATATTTTATTGCGAAGTTTATAATTGGTTAAAAAAACTCCCTAAACAACACATAGTTTAGGGAGGAACAAAAATCATCTATGCCTTTGGCATAGAAAAAGTTACGTATTCATCCCTTTGCTATTAGGCGCACCTTTTAGTTTAGGTAATTTTATTGTATTTTATAAATAAGGTTTTGTCAAGTATTTAGTTTGACAAAGTTGAGCGTTGTTGATATTTTCGCTTAGTCGCCTCGCCACCACGAATATGTCTTTCAGCCAAATTCCTTTCTAATACGATTTTGACTTTTGCATAAAGTTCTTTATTTATATGCCTTAATCTATAAGTAACGTCTTTATGGACGGTTGACTTGCTATATAAAAACACTCTTGCAGTTTGACGGACTGTTGCGCCCGTGTAGGCTATGTAATGGGCCTCTTGTAAAACCCGTTGGGTAATGGAACTATCTTGCATAACGTATTCCCCCTATTGTTAAGGATAATACAATTTATGCGTTAGTTCGACAAATTATTACAACTTTTAGCCTGTTATCTTATTAAGTAGTTTTTCGCCATTTTTTATTATGTAGTAATATAACCAAAGAGTTAATGCCGTAAATAAAGCAACTAAAATTCCAAAGTAGAGTTCTAGTGACATTTTAGTTAAAAACTCTAAAATAGTGCCTTGACCAAATAACATAAAGTAGCCGAGAACGCCGAAAACTGCAGAAAGTGCCATGCCTATTAGCATACAAATAAAAACTGATGCGCCTTGTTTTACGGCTTTTTGGATATTATCCCAATCCATCGTAGGCTTTTTAAGGTTTACGTAAAGGCCTAACACCCCGTCGAACATTGCAAGAACTACTGCAAAAACAATGAAAAGAAGGGCAAGCCAAAACTTGAGTTTTAAAAATATCGATAAGATAATAGTAGAAATAAGGGCGCTTGACACGTAGAAAATAGCGTTAAGAGCGAGTTTTGCATTTAGAAGTTTAGTAGTATCAACGGGCATAGTTCTCATTAACCAAAAGTTGTTGCCTTCTACCGAGATAGCGCAGTTTGTAGTAGGCGCTATACCAAACGAAAATACTAATAACACAGGCGCAAACGGCAATATAAACGGACCTATCATAGATATTGCTTCGCTAGGAATGCTCTTAAACAAAATAGCAAGCGCAATGATGCCGACAACAGGCATAACTGCCCCCATCAAGCCGTTCATAAGATATACAGGACAAGTTCCTAAACGCTTAAACTCTTTACGTAATAGTGTTGAAAATTCTCCGTTACTTTGAGTTGTTTTAAGACGGAAATTCTTGTTTTTTGGGTGCGATTTTACTAGTGCGTTCATTTTGTCAAAGGTTAACGCAACGGCTAAAATTACTAACGCGAAAGATATTATGCTTATGCCTAGGTAAAGAAGGAAATACCAAACGTTTGCGTAGCCCTTAATTAGTAAAGGCATAACGAAATACATTTTTTGAATTAAAGACATATTCCCATCTTCAGCAGATGAAAAACCAAACGAAAACGCCACAAAGACTATTAAAATATATAGTATCGTAGTTATAAGGTTTTTGAATTTAGACCTTGCCGAAATTAGAGTAAAAATTGCGCCTATTACTATAGAAATAGCGATTGGAATTAATGGCGACAAAATGGCATAAACCAAAGATTTAATAATAAAACCAAAGGTAATAGTAGCGTTTAAGCCATAGAAAACTATTGCAGGGATACTAATTAACAGCCCCAAAAATACGTCTATTAACAACATTGCCGAAAGTTTACTTAATACTATTGCAACTTTTCTAACAGGTAAAGACGCTAAAAGGTCGTAGTCCTTAAATCCGTATAGAATATTTGCAACTGCGTAAAAAGAAAATACGAAAGAAATGACGGCAGACATGCCTAACATAGTAGGAACTAGTTCGACAAAATTTCCACCCGATAGTTTCATCATTTCTGCAAAGATAAAAGAATACATGGTGCCTAAACCACCCATGATAACCACGTAGATTAACGCTACTGCCGATAGTTTGGTGGCTTGAGATTTAACGCTTTTCTTTTTCTTGCCATCAAAGGATAACAACGAAGCAACGTTAACCTTGAAAAGTAGCCAAAAGTTACTCATCCTCGCTCTCCTTTGCAATATCAAGGAAGGTAGACTCTAGCGATTTATCACCGATAACGTCTTGAACCAAGCCTTCGGCAACGAGTTTACCATTTTTTATAATACCAATTCTGTGGCATAGTTTTTCTGCAACTTCTAGAACGTGAGTAGAGAAGAAAATAGAGCAACCCTTTTCGCAAAGTTCTGCCATAATCTTTTTAACTTTATGCGATGCAATTGGGTCTAAACCTACGAAAGGCTCGTCTAAAACCAATAGTTTAGGGTTATGTATAAGCGCAGAAATTAGCACTAACTTTTGTCTCATACCGTGTGAATACGAACTAATTACGTTGCCTAAAACGTCGTAAATTTCAAACTCTTCGGCATAGTGTTTGATAGATTGCGCTCTTTCTTCTTTGCTTACGCCAAAAATGTCGCATATAAAATTTAGATACTTTTCGCCCGTTAAATATTCATAAACGTCTGGGTTATCTGGAATATAGGCAAGCATTCTTTTGCATTCCAATGGGTTATCTTTCATAGAAACGCCGTTAATATATATTTCGCCTTGCTCAAAAGTGAGAGCGCCTACTACTGCCTTAATGGTAGTCGATTTACCTGCACCGTTATGACCAATAAAGCCATAGATTTCGCCAGGGTTAACGGTAAGCGTTAAATCGTCTACGGCACGAACGCCACTTGAATATATTTTGGTTAAGTTCTTAATTTTTAACATAGTTAAACCACCTATTCAATAATTGCCTAAACTTTAGCATAATTTTGCCCTTTTGTCAATACATTTAGCCTTTAGCGAACTTCTTTTATACGTCAAATAATACCCAAAAATCGTGCCGATAACTAGCCCTATCATCATAACGTAAGACCAAAGTAAAAATACAACTATGCCTGCTAGGCTTCCGTAAAAAGCGTTGTTTAGCCCAAAAAAGTGTAAATATACCCCTAAAACTATTGTTCCTAGATAAATTATGGCGAGCGAAAGTATACTTCCTGAAAATAAAGCCACGACTGGAATTTTGACTGGACTTATATACTTGTTAAGAAGAATAATTACAAAATACGATAGCAAGGTTATAGATAGTCCAACGATTAGCGAAACGAGTATTCTTTTACTTTTGCTAGTAGGCAAAAGCATAAACAACTTTTCGCCAAAGGCTACTAAAAACGCAGTTAATAAAAAGATTAAAAATAATATAAAAATTCCAAAGATTGCCCACACTCTATTAAAAAATCTTCTTTTGGCTTTTTGCTTTACGCCGTAAATTGCTCTTCCGTCTTTGCGCATTTGGTTTAACAGTGCCGACGACGAAAATACCACCGTAGCAATAAAAAACAATGTAACGCCTTCTTGGTAAGATTTAGCCGTATCTATGATAAGTTCTCCACCTATCCTCAACTCCTCGGGAAGTCTAGTAATAAGGTCAGTTGTAATTTCTACACCAAAAACACCAAAAGCCGTAACCATTAAAAAAACCATTGGGATAAGCGAGGTCAAGAAAAAATATACCCACGCACCTGCGACGGTTGTAACTCTATTCTCTTTGAGAAGACTTAAAAACTCGTGTTTGTGAATTTTACCCATATAAAAAGAGTTTGCATATTTTGCAAACTCTTTATTCGTTAGGTAATATCTTCAACTAATATTTTGTTATATATTTCCTTGTATTTATCTAGGAAAAACAGATTAGTTCCACTAGTAGTAACGGCAGCAGTTCCTGCAGCAACTGACATTTTGAGAATTTCTCTATCCGGAAGTCCCCTACTTAACCCAACGCACGCCGCCGCAACCATACTGTCGCCTGCGCCCACGGTGGAATTAACGGCAACGTTTGCCGATTTACAGTAAAGATGAGTCGTTCCGTTAGTGAACACTGCACCGTCGGTTCCTAATGAAACTAAAACGTTTTCAACGCCCATTTCGAGATATTTTTTAGCGCCTGAAATAATGTCTTTTTTAGTTCTTACCGTTACACCTGAAAACTTTTCGAACTCACGAAGATTAGGCTTAACTAAAAAGATTTTTCTTGCGCCTATCCCCTCTAACATATTTTCCTTTTCGGTGTCTAATACAACCTTTACGTATTCGGGAATAGCCTTTACCATTTCGCCGTAAAAACTACTATTCACACCTTTAGGTAAACTACCACTAACGACGGCTATCTCACAATTCTCTGCAGATTTTTTAATTAACTCTAAAAGTTTTAATTGATTTTCTCTAGTTACTTCTTCGCCCCTATCGTTAATTTCAGTAAGCATTGAACGTTTATCTATAATTTTATAGTTAGTTCTAGCGTTACCATGATTATAAACGAAGTTGTGTTCTACGCCCTCTTTATCTAAAACGTGTTCGAACATACGGCTATGATTTTCAAACATAAAGCCTGTAGCTAGGCATTGTTCTTTTAGTCTTGCAACGCCTATTGCAACGTTAAGCGCCTTTCCCGAGTAGGTTTCCACCTTGTTGTCAATTCTGTTAAGCATTCCTACGTTAAGACTGTCTAACTCAATGGTGCAGTCTATACTTGGGTTTGGGCAAATTGTCAATATCATTATTTACTCCTATCTCGTTAAACGCACCTGTTACGGTGCGTTTAACGAGTTTAATTCTTTTTAGATGCTTCTATAATCTTCTTTTGCTCTTGGAAAGGCACTTCTTCGTAGCCTAAAAGTTCGCCCGTGAAACTGCCCCTACCTTGCGTCATACTACGCAAATCGGTAGCGTATTTAAGCATTTCAATTAGTGGTGCTTCGGCAGAAATCTCTTGAAGTCCATCAACAGTTTCCATACCTAAAATTCTTCCACGACGCTTATTCATATCTCCAAGAATATCGCCCGTATAATTATCAGGAACAACTATTTTATACGAATAGATAGGTTCTAAAATAACAGGATTAGCCTTGTTGCAAGCCTCTTCGTAAGCGAGTTTAGCAGCAGAAACGAAAGCAACTTCTTTACTATCTACAGGGTGATACTTTCCGTCGAACAAAGTGCATTTTAAGTTAACCATAGGATATCCTGCAAGAACGCCCTTAAGAATAGCTTCTCTTAAACCCTTTTCAACGGCAGGAATAAATTGCTTTGGAACTGCGCCACCAACGACTGCGTCTACGAATTCAAATTCGCCGTCTTGTGCGCCAGGTTCAAACTTAATGTTAACTACGCCGAATTGACCTGCGCCACCTGTTTGCTTTTTGTGTTTACCTTCTGCCTCTACGGTAGTGGTAATGGTTTCTCTAAAGGCAACTCTCGGTTCGGTTAAGATTGCCTCACAGCCGAATTTTGCTTTAAGAGTTTTACATAAGATTTCAAGTTGGGTTTCGCCTTGTCCACGAATAACCATCTCGCCCGTTTCTTTGTCTTTTTCAACGATAAAGGTCTTGTCTTCTTCTGCAAGTCTATTTAAACCTTGGAAAACCTTATCTTCTTCGCCAGATTTACCGGCAGTAATCGCCATAGTAAGAACTGGTGTCTTAAATGGAATTGGGTCGAATTTTATCTTAGTTCCATCTTCGCAAAGAGTGTCGCCCGTGTTGGTGTTGGCAAGTTTATTAACGGCACCTATATCGCCTGCAACGAGTTCACTAACAGCCTCTTGTTTTTTGCCCTTTAGTAGGTAAACGGAGTTAATTCTTTCCTTTTCGCCCGTGGTTGCGTTATACACGGTCATACCACTCTTGAGAACACCGGTAAACACTCTAACCATGTTAAGTTTACCAACGAATGGGTCGGCAACGGTCTTAAACACTTGTAATGATAGTGGAAGAGTTTGGTCGCAAGAAACTTCGCCTTCTTCGGTGCTGTCAACAGCAGTATAGTGGATAGGTTTTCTCTCTTGTGGCGAAGGTAGAATTTCTACTATTTCGTTCATTAAGTTGATAACGCCGTGGTTTTGGGTAGCCGAGCCACCTAAAACAGGAATGGTGTCGCCGTTAAATAGACCTCTTTTAACACCAATAATAATATCTTCGTTAGAGAGCCAATTGTTTTCAAAGAATTTATCTAGGAATTCTTCGCTCGTTTCAGCAGCAGCCTCGGTAAGTTCTTCTTTAAATAGAGCAATATCTTCCTTCATATCTTCAGGAACAGGGATTTCTTCTCTACCTCCTTGTTGGAATTTAAAGGCTTTGCCAGAGATAACCGAAACGTAACCCGTCATCTTGTTATCGGTGATGATAGGTGCGTGCATAGTAGCGATTTTCTTGCCGTATTTAGCACGGAAAGCCTCTACCGTTTTTGTGTAATTAGCATTTTCTTTATCTACTGCGTTAATAAAAATCATTAACGGAATATTGTTCTTTAAGCAGTAGTCTACTGCTTTTTCAGCACCTACTGAAACTTGTCCGTTTGCTTCGGCAACTAAAACGGCTGAACCAACGGCACGAAGCGCACTTACGAATTCGCCTTCAAAATCAAAAAATCCTGGAACGTCTACAAGGTTAATTTTAACGCCGTTCCAAGTGGTATAAGCGCATGCAAGAGAAATAGAACAGCCTCTAGCAAGCTCTTGTTCCTCAAAGTCCATCACGGTGTTTTTGTCGGTAACTTTTCCTAGTCTATCAATAGTTTTACCGTTGAAAAGAATTGCTTCTGCAAGCGAAGTTTTCCCCTCTCCACTATGGCCTATGATGGCAATGTTCCTAATTTTGTCAGCAGTAATCTTGTCCATTTTTTAAGTCCCCCTTAAATTGTAAAAAATAACTTATCATATAATAGGCGCAAACACCTAACGGCACCAACGCCGTAATTCTATTATAACCCAAGTCAAAAGCCATTGCAAGAGGGTTTTAAAAATTTACTCTATTCATTTAATAATCGCTTTGGTCTATTCTAGATGCGTCGCACATAATGTCTTCACAAGTTGGTTTTTGATGATAAGACCTGCAATCGTTTTTCGGTGGTTTTGGAGGATAAGAAGTGTCGCCTTTTAGATTAACTAAAATAACGTCTCCACCGATTTTAAGAATTTTACTTTCCTCTATAAAAATATCGTTTCTATTAAACAACCTTAGCCCACAAGACTTTCTACCTGGAACGAAAATGCCCACGAGGACGCCTTGAGGAAACCTAAGTTTTAGATTGGAAATTCTGCCTAAACACCTACCGTCTGCAACGTTGATAACGTCTCTTGCTTTTAAATCTTTATACGTCAATTCCATAATAAAGAATATTCCAAAAAAAGTGGTTTTATGATTTTTAGCAATAAAAAATCACTTGCAAACTGCAAGTGATTAAATCTATACTCTTATTGAATTTTTTACAGACTTTAAGGCTGTTTTTTCAAGTCTTGAAACTTGCGCTTGAGAAATGCCGATTTCTTCGCTTATTTCCGTTTGGGTTTTGCCCTCGTAGTATCTTAAATAAATTATACGTTTTTCCCTTTCGCCAAGTTTTGAGATAGCAGTATCTAAACAAACGTTATCCGTCCAACGCTCGTCGGTATTTTTCTCGTCGCCTAATTGGTCCATTAGCAAAAGTGCGTCGTCCTCGCTGTTAAACACCGGGTCGAATAGCGAAACGGTATCGCTTATAGCGTCTAGAGCAAAGGCGACTTCTTTAACTGCAACGTTCATTTCCCTAGCAATGCTTTCTAAACTGCTATCCTTATGCTCTTTTTCAAGTTCGCCTCTCGTTTTAAGAACTTGGTAAGCCGTATCCCTAATACTTCTGGGCACTCTCAAGGAATTGCCATCTCGTAAAAACCTTTTTATCTCGCCGATAATCATTGGAACGGCGTAGGTCGAAAACTTGACTTCAAACTTAAGGTCAAAGTTATCTAGCGCCTTAATAAGTCCTATACAACCTGCCTGAAACACGTCGTCTAGATTGGCTTTTTTAGACCAAAATCTTCTAATAACCGAAAGCACCAATCTAAAGTTTGAAACTATAAAAACCTCTCTTGCGCTTTCTTCTCCATTTTTTATTCTAGTTAAAAGTTCTAACGTTTCTTTTTCGGTAAGCTTTGGTAAATTTGCAGTATTAATTCCACAAATAACAACTTTATTGCTCATACTACCTCCTATGTAATTACCCGAAGATGGTAGTATAAAGTTAATTATTGGCATTGAAAAAGTTTTTATACACGCAAAAAATAACAACCGACAGAATTTGTCGGTTGTGTTAGTTTTTGATTAGGTTTTCTCCCACGTTTTAACGTCTATAGAAAGAACTGAAACAGGGGTTCTAAATACTTTTGCTTGGCCTACAAAACTTGTGGTAGCAATCCACTTACCGTTTTCGTTCTTTACCATTATTGTCTTGTAAACAGCGATATATTTACCAACGTAATCACTCGTAACGTATTGACTAGAAAAAGTATAAGCATAATACTCGGTGTCAGTTCCGTATTCTACGGCAAACATTAACTTTTCAACGTCGCTACTATCTAAAAGCATATGTTTTAGATTACCACCAGAAACGTTTTGGTTAGAATAAACAACCCCCTCTCCATCTTCAAGTAGTTTACGAATAATAGGCTTTTTGCTAGCGTTAAGACCATAGTCGATGTGGTCAACGATATTGGTAACGAGATTGTAGTGATTTTGGTGAAGTTCCGTCGCTCCGTCGTCGCCCGGCAAAACTTCTTCCGGGGTATAATAAAACTCATCCATAAGCATTGAGAGGTTTGAATCTTGCTCTTCTAGGATAGTGCCGGCATACTTCCAAGATGCGAAAGAGCCTGGAATTAATGCAATAGAAATAGTTAATAATAATATGGCTAATAAAGGAAGGTGTTTCAATCTCATTTTACACCTCTTCTTTAACTAAATACTTTTGCATAACTAAATCGATAAGTTCGCAAGTCCACTTAACCTGTCTATCACTAGAAAGTCTTACACGCATAGGATATAGCGCGTATTTTTTAACGTGAGATACGTCTTCAAAAATATATTTGGTATCTATATATTCGTTAGGATTAAGCGCAAGGTAAACGTTAAGCGTTTTGCCCTTCATAGTGATTTTAGCAATCGGCTTATTCCTTAAGCGGAAAGTTCTAAAATGGTCAGACTCGATTTCTCTAACGTTTTCTATGTTTTTAATATGGCTAACGATAGTTTTGTATCTTTCTTTAACTTCTTTTGTAGAACGGCGAAGTTTTTGACCAAAACTTCTTCTATATCCCCTAGTTCCCTTTAAATGTTCTAGGAATTTATGCTCTACAATATGTTCAACTACTTGTTCTACCGATTGTTCTTCTATTGGTTTTTCAGGTTCGATAGGGGCAACTATTTCTTCTTTTAATAGGTATCCATTTTTGCTGATTATATCGCTAATAAGTTCTTTAGCCCAACGAACTTGCCTATCAGAAGTAAGTTTAACTCGCATTGGGTAATGGGTATGGGTTTTGAACTCGGAAATATCGGTAAATATGTATTTAGTATTTGCGTATTCTTCAGGGTTAAGGGCAAGTAAAATACATAGCGTTTTACCACGGAAGGTCATACGGGCAACGGGATTATGGCTCTTTTTAAATGTTTCTTGCTTTTTACCTTCTATAACCCTAATTCCGTCTATACGATTAAGAAGTGAAACGACTTGCTCATATCTATCTTGAATTATATCAATTGAATCTATAAGTTTTTGCTTGAAGTGACGATAGTCTTTTTTCTTAATAGATAAGCCAGATTCAACGATTTGTTCGTTAATCATTTCTATAAGTTCTTCTGTAGGATTTTGAAGTGGTTGTTCTTCAGGAGTTTGTTCTGCGCTAGGTTCTACATGCGCAACACTAGTGGTTGCAACGCCGTTAATAATAGCAAGGCGCTCTTCTCTAACCCTAAGTAGTTTTCTATCGAGAATTGGGGTTGCAACCATTGCTACGGCTACTAATAAGATACATAACCAACCGGCAGGCGATTGCATAAATAGAACGAAACTGCCTACTGCAGGAATTCTTTCGCCACGATAAATCCCCTTCATTTGTTCGTATTTAACAGGGAAACGGTCTGGCGAAGTAACGGCGTCGCCTTGACAACGGAAATATCTTTCGTTAGGGTGAGATGCGTTAGGCTCTTCAATTTGAACTATACGGTGAACGAGCAACACGCCGTCTAATTCATAAACCACTATGTCGTAAAGTTTAAGGTCTTTTTCGGCAGGAAGTTTATAAGTCGCAATAAGGTCGAATGCTTGAATTTGGTCGTTTAAATCGTTTTCAAAAAGATATTTGTTCTTTTCGTTTTTGGTTGACATTGACGCCGTTTTTACAACCTTATAGGTAGGCGTATTTTCAAAATAAGTGTTTTGCGTGCAGTTGATATATAGTGACGAACAAAAAAAGAAAATGAAAATGAGCGACAAAATACCCGTTACGATATAATCGAACGTTTTTGATACTTTTGTATTCTTTTTCTTTGTTTCTTCGTCAATAATTTTTTCGTCTTCAGCGCCTAGTTTAATTAACTTAATGGTTTGCTTTGCAATTATGGTAATAACTACAACCGAAAGTGTGGTAAGAAGTGTAAAAACTATTAAACATAAGATTAACGTGTAAATCTCAAATGGTTGCATGTTCCAAAAAATGGTTTAAGCACTACCCCAAATTGGGGTAATGCTTGAACACTTTTTATTATATTATATTTTATTGTAGTTTATTAAGCAGTTTTTTCGTTAACTTGCATGATTACCGTTCTACCAATCGTTGCGTTTCTATAAGTAGTGAACTCTTGGATATCAGAAAGGTATGTTTCTGCAATGGTAATGTAATCTTTAGCAAGTAGAACTGCTACGAAAGAACCATCGGCTTGTTTTTCCCAAACGATATCTTCTGGAGCAGTTTCAGTTGCCCTAAAGGTAATTATATCTTCGCCGTTATATTTCATATCAGCATCCATTTTGAAGTAGAAGTTTGCGCTAGGTCCATTTTCCTTAACAGCACCATCTGCGCTTGCGTTAGGCGTAAACGTAATGGTTATAGTAGCTTGGTCGTCTGCCATAACTTCTGGGTTTTCAGCAATGGTAGTAAATTGAATAGCCGTAATGTGGTTAGCATTAGGGTTTTGATTAGTTGGGTCTTTGTCTAGAAGTGGAACAATTTTGAACTTGAAGTTGTGGCTAATATCAATTGTTCCTTGAGTTCCTTCTTGAACAGCATTATCCATAGAAAAGATAACTTCTTCATCAGCAACCATAGTCTTGGTTGGGTCGTTATACGCCCATGCAGCGTAAACACCACCGATTGTAGCACAAAGAATTAATGCTATCAACAAACTTAGTTTTTTCATATTAATTTCTCCTTTTTATTCGGTCTTTTGGCACGAATTACTTTTATGAGAAAAATATATCATAACATTTTTTTAATGTCAATAATTTTCTTAAAAAATCTTTTTTTTCTATATTTTATCTTTTTACACCATTTTTGAAAATTCTTTTTTTAGTCTATAAAGGATTTTCTTTTCTAAACGAGAAATATAACTTTGAGAAATGCCCAGCATGTCGGCAACTTCCCGTTGAGTCTTTTCTTCTTCGCCACCAAGCCCGTATCTTAACTGCATAATCTCTTTTTCTCTAGCATTAAGTTTTTCTAGCGCCTCGATAAGCAGTTCGTTTTCTACACCGTTTTCTATCTTTTTATACACCACGTCCCCGTCCGTGCCCATCACGTCGCATAGTAGTAGTTCGTTTCCTTCCCAATCGGTATTTAAGGGCTCGTCGAAAGAAACTTCGCTTTTTATTTTCACTGCCTTTCTTAAATGCATCAATATCTCGTTTTCTATGCAACGAGAGGCGTAAGTGGCGAGTTTTATATTCTTTTCGGCGTTAAAGGAGTTTACGGCTTTAATAAGCCCTATCGTTCCCACAGAGATAAGGTCGTCTAGGTCTACCCCTGTGTTTTCAAATCGACGTGCTATGTATACTACTAGTCGTAAATTATGTTCGATAAGTTTGTCCTTTATCCCCTCTTCGCCGTTAGTTAAACGCTCTAACATTAGATTTTCTTCTTCTAGGGTAAAAGGCGAAGGTAACACGTCCGTTCCCCCAACGTATCGAAGAAGATTTTGGTTTAAGTTAAATTGTTTAAGAAACTTTTTGAGTTTTGTTAATAGGTTGATTTTCATAGTTCTCCTTAAAAAGCGCAGGGTGAAGCAATATATCGTAACCACTTTCAAAACCCACGCTTGCTATACATAGCCTTACGTTATCAAATATATTCATCTTGTTCCCTTGATATATCTTTACACAAGATGTTTTAACGCATAATTTTTGCTCACTGCCGTTTAACGTGCCTATGGTTATTTTGTTTAAGCCTTTAATTTTGGTTAGGTCGACAAGGTTTAAGGCGAATTTTTTAGAACAAAATATTACTGGAGAATTTTGGTAGTATACGCCGTTGCCTGTATCTAAAAAGCCAATACACCTTTGAGTTTTTTCGCCTATGGTTATTTCCACCTGATAGGTAAAGGCGTTTAGATTTTTCTTTCTGTATAGGTAAACTGAAAGCCATACGCTAAACCTATATACAAAATATACGGGAACAATTATAAGCATTTTAACTAGTTGGCTTTGGTAAGAAATTTCAAAGGTGGAAAAGATAGCAAGCGTTATTCCACCAAGCAAAAAGGTGTAAAAGAAAAACACACCCACTAAAATACAAAACTTTGTTAATTTTTTATGGTTTGCGCTTATTAAAATTATTAAAAAGCCAAAGGCTATCTTTATTAAGATTTCTATTATTTTTGGGGCGTTTATTAGTGGATAAACCAACGAAAAACCACTTGATAACAATGCGCAAAAAAACAACCTTTTATTGGAAAACCCTTCCCCTGCCGTGAAAAAGGCAGACTTAAGTAGCAAAAAGTCTATTATAAAGTTGCTTATTAAAACGTATTCAACGTAAATAACCATTTTTGCCCCCGAAAATAGTAACATAATCGGGGGCAAAATTTAAGGTCTAAATAACCCATAAAATATATTTCTTTGACGAAAAAAATCGGTCGGTAATAACCGACCGATTTAAGATTATTTCATAAATGCCAATATTATATCGTTTTGAACGTATAAATACTCGTCTTTTATTTTAAGCATTTTTTCGCTATTTTCTAAAAACTGCGCTTTTCCACTTAAAACTTCTTTGTATTCTTTATCAAAGTTGGCGTTAAATTCCTTGTTAAACTCCTCCTTGTTAAGTCCGTAGGTCGTTCTTAAGGCAAGCATAATCTTTTCAAACTTTGCGTCGTCGCCACTAATTTCGTCAATTGAAACTTCGGGAGATTTGTTATAAATAACTGCGTTTAGATATTCGTCTATCTTAAATGTGTTAGTAAAGCGTTTGCCGTTTATAAACGAAGATGCCGATACGCCAAGTCCTATATATTCACCACGCATCCAATAGTTTAGGTTATGCTTACTTTCGAAACCTGCTTTTGCAAAATTAGAAACTTCGTAACGATTAAAGCCTTTTTCTTTAAGGTATACAACTATCTCGTCGTAAATGTCGGCAACTTCGTCGTCCGAGAGTAATTCGCCATTAAGATAATCGGTGTAAATAGGCGTTCCAACTTCTGGGGTTAGGGCGTAAACGGAAATGTGGCTAACTTCCCCTGCGAGGGCTAAATCGATACTCTTTTTAACTTGTTCTGCCGTTTGATTTGCTAAACCGATTAGAATATCTGCCGATTTGTTTTCGCCTTTAAGCATATTGCAACAAAGCAACAATTCCTTTGCCGTGTGAATACGATTTAAACGCTTTAATTGGTCGTCATAACCCGTTTGAAGCCCAATGGAAAAACGATTTATTCCAACGCTTTTATATTCTTTAACCTTTTCAGGGGTAAGAGTGCCTGGGTTGATTTCAATGGTAATTTCAGGTTTTTCAACTAACTTAAAATGCTTTTTTATTTGGCGAATTTCCCCTGCGATAAATTTAGCATCTACCACAGACGGCGTGCCTCCACCAATATATATTGTGTCAAAAACCTTATTATTAAGTTGTTTTGCTCTTCCCTCTGTTTCACGATATAAGCACGCAAAGTAACTTTCAGTCTTTCCTATTTCCTTTGGGAAAGATGCAAAATCACAATAAGTGCATTTCTGTTTACAGAATGGAACGTGAACGTATATTCCTGCCATATTAGTTATCCTAGTTATCGTTATCCGTTTTAAGAATTTCGATAAACGCTTCACTTGGTATTTCAACTGAACCGATAGAGCGCATCTTTTTCTTACCTTCTTTTTGCTTTTCAAGAAGTTTCTTCTTTCTAGTAACGTCACCACCATAGCACTTTGCTAAAACGTCTTTTCTAAACGCTTTAACCGTTTCTCTAGCGATAATCTTTCCACCCACAGCCGCTTGAATAGGAATTTCAAACATTTGACGTGGAATAACGTCTTTAAGTTTTTCAGCAATTTGTCTGCCACGCTCGTATGCCTTGTCTTTGTGAACGATTATAGAAAGCGCGTCGCACATATCTCCGTTTAGAAGTAGGTCGAGTTTTACTAGGTCGCTCTTTTGATATCCTGCAAGTTCGTAATCGAACGACGCATAGCCCTTGGTTCTAGATTTAAGGCTATCAAAAAAGTCGTATATAATTTCGTTAAGTGGAAGTTCGTATTTCATTTCCACACGGGTTTTATCAAGGTAAACCATATCCTTGTAAACGCCACGCTTAAACTGGCAAAGTTCCATAATAGGTCCAACGTAGTCAGGTGGGGTGAAAATACTAGCCTTAATAATAGGCTCTTCCATATATTCGATTTCAGTTGTTGGTGGCAAGTGAGTTGGATTTTCCACAATCATTTGCGTGCCGTCGGTTTTATAAACCTTATAAGAAACAGATGGCGCAGTCGTTATAATTTGCAAGTCGAATTCACGCTCTATTCTCTCTTGAATAACGTCCATGTGTAGTAAGCCTAAAAATCCACAACGGAAGCCAAAGCCTAACGCTGCCGAGTTATCTGGTTCGATAGACAATGCAGCGTCGTTAAGTTTTAACTTTAACAATGCGTCTTTAAGGTCGTTAAAATTACTGCCGTCTAGTGGAAACACACCAGAGAACACCATAGGGAGCGCCTTTTTATAACCTGGAAGTGGCTCGCCTGCTGGATTATTAACGTCGGTAATAGTATCGCCAACTGCCGTATCTTCAATGCTTTTAATGCTTGCGGCAATATAACCTACTTCACCCGAAGTAAGGCTATCTTTAGCCGTCATTTTAGGCGAGAATACGCCAACTTCGGTAACGACGAATTCTTTGTTAGACATAAAGGTTTTAATTTTAGTGCCTACCTTAACTATTCCGTCCATAATTCTAACGAAACATATAACGCCTTTGAAATTATCGTAAAAACTATCGAATATAAGCGCTTTTAAGGGAGCGTTGTCGTCCCCTTGTGGCGCAGGAATTTTAGCGATTACTTGTTCTAAAACGTCTTCTATATTAAGACCACTCTTTGCAGAAATTCTAGGAGCGTCGCTAGCCTCAATGCCTAAAATGTTTTCTATTTCTTCGCAAGCCTCGTCAGGACGAGCAGACGCTAAATCCATTTTGTTGATAACGGGCATAATTTCTAGGTCGTTATCAATTGCAAGATATGCGTTTGCTAACGTTTGCGCTTGAACGCCTTGGGTTGCATCTACTATTAAAATTGCACCTTCGCACGCCTTTAGAGAACGAGAAACTTCATAAGTAAAGTCTACGTGACCTGGGGTGTCGATAAGGTTAAAGGTATATTCCTTGCCGTCTTTTGCTTTGTAGAACATTCTAACAGGGGTTAACTTTATGGTAATGCCCCTTTCACGCTCTAGGTCCATAGAGTCTAAAAGTTGCTCTTCCATATCCCTTTCGGAAACTTGCCCCGTTTTTTCCATAAGTCTATCAGCCAAGGTAGATTTACCATGGTCGATATGCGCTACTATGCAAAAATTTCTTATATTTTCTTTATTCGTTGACATAAACTTCCTTGTCTTGTATAATTAAATAATCATATTAATTATATACTAATACTTGTTTTTTTGCAAGTATTGTTAAGGAGTGAATTGTGAGAATTGACGATAATCATTGGCTAAAAACTACCCCTATTGCCCACAGAGGACTTTGGGGTGATGAAATTATAGAAAATTCTTTAACTGCGTATAAAAATGCAGTAGAGAACGGCTATGCTCTTGAAATAGACCTTTATTCTTCTAAAGACGGGGTTTTATATTCTTTTCACGACGCTTTGCTTAAAAGAATGACGGGCGCTGATGGTTATATTTGGGACCACGATAGCGTTTATTTGGATTCGTTAAGGCTAAATGGCTCGAATGAAAAAATTCCTACTTTTAGAGAGGTTTTGCACGCAGTTAACGGCAAAGTTCCTATGCTTATAGAGATAAAAAATTGTCCCGATAAAATGATTGTTGAAAGAGTTTTAGACGAACTTTTCGAATATCAAGGAGAATTTGCAATTCAGTCGTTTAACCCATTTTATATAAATAAGGTTAGAAAAATTGCACCATTTATTATTCGTGGAATTTTAGGAACCAGTAAAGCAGACGGCGAGCCTTGGTTTACCCGTTTTGTTCTTAAGCACTTAACTTTTAATTTTTTGATAAAGCCAGACTTTATAAGTATGAGATACAAAGACTTACCACAACCAAAACGCAAAACAAAAGGCAAAACGGTGCTTGCTTGGACGGTTAAATCAAAGGAAGTTCAACTATCCCTAAAAGATAAATGCCACAATATTATTTTTGAAAATTTTGTTCCTGAAAAAGACTAATTGGCTAAACTTAAAGCCTTACTATTTAGTAAGGCTTTTTTTATATAATGGAAAAGGCTAGTTTGCTTGACAATTTTTTACAAATATTTTACAATAATCGCATAGTTTCATTTAGGAGAAAGTATGGACGCTTTTATAATAATGCTACGAAAAGTAGTTATGTTCGTGGCTCTCGCTATCCCTGGATTTGCACTTGTTAAAGCAAAGGTTTTAAAGCAAGAACAATCGGGAGCGTTATCTAAAATTCTTTGCACGGTTGCTATGTTCTTTTTTATAATGACTAGCACCATAAACAACGTGTCCTTCGACAAAGGCTCGCTCGCAGTTTTAGGCGTTTCAGCCATAATCGGCATTGGCTACACCTTGATTTTGTTTTTACTTTCTAAACCAATTTCCTTTATCGAAGGTAATTGTCTTGCTCAAGGCGAACTTTCACAAGAAGTAGTTGACTTTAACGCTAAAAAGCGTGGAATGTTAAGGTTTTGTTCTATCTTTTCTAACAATGGATTTTTAGGAATTCCACTAGCATTAGAAGTTTTGGGAGTTACTTCTCCTGCGCTAATGGTTTTAATAATTATTAACATTATCACAAACCTTGCAATGCTTACGCTTGGCGATTACGCAATTTCCGGTGGAAACTCCAAACTAAATGTAGTTAAACTTTTAACTAACCCTGTTTTACTAGGTTTTGCTATCGGTGTTGTTGTTAACCTATCTGGCGTATGCGAAGTCGTTCCAGAAGTATTGTCGTTTACCACTCATTTTTCTAATTTAGTAACGCCTATTTCAATGACTATACTTGGTATGAAAATGGGTTCTGTTGACCTTAAGAAAGTGTTTACTTGTGGAAAAATGTATTACGCAGCGTCTATAAAACTAATTGCCACCCCTGTTCTAATAATTGCAATTCTACTTGTTTTACAATCAATCGGTTTAGACATAATTAACAAATACGTTATTTTAGGAACGTTTATAGCGTTTGCAATGCCAACTGCAGGGCTTGCCTCTCCACTCGCCGATAAAAACAAAGGCGATATCGAGGGCTCGGTTGTTTACACTTTAGGTTCAACTATTTTATCCGTTGCAACCATTCCGTTACTATATATGCTACTAAATATATTGATATAAAAAAGCAAAAAAAGGCTAACGAGTTCGTTAGCCTTTTTAATTTTAAAAATTTATTTATTGAAGTTGTAACCAATACAATTTTTTATAATATCAATTATTATTTCTATTTCTGTCCTGCAATCTAGTTCTATCCACTTATTGATTACACCGACAACCCCTCGCGTGAAGAATTCAAGTTTATAAATCCTTTCGTTTTCTTCTGTTATGAATTGAGAAATTGCTGGATAAAAAATTTTTTCATACATCTTTTTATAGGCTTTTTTGTTTTGAAAAAGGGTTGGTTTTTGATGAACTAATTTTAATAGTCTCTTATTCCTTTTGCAAAAATTTAGGTAAGGAATTAGAAAATCTTCGGTTAAGAAAAACGCCGTTTCCTTTGATTGGATATTTATTGGCGAATTAATAACGAAACTATCTACGAACTCTTTGTTTATATTTTCTATCGTTTCCTCAAGTAAGTCGTAAACGTTATCGTAGTGCAAATAGAACGTAGAACGATTAACCCCTGCCTTTTTAGTTATTTCCGTAATAGAGATAAAGTCAATATCTTTTTTCTCTAAAATCTCTATTAAGGCTTGATTCATTAATTTTGCCGTATAAAGATATTTACTTTCGCTACTTTTCATTTCTTATTATCCTTAATTTTGAATTTGATTTAATAATCATAATTATTGCACTAGCCAATATTAACATAGCAACTACACTACACAAAAGGGGTAAAATAATACTTCTTAATTGGGCGTTGCTCTCACCAAACGTTGCAAGCATTATGTTAGTAAGCGTAACAATTGAAACAACTGAAGAAATTAAACTAATGGTTTTAATAGTTGAATAATCGTAATCTTTTCGCTTTATATACTTAATAGTGCTTAAAATGGCAATTGTTAAATCGGTAAAGGTATACGTTGCAAGCGCTATAACGATAATTTCGTGATATTTAACTTGTCTTGTAGTATAAATTAACACAAACATCATTACTGAAACAACTAAATTAAGCAAAAACAACAAATAACCACAATTGCGCATAGTAACGACTTTTTGTATTTCTCGTTTTGTTGAACTTGTTCGGCAATAAGTATAAATGCGCACGATTGATAACAGCGCATAATATACCGACATTACCAAAAACCAACTAGAAGAGTATATCCAACTAGACACAAATAAAAAAAGTGAATAAATTACGTTAAAAACAAATGTAAAAAGCAAGATGGCTTTTATTCTAAAGTGAAAGTCTTTTGTAAATTTTTGTATAAGAGTTGAATGCGAGTGTTCGTGATTACTCTTCATTTGCTATTTCGTTGGCTAGTCTAATAATATCAGATGCATACTTGTTTTTTGATTTTGTAAGCATCTTTTTATAAATTGGATAATTGACACTTACCCCTAAAATTCCAACACAGCCTACAAGAATACCTATTCCCATAGATAATATATTTCCTGCGCCAATAACTCCCATTGCAAAACTCATACCTGTTCCTAAAACTAGAGATGATATAATTCCAAAGGTAAGGGTAAAGATTCTTGCAGGATTTTTAGCCTTGGCATCTAATTTTTTTAATGCTTTAACTTTTGAAGTTTGTTTTGGTGCATATTCGTTTGCTATTTGTTCTGCGTAAATTTTGTCTGTATTCATAATAATTCTCCTAAATAATATTTTTCACTCGAGTAACTATAGTATAACAAATAAAAACGCCAAAACCCTCAACAAAAAAACTGCCAAATGTTTATTTAGGAAATAATTCTTTTAAACGTAAAACACGCTCGAGTAAGCGTGTTTTTTATTTATATTAACTATGTCTTTTTAATAAATAATTCTCTATACTTATTAAAAAAATCAAAATAAATTTTAGGGTTTTCTAAATCCCACCAAGGTTTTACACCTACGGGAACTTCGTCTAAATCATAAATTTTGGCACCTTCTATAGCCAACATAAACGGTGAATGGGTTGCTATTATGAATTGACAGCCACTATATTTTGACATGTCCCTTATCATATTGGCGAGTTCAATTTGAAATTTAGGCGACAAACTATTCTCTGGTTCGTCAAGTAAAAACAACGTATCGTCTTTCAATTTCTCATAAAAAAACCTTAACGCCGTTTCTCCATTACTATTAAGTCTTACTTCTTTCCCGTTTTTTTGATAAACGAACTGCCTAGCACTCAATTTCCTTGCAAGAACTAGGTCTCGCAACCTTTCATAATCTTGCATACTACTCATTTTAATGGGATTTCTTAATATATCTTCTCGAAGCTCACGAGTTGGTATTGCATTTGAAAATATATCTTTGTTATTAACCCTAACGTTAAGCATATAATCAAATACGTCATCACTTGTTATTATTCTACTGCCATTTGGAACTCTTAAACAATCCCCTTCATCATCAAACGCCATTTTGTATTTGCATTTTTTAGTGTATGCATCAAATATATTACTTCCATTAAATGGCGCAACTCTCTTTAGTTGCAACTTTCTTGTGATTAAATTCAGCAAAGTGCTTTTACCTGAACCGTTTCCACCATACAAAATTGTAACTTCCCTAAAATCTAGACTAGATAAGTTTTTTTGCACAAACAAATTACACGGATAAGCATTGTCTGTAAAACCATCCTCACTCATATCATGCTGCATCTCAATTAATAAATCTTCCTCTTCATGACTTGGCAACTTAAATTGGTCTAAAAAAATCATATTCCTCTTCCACCTTTTTACATATTTTACCATGCTAAATATGACAGTTTTAGTCATATTAAAAACCCTCATGAGTTTAAAAAGGCGTTGAAGCGACTTTTGTTGATAAAAAAAGAAAGGCTCAAATACAAACAAGAAAAGAAAAAGCCCGACGATAAGAGTTTACATCTTATCTAGGGCTTTGACGAATTATTGTGAAGTATTTCAGCCTTTCTATATCGACAACAAGTTGCGTAAACGACTATACGTTGCCTTGGGCTTTCATTGATTCTGCTACCTTCAAGAATCCTGCAATGTTTGCACCTGCCATGTAGTTACCTGGCATGCCGTATTCTTTAGCAGCGTTGTCGCATGCTTTGAAGATACTCTTCATGATGCCGTGAAGTTTTTCGTCAACTTCTTCAAACGACCAAGAAAGTCTCATTGAGTTTTGAGTCATTTCTAAACCAGAAGTTGCAACGCCACCTGCGTTTGCAGCTTTTGCTGGTCCGTATAATAGACCGTTTTCTAAATAGGTGTTGATTGCTTCTGGGGTAGAAGGCATGTTTGCACCCTCGCTTACTACCTTACAGCCGTTTTTAACTAGAATTTTAGCGCTTTCGCCGTTGATTTCGTTTTGAGTTGCGCAAGGAAGAGCGATATCGCAAGGAATGGTCCAAATACCAGAACATCCTTCGTGGTATTCAGCGTTAGGACGATAAGATAAATATTCCTTAATTCTCTTTCTTTCAACTTCTTTAATTTGCTTAACAGCATCTAGGTCGATACCGTCTTTATCGTAGATGTAGCCGTTGCTATCGCTCATAGCAACAACTTTAGCGCCGTATTCGGTTGCCTTTTGGCAAGCGTAGATAGCAACGTTACCAGAACCTGATACTAAAACGGTTTTTCCTTCGAAAGAAGTGCCGTTTGCTTGTAACATTTCGTTGGTAAAGTAGCATAAACCAAAACCGGTTGCTTCTTTTCTAGCAAGGCTACCACCATAAGTTAAACCTTTACCAGTTAGAACGCCAACGTATTCGTTTTTAATTCTTTTGTATTGACCGAACATATAGCCGATTTCTCTTGCGCCCGTGCCGATATCACCAGCAGGAACGTCTACGTCGCCACCAACGTGACGATAAAGTTCAGTCATGAAACTTTGACAAAAGTTCATAATTTCGTTGTCGCTTTTTCCTTTAGGGTCAAAGTCGCAACCACCCTTAGCGCCACCCATTGGAAGAGTGGTAAGAGCGTTTTTGAAAACTTGTTCAAAGCCAAGGAATTTCATAATTGATGGACAAACTGATGGGTGAAGTCTTATACCACCCTTGTATGGGCCGATTGCAGAATTATATTGAATTCTGTAGCCACGGTTAACGTGATATTTGCCATTGTCGTCTACCCAAGGAACTCTAAAAATGATTTGTCTTTCAGGCTCTACAATTCTTTCTAGAACGCCTGCGTCAACAAGGTCTTGTCTTTTTTCAATAACAGGTTCTAAAGTTGAAAAAACTTCGGTAACTGCTTGAATAAATTCAGGTTCGTTAGGGTTTCTTTTTTCTACTCTTTGTAATAAGTCGAGTAAATATGCGTTTTTAATTGCCATATTAGTTTCCTCCAAACTGTTTTTTCTTGCTTATTTTATCACAATTTTCCGTAAAACGAAAACGATTTTAAGGGGTTTTTCGATATTTACTATTATTTTTGATTATACCTTCTAAAAGCATTGTTGAAGGTCGACAAACACTGCAAACGCAAGCAACAACACTAGACCTACCATATGAATTATGCCTTCGATTTTTCTATTTATAGGCTTACCCCTTACCCATTCGATAGAAGTAAACACTACTCTCGCTCCGTCAAGCGCAGGGATAGGTAGTAGATTAAACACGGCTAAATTTACCCCTATAAACGACGCTATGTTGAGTAGATTTCTAAACCCACCCACTTGAATAGCCGTTGCCGTTGTGGATATAGTGGTTACCGTTCCACCCATTGCTTTTATACCCAAAGCACCCGTTAAGAGTTGCCCTAAAATCTTAAAAATGGTGCCTGCAAGTTTAATAGAATAATCAAAACTTCTGCCAATCGTTGTTAAAAAACCAAAGCGCACGCCCGTTGCGTATAAACCACTTGTGGCTACTTCACCATCGTCGTTTAATTGATAGGTTATTCCCAAGGCATCATAAAGCGCCGTAAAGTCTTCTACGTTAGAAAAATTTGTATCGGCACGAAGTTTTATCTTAACGTTTTGAACTTTTCTATCTCTAACTATCTTAAATTCTACTATTTCGCCTTGAGATTTACCTTCGATAGCGTCCATAAGGTCGGTTACGAGATAGACGTTCTTTCCTTCGGCTTTGATTATAATATCCTTATCTTGAAAACTATACTCCTCGCTAAAACCAGCAATTTCGCCGTCGGTGTGGTAGGTCATAAGCGCAGAATGACCATATATGCCGAACATTAATGCAATTAAAACAACGGCTAAAAGGTAATTCATTAATGCGCCAGATATTAAAACGATTATGCGTTGCCAAGCAGGTTTATTATTAAAGTCGTTTTCGTCTTGCACTTCTTGGTCCTCGCCACTAAAAGCACAAAAGCCACCTAGGGGAATAAGCCTTAAAGAGAAAACTTCGCCGTTCTTTTTTTGCTTTGAATAAAGTTTAGGGCCAAAACCAACGGCGAATTCGTCTATTTTAAAATTGAAAATTTTGCCCGTTATATAGTGGCCGAATTCGTGAACGGTTATCATAACGAGCAATACTAGCAGGGCTAACAAAACGTAGCCTGTGTAAGATGCAATTGTAGAAAAGCTAGATAATAAATTCATTAAACCTTGAATAGTTCCAACACGGAATTTCTTGCGTAGCTATCGGCATCTTGATAACTTTCAAACGTTCCCGTTTGGGTTTGCTTATAATTTTCAAGAGCATAGAAGATGGCTTTATAAATATCGTTAAACTTGATTTTATCTTGCAAGAATAATGAAACTGCAACTTCGTTAGCGCCGTTTGCTACGGCTGGATAACAGCCACCCTTTTTGCCTGCTTCAACAACTAAATCAAAGCAAGGGTATTTGTCTTTATCCACCTCGCTAAACGAAAGATTTTTAAGACTTGCAAAATCTAAATATTTAACGTTAGAAGTTAGCCTAGCGTTTGGCTCTAGCGCAAGCGCGATTGGAATTTCCATAGTTGGATAACTCATTTGCGATATAACCGAGCCGTCTAAATACTCTACCATAGAGTGTATGATACTTTCCCTATGAATAATAACGTCTATTTTGTCAAAAGTTGTATTATAAAGCCATTTTGCCTCTATAACTTCAAAGGCTTTGTTGACAAGCGAGGCACAATCGACGGTAATTTTGTTGCCCATAAGCCAATTTGGGTGTTTTAATGCGTCTTTAGCAGTAACTTTTTCTAGTTCTGTTTTGGTTAAATCTCTAAACGCCCCACCACTTGCCGTTAGAATAATTTTGTTAAACGGCTTGTTAAAGTCGAATGAGAGTGCTTGCCATATTGCCGAATGTTCGCTATCTATTGGATAGATATTAACGCCCTTTTCTTTTGCTAATCTCATAACGAGGTCGCCACCGACAACTAAACTTTCTTTGTTTGCAAGTGCAATATCCTTGCCACGCTTGATGGCTTGTAAAACGGCGATAATGCCCTTAAAACCAACTAGCGCAACGACAACTATATCAGCGTCGTCTATAACGGCGTTAGTAAATGCGTTTTCGCCAAAGAAAAAATCCGTTTGGCTAAACTCGTTAGTCCAATCGGCAAAGTTTTGCATTGTGGCAACGGCAGGAGAAAATTCTTTCATTTGTTTTTTTAGCAAATCGCTATTACTACCAGCTGCCAACGATACGATTTTAAATTTTTCTGGATTTCTACGGACAACGTTAAGCGTTTGAACGCCTATCGAGCCAGTGCTTCCAATAAGAGCAATTTTTTTCATAACATATTAAGCACGATAAAGAATATGTAAATTACTACCGAGGCAAAGGTAATGCCGTCTATTCTATCTAGCACGCCACCGTGTCCTGGCATAATCTTACCCATATCTTTAATACCTAGTTTACGTTTTATAGCACTTTCAAATAGGTCGCCAATAATAGTTGCTACGGCTGTGAATAATCCTAGAACTAAAAAGGCTAACCACGTGAAATTTCCACCTAAAGTTTTGCCGAAAATTAGAAAAACCAAAACACTACCTAGCGCTCCACCAAGCGTTCCACCAATAGCACCCGACCAAGTTTTCTTAGGGCTTAATTTAGGACACATCTTTGGACCTTTTAATAAACTTCCCACAAAGTATGCAAAGGTATCGCTAAAAGGGGCTATAACAAAGGTTAAAAGCATTGCGACAAAGCCTTTAACTCCTGCTAGAGAGTTGATTAAAAGCATCACCACTATAAAAATAGATGGATAAAGGGCATCTAGCACGGCAAAAAAGTAATTAGATTTACGAGTTTTGTTTTGCGATAAAATTACTACGTTTATAAGTAGAGTTAAAAGCATAACTATGCCGGCAAACAAAACGCCATAGCCTTGCTTTACAAAATATTCGATAATACAAAAAGCAGGAACTACTAAGGTGCCTAAAATAGTGGAAATTATAGCGACGGTCTTTCCCGTTCTCGGGATAGCTGCACGAGCCATTTCAAACGCGCCAACAGCCGAGAAAAACCATAATAAAATACTAAATAAGCGAGCGTCTACAAATTCACGGAGAAGAAAAAATCCCGTTATTATTGCTACGAACACCGTGCCACTTATAACTCTAATTTTCATATTTACCTACTTAAACGTTGCCGTATCTACGGTTGCGTTTTCCAAATTCTTCTAATGCTTTATCGAACTCGTCGGCGTTAAAGTCAGGCCACAATACGTCGGTAAAATAAAGTTCGCTATACGCCCCTTGATAGAGCATAAAGTTAGAAAGCCTTAATTCCCCACCCGTTCTAATGATAAGGTCGGGCTCGCCAATTTCGGCCGTATAAAGACGGCTAGAAATGCTATCAACGGAAATTTCCTTGCCATCTTGTAAAAGACTATTTACTGCACGAACAACCTCTTGCCTACCACCATAGTTTAGCGCGATATTTAAGGTTGCACCCGTGTTAGTGCTAGATTTTTCGATAGCCTCGCCTATAACCTTTTGAAGTTCGTTATCTAAAACAGAAAGGTCGCCCATGACCATAAGACGAATATCGTTTTTTAGAATTTTACCAATAAACTTTTTGAAATACACCTTAAGTAGGCGCATAAGTTCGTCGACTTCAGCTTTTGGTCTAGACCAATTTTCCGAAGAAAAAGCGTATAAAGAAAGGGCAGTTACCCCGCTTTTGAATGCGTGCGCAACTATCTTTTCAACGTTGTTAGAGCCGATTTTATGCCCGTAAGAACGTTCTTTGCCACGGAGTTTTGCCCATCTTCCGTTGCCATCCATAATGATGCCAACGTGCTTTGGAATTACCTTTTCCATTATACAGATAAAATATCCTTTTCTTTATCAGCAGAAAGTTTGTCAAGTTTATCGATACATTCGCTAATAAGTTTGTCTATTTCCTTTTCACAAGTAGCGTGTTCGTCTTCAGAAAGTTCTTTATTGTTTTTCATTTTCTTTAATGTGTCCATAGCATCTCTACGAATGTTACGAACTGCAACTTTAGAATCTTCTGCCATTTTCTTGGTTTGCTTAACGAGTTCCTTTCTTCTTTCCTCGGTAAGAACAGGGAAAACGAGACGGATAACCTTGCCATCGTTAACAGGGGTAATGCCGATATTATCTGCTAAAATTTGTTTTTCGATAACCTTTAGCATAGACGCATCCCAAGGTGCAATAACTAAAATTCTACCCTCTGCAACCGAGATGTTGCCAACTTGGTTAATTGGGGTTGGAGTTCCGTAGTAATCAACTAAAACTCTATCTAGAATATGAGGGTTTGCCCTACCTGCTCTAATGGTAAGGTAATCAGCGTTAAGTTTTGAAGTAGTTTTTTCAGTTCTTTCAATGGTTTCCATTAAAAGCATTTCAAATTGTTCGTTTTCTATAGCCATAATAATTCTCCTTGTTTTAAGATGGGGTATTATATATTTTTTATTAATATTTTAGTTTTTAAAAAGTTGATTTGTTCGTCTTTAAGGCTTTGACACACAACAGTTGATTTTTATTCTCGCTAAGGGGTATTATTGTGAAAATCGATTGGTTAGCGTTTAGCGATTTGACGAGGTAAACACAAAAAAGACGAGAGTTCTTTTAAGGGTTAATACTCGTAGGGTATTAGCCCGAGAAAAACACGAAGTATTTTGCAGTGTTTTTCCGTCAAAAAACAATCGAGATGAACAATAAGACCTTACTTAATAATCGTTCCTATGTCGTCGCCAGTAACTGCACGAACTAGCGAATCTTTCTCGAATAATCCAAAGGCTAAAACAGGAATTTCGTTTTCCATACAAATGGTGATGGCAGTTGTATCCATAGCCTTTAAGCCTTGAGCGATATAGTCTTTGTAAGAAACTTCCTTTAACTTTTTAGCGTTAGGGTTAAGTTTAGGGTCTGAATCGTAAATGCCGTCCACGTTTTTAGCAAGAAGTAAAACTTCAGCGTCGATTTCAGCAGCACGAAGAGCGGCAGCCGTGTCGGTGGTAAAGTAAGGGTTACCCGTTCCACAAGCAAATATAACAATTCTGTTTTTATTTAAGTGGCTCATAGCCTTTCTTAAAATATAAGGTTCGGCAACACGAGTGATGGTAAGCGCAGTTTGAACTCTAGTAGGAGCGCCTTTTCTTTCTAGTGCGTCTTGAAGACCTAAAGCGTTAATAACGGTTGCAAGCATACCCATATGGTCGGCAGTAGAACGGTCCATTTCTCTACCTTGTCTACCACGCCAGAAGTTTCCACCACCAACGATAATTCCAACTTGAACGCCAAGTTTAGTAACTGCGATAATTTCGTCGGTAACGACGTCTAAAATACTTTCGTCAATACCATTACCCTTTTCGCCTGCGAGCGCTTCGCCTGAAAGTTTAATAATAACTCTTTTATACTTTGCCTTTTGCATTAAAACATTCTCCCTTTTGCCAAACGGCTTTAATCTTATATATTATATCTCTTTTTAAGCGTTTTGTCCATAGAAGATTTAACATAGGTGTAATTTATTTGTAATTTTTTATAAAAATATATATTTAGCTATGAAAAAACTCTCGGCTATAAGCCAAGAGTTAATGTCAATTATTCTATTCCTAACAGTTCTTCTAGACTAATGTCATAGATTTTTGCAAGTTCAATCAAGTGTTCGTATTCGGGGCGAGATTTGTCGGCTTCCCAATCACTTACGTTAGACTGCCTTATCCCCATTAAATCTGCCACCTGCTTTTGAGTTAAATTATTAGATATTCTAATTTTTCTAAAATTTTCACCGAATTTCATATTGCTATTTTACTAAATATGTGCACCACCTATTGACAAATATGTGCAATGCTAGTAAAATATATACTAATTTATAAGGAGAATTCTAAAAAATGGATACTATTAATAAGGTTTTTGACCTTTGCTACGAAAAAAATCGAATAGTTGATGACGTAAGGAATGCTAAAAATGAATTTTTGAATAAAAACAACCACTTTTATGAAAAGCTACCATACGAATTAATGGATACTTTTGACGAGTCTTTATTATTTGTTGCAGAACAAGTAGCAAAAAAAGTATTTTCACTAGGTTTTTCTATGGCAACCAAATTAACGGCTGAATCCTTTGTTAAATTAGAAAAATCAAAAGACTAGCACGGATTAAAATCAAAACAAAAAACTCTCGATAAGTTATCGAGAGTTTTTATTTCTTCTTTTATTAAGAAATTATTTCTTCATTTGTGCTTCTACTTCAGCAGCAAAGTCGTTTGATTTCTTTTCTAGACCTTCGCCCATTTCGAATCTTACGAATCTCTTAACTGAAACTGCTTTGCCCATCTTGTCTCCAGTAGCCTTTACAACCTTTTCAATGGTTAGACTTGGGTCTTTAACGAATGCTTGGTTTAATAGACAGAATTCGTCGTAATATTTCTTAACTCTACCTTCAACCATTCTATCAACGATAGCAGCAGGCTTTCCTTCGTTAAGTGCTTGCGCTCTTAAAATTTCTTTTTCGTGTTCTAAAACTTCTGCTGGAACTTCGCTTGCGCATAAGTATAATGGCTTAGCAGCAGCGATTTGAAGCGCTACGTCGTGAGCAAGTTCTTTTGCAACGTCGCAATCACAACCTTCGATTTCTACTAGAACGCCTACTTTACCACCCATGTGGATGTAACTTTCTACGATACCGTTTTCAGCAGTAAACTTAGCAAAACGACGGATAGAAATCTTTTCGCCGATTTTTGCAGTTGCTGCGATAGTTTCGTCGTTTTTGATAGCAACTAATTCGTCGATATCCTTAACTTCGTTAGCGCATACGAAATCAGCAACGCTCTTAACGAAATCTTTATATTGGTCGCCCTTTGCAACGAAGTCGGTTTCACAGTTAACTTCAACTAATGCACCGGTCTTGCCGTTGATTGATGCGTATACAATACCTTCAGCAGCGATTCTGCTTGCCTTTTTAGCAGCAGTAGCAATGCCCTTTTCTCTTAGAAGGTCAACTGCTTTTTCCATATTGCCTTCGGTTTCTTTTAATGCTTTTTGACAATCTGCAACGCCTGCGCCCGTCTTTTTACGGAGTTCCATAACGTCTTTACTTGTAAACATATTATTATCTCCCTTTTATTATATTTAAAAATTATTCAGCGTCGGTAGCAACTTCTTCTTTTACTTCTTCGGTTGCTTCCATTTGTTCGCCTTGGTTAGCCTCGATAACAGCGTCTGCAATAACTGATGCGATTAGTTTTACTGCACGAATAGCGTCGTCATTACCAGGGATAGCAATGTCTACTAGGTCTGGGTCGCAGTTAGTATCGGTAATTGCTACGATTGGAATGTGAAGTTTTCTTGCTTCTAGAACTGCGATATCTTCTTGGTCAGGGTCTACAACGAACATAACGCCTGGAAGAGTTCTCATTTCCTTGATACCACCAAGGTTGGTTTCTAGCTTATCTCTTTCTGCTTTAAGACCGATAACTTCTTTCTTTGGAAGAAGGTCGAACTCGCCCATCTTTTCCATGTTGTTTAACTTGTTAAGTCTTTCAACTCTACTTCTAATGGTTTTGAAGTTGGTTAAAGTGCCACCTAACCATCTAGAATTGATGTAGTATTGTCCACATCTTTCTGCTTCTTCTTTGATTGCTTCTTGAGCTTGTTTCTTGGTTCCTACGAAGAGTATGCTCTTGCCTTGTTTAGCTTGTTCTACGATGAAAGGATAAACTTGATTTTCGATAATATCAACCGTTTTTTCAAGGTCGATTACGTGAATACCGTTTCTTTCGCCGAAGATATACTTCTTCATTTTTGGGTTCCAACGTCTGGTTTGGTGACCAAAGTGCACTCCCGTTTCAAGGAGCTGTTTCATAGTGATAACTGCCATAATAAATTCCTCCGTTTCTCCTCCTCGACGCCCGTTTATCCTAGGCAACATTCCCGAATGAAAAGTGTATTTTCGAGAACACGAATGCCTACAAGCAATTCGAGTGTGAATTTTTTAGCCTATACATAATAACATAAAGCGATTTTTAACGCAAGGATTTTACCCCTTTTTTGCAAATTTTTTTACTATTTTTTATTCTTTTACCCTACTTTTGCTTGCTTTAATCGATTTATTTTGATATATTTAAACGGTAAACTGAATATGCCGATTGATTCTTACGGAAAAAGTGGATTTTTCCCTACCGAAGGAGTAACACTCTCAGGTGTTTTTTAACAAAGACCGTAAGCGGACGGCGTTCTGGAGAAACTCATATATTGAGGACCGAAGGGGCAAAGGGATTAACAATCTCTAATCTCTCAGGTAAAAGGACAGAATTATATTCTTATCACTTTTTAAGTGGTAGGTGTTTGTTTTGTGTATGAGTTAATCCTTTTTAGGTTTAACTTTTTTTATTTTTTAGGAGGCATTTTTATGCAAGTTGTTTACAACGTCCTTAATTGGATAGACGGAAATATCCTTTGGGGTATTCCAATGATTGTTTTAATTCTGTTAAGCGGAATTCTACTCTCTGTTCGCAGTAAGTTCTTTCAAATTAGAAAGTTCGGTTTAACCATAAAACACACGGTAGGTGGCACGGTTAAACAAATGAAAGCGCAAGATAAGAAAACCAAAGACCCTAACGCCATTTCTCCTTTCGAGGCATTTTCAACTGCCGTTTCAGGCACGGTTGGCACGGGAAATATAGTTGGTGTTACCACGGCAATCCTTTCAGGTGGTCCCGGCGCAGTATTTTGGATGTGGATTTCTGCATTCTTCGGTATGTTTACTAAGTTTAGCGAAATTACTTTAGGTTTATTCTTCCGTAAAAAGGACAACAAGGGCGAATTTTTAGGTGGACCTATGTATTACATAGAAAACGGAACTAAACAAAAGTGGCTTGCTATTTTATTCGCAATCTTTACTATGCTCGCTGCAATCGGTATGGGCTCTGTTCAAGCAGATACCATTCAATCTACTTGGAATACTGCCTTTAGTATACCTACTTGGGTTACTGCACTAATTATCGTAGCAGTTGCCGCTTTAGTTATCATTGGTGGTATAAAGCGTATCGGTAAGGTTACCTCTCTTTTAGTTCCCGTTATGATTGTTCTTTTCTTAATTTTAGCGCTAATCTTAATTATAGCGAATGCAAGTTTTATTCCTGCAGCGTTTGCTAGCATTTTCTCTTCTGCATTCTCTACCAAGTCAATGCTCGGTGGTTTTGCAGGATATGGTATAGCGTCTGCTATGCGTTATGGTTTTGCAAGAGGTATTTTCTCTAACGAAGCAGGTATGGGTTCTGCATCTATTGCGCACGCTACTGCAGATACTAAAGAACCTGTTGAACAAGGTCTTTGGGGAGTTTTTGAAGTGTTTATCGACACCTTCATAGTATGCACTCTAACTGCTCTACTAGTTCTAACTTCAGGCGTTACGGGAACCAAGGGCGCAGAAGTTGCTATGGGCGCATTTAATAAAACCCTAGGATTATTTGGAACTATTTGCTACAGCATCATTCTTCCATTATTTGCATTCTCTACTATTCTAGCGTGGGCAGTATACGGGGCAAAAGCTATGCAATATTTATTTAAGAATCACCAAAAGGGCGCAAAACTTACCTTTAATATCATCTACCTATTAATGATTATCGGTTTAGGCTTGTTAACATTCTTCGCAGGTGCAAACCTAGGCTCTGACTTCGTATGGTTAATTTCGGATATGACCAATGCTTTAATGGCTATTCCTAACCTTATTGCATTAGTAATTTTAAGCGGATTACTAGTAAGGATTATTAAAAACTACTTCGATAGAAAGAAAGGTTTAGACGTTCCACCACTAATTAGCGCTTACGACCAAGAAGATTTTTTAAATAAGTAAAAGAACACTAAAACTTTAGTTTCAAAAACGGAAAAAGACGGCTAACTTTTTCCGTTTTTTATTTACTTATTTTTTTTAATGTGATAAAATAAGTTTACCGATTTATTAGGAGAATATTATGAGTTACAATTTATCTCAAGACGTTTTAAAGTATTTAGAAAACTCACATCAAGAGATGCTTGACCTTTTAGAAGAACTTTGCCAAATTCCTGCGCCAAGTGGAAAAGAAGAACTACGTGCAGAATTTTGCAAGAATTGGTTTATCAAAAATGGTGTGGAAAACGCTTATATAGACGAGGCGCTTAACGTTGTTATTCCATATAATTGTGAAGACAGCAAGGATATAGTGGTTTTTACAGCGCATACCGACGTAGTATTTCCTGACACCACCCCATTGCCACTAAAAAAGGACGGAGACGTTTGGGCTTGCCCTGGAATAGGCGACGACACCGTTTGCGTGGTTTTAATGATGATGGTTGCAAGATACGCTATCGTTAATAATCTTAAGAGCGATAGGGGAATTTTGTTTGTTTGTAACGCTTGCGAAGAGGGACTTGGAAACCTTAAAGGCACAAGACAACTTATGAAAGACTTTGAAGGAAGAATTACCGAGTTTTACTCTTTCGACAGTTCTTATAGGGCGATATTTAACAAATGCGTAGGCTCGCATAGATACGAGATTGAATTTACAACTAAAGGTGGACACTCTTTCGAAGGCTTTGGCAACCCTAACGCCATTGCCGAAATGAGCGAACTTATTACCCAACTTTACAAATGCCAAGTTCCTGTAAACGGAAACAGCAAAACCACCTATAACGTGGGCATAGTAGAAGGTGGCACAAGCGTAAACACCATAGCGCAAAGCGCAAAAATGCTTTACGAATATCGTTCAGACGATAAAGAATGCCTTGCTAAAATGCAAGAGTTTTTCGAAAAAACACTTGAAGTTGCAAAATCAAAAGGCACAGCCGAGATTAAGATTACCCTGCTTGGCGAAAGACCTTGTGGTGGCGAAGTAGACAAGGAAAAACTAGAAAAAATGACTAACGACGCTATCGAAATTTGCCAAAAATATTCGGGAATTCCTTGCGTAGCAACAAAGGCGTCTACCGACTGCAATATTCCAATGTCGCTAGGAATACCTGCGATTTGCCTAGGCAACCACCTTGGCGCAGGCGCACACAGAAGAGAAGAATACATACTTATCTCTTCGCTTGAAGCAGGCTACAAAATCACAGCCGAAGCAATTTTAAGATTTTTTAAATAAGATTAATATATAATTAAACGGTTTTTGCCTTTGTAAAAACCGTTTTTTATTTTGTCATTCTGGACGCCTTTGCCGAGCATACGTTGATGGGCATACGCCTTCGTAGTGTTAACGGAGAAGCGACGATACCTACTAAACGGACAATCTAAGAATCTTCTTTTTAGGTCCTTAGATTGCATTTTTTTGTGCCCTTCTCAGGACGACGGCATACGCACTTGTCATTCTGAGCGTAGCAGAAGAATCTCAAAAATACTAGATGTTTCGTTTTGCCATTAAAAAAGTCCGTCTCAACATGACGAATCGCATCAAATAAAGATAAACGCCCGAGGCAAGGGCCCCGGGCGTGTTGTTTGTTTTTTAGTTTTTCCATCAAAATCAATTAGGCGTGTTAGATAGCCTTAATTAGTTATCTTCTGGTTCTAGTTCCATTGCTTCTTCAGCAAGTTCTTCTTCCTCTAATACACGGCAGAATTCTTCGAATACTTCGTCGAGTAATGCTTCGTCTTCTACAGGGAGAAGGTCGCAAGTTTCTTCGTCGTCGCCAGCAAGTTCGAAAATGATAAGGTCGTCGTCTTCAATGCCTTCCATTTGTTCAGCAGGCTCGAACGCAGAATAGTTTTTACCTTTGTATTCGATAGTTCCAACGAAGTAGAACTTTAATTTTTTTCCGTCGTCGGTGGTAAGTTCAACGATATCGTCGTCGTGGTCGCAACCACAATCGCAGTCGTGTCCGTGCTCGTCGCAACCACAAGTACATTTCTTTTCTTTTTCGCTCATAATATATCTCCTTATATGTGTTATATTTTCTTTTTATTTATTTGATTTAGATAACCTTGTAGAATAGTAGCAGCCGCCAAAGCGTCCACGCAAGATTTCCTTTCTTCTCTAGACTTGCCTTGCCCGATTAAAACTTCTTCAGCCTCACAGGTAGAACACCTTTCGTCAACCGAAACGATTTTTACCGAGAGATTTTCACCTAGCCTATCGATAAAATATTGCGCACGCTGTGTTTGAATAGAAGGCGTTCCGTCGAAATTTACGGGAAGTCCACACACCAAAACGGTTATGCCTTTTTGCTTAACGTATTCAGCAACTTTTAGTAGGTCGGTCTTTAAGTTTTTACGGTGGTATGTTTCCACCGGCAAGGAATAAGAATTAAAGGGGTCTGAAACGGCAACGCCAATTCTCTTATCCCCAATGTCTAAACACAAATATCTTTCCACTCGGTTATTGTAACACACAATCGCATTATAAATCAAGGCTTTTTGAAAAAAATCGGCAGAGCAAACGCCCTGCCTACAATTATTTTTTAGAGGATTGAGTTTTAGGTTTTGTCATCTCGGTAACTTTTTTAGAAACTTCTTCTTGTCCGTCTTTGACAAGTTGTCTAGCCTTGGCTGAATTAGTTGCTAAAACTGCACCACCAAGCATTCCTAAAACCACACCGAAAAAAAATTTGTCATCCATAGTAAATCCCCCTTTAAGGATATTATGGGGAAAATATTTTAAAATATTCAAAAAGTCGGCTAATTGCCGACTTAATGATTTTTATGAAAAATAGTTACTATGCCTTTTTATAGATTAGAATAATTTCATTGTCGAAAGAGGCATCAACTTGAGAAATGTCAAAACACTAAGCAGTTAACGCAGTATTGCGAAGTTTATTCCTTTTTATCTAAAGAGAAAGAAACGAGCAAGACAAGGCTCGGTCAAGTGATTGGAATTGATAGACCTTATTGGTCATCAAGGTCAATCACGAAGACCAGAAACGCAGTATTGCGAAGTTTATTTTGTATTCTAAAAAGAAAGAAACGAGAGTGGCTAGGCTCGAGAGCCAAAACAGACACAATAGACCTTTTTGGTCATTGGGGTTGTTTTGGCGAATCAGTTAACGACGCCACACGAAGTTTATTTCTTTTTAGATAGGTAGTTTTCAATAGCCTTCTTAATAGCCTCTTCGGCTAATACCGAGCAGTGTAGTTTTTGAGCAGGAAGACCACCTAAAGTTTCAACTACTTTTTTGTTGGTTACTTCTAGCGCTTCTTTAATGGTCATTCCCTTTACCATTTCGGTTGCAGTTGAACTTGTAGCAATGGCTGCAGCGCAACCAAAAGTTTTGAACTTAGCGTCAACGATAACGTCGTCAACTATTCTCAACGTAATTTGCATAATGTCGCCACAAGATGCGTTACCAACCGTACCAGACCCGTCTGGATTTTCTATTTCACCCACGTTTTTTGGGTTCTTAAATGCTTCCATTACCTTTTCGCTATACATTTTTCATATCTCCTTGTAACTTAAATAGTGGTGACATTTCACGAAGTCTTTGTATTATAGCCTTCAATTCTTCCACTGCATAATCTATTTGTTCTATCGTATTGTGTTTACCAAACGAAAACCTAATTGAGCCGTGCGCTAGCGCTTCTTCAACACCTAGGGCT
>JAZRSF010000002.1:0-23108 GCA_045651365.1 Christensenellaceae bacterium
ATCAATATTTCCGTAATAAAATGGTAATTTGTGAATATATCTTTTGAACACATCAACATAACAATAATATGCAAATTTAGCTTTATCAATTATAATAGAATTGTCACTATATTCTTGAATAAATGTTCTGCTTCTATTTAACGCATTAATATCTCTCATTGTGAAAAAAAGTATATCTTCATTTTTGTGTATCTTATGTTTAGAAGGATATTTAGAAAGATAATTTTTTATTGAATCCTTTTTTAAAGAGAATTTTTGGTTAGTAATTGTATGAAATTCTAAACTTTGTATTCCACCAAAAGACAATCCTTTATCATCTCGCTTATACAAGGCTATAATAATAGGGAAGCCCTTGGTTTTTGAAGTCATACTGAATTCTTGACTGCTAATTATTGAGTGGTCAACTAGTATATAGTTATCATAAAAGGGCTTTAATAAATCATAGTTTGCCTTTTTAATCATGTAAGAAAGTGGATGTAAAATTGCAACATAATCAGCCTTTAATTTATTGTATGACAACATAAAAGAGATTCCAAGGTCTCTAGTTTTTAAATCCACATCAATTTCACAGGGTTTTTCATTTTTTAATTCTTGTTTAACTTTTGAAGTGGTATCATTATATGGTGGATTGCCAATGACTATAAGTTTTTCATTATCAGTTATTGAAATAGATTTTCTTGAAAAATTAGATAGTGTGTTAAGACAAAAGTATTTACTTTGTTTATCTTTTGATTTGGCGATTTCAACTGCTTTTTCATCAATATCACAACCGATTGTTTTAACTTCTGGCAATGAAGATAAAAATGAGCCATATCCACTAGATGAATCCAAAAAAACAAACTCATTATAGTTTTCAATATTATATTTAATTTTTTCTATCAAGTCATTAACAAACATTTGTGGTGTATAAAAACAGCCATAGTTTGTCATTTCTTGATATGTTAAATGCTTTTGAACCATGATTACCTATTTGATGACATTTCTTTTTTTTAATTATACCATACCTAATAAATAATTGCAATGTTATTTTCTATTGCAAACTATCAATATTATATTTCTAACATGAACTTTAGTGTTTCATTCGGTCAAAATCAAAGATTATCCCTGCATTTCCTTTTACGAAAATGTATTTAATTATAGTAATAGAAAAAACGACTCTGTTTGGGTTTAAATAGAATCGCTCTTGGCGGAGAGTTAGCTTTGAAATCCGAACATTATTTTCTTTTCAAGCCACTACCTGTGCCTGTCATTTTTGAAATAGTTTCTTGGTCTAATAATTCAAATTTTTTATCAAGTTCCCACCAATCATATGCAGTATCATTATCGGTGTTTACAGGCTTTGATACGTCAACGACTTCTGTTTCTTCGCAACATTGAGCAACCCAATAATATAGATATAAAAATTGCTTCCAATTATCTGGATATCCATTAAAGCCTTGAATAGTTTTTTCTTCATTATTAACGAACACAACATCTATTTCCCAAGTTTCGCCATCTAATACGGGTTCACGATATTCATTTTCCCAAGTATGAATATTAAGATTATTTAATTTTTTTTCTAATTTTTCAATCTTTTCCCCAGTTATTTGACACTCTAGTTTTTTGCCGTTCTTTTCATAAGAAACGCTATAGCTACTATCTTCATTTTTGTTAATGTGAATTATTGCACCTTGATTCATACATTCCCAAACGTGATTTTCAAAACGTAATTTTTTTATTTTCATAGTAAACCTCCTCATTTACAACCACATTATAACTTACAATCATGACAACATATGTCATATTTGAAAAGTTTTTTGAAAATTTAAAAAATAAAAAACCTAACCCGATTATAAGGTTCGGATTAGGTCTCTAATAGCGGAGAAAATGGGATTTTCGCCTGTGCGACCATACCCGATAAACAGTCCACTGGACTGTTTACCCTACGGGAAATTTGCTGGGCAAATTTTCTCCTTAATTCAAATCCCACTTTCTCTTTTTCGCCACGCAAAAAGACACCCGTTTGGGTGCCTTTTGTTGGCGGAGAAAATGGGATTTGAACCCATGCTACGCTATAAACGTACTACTCCCTTAGCAGGGGAGCCCCTTGAGCCACTTGGGTATTTCTCCATAGCTTAAAGTTATTTTACTTTCTATTATTAAATTATGTTATCGCTCCACTGCTAAGGGAACCGAAGCAGGGGGACGAAGCGTTAAGCAAACAGTTTGGTAAACTGTTTGTAGCCAAAGTCGCGAACAAGCTATGCTTGGAGCCGGCGCCTTGGCGACCTTGAGCCACTTGGGTATTTCTCCATTGTGCTTAAGCTTTCTTGCTTTTATAATATCTCAAGGCATTAAATTCCTTCAATGCCTTGTTATGTTATCATAAATTTATACTTTTGTCAAAGGCTTTTTTAATATTTTTTATATCCTTGACAAATTTTCTGCTTTTATATTACTTTTATCTCTCTTTTTTACCTGTTCTGCGCAAAGACCTTCGTTTATAATTTCCGTTAACTCTTCCTCTTTCCCTATTTCCATAGGTGGAATAGCCTTTCCGTAAATTATAACTCCTCTACTCGCCAAATACTTATCTTTCCTTATAACCCTTCGCTCTACCTCTTTTCCGTCTATAACCTTGATAAGCGTGCCTTTACTTCTATATCCCTGCTTTCCATATTGCAACCATTTACTTTCCCCCTCGTATAGTTCGGGATATTCTAAATTATCATCGTAAATAATTTCTTCCTTCGGTGGCTCAATGTATTCCAAAATATCGCTTTGCCTTATATATTTCTCTTTCATACCCTCACCAAATATACGAATTCTTATCTTATCTCCGTCTGCCGTCGCTCCTATTATTATCGGGTTATGCGTATCGTTTATAAACCTTAAATCGGCGCTCCCTGAATTAACCATTGCGTCAAATGATGGCGCTACGTAACTAACGGGCAAACTATGTGCGTGGTATTCGGTTACCTTTAACCCAGCAAGCAACACGGCGTTATACAGCGTTGTTGAAACTTGACAAACTCCACCACCAACTCCGTCGGTAAACTTGCCGTTTAAAATTATTTTAGCCGTTTTATATCCTCTTTTCTCCGTTCTTGGACCTACCGTCCTATTAAATGAAAATTCCCCACCGACGTCTACGAAAGTGTTGTTAAGCGACTTTACGGCTAAGGCTATATTACTCTTTCTCTCGCTTGCCGATTTTGAATAGCTTGTGCTAAACTCTGCCCTTAACCCTATATACTCCGGTTTTAAGTCGTAAAAGGGCATTGCTTTTGCGTTTTGAGCATGCACCGACAAGCACCCGAAAATGCAAAACAACACGCACGATGCTAAAATTATACAAAAAATTACGCTCCGTTTAATCATTTCTCTTTAAGTATGAGTAATTTACTTAACAATAATCATTTTAATAATAAGAAAGCCCGAAAAGGATAAAACCTTTTCGGGCACACGTCTTGTTAATACGTTAACTAGTCTTCTTCTTTAGTGATTTCAACTTGTTTAATGCCAATAGGCTCTTGTGGGAAGTCGCTAAAAGCTGGGTGTGGCGCATAGGTTGGAGTTTTTGCGACTTCTCTTACAACGTCCTTGCTTTCTTGGTCTACGGCATAGCCGAATGCAGCGTATTCGCCGTCTAACCAATTACATTTTGCAGAACAAATGAAAAATTGAGAAGTCGCTGAATTCTTGTCGCTAGTTCTTGCCATAGAAATAACGCCTACGTCGTGAGAAAGGGTGTTTTCCTTAAATCCGTTTGAGGCAAATTCACCTTGAATTGGCGCAACTTCATCCATTTCCATAAGCGAATTATTCTCTATTTTGTATCCACCCGTTTGAATCATAAAATTATCTATAATTCTGTGGAAGATAGTTCCGTTGTAAAAATCTTTTTTAGCGAGCGTTACGAATTGTTCTACGCTTTTTGGCGCAACGGCACTATCTAAACATAAATTAATTTTCTTATCGTTGGTAAGAGTTATAGTAGCATAATATTTTTTAGCCATACGTTTCTCCTTAAACACTTAATTCTTTTGTATTATACTTTAATTTTCCAATAAAGTCAATGCGTTGTTTAACCTTCGCTTTATATAAATAAATATTTTTAGGCTTTTTGTTTATTTTTATTAAGTTTTAGGCCTTAATAATTTATAATAGTAAATATTTTTGATAAAATCGCTTATAAATTGACAATCGGCATTTAAGGGTGTTAATATTAAGAAAAATTATTCTTTAAGAGGTATTAAACCTATGAATTACAGAATGGAAAGCGATTCTATTGGCAGTTTACAAATTCCTATCGACGCCTATTACGGCGTTCAAAGTAAACGTGGACACGACAACTTTTTTATTACGGGTAATTTAATGAATTTAACGTTTATTAAAAATATCGTAAAGATTAAAAAAGCTGCGGCAATCGTTAACCTAAGCGCAAAAACGCTTAAAAAAGACATTGCCGACGCTATCGTAAAAGCGTGCGACGAAATTCTTGAGGGTAAGTTGCTAGACCAATTTATTAGCGACGCTATTCAAGGTGGTGCAGGCACTACCGTTAACATGAACGTTAACGAAGTTATCGCAAACAGAGCAAGCGAAATTCTTGGTGGTGTTAAAGGCGAATATACCCTTTGCCACCCTAACGACCACGTTAATATGGCGCAATCTACTAACGACGTTATTCCTACTGCTGGAAAACTTACCGTTCTAGAGTTAAGTCAAAAACTTCTAAAAAACCTAAAGAGTTTAATAGACGTTCTTGTCGAAAAATCAAAAGAGTTTAACAACGTTATTAAGATGGGTAGAACTCAACTTGAAGACGCCGTTCCTATTCGTTTAGGTCAAGAATTCAATGCTTATGCATCTGCACTTAAAAGAGATTACGGAAGAGTTGAATACGTGCTTAAAGAAATGCATTCTATTAACCTAGGTGGCTCGGCTATCGGCACGGCTGTTAACGTAAGTAAGAAATACCTTGACAACATTGCCGGCGAACTTTCTAAAATTACAGGTTTTGAAATGGTTAAGGCTAACGACCTTATCGACGCTACCCAAAACGTAGATTGTTTTGCAAGTGTTTCTAGTTGTCTTAAAACTATGAGCATTAACCTTTCAAAAATTAGCAACGACTTACGACTAATGTCTAGTGGTCCAAAAACGGGACTAGAAGAAATTACCCTACCTGCAATGCAAAACGGCTCTTCTATTATGCCTGGCAAGGTTAACCCTGTTATCCCTGAAGTTGTTTCTCAAGTTGCTTTTGCCGTTATCGGTAACGACGTTACTATTAGCATGGCGTCTGAAGGTGGTCAACTTGAGCTTAACGCTTTCGAGCCTGTTATCTTCTACAAACTATTTGAATCTTTAACCTGCTTAGCCAACGCTATGGATACCTTAAATAAAAACTGCATTAAAGGTATCGTTGCCAATAAAGAACATTGCCAAAACTTACTTGATAAGAGTGTTGGCGTTGTTACTGCTCTTTGCCCTTATATCGGCTACAAGAAGGCTGCTGAAATAGCAAAAGAATCTCTTGCAACAAACATTAAGATTAGGGATTTGGTGGTAAAATACGGCTTGTTAAACGAAAAAGAATTAGACGAAATACTAGACCCATTCAAGATGACCGAACCAAAACAAAACTAAAATTAACGATTAAAAATAAAACCCTAAAAACTCGACTATGATAGTCGAGTTTTCTTTTTTTAATTATTGCATTTATCTTCTAGCCGTGTTACAATAAACTAGTAAAGATTAAAAGGATTAAACTATGTATAAATTTCGTCAAAATGCTGAAATAACCATAACGGAATGTCCGTTGGTTAGTGAAAACACCTTTCTTAATAAGCCCATAGAAGATTCCCCTTTGCCACTTTTTAAGGACGTTAAGGATAAACTCCCTAGTCCTATTTGGGAAGGGCATCAAGCGCATATAGACACTTATTACAAGGCGTGGGAACTTGCTTTTAAAAACCTTAAAAAGCCCGTAGAAGGAACTAATTTCGTTTCTAACTTTATAGACGCTGCGTTTAATAACCATATCTTTATGTGGGATTCTTGCTTTATGCTTATGTTTGGAAAGTATGCAGATAGGATATTCCCTTTCCAAAAAACTCTTGACAACTTTTATTCGCATCAACATAAAGACGGATATATTTGCCGTGTTATTAGCGAAGAATTCGGCACCGACCGATTTACTAGATACGACCCTTCGTCAACGGGGCCAGAAGTTATGCCTTGGTGCGAATGGGAATATTACCTTAACTTTGGAGATAAAGACAGACTTGCCAAAGTCTTTCCACCACTTATGGCTTACCACCGTTGGATGAGGGAACATTTCACTTGGCAAGACGGCAGTTATTTTTCTACCGGTTGGGGATGTGGAATGGATAATATTCCACGTCAAAGTGAAGGCTACGACCACAGATTTAGCCACGGACATATGATTTGGGTGGACACTTGCTTGCAAGCCTTGTTAAGTTGTAACATCTTAATCAACATGGCAACCTTGCTTGGTAGAAATGAATTTATTAATGAACTTACCGAAGAGAAAGAACTTTTAGAAAAGATTATTAACGACAAACTTTGGGACGAAACATCAGGCTTTTACTACGACCTTTGGAAGAATGGAAAGCACAACGGAGTGCGTCATATAGGCGCATATTGGGCGCTTTTATCAGGTTGTGCGCCAAAGGATAGAGCCGAAAGACTTATTGCCTATCTAAACGACGAAAAGGAGTTTAAGACGCCTACACGAGTTCCTACGCTATCTAGAAGTGATAAAAACTATTCCCCATTAGGCGAATATTGGTGTGGTAGCGTTTGGGCGCCAACTAACTATATGGTGCTTAAAGGGCTAGACGGCTATGGTAAACATCAACTTGCCCACGAGATTGGCGTAGATTACCTTAACACCGTGGTAGAAGTTTATAAGCAAAAAGGCACGCTTTTTGAAAACTATGCCCCAGAACCCGTTATGGGTAAACCCGACAGAGGAAACTACTCTAAACCTGACTTCGTCGGTTGGACGGGTCTTGCGCCTATTTCGGTGTTGTTTGAATACGTGTTCGGCATAAAGCCAAGCGCTAGCGATAACAAAATAGTATGGCACGTAAACCTACTTGAAAAGCATGGGGTTGAAAAATATCCGTTTGGTAAAGACGGTGAACTTACGCTAATGTGCGCGCAAAGAGCAAATGCAAATGAAAAACCAAATATCACCTTTACAAGTAACCTTGACGTAGAACTAGAAGTTATTTGGGGCGAAGAAAACAACAAACAAAAAATGATAATTAAAAAATAAATTAACGGCTAGGATTTCCTAGCCGTCTTTTTATACAGTAAAATGTTCCTAATTCAAATCCTGCATTTGCTTAACCTAAAAGATGACCTAATCTACGGATTAGGTCATCTTTATGTGGCGGGGGTAGCAGGATACTCGTCTGCTTACGCTACCGAGCCCTTGCCCCATCTTAGTTTGCCCATCATTGACGGGCGAACCATAGAACCTAATCAATCTACCACCCCTGCCACACAAAAAAACACCCATACAGGGTGTTTATCGTGTGGCAGGGGTAGCAGGATTCGAACCTACGAATACTGGAGTCAGAGGCCAGTGCCTTACCGCTTGGCGATACCCCTATTCGCCAAAGCACAAGGCTTTGGCTTTTTATTTATACTAGATTGGAATACCAAATAATCCATTCATTACTAGGAACATTAAAGGAATAGTTAGTATTGAAAGTAAGGTTGATAATAGCACGAATACCGAGCCGGCTTCGGCATCTCCACCAAAGTTAACGGCAAATAAGACGGTGTTGTTTGCGCTTGGCATACATAATAAGAAAAATAACGTGTATTTAATTATATTAGATATAGGTAACCACGCTACCACTAGAATTGCAATAATGCCCATTAAAACTAGTTTGTTAAGAACGTTAACGTATGCCCATTTATCCATAAATAGGGTTTTTAGGTTTACTTTTGCTATTCTCATACCTAAAACGGTCATTGCGAGTGGAGTAACCATTTCGGCAAGGAAGTTTATAGATTTGCTTAATCCCGTAAAGACCTTATCACCAAAACTGCTTTCAGGGAAAATAGCAACTAACGGCTTTTGAATAGTAAAGAACATTAATACTGCTATGATTAAGGAAATTACCGTTGGGTTTACAAGCATATTTTTTATATTGATTTGCTTTTTATCACCCGTCATCATAAATACGCCGACCGACCAAGTTAAGATATTAAATATAACGATTACCACGCCACCATAGATTAAAACTTCGGCAAGATATGCTGGGTTATATCCAAATAGCGATTGTAAGAATGGTAATCCCATATATCCACAATTACCAAACACACTAGCAAACCTTAAACAATTTATCTTTGCCGATTTAGATTTATTTCTAAACGCAAGCATCATAAAAGCTATCATTACGCCGTGCAACAACAAGGCAAGCCCTGCAACGATTAGCATATTAGACGCTAACTCTGGGGAATATTCCTTATTTTGGAATGCCATAAGCATTAACGCAGGTTGGCAAACGTATAAAACCATAGTGGAAAAACCACCTTGCACCGAATCGTTAAGCATTTTACACTTAACTAAGATAAAACCCGGAACCATTAATACTAATAAGAATGCTACGGTTATTAAAACGTCTATAAAATTCATTATTTCGCACTCCTTTTTTCTTCAATGTATTTTTGTCTTTCAAACAAGCACTTTTCTTGGTCAAAATAAATTTGTGGTTGATTATTTAATAAATATCTAGCAAGTTGCCTTTCATTTTCTATATAATCAGGAAGGTTAGCATATCCCACCAATGGTTGATTATAATGATGATAATCATTTCCCACAAGTTTTATAAGTGAATGCTTTTCACAAAATTCTAGCGTTTTTTCGTTATTATTGTCGTGATGATAATGTCCGTTAAACGCCTCTGCCCCATGCATAAATTTAGGGTTGCCTAGTTTTTCACCAACTCTAAAGGGGTGAGTTTGATACATGAACAAACCATTTTTAGTGGCAAGTTCGAAAAGCCCTTGTTGGTCATATTTATTTACTAATTCGTGTTCGTATAAAAATTTTCTATCAAATCCTAAAAGGATAAACTCTTGATGCTGTCCATCATCTGTTAAGGCAACAATTTCTGCGCCTAAAAATACTTTTATCCCCACGCTATTCGCAAGCGCTTTAAGGTCGTCGAAACGAGATAAGTAGTAATCAATTTTTTCTTTATACGTTTGCCCTGGATAAGTTCTAAAGGCAGAATTTATGTGATTTACTAAAACAAAGGCTTGCACGTCGCTGTTTAGCATTTGGTCTATAAACTGTTTATCAGTAACGTCTGCGCAAACGCTTGCACCTTGTGAGTGAGTGTGCATTTCAGTTTTCATTATAAAATCTCCTTCAGTATTTCAAATTCGGGTATAACGTTCACGCCTTTATTAACGGCAAGAAATACTGCCGTAGTATCAAATCTAGCGTCGTGGTAGCCTGCCTCTCCACCAAATAGCTTTTTGCAAAAGTGTTGAATTTCCCCCTCCGTAATTCCTAAATGAGCGCAAAGTTCGTTTAATCTAGGATATTTATATCCACCACTATTAGAGCGAATTAACTTGCACGATAAAACGGATTTTTTCATAGTGCAAAAATCGGCTTTAGGTAAAAACTCCCTACCACATCTTTCAAACTCTTTGCGTAGAAACTTAAAGTCAAAAGAGGTGTTATGCGCGCAAACCACGCTAGCGTTATTAAAATCGTTTTCTATCTCGTCTATAAAACTTTCAAAACCTTTTCCACCAGAAAGACGGTCTAAAATTTCAGTCGAAAAGCCGTGAACTGCAAGTGCGCTATATTCCACGTAATCTACGCTGAAGAAGAAATTCTTTGCGCATGCCTTGCCCCCTTCTTGAATAACGTAAGATAGTTGACATATTTGACCGGGATTAAGTCCGGTAGTTTCGGTATCTAAGTATAAAATCATTTTTATGTTTTTAGTATATTTATTCCTTTTTCATAAAGTAAGGGCAAAACTCGTGGTTTTGCCCTCTTCTATTTGTTCTTAATTACTTTATCAAATCTTTGTAAGAATCTTCGTTGATAACTACCTTTCCACTTTCTTCGTGGCGACACTTGGCTACTAATGCTGAAATATATTTGTTATATGCACTAGTTACTTTTGAAGAAACTGCAGCATTTTGTAATACATATAAATAGTTTTCGGTGTCTTCCCATTCGAAGAAGTCAGCCATCATTGCGCTATAGTATTCTTCCCAATTTGCTTTACCGTCAAGGTCGTATTGCTCTTTGTTTAAGAAATCGGTTAGATTTGCATACAACTCTCCGGTTGCTTCGTATATTGCAGAGAAGAACATTACGTGATAACCATAATCAGATGCAACGATAACGTAGCTTTGCCCGTTTTCTTTACCTTGTTGTAGTAACTGTCTACCTGCTTCGGCAAAGGTTTCAACGTATTGTTCGCTACCAGTATCAACCTTAGGTTTAATTAGATATCCCTTGTAAGTATTGAGCGAACCACTATCCGTTGAGAAAGCAAATAACAATTCGTTAATTTTTTGGTCGTATTCGCTAATAGTCTCGTTATATCTGCCTGCTTCAAGAACTGAATTTTCAAGAGCGTCAATTGTGTTATACGCACTAGATTCATCTACAATTCTTGAACTATAACTTTGGTTAACGAAGTTTCCGTCCAACATATAGTTATGCATGCAAGAAATGAATTCGTTTAGACCAAAAACAGTTGGAGTTGCACTATAATCGTCCTTATCGTCCTCGCTCGTAGCCTCTCTTATTTTTGCAACCTCACCTTGGTAAGGAAGGGTTTGAGTTGCTAAAGCATAATCGTGTGTGAACGTTGCCGTTCCGTTATCTCCATCAAAGTCAAAATCGTAATTTGCCGTTATCCAACCTGCTCTTAAATCCTTGATTCTAGTGGTTTCAAGAATTTTTGCTCTTTCACTAGCTCTTTCACTATCTGAAAGTTTTGCGTCGATTTTAGAAATTAAACTACTTTGGGTATCATCAACTCCCAATAATAGGTTGTAAACGTAACCGTAAGTTCCAAACGCACTATATAAAACAGGAGCAGTTGCACTTGCGTTTTCTAATGCAGTAACAAAATCAGTAACAGAATTATCCTCTTTCCATTCCTTTTGAGTATCAAGAGTTTCGGTATATAAAGCCTCTACGTCGGCAAAATCGTGTTCGCCGTCTTTATCAACGTCTGCATAAGTTAATAAAAATTCATTCTTTTTCGCAGTTTCAAATTTCTCAAGAATTTTGTTTTGTCTTGCGTTTTCAACGTTGTTCTTAAAATAAGCAGTAGTTTCGATTTTACCTGCCACGTATTCGTTGCCTAGAAGACTGTTTATCTTTAAGAAATTAATAAATTTGTTAAACGCTTCTCTTTTCTCTACGCTAGACTTTACGTCAAAACCTTTTTCGATATATTCCTTTTTCTTATCAAAGGTAATCTCTTCTTCGTAAGGCACAGCATTGGTTGGAGCCGTTCTAGATTCAGTTGAATTACTGCTATCGTTTACCGAAGAATCACTATCGTTGTAACTATCAAGTAAGTCGTTAATTCCCTTGTAAACTTCGTATTTAGCGTCTACTTCATCCTCTTCAGTTAAATATCTGGAACTATCCCACTTTGCTTTACTCGTATTTTCGATTTGTCCGTTCTCTTCCAAATATTTCATTGACGATTGATAAAGTATCATAGATTCAACACGGCTTTCTATAATAGCCTCTAGAGCATCTTCCATACTCATGCCGTTGTATTGAACGTATTGATATCCGTAAGCAACGTAATCCATTATAAGGTCTAACTTATACATTTTGGACTCTAATCCGTCTTCGATACTTACGGTGGCAACCACTTGTTGCACGTCTTTTTCACTGTCGGTTTTAATAAGATTGCAACCGGCTAAACAACCAAAGCTCATTACTATAGCCATCACTAAACAAACGATTGCAAGTAGTTTTTTCTTCATATATATATTCTCCCACGATTGGCATAATTTTTATACTACTGATAAAGTATATAACAAAATCAACAAAATTGCAATCGTTTTTTAAGATTTTACCATAGGTAATACCTATTTTTTTAATTTACTTATGCGCTAAAGTTAGAAATTCTCTTAAAACCCCCAACATTTGCACGTTAGTGCTAAATTTGTTTTGGAATTCAAGTTTAGGAATGGTGGCCATAGAAATTTTTACTCTACTACCAAAACAATCTATCGCCGTTAATAATTTTTCATTGTTTAACGCCTTAAAGTCGTCAAAAGCCATATAAGTTTCGCCACTTTTGACAACTATTTCCTTAACCTTGAAAGCACCGGCAAGCCTCTTTACGAGGGCTATATTAATAAGGTTTTGCGTTTCTTCAGGAATTGCTCCGAAAGTATCTAATAGCGAAGAAATTATTTCTTCCTCATCTTTCTCTCCCGAAAGTTCGGCTATTTCCTTATAGACGTCCATTCTGGTTGTGGAATTTTCTACGTAATCGTCTGGAATATACGCAGTTACTCTTATATCTAAATCAGGAACGACATCTTCTTCACCAGTAAGTTCCTCTTTTAGCAGTTTAGAATATAATTCGTAACCGATTTTATCCATATGACCATGCTGTTCTGCACCGAGAATATTACCTGCCCCACGAATTTCTAAATCACGCATAGCGATTTTTATACCACTTCCCATCTCGGCAAATTCTATAATTGCGTTAAGCCTTTCGAAAGCAGTAGTAGAAAGAACTTTTTCCCTTTTGTAGGTAAAATATGCGTATGCGAGTCTATCGCTTCTGCCAACTCTTCCTTTTATTTGATATAGCGTCGATAGACCTAGTTTATCTGCGTCGATTACCACTAAAGTGTTGGCTCTTGGTAGGTCAATACCGTTTTCAATTATAGTGGTAGAAACTAGCACATCACTTTCTCCACGGTAGAATGCTAGAATATTTTGCTCTAACTTTCGCTCTTCCATTTGTCCGTGAACTACAGTTATTCTAAGCCCCGGCATAATCGTTTTTATTCTATCGGCAAAAGAATTTATACTCTCAACCCTATTGTATAGAATGAACGCTTGTCCACCACGGTTTATTTCCCTACTTATTGCGTCTTTTATTAGGGCGTCCGTCTCTTCGGTAACGACAGTTTGAACGGGCAAACGCTTTTTAGGTGGAGTGTTTATAGTGCTGATACTTCTAATTCCCGACAAAGACATATGCAAAGTCCTTGGAATTGGCGTTGCCGTTAGGGTGAGCGTATCTACGTTGTTTTTTAAGAGTTTAATTTTTTCTTTATGCTCTACACCAAAGCGTTGTTCTTCATCTAAAACCAAAAGTCCTAAATCGCTAAAGGCAATATCCTTGCTAAGAAGTCTATGGGTGCCTATAACGAAATCTATTTTCCCTTGCTTTAAGTCTTCGACTATTTGTTTTTGTTGTTTTGGAGTTTTAAAACGGTTTAGACAGGCTATTTTTATTCCAAAATCCTTAAATCTTTCTACTGCCGTATTATAATGTTGTTCGACCAAAATAGTGGTTGGAGCGAGCATTGCAACCTGTTTCCCATTTGCAATCGCTCTAAATACGGCACGGAAAGCAACTTCGGTTTTACCAAAGCCAACGTCTCCACAAACTAGCCTATCCATTACTTTAGAAGAGGTCATATCTCTAAAAATATCTTCACTCGCCGATAATTGGTCGGGGGTTTCTTCAAAAGGGAAAGCCTCTTCAAAATAATCTTGAAGTTCTTGCTCTGGATTAAACTTAAAGCCCTTTTGCTCTTGCCTCTCTTGATAGAGTTTCTTAAGGTCGAAAGACATCTTTTTAATGCTTTCCCTAACTGCTCTTTTAACTCTTTCAAAATCTTTTCCACCAATTTTGGAAAGTCTCGGTTTCTTTTCTGCGCCTAGATATCTCGTTAAGATATCCATTTGCTCTACCGGAATGTAGAGAATATCCCCACCAGCGTATTCTACCGATACGTAATCTTTAGTTCCCTCTTGTGAAGAAATTTTTTTATTACCCAAAACTCTTCCTAAACCGTGGACTTCGTGAACGCAGTAATCACCCACTTCTGGAGCGTTAAAAAAACCTTGCTTTTTGCTTTTTAATTTCTTTTGAACGGGTGGCTTGGTAAATAAATTTCCACTACCGATAACGACAATCTTTTCCTCGTGAAAGATAAAGCCTTGCCTTAGCCTTTCGGTTATGATATTTACGCCTGTAAAATTTCCTATTTTATCTATTGACGACGCTATACCCTTATCACTTAATTCTAAACAAAATCTATCGGCTTTTTTATCATCCATAGCACAAACTAAAACTGAATAGCTAGACCTGAGCCAATTGTCTATATCCGTAAAGACTTCCTTGAATGCAAGTTGATAGTTAGAAACTGCCGACACCGTGGGATTAATGATTTTTAATGGATTAAAAAATGGGTTTATAGACGATAAAGTTTGAAGCCCTACCTCTTTAAAACGCATAAGTTTTTGCTTTGCTTCTTCTAACGATAAGAGATTGTTTTTGGTGATTTCAAAAACTTCTCCGTCGTCTAAAAGCATAGCAAAACGCTCGTTAAACTCCTTTTCGTAAAGGATACAATTTTCGTAAATTCTTTTACCCTCGTTAAATACTACGACTGTGTTTTCACTTAGCAAATCTAAGGTGTTTTTTACGGACGGACAGATGGTGGAAATGGTAGAAAGTTCGTCGTCGTTACCATTCTCCATTGCAAGTAAAAAGTCGTCGTAGCGAACTTTTAGACGAATCTTTTTATCTCCCTTTGCTTGCTTTAATTCTTCTAAGAGGACATTTTTTATTTGATTTTTTTCTTGAGCTGAAAGTATAAATTCTACGGCTTGTAAAATGGTCGTTTGCTCTACGTATTCTATCGTTTTGGTATTTTCAGCGTCGTAAATTCTAATGCTGTCCACGGTATCGCCAAAAAAATCTATTCTACAAGGATTAGGAGCGTCGATTGAATATACGTCTAGAATATCTCCTCTTACTGAAAAGGTTGCTTTTGTATCGCAACGCTCTTTTCTTTGATATCCCATTTCAACTAGTTTTCTAACTGCTTTTTCTATCTCGTAATCTTGTCCCTTTACAAAAGTTAACGTCTCTATTTTACTAGGAGCAGTTTGCAATAAAGCTTCAAGAGTGGAAACGATTACTTGTGCGTCTTTAAGAGCGCTTAGTGCCGTTAAACGTTGATAAAAACCATCTTTTGAAAAGGCTTTGAGAGATAATAAAATCTCGTCTTTAGGTGGAATATAAACTGTTTTTTTGCCACAAAATTGAGTGATTTGCTCTACTGCGTGGCGAGCCGTAACGCCGTCTTTAACCACGTATAAAACGGGTATATCAAAGGTAGAAACGATATAATCTTTAAATGAATCGGGAACGCCAAAAATCGCCGAAGGTATACCTTGGCGAACGCTTTCGTGCAACTCGGTTAGGGAGTTGCTTTGCCTTATTCTTGATAGTGATTTTTCCAGCATATATCTAGTATAATCGGCTTTTAGAGTTTATTTGATGCCGTTATATTTTTGCATTACGTTTTGGAAGGTTTCTCCCTTAGCGAATTCCACGCACGCCTTTCCAGCGAGCGAGGTTGCCCTATCAAAAAGGGGCTTATCTTCTTTGGAAATTCCACTTAACACCAAGTTTAAGAGTGGAATTTTACATTCGCCCTGAGGCTTAAAACCAATTCTAATTCTCTTAAAGTTAGTATTGCCTATTTCCTTGATTATATTACGCATGCCGTTGTGCGTGCCTGCCGAACCACTTTCTCTTAATCTTAAGGCGCCTTTTTCCAGGTCAAAGTCGTCGTAAACGACGATTAAATCCTCAGTAGAGATTTTATAAAAATTCATAAGTTCTCTAACGCTTTCGCCACTTAAATTCATATAGGTTAGAGGCTTAGCGAATATGATTTTTTCCGTGCCGATTTTGGTTTCGGCAATCATAGCACGGCATTTTTGCTTAGAAAAATCTACCCCGAGTTCTTTTGTAGCACAGTCAACTGCCATAAAACCGAGGTTATGAAAGGTATTTAAGTATTCCTTGTCGGGATTGCCTAAGCCAACGATAAGTTTCATATAATCTCCAGTAAAAAAGCCGTTTGAAACGGCTTTTTTAATTTAATCTTAATAACGGAACAGAGCCGTATGATTAGTCTTCGTAAATTGCTGAAAGTGAAGAATCTAAGTAAACTGCAGTGATTGCTTTTGCAATTGCTTTTGCAGAAGAAATAATCTTAATCTTTGGATTATTTTTAACGCTTTCAGGCATGTCAATAGTATCTAAAACGATAAGTTCTTTGATTGGTGAATTGGTGATTCTTTCCATTGCAGGACCACTGAAAACACCGTGAGTGCAACAAGCGTAAACTTCTTTTGCACCGTTTTTCATAAGTGCTTCAGCACCTTGGCAAATAGTTCCGGCAGTATCAATCATATCGTCAACCATCAAGCAGGTTTTACCTTTAACGTCGCCGATAACGTTCATAACTTCGATAGCGTTTGCTTTTGGACGACGTTTATCAACGATTGCGATAGCAGCGTCTACTCTAGATGCAAAGTTTCTCGCTCTACTAACGCTACCAACGTCTGGAGAAACAACAACCCATTCTTCGTTCATTCTCTTCTTGAAGTATTTTGCAAGAAGTGGTGCGCCGTATAAGTGGTCAACAGGAATATCGAAGAAACCTTGAATTTGCGCCGCGTGAAGGTCCATAGTCATAACTCTATCAGCACCGGCAGCAGTCAAAATGTCTGCGCATAATTTAGCCGTAATTGGGTCACGTGGGCGAGCCTTTCTATCTTGACGAGCGTATCCAAAGTATGGCATTACTGCAGTAATTCTACCTGCTGATGCACGCTTACAAGCGTCAATCATAATGAGAAGTTCCATAAAATTGTCGTTTACAGGGCAAGAAGTAGATTGAATGATGAAGATATCTTTGCCACGAACGGTTTGTGGAAGGTTAATAGCGATTTCCCCATCAGAGAACTTGCCTACTTCGGCAGGTGCAACTGATATTTTAAGTTGTTCTGCAACAGCTTCGGCCAAAGGACGATTGGAGTTGCCGGCTAAAATTAGAATTGTGTTTCCGTGTGTAATCATAATATTTTCTCCTAATGTAACTTTATGTACATATATTTGCAACTATATTGTATAACTAAAAGAAAGAATAGTCAAGGGTTTTTCGTTTTTCTTTTAGACTTAAAATAATCTTTTAAAAGGTTAGAACAAAACTCTCTTTCTATGCCCCCGATAAACTCGCAAGAATGGTTTAATCCGTTGTTTTCTAGCACGGGATACAAACTTTCGGCACAACCACTTTTAGGCTCGTAAGCGCCAAAATAAACGGCTTTTATTCTAGCGTTGCAAATTGCCCCTGCACACATAGCGCAAGGCTCTGCAGTTACGTAGATTTCGCAACCGTCAAGTCGCCAACTCTTGAGTTTCTTGCACGCCTTGTTGATAGCGATTACCTCTGCGTGAAGTGTTGCTATTTGCTTTTTTTCAGTTAGGTTATGCGCCTTGGCGATTACCTTTCCGTCTTTAACGATACAAGCACCAATTGGAACTTCGTCTTTTTTAAGAGCCTTAAGAGCCTCGTTAATAGCAATTTTCATAAATTGTTCATTCATAATAGACCTACTTGTGATAAGGGGTGTTATTGATAATTGAAAACGCCCTATAAAGTTGTTCGGTAAGCATTACCCTAAAAAAGGTATGTGGAAATGTCATATCGGAAAAGGAAATTAGTTCGTTTGCTTGGCTTTTAACCTTGTTTGTCATTCCGTAAGAGCCACCAATAACGAAAGTGATAACGCCTTGACCTAAATCGGTTAGTTTTTTGATTTTTTCGGCAAACGCTACAGACGAATGTTTCTTGCCCTCGATTGCAGTAGCGATAACGTAGCCTTTAAGGTGTGGAAGAATGCTCTCTTCCTCCTTAGCCTTTATCTTTTCTATTAAAGTATCATCTACCTTGGAAAAGTTTTCCTCTGAGATTTCAACGATATTAAACTCGCAGTATCTAGAAAGACGCTTGGAATATTCTAAAAGCGCCTCGGTAAAGTATTTTTCTTTTATTTTGCCAACGGCAACGATATTTATTTTAATCATAAAACTCCTAAGCGAACAAGCCTAAAAGGGCAAGTAAAGTCATTAAAAACACTGCTATAGCACCAAAAGGCACAAAAAAGGAAGAAAGTGAAGTTTCGCCACTTAATTGCACGGTAAAACAGCTTTCTTTTTTGCGATAGAAAACTAAACATATAAAGAATAACGCCAAAAGCATTAATCCAATACAAATTAGCACAGGGCTAAAAAAGTTTATTTCTGCCTTTAGATAAACTAAAAGAATTACCACGAAATTGTTTATAAAATGGCTTATAACGCCTGGCAAGACACTTTTAGACTTGACGGCTAAAAGGTAAAGCGCAAAACCGTAGATAAGTTGATAAAAGAACTGAATAAAATTGCCGTGATAAATGGCAAAGCAAAAACTTAAAGTTAAAATAACCAGATAACTTCTGCCCTTAAGGTTTGAAAGCAATACGCCACGGAAAAAACATTCTTCAAACACGGCTGGCAAAACGCCCACACAAAGTGTAAAAATCAATAAATCCCAAAACGAAACGACGCTTATTGATACAGCCGAAGGTTTTAATCCCAAAGAGTAAAACACGCTTGCAACTGCATAGTTTAGAAAGCCTAGTCCACAAAACATTCCAGCAGATAAAAGCAACGCAGGGAGAATATAAAACCATTCAAACTTATTAATAGAACAAAGTTTACGGCAACTTCCATTGCTAGAGATTTTAACGAAGGCAATGGCAAATATTATTGCTAAAATGCTAAAGAGCGAATTAACGGCAGTAAAAAGCAAGCCTTCATCAACTCCAAACGCAAGCAAAATCGCTTGACCGATAAGAGAAGAAAGCAAAAAGGCGAAAATCATAATAAGAAAGATTAGTCCACCGTTTATTTTGTTTTGACTAGGTTTAGAAAAGTTATTCATATAAAAAAGTTAAAACCGCACGAAAGTGCGGTATAAAGTTATTAAGCAAGAATGTCGTCGATAATGGCTAAATCACGCTCAGCGATGGCTTTCTCGGCTTGTGTAAGCACGAAAAAGTTTTGTCCGTTATAGATTGCCGTTATTTTTTCTTTGATTTTTAGTAACTCGCCTTGTTTTTCGTTCCAATCAATAGTCTCGTCGGTTAAAAGCATTAGGAATGGATTATATTCTGGATAACAAGGTGTTAGGGTTTGGCTGGTTTGAGGGTTATAACCGTTATTGAGGCAAGTTATAACTGCAGATATAGCAGAATCAATGCCCTTATTTTTGTAAACTGCTCTAGCGTATTTACCCTCTACGTATTCTTCTGTAGTAATGCCGTTTTGGTCGGTATCTTTAGTCTTACTAAAATCAATAAAATCTTTATCCTCGATTAGAAGTTTAGCATAGCGCTCTATTTTTACGCTATCCTTTTCGCCGTCTAATTTTAAGCATAAGAAATACAAATCTTCCATAGACTCTGACCTAGCGTAACTTCTTTCAAAATAACGAATGCTTGCGCTATACATACCCATTTTATCGTAAAGGTTAGCGAGTGGACGTGGAATAAATAGCGCAAAAACGCCGTAGATTATAGCCAAAAGTCCAAGAGCGCAAGCCAAAGTTATAGCCGTTGTTTTCAAAACGAGATTTTTCAAAACAGCACCTCTTTAGTGATTACCTTTTTATTTTACCAAATTACGGCATAAAAATCAATGATTTTAGGCATTTTGACAAAGTAAGGTTATCAAAAAAGTTAAAAAAACATAAACATTTAAAAAAGGAGATATAATGAAGAAGATTTTTTTAATTTTAAGTGTTGTATTATGTTTAGGAATTATGCTATCCGGCTGTGATTGCAGTGGAAAAAAAGAAGTGGACTACCTTAGCCACGTAAGTGAGTTGCGTAGCGAAGTTTACGAAGGAAGTAGCAAAGATTATACGCTAAAAGCGAGTTACGGGTTTAGAGAAACGCCGTATATCAACGACGGAAAAGTAGGAAAACAAGTATATTATCTAACGTTTGAAATGAATAACGTAACGAACTTAGACCTAACCTATTTTTTGAATTTCACTCACGACGGTCAAACATATGAAAAGCAATTTAACCTTAACCATCATAGGAGCGCACTATCTTGCGAGATAGAGATAAACGAATTTAAGGAAAATAGTTTTACCGTTTCGGTTGGCACGCTTAATGAAAAGCAAGAAATAATAATGCAAAACGCTATTCCTGAAAACAGTTTAGATTATAAAGGGGCGATAAATGCGCTAATTAAGAGCCAACCTGCTTTGCTAGATAATTACAAAGACGAAAACGGAGAATTTTGCGCCGAGATATATGCAAGAATATTAGTTAAGGACGGCAAGGCTTATTGGTATATAGGAATAGCTAATGGAAACGGAGGGTTAAAAGCAATGTTAATAGATGGAAAGACTGGGGAAATATTAGCCGTTCGAGAGGTTTTTTAAGTATAAGGGCAAGCAATAAAAGCAAAATATAATACATATGAGCATATTTGCTTGTTAAAAATTAAAGATAATGTTAAAATGGTCTAGCGAGGTAGAAAGGATAGCCGACAAAGATGCTAGGAGAAAGCCATTTTGAAAACCACTCTAACGTATAAAAAGGGGATAAGAGACGGATTGCCTATAGGACTAGGCTATTTTGCCGTATCCTTTGCGTTTGGGGTATCGGTGGTAAGCCAAGGTCTAGAAAAATTGCTCGCAGTTATGATGAGCGCCTTAAATTTGACTTCTGCAGGGCAATTTGCAGGGGCGAGCGTAATAATAAGCGCAGGGGCGTTAATCGGCATAGGAACGTTTTTAGAGATAGCGCTTACGCAACTAGTAATAAACGCGAGATATTTTTTGATGAGTATAACGTTAAGCCAACGGCTAACAGGTAAATGGAGACTAGTAGATAGACTGCTTTGCTCATTTGGAATAACGGACGAAATATTTGCCGTGGCAGTATCGCAAAAGGATGGAGTAAATAAGAACTATTTTCTAGGGTTAATGTTGTTGCCTTTTATAGGGTGGACGATGGGGACGTTTTTAGGAGCGTTTGCCGGAGATATATTACCAGAAATAATAACTAAATCGTTAACGATAGCGTTATACGCAATGTTTATAGCCATAGTGATACCGGCAGGAATGAACGATAGCAAGATATTTATAGTAATGGGAATAAGCGTAGTTCTGTCGTGCGTGTTTTATTATTTGCCAATGCTAAATGGAATAAGCGAAGGTTTTGCATATATAATATGCGCAGTTGTGGCGAGTGTAGTTGGAGCGATATTCTTCCCAATAAAAGAAAGGGAGGAAATGCTAGATGAGTAAAACGATAGCGACCATATTGTTAATATTTACTATGGCGATAATAACGTATCTAATAAGGCTAATACCCATGCTGGTATTTAGAAAGAAGATAAAATCGCAGTTTATAAATAGTTTATTGTATTACCTACCCTACGCTGTTTTATCAGCAATGACCTTTCCGTTTATACTATATTGTTCTGGGAACGTGCTGTCGGCAATGGTAGGAACGACAGTTGCGCTGTTAGGAGCGTTTAGTAAACGCTCGCTCGTAACTGTGGCGATATTAGCGAGTGTGGCTGTGCTAGGAACGGAATTATTATTTATATACGTGATATAAGAAAAGTGGCAAGACCTAGTCTTACCACTTTTAATTTTGGAAAGAGATTCTTCGACAAGCTCAGAATGACAATGGACTCAGAATGACGAGAGAAGTAAAAGAGATTCTTCGACAAGCTCAGAATGACAATGGAGGCGCTCAGAATGACGGGGGTGTCGTCCTGAGAGGCGCAAGGATAATGGGCAATCTAAGGACCTAATAACTAGATTCCTAGATTGTCCGTCTAGGTGGTATCCTCTCAGAATGACGAGAGAGATAAATGAGATTCTTCGACAGGCTCAGAATGACAAAGGGCTCAGAATGACAGAACAGGAAATGAAAAAGAGACTTTCGGTTAAGAAAGTCTCTTTTTTGTTAAGCGATAAATCGCTGTCTAGTTTTTAGTTTCGCTATTAAGCATTAGCAATTGGGTGCATTGTAGGAACACCATTAGTAATAGTCCAGAAACCCGTAGCCTCCCAAGCAGTAAAGTCGTTTAGAGCAAGCGCTTCTTCAGTCTTCATATTAGCAAGTGAGGTATAACGTTTAACGCCAGTTAGGATTCTAATTTCATATGGGTCAACTAGTGTGGTCGTTCCATTCTTGTAAACTATTTCTTCAGTTGACGTTACGTCATAGGTTTTACCGCTAGCAGTAGCAGCATTGAACAAGTAATTATATGGATTGGTAATAAGTTGAGAATCCACGTATTCTGCATCTGCAACTGCTTTATGAAGATACGTCTTAGTTAGAAGAGCAGTTCCTTCTGAGTCAACAACGTCATAATATGCACGAATATTATCATGAATAGCCACTGATTCAATAACGTAGACGTCAGTCATAGTTGCATATGAGGCTGGACCAACAAAACCTTGATAACTAGCATTTGCCCTAGAAATATCGTTATCTTGAATAAATACTCTATTGATAGTAGAAGTATCATCCGAGTTATAGCATAAGAAATATCTTTGAGTTGCACCAAGACGATAGAATGATAGATGAACGTCTTGAATTAGCGAGCCATTAACTATAGAAGTACTAAATGGAGACCTAACAACGCCAACGTAAGTTTGAGATGCACCTGAAGGTTTAGAAGTACCACTATACATATTTGTAAACGCTACGTTCTTAATAACACCGCTATTAACGTAGGTAAATAAACCTAAACCTTGTTGAGCCTTCGAATTTGCATCTGTAGTTCCTGTAACTATAGAATTAGATACAGCATCAACATACATATTTTTAATAGTATAAGCTTGAGCATCGAATACACCTGAGAAACCGTAATTAGTAGGTTGTATTGACGACACTGCAGCCGCTCTAGCATCAACGTGAAGAGTTCCATTCGTAGAGTTAGAGT
>JAZRSF010000003.1:0-24960 GCA_045651365.1 Christensenellaceae bacterium
TCAGATGGTAGAGCACATCCTTGGTAAGGATGAGGTCACCGGTTCGATTCCGGTTATCAGCTCCATTCCCTTGCTATTGCAAGGGTTTTTTATTTGATATTATGAGGATATTTTTAATAGAATATAGGTGGTAATTAAAAATGGATAAGAAAACATTCTTAAAGGAAACTAAACGATACTCGTTTATGATATTAGGCTGTTTGTGTTATGCATTAAGTCTTAAAATGTTTTTAGAGCCAAATTACATAACGGGTGGTGGCGTAAGTGGTGCTGCATCACTATTACACCTAGTATTTAATAATTTACCAACAGGTTTGTTTATTGCCATTCTTAATATTCCAATTTTAATTTTAGGATTTAAGAAAATGGGTTGGAAATTTATCTTAAGGTGTTTTGTAACCACAGCTTGTCTAAGTTTAGCAACGGAATTTTGGGCATTAGTTTTACCAAACAATGCTTGGTTGATTAAAAATATTACGGACGACGACATTTTAGCGTCGTTATACGGTGGTTTGTTGCAAGGTGTAGGCATTGGTTTGTTTATCAAATATGAAACTTCAAGTGGTGGCACCGAACTTTTAGGAAGGCTTACCTTTGGGGTTATACCTCTTGCAAGTATTGCAACACACGTTGCCTTTTTTGATGGCTTAGTCGTTGTAGTAGGTGCAATAGTTTTAGGAAAGTTAGCCAACATACTTTACGCTTTAATCTTAATTTTTGTTAGCGCAAAAGTAAGCGATTTAATCGTTATGGGATTTGACCATGGCAAAATGTGTTACATAATAACTGAAAAAGCCGAACAAATTGCTGATTTTTTAATCTCACATAGTCCTCGTGGGGTAACGTTATTACGTGGCGAAGGTATGTATACAAAAACTGAAAAGGGTGTTTTAATTACATGTGTTAAAAATAGACAAATTCTTACGCTTAAAAACATAGTAAAAGAACTTGATGATAACGCATTTGTAATTGTTACGCAAGCAAACGAAGTGTATGGGAAAGGATTTAAGCATATATAATAAAAGCCTCGATATCAAAATATCGAGGCTTTTGAATTTTTCTATTAATATAATTTTTTGAACCAAGTAAACTGTTTAATTAAAAAGACAAAAGAGATAAACGTTGAGGAAAAAACAGCAAACAAGCCTTTTTCCGTAACTAATTTAACGGTATTGTAGTTGTTTAGAATAATTATCGTTAAACAGTATACGTAAAGAACAAAAATGAAAATCATAGCAATTCCAAGTATAATGCTTATAATTTTGAAAGTAATTCTAAGCCAATTTCTTTTAATGATTATAAGTAGAATCGCTAGTAATAGGTCTAATAATATAATTGAAAACAAAATGAGTGGTAAATGGTAGATGAAATAGGCAATGACGTTAAGAGTTTTTGTTAAAATATTAAAATCTAAATCGTAAAGAAAACTAACAAGATATACAAAAATTTCCGTTAAAAATTCTCCAAAAGTTCCGTCGCCAATGTATGGAAAAGTTTCATAATAAAGGCAAAAGTTACTTGCTGACTTAAAAGCGAATGGAATAAATATTGTTAAAACTGCAAGCAACGTGAGAATAACTGTATTTATTAAATTTTTCGTATTTACGTTTCTTATTTTTTTCATACAAACTCCCAAATATCTATTAATCGAATTTAACGTTCTCAAAAACCTTTTTAATCGTGTTAGGTATTTCTAAGCAAACCATATTTAGATTGGTGTAAAAATCTTCATTTGTTCCGTAAACGTCAGTAACTCCCTTTACGCAAACGAATGGAACGTTATTTGATATGCACGTTTGTGCAATTGCTGAACCTTCCATATCTCTAACTGCGCAACCATTTTTTTTAATAATTTTTAGGTCCTTTGCTTCATTAGAAAATCTATCTGCCGTTGCAAGGCTTGTTTTGTTCATAAACTCTAAACCTTTAGTGTGGCAAGTGAAGAAAACTCTATCGTATTCTTGTATGTATCCAACTTCAACGTCGTCTATCTCTGTAACGTCAAAATCAAATTGAAAACACCTGTCTATTGCGTAAAAATTTTTTACTTTAACCGAAGTGTCAGTCCCACCACTAGTGCCAATATTAAAGATATATTCAGGGTTGTATTTGTCTATTAGTGCTTGCGTAGAAATGCTTGCACTAACCTTGCCGATGCCACTAATTATCAAGATTATATCTTTCTTAAATAAAACACCTTTATAGGCAGTTTTGTCCAAAAACTTTATTTGTTGCAAATTCTCAATTTTTTCAATTGTTTGTTTTGCTTCTGATTGTAATGCGAAAATTAAACCTATCATAAAAGACCTAATAAAAATTCTAGTATTTATATTATCATACCGAGCGTAAAATGTCAATTTATAAAATTTAAATAATAAAAAATATGAAATTTATACTTCCAAAAAGTAAATATGGACTGGTTTTTATATTTACAAAGAAAAAAATTTGTGTTATACTAATTGAAAATGGAGGATTATATGAAAAAATCTAAGAGTAAACTTATTAACATGGTTTTATCAGTTGCCATCATTGTTTTTTCACTTGCATTTTGCATAATAGACTTCTCTGCAAATCTTGATGTTTGGACGCATCCAATATTAAATTTTCTTTTTGGAATTTTTCTAGGCTTCGGTTTGCTTTTTACGATAGGGGGTTTTTGTAGTAAATCTACCTTAAACGTTATGCTTGGAACGATTATGCTTTCTCTAGCGATTGTGTATTTAACAATCCAATATCTTCCATGGTATATCGCTTTAATATGTTCGGTATGTTATGCGCTATGCATTTCTATTGTTTCAAACACACTTTTTGGAAACAAAACTGATTTAGCCGATAATTCTTCTAGTGATTACAAAAGCATTATGGACAAACAAGAACAAGGCGTCGAAAAAGAAGAAGTGGAACTACCAAAAATAAAGTCATTTAAATAACAAGATTATACGAGAGAATTATGGAAACTAGAAATTTAACATTATTAACCGACTTATATCAATTAACAATGATGAACGGTTATCTTGACCAAGGCAGAAAGGAAGAGATAGCAGTTTTTGATTTATTTTTTAGACAAAACGGAATGATTACATATTCACTTGCTTGTGGTTTAGAGCAAGCAGTTGAATATGTTCTTAATTTGCGTTTTGGTCCTGAAGAAATAGAATATCTAACGAGCTTAAATATTTTTAATGACAAATTCTTAGGGTATTTAAAAGATTTTAAGTTTACAGGGGATATATATGCCGTTCCTGAAGGAACCGTCGTGTTTCCAGGTGAACCTATATTGACGGTAAAGGCTCCCGTAATGCAAGCTCAATTAATAGAAACTGCACTACTTAATATAATAAATTTTCAAACCTTAATAGCAAGTAAATCGGCAAAAATATGTTACGAAGCAAAAGATGGAGCAGTTATGGAGTTTGGTCTTCGTCGTGCTCAAGCGCCTGATGCTGGAATTTACGGAGCTAGGGCAGCCGTTATTGGTGGATGTTCATCAACCTCTAACGTTCTAGCTGGAAAAATGTTTAATATTCCAGTGGCAGGCACTCATGCTCACAGCTGGGTAATGAATTTTAAGGACGAATATACTGCTTTTAAGGCTTATGCCGACGTTTATCCTGAAAACACACTTCTTTTAGTTGACACCTTCGATACCCTTAATCAAGGTGTTCCAAATGCTATAAAGGTGTTTGATTACCTAAAAGAAAAGGGTTATAAACCTAGAGGAATTAGACTTGATTCAGGCGACTTGGCATACTTATCCAAGAGAGCAAGAAAAATGTTGGACGACGCTGGTCATACTGAAACTATTATTTGTGCGTCGGGCGACCTTGACGAGCGTTCGATTAACTCTCTAAAGAATCAAGGCGCAAAAATAGATTTATGGGGTGTTGGAACTAGATTAATCACTAGTGCCGATATGCCTGCGCTAGGTGGCGTTTATAAACTTTCTGCCATTATTGATGATGACGGAAATGAGATTCCTAAAATTAAACTTTCGGAAAATACCGAAAAAATTACCAATCCAGGCTTTAAGAATATTTGTAGGGTTTACGATAAAAAAACCGGAAGAGCAGAGGCTGATTTTATTCAGTTAAGAAGTGAGGGCGATATTGACTCGTCTAAACCACTTGTATTGACTCACCCTACCGAGAGGTGGAAAAAAACTGAATATACCGATTATACCTTGAGAAAACTTCAGGTTGACGTTATAAAAGATGGTAAACTAGTGTATGATTTGCCGTCTCTTAAGGAAATCAAGGAATATACGAAACAAGAATTAGACAGTTTTTGGGATGAATACAAGCGACTTGATAAACCACACGTTTATAAGGTTGATTTGTCTGATAAGTTATACGAATTAAAAACTAAAATGCTTAGAGATATTAGAGAGAAAAAAATATAGTGGAGGATTTAACTCGTGGAGTTAAATAAGGGGAAGTATAAGAAGGCGCAAGTTGAGCAGATGCTAGAAGAAAACGCTTTGAAATATAAAGAAAAAATTCTGGAACTTGAATCGAGGGTTGCTGAACTTTCCCAGGAAAATAAATCATTATTAGCAGACGTTAGTGCTCTTAAAGCCAAAGAAGAATTTGTTTTACAAACGTTGGTTAATGTGGAAAAATCTGCAAAAAACGCCAATGTATCATTAGATAATACTTATTTATCCTGCGTAAATTCATTGAAAAGTTTTTCGATAAAATGGACGGGATACTTTAAATACATTTTAGATAAATACCCTTATTATCCTGCAATTAAGCAAGCAAATGCTTTAAGATGCGAGTTGGACGATTTGTTGAATTCTAAAGCTGAAAACAAAACTATCACCGAAGAGATGAAGAAGTCTTTAGGTGAAAAAGAAAAATCTAAGAGCGGTGAGTTTTCGCCTAAAGATAAAATACAAGAATACGTAGCAATTACGAGTGATAACGGATTTAACCTAGACGAGGTGTTGAATCCAGGAAATCTTCGTTTGGAGGATTTATGCAAGGAGTTGGGCTTGCTAGAAGAAAACGATTAAATAAAATTCTGGTTTTGATTTTTTCAATATTAACGGCTATTTCGTTAGTTTTTATCGACCAATTTACTAAAAATATATTTACAAAGTTATATTCAAAAAATGGGGAAACTACTGTAATAGAAGATTTTTTCTACTTTACTTTGGTTGAAAATACCGGAGCTGCATGGAGTTTTTTAAGTGATGTTTCATGGGCTCAGTTGTTTTTTAAGATTTTAACATTTTTTTCTTTATTGGTATTTTTATTCTTTTTCTTTTATGCATATAAAAAGAATTATAAGTGGCTACAATTTTCATTAGCCTTTACCGTTGCAGGCACAATCGGTAATTTTATTGATAGAATCCGTTATGACGCCGTTACTGACTTCATTAGGTTTGTGTTCGGTGATTATTATTTCCCTGTATTTAACGTAGCAGATATTTGTTTAACTGTTGGCGTTATAATGGTTGTTTTTCACTTATTTTTCTTAGACGAAAATGCTATTTTTGCTCGCACAAATAAAGAGGTAGACTCTAAAGATGAAGCAAAATAGTTATATTTTTACTAGCGACGAGCCATCAAGAGTCGACGTTTTTTTAGCATCTAAAACAGATTTGACTAGGTCGTATATTAAGAAGTTATGCGACGACGATTTGGTATTTGTAAATTCAATTCCTTGCAAGTCAAATAAACAATTAAGAAATGGAGACGTTATAAAATTTACCCAAATAGAGGCTAAAAATCTTGATTTAGAGCCTGAAAACATCCCAATCGACATAGTTTATCAAGACGCTGATTTTGCAATTATTAACAAGCCTCAAGGGATGACTGTTCATGCAGGTAACGGCACGCACGGCTCAACACTTGTTAATGCTTTAATGTATCATTTAGATAGCTTATCTGGGATTAATGGAGTGATTAGACCTGGTATTGTTCATCGAATTGATAAAAACACTTCGGGGTTGTTAGTTGTAGCTAAAAACGACAAATCGCACTTGGCTATATCCAAACAATTAGAAGATAAAACATGTAAAAGAGTTTACTTAGCCTTACTAGAAGGCGTCGTGAAAGAAAATGAAGGTATAATTCATACATTTATCGAAAGGAACAAAAAAGATAGAACAAAAATGGCTGTTTCTTCAAATGGAAGAGAAGCTATTACCGAGTTTAAAGTAATTAAAAGGTATAATAATTATACCCTTTGTGAATTTTCCTTAAAAACAGGTAGAACTCACCAAATAAGAGTTCATTCAAAATATATTGGACACCCGATTGTTGGCGATATAGAGTATGGATATAAAAATCAAAAGTTTAAGCTAAATGGTCAACTTTTGCACGCTTATAAACTAGAATTGATTCACCCAACGTCAAATGAAAAAGTCGAATTTTGCGTGGATATTCCACAATATTTTAAGAACGTATTAAATAAGATTAAATAGATAAAAGGATTATAAAATGTCAAGACCTCTCGTGGCGATTGTTGGTAGACCTAACGTTGGTAAGTCCACATTTTTTAATAAAGTTTCCGGAAAAAGAATTTCAATAGTTGAAGATTTTCCAGGTGTTACTAGGGATAGATTGTATGCTGATGCCGAATGGTGTGGGCAATATTTTACTTTGGTCGATACTGGTGGATTAGAGCTAAAATCAACCGACGTTATGTGGAAACATATTCAAAAACAAGCTGAGATTGCGATTGAAACTGCAGACGTAATCATCCTTTTTACTGATGCAAAAACAGGATTGAGCGCATCAGACGAAGACGTTGCAATGAAATTAAGAAAGTCTGGTAAACCTGTCGTTTTAGCAGTGAATAAGCTAGATAATTATAACCCCGAAAAATTATATGAGTTTTATAATCTTGGACTAGGTGAACCATATGGAATTTCTGCAGAACATGGAACGGGAATTGCCGACCTATTAGATGCTGTTGTTGGATATTTTAATAATGACGAAGCTGGTGAAGATGCTTCCTCTGTGAAGATTGCCGTTGTTGGAAAGCCAAATGCAGGAAAATCAAGTATATGTAATAAATTACTAGGGTTTGATAGGACTATTGTGTCTGACATAGCAGGCACTACTAGAGATGCTATAGATACGCCATTCGTGTATAAGGACAATAATTTTATCCTTATAGACACGGCAGGTATTAGAAAGAAGAAAAGTGTTGAAGAGGATTTAGAATATTATAGTGTTTTGCGTGCTTTTGGTGCTGTTAGGCGTGCTGACGTATGTATAATGGTTATAGATTGTCAACAAGGAATTACCGAACAAGACGTTAAGATTTGTGGGTATATTCATGAACAAGGTAAGCCATGTATCGTTGTCATGAATAAATGGGATTTAATTGAAAAGGATACTAATACCATTAATCGTTATAACTACGACCTAAGTGAAGCCTTAAAATTTATGGATTATTTTATTCCAATTTACGTTTCTGCTAAAACTGGGCAAAGGATGGATAAAATTCTTGACGTATCATTAAAGGCGCTTGAAAACTCAAATAGAAGAATTTCTACGGGTCAACTTAACGATTTAATTTTAGATTGTTTCCGTGCAAACGAACCACCTTCAGTAAATGGAAAGAGGTTAAAAATTAAATACGTTACGCAGGCAGGGGTAACCCCTCCTTCGTTTATTTTCTTCGTAAATGAAACTGCGTTGATGCATTTTTCATATAAGAGATATTTAGAAAACAGCATTAGAAAAGCATTTGACTTTTCTGGAACTCCAATTAAACTTATAACTAGGGAAAGCGAAGATGTCGAATAATGAAATTATTGTTTTGCTAACTGCTTTATGTATTGCAAGCTATTTTGTGGGTAACATAAATTGGGCATTGTTAATTTCAAGAGCAAAAAAGTCTGATATAAGAAAATTAGGTAGTGGAAACCCTGGAACGCTAAACATGAGCAGAAATTTTGGTCTAAAAATTGGCTTGTTAACCTTTTTTTTAGATGTTCTTAAGGGAGCCGTGTGTAGCCTAGTTGCCTTTTTTGTGTTTAATAACGTATATACGAAGGCAGGATTTGAGGTAAATGAATTGGCTATATACTTGTGTGGTTTTTCTGCCGTATTAGGTCATATTTATCCCATCGTTCTTAAATTTAAGGGTGGAAAAGGTATTGCATCAACAATCGGTGTTTTCCTAGTTTGTGAATCCGTTCATGGTTGGGGTTGGGCAATGGTTTCAGTTATGGCAATCGTTGCGGCTCTTGCATTTATTTATTTTACTGAGTTTGGCGCTATGGGTTCTTTTATTGCAATAACACCTCCAGCTATTAGTGGTTCAATGAGATTGTATATTTTTTATATAAATGGAATGTTTTCAAACGTTATATTGTTTGTATTTACTAATATGACTATTTTGGCAATTTGTTTCTTTACGTGGTTTGCACATAGAAACAATATCAAAAGAATGTTATCTGGTGAAGAGCACCCCACGTCCATTAAAGAAATGGTTGTAAAAATGAAAGCAAAAAAACTTGAAGAAAAAAGGAAGATGGAACTTACCGGTAATACATCTAATCAAGATTAAATATGTTTTTTAATTTTTTTTCATAATATAAAATTCCCTCTCATATATTACATTGTAACGTATGGGAGGTTTTTTATGGAGAGATTTGGAATTTATAATGATATTTCAAAAAGAACAGGTGGTGATATCTACATTGGTGTAGTAGGTCCTGTTAGGACTGGTAAATCTACTTTTATTGCTAAATTTATGGAAAAGTTCGTAATTCCTAATATAAATAATAAGTTGCAAAAACAAATTGCTATTGACGAACTACCTCAATCGGCCGACGGGAAAATTATAATGACTACTCAGCCGAAGTTTATTCCGTCTAACGGAGTAAAAATTCAATTAAAAAATAAAACGTCTGCGAACGTAAGACTTGTGGACTGTGTTGGATATCTCGTAGACGGCGCTCAAGGGCATGAAGAAGAAAGTAAGCCAAGACTTGTTAACACTCCTTGGGACGCTGACCCAATTCCTTTTGAAAAAGCCGCAGAGACGGGAACTAAAAAGGTAATAGAAGAGTATTCTACTATTGGAATAGTTGTAACAACGGACGGAAGTTTTACAGATATTCCTAGACAAAATTACGTTAACGCAGAGGAGAGAGTAATTAAAGAATTAAAGGCAAGTAAAAAGCCTTTTGTAATTATCTTAAACTGTAAAGAGCCAGAAAGTGAAAAAACAAATAAACTTGTAGTTGAACTAGAAACTAAATACGACGTCCCTGTTATAGCGGCAAACGTTACTACCATTGAGAGTGATGATATCAGCAACATTATTGAGAAAATTTTGTTAGAATTCCCAATGTTTTCCGTAAACGTTAACATACCGAAATGGATGGAAGCGTTACCAAGTGATTCGCCAGTTATTATGGAAATACTCGCCGAGGTTAAGGAATCTTCAAAAAATCTATGCAAAATGAAGGATTTTCCATCAATTTGCGAGGCTTTGAGCGAGCATGAAAACTTCCATCCCTTAGAAGTGAACGAACTTATGATGGGAGAAGGTAGTTGCAACTGTAATTTGAATGCTAAGGAAGGCTTCTTCTATAAAGTTATATCCCAAGAATGCGCTGAGGAGATTAACAACGAATACGAATTAATGTCGTTTATTAAATCTTTTGCACAATCAAAACAAAAATTTAATAAGATAAAAGATGCGCTTTCATTAGCAGAAAAAGACGGTTATGGGGTAGTAGTTCCGTCAATTGAAGAATTAAAACTTGAAGAACCTGTTTTAGTTAAGCAAAACGGTAGGTATGGTGTAAAACTTAAGGCAACTGCCCCTAGTTTACATATTATGAAGGTTGACGTAACTACTGAGGTTTCTCCCACTGTTGGTAATGAGAAGCAGGGCGAAGAGATGGTTTCGTATTTGTCGAGCAAGTTTGAGGATAATCCTAATAAAATTTTGGATACAAATATATTTGGTCGTTCGTTAAATGAATTGGTTAAAGACGGATTATGTGATAAACTTACGGCAATTCCTGACGACGCTAAGAATAAAATTACGAGAACAATAACAAAGATGGTTAATGAAAACAAGGGTGGCATGATTTGTATTCTTCTTTAATAAAAAGAATTATTAAAGCGTAGCGAGTATCGCTACGCTTTAACTATTAATCGTTGTATTTAATAATTAATTTTTCTAACATGGCAACTAATAGATACATTAGGGTGGCTAGTAAACACAAGATTATCGTCGACGCCATTACTAAATCTAATTTAAATACCTGACCACCATAGACGATAAGATAACCAAGTCCTGCTCGTGAAACTAAATATTCACCCATTATAGAGCCAATCCACGCCATTCCAACGTTAATTTTTAGCATACTTATAAAAGTTGGTAGGCTTCCTGGAATAACGAGTTTAGTTAAAATTTGGAACTTATTAGCCCCCATTGATTTTAATAGCATAATTTTATTCTTATCTGTTTCTAGAAATCCGTTTAACATTGTGATTATAGCAACGACAATTCCAATTAGGACTGCCATAAAAATAATTGCCTTACTTCCACTGCCTACCCATACGATTATTATTGGACCTAAAGCTATTTTGGGTAAGCTGTTTAACACTACTATATAAGGCTCTAGAACACGCCTAGTTCTTTCAGACCACCATAATATTAAAGCAATTAAAACTCCAAGAAAAACGGCTATTAGAAATCCCACTACGGTTTCGTATAAAGTTACACCTATATGGAAAAAGAGGTTATTTTCATTAAATAAATTGCTAATAGTTTTAAAAATTCTTGATGGAGAACTCGTTATAAAGGGGTCAATAATTTGTAATCGTGCCAAGATTTCCCATAATCCAAGTAAAACAGCAAGTAGAGCAACCCTTAAAGTGGTTACTAAAATATTTTCTCTTCGAATTTTTCTTACGTATTTTATATGGTGGATTGAAAATGTGTTTTTATTTTTCATTCGTGTAGTTCCTTCCATATTTTTTCAAACCATAAAGAGAATTGAGGACTTTCTCTTTTCTTTATAGGGGATTCACCATCTACGTCTGGTTTAAAAATTGATTTTACCTTTGCAGGTCTATTGGTTAATGTTATGATTATGTCAGACATAGCGATTGCCTCGCCAATATCGTGAGTTACTAAAATAGCAGTTTTTTTCTCAGCTTTTATAATGTTGTAAACGTCGTCGCTAACGGTAAGTCTCGTTTGTGAATCTAGGGCTGAAAACGGTTCGTCTAATAGTAAAAGTTGAGGATTTGAAACTAGTGTCCTAATTAATGCAACCCTTTGTCGCATTCCACCTGATAATTGGTTTGGATATTTATTCTTAAATTTTTCAAGCCCGTATTTGTTTAGTAATAAGTTTGCATATTCTTTTTTATTTTTAGATTTATCTCCTTTGATTTCAAGGGGAAGATAGATATTCTTTTCTATAGTTCGCCATGGAAAGAGATAATCTTTTTGCAACATATATCCAATGCCAATTTTTTCATTAGAATCATTTTCGTTAAAAATTATTTGTCCTGACGTTGGCTTAATTAAACCGGCTATTATTGATAAAATAGTTGTTTTGCCACAACCAGACGGGCCAATTATTGAAACGAAATCACCTTTATTGCACGAAAACGACAAGTTCTCAAGTGCCTTTATTTCATCTTTTAAGGTTTGATATGTTAAATTAAGATTTTTAATTTCAAGTATTTTCTTCATATTTGTCTATAGTAAATTTTGTAAATTAACCAAAAACAGCTTTTGCGTATGAGTTGTTAACTAAATTATTAAAAGAAGATTTGGTTTGTAGTTCACCTGCATTTATCATTACGTTTTGTAAAGTGTCAAAACTTTGGCTGGTTGCTTGCATATCTTTTTTCCAAGCGTCAATATTTTTATAACTCTTTATTGAGGTTTCTATTGAGGCTATACTTGTTGAAGGGAATTGCTTAACGATTGCTTCAGCAACCTCTCTTTCGGTATGTGAATCCATAAATTGAAAAGCTTTCTTTAATGCTCTTAAAAAAGCTTTGATTGTCTCAGGATTATCCTTCATATAACTATCTAATGCAATGAATGAAGTATAAGGAATTTCTCCCGATTGTTCACCAACGCTTGCAACGATATGCCACGTGCCGTTTGCTTGATATTCTGATGCTGTTGGCTCAAAAACAGTGCAATAATCAGCTGTTCCACCAATAAAAGCACTAGTCATCAAGTTGAATTGGACGTCGTAGTTTAGGGTGTAGTCTCCATCAGTCATACCCAGTTGATTAAGTATATATTCAAAAGTCATGGCTGGAACTCCACCACGTCTTCCTGCTAGGATTTCTTTACCTCTTAAGTCGGTCCATTCAAAATTAGGTTCAGCGTTACGGGATACTAAAAACGAACCGTCTTTTTGTGTTAGTTGACCAAAGACCTTTGGCGCATCTTTTTTACCTTGTTGCTGAACGTATATTACTGTTTCAGGACCCATTAACGCAATGTCGGCGCTTTTTGAAAGAATTGCCGTCATTGATGCATCGGCGCCACCACCGTTGGTGAGTTCAATTTCTATATTTTCCTCTGCAAAATATCCTTTTTCTATTGCGACGTATAGTGGTGCGTAAAATACCGAATGTGTTACCTCGTTAAGTCTTATTTTCGTTATTCCACCGTCGTTATCATTTTTACAACCGACTAAAGTGGTTGAAAATAAACATAATGCTAAGGCAAGTGCCAAGATACTAAAAATTTTTTTTGAAAGTTTCATTTTGGTTTTCTCCGTTTTTTTATACTTCATTTTATGAAATTACCTTTTTATTTGACAATGTTTTATAAATTATGTTTGACATTAGAACATTTATTAAGTATAATAAAAAGTTGTTACAAGGAGAAAATTTTATGGATATGGCAAAAACGTATAATCCTTCAGAGTTTGAGAAGGAGATATACCAGGAATGGGAAAAAGAAGGATATTTTAGAGCTAATATTGACGCTGATAAACTTCCTTTTACGATTGTGATACCACCACCAAATATTACGGGTCAACTACATATGGGTCATGCTTTAGACGAAACCTTGCAAGATATTTTGATTAGATTCAAAAGAATGCAAGGTTATAGTGCGTTATGGCTACCAGGAACCGACCACGCTTCAATTGCTACCGAAGTTAAAATCGTTGAACAAATGGCTAAAGAAGGTTTGACTAAAAACGACGTTGGTAGAGAAGGTTTTTTAGAAAGAGCCTGGGCATGGAAGGAAAAATACGGTGGAAGAATTGTTGAACAACTTAAGTTATTAGGCTCTTCATGCGATTGGTCTAGACTTGCATTTACTATGGATGAAAGATGCTCTAAGGCAGTCAAAGAAGTTTTCGTTAATCTTTACGAAAAAGGTTTAATTTACAGAGGCGATAGAATTATAAACTGGTGTCCAGATTGTAAAACTGCGCTTTCTGACGCAGAGGTTGACTACGTTGAAGAAGATAGTAATCTATGGTATATTAAATATCCCGTAAAAGGTAGCGACGAGTATATTACCGTTGCGACGTCTCGTCCTGAAACCATGTTTGGAGATACTGCTGTTGCCGTAAATCCAAATGATAAGAGATATGCAAATATGCAAGGAAAAACCTTAATTTTGCCTATCGTTAACAAAGAAATTCCTATTGTTTTTGACGATTACGTTGAATTAGAGTTCGGCACGGGTGCTGTTAAAATTACCCCTGCACACGACCCTAACGACTTTGAAGTTGGTTTACGCCATAATCTTCCTGTTGTTAAAGTTCTTAATGATGACGGAACAATGAACGAAAACGCATGTGAATTTAACGGCATGGATTCTCTTGAATGTAGAGCAAAAGTTGTTGATAAATTAAAAGAACTTGGCGTTTTAGAAAAAATCGAACCTTTACATCATAACGTAGGACATTGTTATAGATGTAAAAAGACTGTAGAGCCAATCGTTTCTAAACAATGGTTCGTTAAAATGGAACCACTTGCAAAACCTGCTATCGAAGTTGTAAAAACTAAAAAAGTTAAGTTTACCCCTGAAAGATTCTCAAAAATCTATTTCAATTGGATGGAAAACGTTAGAGATTGGTGTATTTCTCGTCAATTATGGTGGGGACATAGAATTCCTGCGTATTATTGTCAAGATTGTGGGGAAATGATAATTTCTAAAGAAGACGTGAAGATTTGTTCTAAATGTGGTAGCACGAATATAAAGCAGGACGAGGACGTATTAGATACTTGGTTCTCTTCAGCATTGTGGCCATTTTCAACCCTTGGCTATCCTGACATGACCGAAGATTTGAAATATTTTTATCCAACAGACGTTCTAGTTACCGGTTACGATATTATTTTCTTCTGGGTTGCAAGAATGGTATTCTCTGGATTAGAGCATATGAATAGAATTCCTTTCAAGAACGTTTTAATTCACGGACTTGTAAGAGACTCTCAAGGCAGGAAGATGAGTAAGTCTTTAGGAAACGGTATCGACCCAACGGAAATTATTGCAAAATACGGCGCTGATACCTTACGTTTCTCACTTGTAAATGGTGTTGCTGCCGGAAGTGATATGCGTTTCTCTGACGAAAAGATAGAAGGCGCTAGAAACTTTATGAATAAAATCTGGAATGCATCTCGTTTCGTTCTATTAAACGTTCAAGATAAGAAAATTTTAGACGTAAAAGATTGCAAACTTAACGTTGCAGACAAATGGATTATTACAAGGCTTAACAAAACCATTAAAGAAGTTACCTTAAACATGGAGAAATTCGAAATGGGCGTTGCTCTAGCAAACCTATACGATTTTGTATGGAGTGATTTCTGCGATTGGTATATAGAATTAACTAAACCTATTTTATACAGCGAAGATGAAAATGCTAGAATAAATACCTTAAGCGTGTTAGTTTACGTTTTAGATAATATTCTTAAACTTATGCACCCATTTGCGCCGTTCATTACTGAAGAAATCTATAAGAGTATGCCTAACGCAGGTAAAGCATTGATTATTGCTAATTTCCCTAGATACAATGCTAAAAATAATTATTCTACTAGCGTTAGAGATATCGAGCCTATTAAAGACGTTATTAAGAACGTTAGAAATATCAAGGCGAAAGTTGGTGCTGCACCTTCTAAAAAGGTTACTCTTTACGTTAAAACCGAAAATAAGAAATTATTCAAGAATGGAGCAGTGTATATAGAAAAACTTGCCGGAGTTTCATCTTTAGAGTTCCTTGACGAAAATCAAACCTTAAACGAAAAATTTGTTTCTCAAGTTATTCCTTCTGCAGAGATTTTTGTTCCACTCGGTGATTTGGTTGATATTGATAGCGAAGTAAAGAGACTTAACGGAGAACTTAACACTGTTGAAAACGAAATTAAGAGAGCAAATGGAAAACTTTCCAACAGTGGTTTCTTAGATAAGGCCCCAAAAGCATTGGTTGATAACGAAAGAGCAAAACTAAACAAGTATTTAGAAATGAGAGAGAAACTTGTTAAACAAATTAAAGACCTTAATAACTAGACTAAAACCCCCTTTTGTAGGGGGTTTTCTTTTGTTTTCGTTGTTTTTTGACACACTTAGTTATTGACAATTTATGGTAAAAGTATTATTATATAAATAATATAATACAAATAGGAGATTTTTATGAGGGGCGAATACGCAAAAAAAATGCAGATTAAACTTGATTATAACAACATGATGGCAGATTATATTGGTAGTGAGCAGGGCTTTACCGATATAGATTTTACTTCTAATAAAAAACTTGTTGAAAAAGCATATCAAACGGTTAAAGAAAATCGTGGCAACGGTATGATGGGTTGGACTGAACTTCCTTATAATCAAAACGAGGTTGTTGCAGATATCATTGCAACGGCAAAACAAATCAAGAAAAAATTTGATAATTTTGTAGTTTTAGGTATTGGTGGCTCTGCATTAGGTCCTATTGCAGTTTTTCAAGCATTATGTCATTTAAGACATAACGAACTTCCTAAATCAAAGAGAAAAGCACCTAAATTATACGTTGAGGATAACGTTGACCCAGAGAGAATGAATGCGTTATTAGACGTTCTTGACTTAAACAAAACTATTTTTAACGTTGTAACAAAGAGTGGCGCTACTAGTGAAACAATGGCTCAATATCTAATTATTATGGATATTCTCAAAAAAAGATTTGGAGATAAGGCTAAAGACCACATGATAGCAACAACTTCAGCGAACAAAGGGAACCTAATTAAAATTGCTAAAGAAGAAGGGTTAAAAACCTTTTACATTCCTGATGGAGTAGGTGGAAGATTTTCAGAACTGTGTCCGGTCGGCTTATTACCTGCAGCCGTTGTTGGAATAGATATCAAAGCCTTGTTGAAAGGTGCCGCTTATATGGATAAGATGTGTAAGGTTAAGGACGTTAAGAAAAATCCTGCCTTACTTTCAGCTTTGCTTCAAGTTTTATCTATGAAAAACGGCAAGAATATTTCGGTTATGATGCCTTATGCAGACGGTTTAAAATATATCGCCGATTGGTATTGTCAATTATGGGGTGAAAGTCTAGGTAAAGCTCAGGATAACGATGGTAACTTGGTTTTTGTAGGTCAAACACCTGTAAAAGCACTAGGCGTTACCGACCAACATTCACAAGTTCAATTATATCGTGAAGGCCCATTCGATAAGGTTATAACTATCATCGGTGTTGAAAATTTCCGTAACGAGGTAACCATTAGCGCTGGTTGTGATTCTATTCCTGACGTTAATTTCTTATGTGGACACACCATGAGTGAATTAATAAATGCAGAAAGAGAAGCTACCGAGTATGCGTTAACTACCTCTAATAGAGCAAACTTCACGATTATGCTACCTGAAATAAATGCGTTCACGATAGGTCAATTACTATACTTATTTGAGATGGAAACGGCTTTCGCTGGTGCAATGCTAAACATTGATACCTTTAACCAACCTGGTGTAGAAGGTGGAAAAAATGCTACCTACGCACTTTTTGGTAGAAAGGGTTACGAAAACACAAAGAAAGAAATGGAGTCTGCTCCAAAGAAAAATTCTAAATACATAATCTAAAAACATGGGAAGAAGAAAAAAAATACCTCCAAAAAATCCGGCAGATTTGCCTTTATATTTATTTCACCAAGGAACTAACTATAAAGCCTACGATTATTTTGGCGCTCATAAAACCACGATTGATGGTGTTGAAGGCTACGTTTTTAGAACTTGGGCACCAAGGGCTGATAGCGTTTCTGTCGTTGGCGACTTTAACTGTTGGGATAAAAACCAATCCCAAATGAATAAAATTAACCAACAAGGCGTTTACGAACTTTTTGTTCCTAATCTTTGCGAGTATGATGCCTATAAATTTGCAGTTACCAAAAGAGGAAAGACTATATTTAAGGCTGACCCCTACGCATTTCATGCAGAAACACCTTCTAAGACTGCGTCAAAGTTATATAATTTAGACGGTTACGTTTGGAATGATAAAAAATATCAGGAAACAAAGTCTTATCCTTATTGCAAGCCTGTTAATATTTACGAGGTAAACCTATCATCATGGAAAAAACATCAAGACGGCAACTATTATTCTTATAGGGATTACGCTCGTGAACTAGTTGACTACGTTCATGATATGGGCTATACGCACATTGAGTTAATGCCGTTGTGTGAACATCCTTTTGACGGCTCGTGGGGATATCAAGTAACCGGTTATTATGCTATTACTTCTAGATATGGCACGCCTAAAGATTTTATGTATTTCGTTGACTGTTGCCACGAAAAAGGCATAGGTGTTATTTTAGATTGGGTTCCAGGACATTTTGCAAAGGACCAACACGGTTTATATGAATTTGACGGAACATCATGTTATGAATATTCCTCGCCGACGAAAAAAGAACATAAAGGGTGGGGAACTAGAATATTTGACTGGGGAAAGAATGAGGTTAAAAGTTTTTTAATTTCTAATGCATATTTCTTGTTTGAGAAATTTCATATTGACGGTCTAAGGGTGGATGCCGTTGCCTCTATGCTTTACTTGGATTATTGTAGAGAAGAGGGCGAGTGGGTTCCAAACAAATATGGTGGTAACTATAATTTAGAAGCTATTGATTTTTTCAAACAATTAAACAGCGTAATTTTTGCCGATTTTCCTAAAGTGATTATGGCAGCCGAAGAATCTACCTCATTTCCAATGATTACTAAACCTGTTGACGTTGGTGGTCTTGGCTTTAATTACAAGTGGAATATGGGATGGATGAACGATTCTCTTAAATATATGGAGAGCGACCCTTATTTCCGTAGTGCTTTGCATGATAAACTTACTTTTTCCATGTGTTATGCATTTAGCGAGAATTTTATCTTGCCAATTTCCCACGACGAAGTTGTTCATGGGAAGAAATCGCTTATAGATAAAATGCCTGGCGAAATACAAGATAAATTTTCTAATCTTAAAGTATTTAATGCCTATATGTATGCGCACCCCGGTAAGAAACTTTCGTTTATGGGTAATGAATACGGTCAATTCAAGGAATGGAACGAGCAAGAAGGACTAGAGTTTTTCATGTTAAAGTTCAATTATCATAAGAAGCTTAAGGAATTTAACAGGTATTTAAATCACGCATATAAAAACGTTCCAGCCTTATACGAACTTGACGACTCATGGGAAGGCTTTAGTTGGATATCCGTTGATGAAAAAGACAACAACATTATAGCCTTTGAGAGAAGAGATAAGAATAATAAGAGTGTTGTTGTTATTCTTAACTTTTCTGGAAACGATTATCCTCAATACAGACTTGGTGTTGAAAAGGGACAATATATTACTCTTTTAAACACTGACAGCGTAAAGTTCGGTGGAAGAGGATTTAATAAAAAAACGACCTATAGAACGGCTAAAAAATCAGCGCACGGAAGGGATTATTCAATTAGAATTGATTTGCCTAGGTTTACTGGATTATATCTTGTTAAGAACGATAACAAGTAAGGAGAAATATATATGATAAGAAAGAAAAAATGTGTTGCAATGTTGCTTGCAGGTGGACAAGGAAGTAGGCTTTATGCATTAACTAATAATATCGCTAAGCCTGCCGTTTCCTTTGGTGGAAAGTATCGAATCATTGACTTTCCATTGTCTAACTGTGTAAATTCGGGTATTGATACAGTTGGCGTTTTAACTCAATACCAACCTTTAGTATTAAACGATTACATAGGGAATGGACAACCTTGGGACTTAGATAGGTCGTTTGGTGGCGTGCATATTCTATCTCCTTATCAAGGGAAAACATCTTCCGATTGGTATAAGGGAACTGCTAACGCTATCTATCAAAATTTACATTTTATTAAACAGTTTAACCCAGAATACGTTTTAGTTTTATCTGGCGACCATATCTACAAGATGAATTATTCAAAAATGCTTAAATTCCATGCAAGGAACAACGCAGATTGCACTATTGCGGCTCTCAACGTGCCTATTGAAGAAGCATCTAGATTTGGTATTCTTAATACTAAAGAAGATGGCGTTATCTATGAGTTTGAAGAAAAACCAAAACATCCAAAATCAACTCTTGCATCAATGGGTATTTATATCTTTACTGCAGAAAAGCTATATAAATATCTAGAAGAAGATAGTAAAAATTCAAAATCTTCAAACGATTTTGGTAAAGACGTTTTACCTACGATGCTTGCTTCAGGCGAAAAAATGATGGCATATCAATTTGACGGCTATTGGAAAGACGTTGGAACCATTTCATCTCTTTTCGAAGCAAACATGGATTTACTCGGAGATTCTCCTAGATTTGACGTTACTGATAATAATTGGAAAATTCAGTCTAGAAGTCCACTTGCTCCACCTCATTTTATTGGAGAAGGTGGTAAAGCTACTAATAGTATTATCATGTCTGGCTGTGAGGTTTACGGAACTATTGAAAACTCTGTTTTAGCTAGCGACGTAAAAGTTGGCAAAGGTGCAGTAATAAAAAATAGCATTATCATGTCTGACGTAACAATTGAAGATGGCGCAACAATTGAATATTCTATAATTGACGAGAGAACCGTTGTTAAAAAGAATGCGATTATTGGCGACTCTATTGATAGTGGAAAGGGAATAGCCTTGCTAGGTAGGGATATCGTTATTGACGAAGGTGTTAAGATTAACGGTGGAGATATAATTGATAACGACGTAAGGGAGGAAAAATAATTATGAGAGCAGTAGGTATTATTTTTTCAAATATACATGATTCAAATACCCCTGAACTTGTTAGAGTAAGAAGTTTTGGTTCTATTCCTTTTGGTGGCAGATATCGTTTAATCGACTTTCCACTCTCAAACATGGTTAACTCTGGAATAGATACGGTGGGTATTATCACTAAAAGCAATTATCAATCTTTAATGGACCACGTCGGTAGTGGTAAAGATTGGGACCTAGCTAGAAAAGATGGTGGTTTAATTATTCTTCCACCATTCGGCAATACTGAAAGTAGTAGTCTATATAACACCAGATTAGAAGCGCTTAAAGGTGTTACAAGTTTCTTATTCCGTGCCGACGAGGAATACGTTATTATGACCGATTGCGATTCTATTTGTAGAATTAATTATAACGAAGTATTAGAATATCACGCTAAAAATAATGCTGATATTACCTTAATATATAAAAAAGGCGTTCCACTTTCGAATACCGAACATTACGGAACGACCTTTGAAGTTAACGAAGAAGGAAGAATTGTTGGATTAAATTATAAAACTTCTCTCGAAAAGCAAGATGCGAACGTATTTATTAACGTTTTCATTCTCAAAAAATCGCTTTTACAAAATATTGTTATGGACAGCATTGCGCATAATAAAAAGAGCTTTACTAATGACGTTATAGCAGAAAATCTTAAGAGCTTAAAGATTATGGGTTACGAGCATAAAGGCTTTTATTCGGGTATTTATTCTCTTCAATCATACTTTGATGGCAACATGTCTATGCTTAATAAAGAAGTTAGAGATGAAATCTTTGGAGATAGAAGTGTATTTACTAAGATTCGAGATTCTGCACCTACTAAATATGGTAACGGCGCTATCGTAAAAAATTCCATGATTGCAGACGGCTGTATCATAGAAGGCGAGGTTGAAAATAGTATTATTTTTAGAAACGTTAAGGTCGCAAGGGGTTGTAAGGTTAAGAATAGTATCGTTATGCAAAATACCGTTCTTGGTGAAAATTGCACGTTAAATTGTATTATAACCGATAAAAACGTTACAATTAAAGACAAAGTTGTTTTGTCTGGCAGTGAAACACATCCATTCTACGTTGGAAAAGGAATTATGATTTAAGGAGGGCCTATGGCAACTGTAAAAAAACAAACTAAAACGACCGAAAAATCATCAATTAAGAAAACTTCCACGACGAAAAAGACAAATTCAGCACGTGGAAAACTTCCACAGGTAAAAGTTTCTAAAAAGAAAAAGATTATTTTTCTTGGTTCTGAAGCAGCGCCTTTTATCGCAACTGGTGGTCTTGCTGACGTTTTAGGTTCACTTCCAAAAGCGCTTGCAAAAAATAAGCGAGTAGATATAAGCGTTATTCTTCCTCTTTATAGTAGTATAAAGGCAGAATATAGGGAAAAATTCACCTTCTTAACTAGTTTTAACGTTTCAGTCTCTTGGCGTTTACAATACTGTGGTGTATTTTTCTATGAATACGAAGGTGTTAAATTTTATTTTATCGATAACGAATACTATTTTAAGAGAGAAGGCAATATTTACGGCTTTTATGATGACGCTGAAAGATTTGCTTTCTTCTCTCGTGCTTCGCTTGATACAATTTCTAGATTAAATATTTATCCAGACGTTTTGCATTGTAACGATTGGCAAACTGCGTCTGCGATTATTTATCTAAAAGGTATGTATTATGGTGATGATAATTTTAGGAAGATTAAGACGGTATTTACTATACATAACATAGAATATCAAGGTAAATTTTCATTAGACACCTACGGCGACCTATTTGGATTCCCAGAATCAATTTATAACTTTGTTGAGTTTAACAACTGTGTTAATCTAATGAAGGGTGCTATCGAAATGACAGATATTGTTTCAACCGTAAGCCCTACCTATGCTGAAGAGATTAAAAGTCCCTTCTTTGCTCACGATTTGGAAAGCATTATTAATAGAAACGCAAATAAATTATCAGGTATTCTTAACGGAATAGACGTTGACTACTATAATCCTGAAACGGATAAATGTTTGTTTGCAAATTATTCGATTGATGATTTTTCGGGGAAATCTATTTGCAAAAAGGAACTTCAAAAAATGCTTGGTCTCCCAGTTAAGGAAGATGTTCCAGTGATTGCTATTATATCAAGACTCGTATCTCACAAGGGACTTGACCTAGTAAAGTCAGTTCTCGAGAATTTGTTAGTTGACGACGTTCAAGTTGTTATTCTAGGAAAAGGCGAAACTTCCTACGAAAACTTCTTCACAAGCATTTCTAATAATTACAAGGGAAAATGCGCTACGATTATAGCGTATAATCAAGATTTATCTAGAAAAATTTATTCTGGGGCAGACATGTTCCTAATGCCATCTAAAATGGAACCATGTGGATTGTCTCAAATGATAGCAAGTCGTTATGGAACTGTTCCAATCGTTAGGGAAACAGGTGGCTTAAACGATAGTATAAAGCCTTACACGGGCGACTCAGGCAATGGTTTTACCTTTCATAATTATAATGCTCACGACATGCTTTACGTTATTAACGAGGCGATTAGAACTTTTAAGAATAAAGATTCTTGGAGGGACGTTTTGACAAGAGCAATGTCAACTGATTTTTCTTGGAACGGACTTGCAAATAAATATCTAGAACTTTACAAGAAATAAACATTAGGAGAGAATAATGATAAATATTACAGAAAAAGAGGCGACCTCGCTTATTAAGAGCAAACTTTCTAAATATTTTGGCGTTAGCCCACAAGAGGCTGAAAAAGAGCAAATATATAAGGCAGTTGTTATGTGTATTCGAGATATGCTCTTAGAAAAGAGAAACGCATTTAACAAAAAGTATCGTGAGAAGAATGGTAAAAGAGTTTACTACCTTTGCATGGAATTCTTGTTAGGACAATCTCTTAAAAATAATACTTATAACTTAAGCGTTCAAGATGCGTTTGACGGTGCTTTAAAGAAAGAATTTAACACCTCCTTAGAAGAGATGTATGATTGCGAACCGGATGCTGGTTTAGGAAACGGTGGTCTAGGAAGATTAGCGGCATGTTTTATGGATGCTTTAGCTAGTCAAAATTATCCTGCCGTTGGTTATTCAATAAGATATGAATACGGCTTATTTAAGCAAAAAATCATAGACGGTTGGCAAATGGAATTGCCAGACATTTGGTTGCCTGGTGGAGAGGTTTGGTTAACTCAAAGAAATGATAAGACTTATAAGATTAAATTTGACGGCCATATTGAAGAAAGTTGGACTGAAAAAGGTCTAGAAGTTGCTCATTACGACGCTAAGGAAATCGAGGCTGTTGCTTATGATATGATGATTTCTGGTAAGGATAGCCAAGCTGTTTCGGTATTAAGATTATGGAAGGCTCAAAATATTCACCATAATTTTGATATGAAAACATTTTCTCAAGGCGATTATATGCGCAGTATTCAAGAGGATAACGAGGCTGAACTTATCTCAAAAGTTCTTTATCCATCTGATAATCACTTTGAAGGAAAATCACTACGTTTAAAACAACAATATTTACTTGTTTCTGCGGCACTTCAGGATATAGTTGCCGACCATAAAAAAAGATATGGTTCATTAGTCTCTCTTCCTGAGAAAGCAGCAATCCACATAAATGATACACATCCTGCTTTATGTATTCCAGAATTAATGCGTATTTTAATTGATGAAAATGGTTTTTCCTGGGATGATGCTTGGAGCATAGTTACCAAAACTGTTGCTTATACGAATCATACTGTAATGAGTGAGGCTCTTGAAAAGTGGAGCGAAGATTTAATTCAAAGACGTTTGCCTAGAATTTATATGATTCTAAAAGAGATTAACCAACGTTTTTGCGCACAAATGTGGGATAAATTCCCAGGAGATTGGGATAGGATTGATAGAATGAGTATTTTTTCTCATAGCCAAATTAGGATGGCAAATCTATCCGTTGTTGCGTCTCATACGGTAAACGGTGTGTCAGCATTGCATAGTGAAATAATTAAAAATAGCATTTTTAAGGATTTCTACGACGTTTATCCAGAAAAATTCACTAACGTTACTAATGGAATTGCTCATCGTAGATGGCTTTGCCAATCTAACCCTGAGTTGACTAAGTTAATAAGCGATTGTATTGGCGACAAGTTTATTCAAGACGGCAAGGAATTATCAAAATTCAAAAAGTTTGAAAATGACAAAGCAGTTCTAGAGGAAATTAATAGAATAAAAGACCTTAAGAAAAAACAACTTTGTGATTTCTTGCTTAAGAAAAGAGATATAAAAATCACACCTGATGCTATTTTTGACGTTCAAGCAAAGAGATTGCACGAATACAAGCGTGAGCTTTTGAATGCGCTTTATATCATTTCTCTATATAACGATTTAAAAGAAAATCCTAATCTAGAAATGACCCCTAAGACGTTTATTTTTGGTGCAAAGGCAGCACCGGGTTATTATTTTGCTAAACAAATAATTAAACTTATTTGTAGTTTAAGTGAAGAAATAAAAAAAGACCCGATTATTAGTAAGAAACTAAAGGTCGTTTATATTGAGGACTATTGCGTTTCCATCGCGGAAAAACTTATGCCTGCAACCGAAATTTCAGAACAAATTTCACAAGCTGGTAAAGAAGCTAGTGGAACAGGTAATATGAAGTTTATGATAAACGGAGCATTAACTATCGGTACTTTAGACGGTGCTAACGTAGAAATGCAAGAAGTTTGTGGTAAAGACAATATATTTATCTTCGGTTTAACAACAGATGAAGTTGATAGATTGTGGCAACAAGGCTATAGTTCAACAGTGTTCTATGCAGACAA
>JAZRSF010000004.1:0-107747 GCA_045651365.1 Christensenellaceae bacterium
ATTCGTAACAGTGTAACCTTGTCCATCAAATACACCAGAGAATCCATAGTTGGTAGGAGCTACTTTTTCAGCTGATAGAGTTCTTGCCTCAGTAGGCATACCATTTTCAGCAGTATTTGAAGCATGCGCATAATTACTAGCATCAATGTTGTTTGCTAGAACGTAGTAACCATTCCAGTTCCAGTCGTCAGCGTCGTAAGTAAGTGCTGCACTAGTAATATTAACGTTGCCTGAAATAGTGAAGTATCTAAAGTCTTCTGCTTCGTCAATAATTAAGGTATAGGTTTCTGCGTTAACTTTGATAGCAGTATCTTTTGAGTAAAGGGTTAAAGTAATCTCTCCCTTTTCTTTAGTAGTTTTAACGCCTTGAACAACGCCTTCGTCGTTTACACGATAAACGTTACCAGCACTATCTTTTGCAGATAGGATTTGAACGTCGCCACCAAAGATTTCGCTGTATTCAACAACTCTAGATAAGTCTTTAGTAAAGAATACGCCGTCGTATGCAGAGTAAGCAAGTTCTTCAGCATATAAGGTTGCACCACCAGTTACGAATACGGTGAAGGTGAATGAAACACCTTGTTCATTAGAAATGGTAATAGTGCTTTCACCTTGAGCAATAGCCTTAAGAGTTGAGCCTTCAACAACTACAGAAGCAGTGTTAGAAGAAGCAAGAGCAAGGCCAGCAACTTCAGCGCCGTTATACTTAAAGGTAATAGCAGAAGTTTCGTCTACTTCCATAACGGTAGCAAAGTTAGCGATTTCAACGCCGTTAGCAAGAACTTGAGGTCTTTCAACAACAACGTTAAAGGTGTATTGACCACCGTTTACGTTAATAGCAACTTGAGCCGTGCCATAAGCCGTGCTAGATGCCTTTATGGTCTTACCATCAAAGGTAATACAACTACCAGATAAGATTTCTAATTCAAAGTCTTCAACGGCAGTATCACCAGAGAATAGGCTAATAGCTGTAGATTGACCAAGCATTAGGTTAACAGTTTCGTCAACTAACTCTGCGTCGTTAGCCTTGATAATTGGGTTGATAACTGCAACAACTTCTAGGTTAGCAGATGCAGTTATGGTTTGACCATTGTAAGTGTAACTGATATCAGCAGTTGCACTACCAAGACCGGTAGCAGAAACAACTGCGCCGTCAGCAGAAACAATGTTGTTACCACTTGTGATAGTTACTGAATCAACTTCGGCAATAGTTGCGCCTAGGTATTTAGCAGTAATCTTTGTATTTTGATTATTTACGATTTGGTTACCAGCGTCTGATAGCTTAGTATCGCCAACGTAGAATTCAATGTCTTTATTCTTGATAGCATTCTTGAATACAGGAACAACGCCATCTAATAAAGTCCAAATAGAGGTATCGAATGTAGCGATAGACTCAGCAATATTAGCGCTGTCAGCTACGAAAGAATCTATAGTGGTGTAACGTCTAACGTTAGGAGCGATGCTGTTGATAACACCGGCTTTTACTTCTTGTTTTACACCGTTTAGATATTCAGAGTCATAAGCAGCGTATGGGTCAATAACGTTTCCACCTGAATAGCATGAACCGTATAAAGGTGCACCAGAAACAACGTATACGTTAGACCAAGCATCAGCCTTATTTGAATAGGTTGAAGCAGATTGACCGAATACACCAGATGCTCTTTCGTTAATCTTATCAGTATCGTTGAAAACAACAACGTTTCTGTGAACAACCGATGCACTTACAGAGCCGTGTAAGATAGTGCCGTATTTACCAGTTTTATTATAAGAATATGCAGGGTCAACGTGAATGAATACGTTCTCGATTTGAGCGCCGTTAAGCGTCATAGAAGAGAACACACCACTGGTCTGACTTAACTTGGTGTTAGTAAAACCAACGTTTCTAATAACAGCGCCGTTAACGATTTGGAATAAACCACCATTAGATGCTGAAATACCCTTGTTCTTATAGTTGTTAGCAGTCGTTTGGTTAGATTCACTGACAGACGATAAGGTGGCTAACGCATTGTCAACCATTGAATTAACGTAATCACCCTTAGCAGTCCAAGTAGCGTTTTGGAATCCATCGATAACGTGTCCACGTCCGTCGAAGATACCGGTTAAGCCCTTACCTACTAAGCCATAGGTAGAGAAATGTTGTTCGGTTTGGGTTGCACCTACGCTTGCAAAGTTCGCGTTGGTAACGTTACTAGACCAACCAATGTAAACGAATGGAGAACCGTAACCTTTGTGTGTGTAAACTGATGGGTCGTAGGTTAAGTCGTTAGCAAGAACGTAGTATCCGTCCCAATCCATACCAGAGGTAACGGTCCAACGTTTAGAACGGTCGTAAGACCATGTGCCGTCTGGAATATAGAAGTAACTAAAGTCGCTCATTTCATCAATGATTAACGAGTAAGCAGTTGCTCCGATATAAATCATTCCGTCTTCTGAAGCGATAGCGATATAGTAGTTAGCAAGTTCTGCTCCGTCTAAATCTAAGCCAAGAACAGCCTTTCTATCAGTAGAGATTGGAAGTTCTATTTGACCACCGTCAGTTTGAACGTATGCTTCTTTAATAAGTTTTCCATCAAGAAGTTCAACTACGTCTTCTAGAACGAAATCTTCGTTGAAGAATAGACCGTCAACACAAGAATATTGATAAGAGGTAGAAATCTCGGTTGCACCCTTGAAAACGTAAGGTTTCATCAATACTCTATAACCTTCAAATTCGGTATATAAAGTAACGTAGATAGGTTCAGGTTCGCCGAAAGCTTGACCTTGAATACCCTTAACGATTTTGTTGTTTTCAACGAATAATTCGTCGTAACCATGGAAAGCCTCGATTAGTTCGTTTTCTTCAAGAACTCTGCCAAAGATATCGTTAAGTTCGTTGATGATACCGGTGTTAGTATTGAAGTCAATTACTTGGAAATCACCATCTACTAGGTAATCACCTACTGCTCTTTCGCAAATAATAGGAATAACAATTGAGAATTCCTCACCATCTTCGTTGGTTACGCTTACGGTTGCAAACGTATCACCAATCATACCAGTTCCGGTAATAACACCGTTAGAATAGGTAGCAATTGAGGTGTCATCGATTTCAATGGTAGGTTGATTATTGGTTCCACTTGCAGTTACAACGAATGGAGCTGAGGAAGTCGTATATCCGTTATAAGTTTGTAACGTTTTATTAGCAATAACGACTTCTGAGGTAGCGCCGTTGTTAACGTAAAGTGATACGTTACCAATTACGCTTACGGTAACGGTTTTAGACATTGAAGGAATACCAGAAACACCGTCCCAGCTTGCGCTAACGGTAAGTTCGGTTTCGCCTCTAGCGTTACCAGTGATATTAACAACGTTATTAACTACGGTAGCAGTAATGTTGTTATTATTCGTGCTAACGGTTAAATCAACGTTATCGTATTTGTTTCCGTTAAACAATACTTCATAATTAAGAGCATAGGTGTTTCCTTGTGGAACTACGTATGATTCGCTAATTAATCCGTAAACATTTAAGGAAGGTTGAAGGTTACCGTGTGTTACGGTTACCTTACATTCAGCCTCAAATCCACCACTTGAAGCCACGATTTTAGTTTCACCTTTTCTGTGCGCAACAACTTTACCTAAAGAGTTAACCGAAGCGATGCTTGGGTCTTTAGAGGTATAAGTTACAGGCAACTCAGAATATGAGGTGCTGTAGGCGAATACGTAAGTATCGTCGCCTACGAGCATAGTAATTTCTTCTTTATCGAATTTAATTACTTCGTATTTAGTGTTTCCACCACCGTTGTTTCCACTTTGAGAGGTAGAACCACTTTGAGTTTGGTCAGTGCCGCCCTCTTTTCCAGCACAATCACAGGCGGTGAACATAGCAAATGAGAACATTGCAACTAGTGCAAGAACAACTATTAGGACTTTTCTTAAAGTTTTCATTTTGTTTACCTCCTTAAATTATATACTTGTGAGAACGCTTATTTTATCAACGTATCTGTATTCTGGCCATCTTTCTACGTTATCTTTAATACGATTTACGTAGCCACGCATAACTTCTGGAGAAATATTTAACGCTTGGTCATAAATAATATAGATTGGTGAGAATACTTCTAATTCGATATTATAAGCAATTCTTGACCATTCTTCTGGATTAGTTCTCTTTAATGGTTCGATAATTCTTAACGCAGTATCGATTTTTGAAATCCAGCCTTGAATGGTTGGAAGTCTCCAGTTAAATAAGTCTCTAACTCCGTTACGGTTAGTTCTACCACCGTTCTTACCAATTCTAGTAGTTTCTAAGCTGTTGAATACTCTTAGTTCGGTAAAGAAATCCATCATAATGCCTGATGCAGAACCGTAAACGGCTTTGAACCAATTTCTAATAAGTTTACCAGAGTCTAGAGTAGAATCATAGCAGAGTTTAGCGTTAACGTAACTGATTAAAGCACCGAATTCGGTTGGAACGTTACCGTGTAAGTTTTCTGAGTAGTATTGCTTGTCGCCTCTAGCGAAGATGTAGTTCATAACTTGAGTGTTATAGAAGTCGAAACCATCGTAGAAATAATTGTGATAGTTACAGTTGTAGTTATACATGAAGTAACCGATATTACCGTTTGCAACTGAAGCCCATCCGTCAAGGGTATCCTTGGTAACCTTGTTGTCAGCAACGAATAGACTTTGTTGGAAGTCAGCGTCGATAGGAGCCCATTTAATGTTGGTGTTAGGACCTAAAACTACTTCTGTAGAAACCGGTTCCCATTCACCCGTATCTGGGTTGATTTGTGCAGGAGGCGCTTCGTTTTCATAGTATGCTGAAGTTTGAATTAAGAAGTCGTCTCTTCTCCACCTTTCATTTTCAGGTCTTTGCATCCAATCCCTAATCTTATCAGTAACACGGTTTACCCATCTAATAAGAATACCAGAGTCGTTATATCCCTTGTTTGTTCTGTAATCGTTACAAGTATCACAAGAACACATATTGTGGTTGTCAGAACAAGAAATGTGAGTTAGACGTTGGTGTGGATATTTTTCCACAGGATAGTTCATGTAGGTAAGAATATACGCGTTTGCAGCATAGGTAGTCATTAATTCGAACTCTTCTTCGTCACCATGAGCAGAATAGCAAAGTTGAACACCCTTTTCATCATACCAATCAGGGTGCAATGATTCATAAACGGTTCTTTGCATGAAGGTTAAAGAGTTATGACCAGAACAGGTTGAAAGTTGAGATTTCGCTACAGGGTCATTGTAAACTTCTTCAGGAGTTCCCTCGAAAATATGATATGGAGCGAAAGAAATATCGCCTGCTACACGAACACGAGTTCCGTAGTAGTAACCGCCCTCGGTTGGGTGTGGATAGTTATAGCCGTAAACGTGGTTTACAGGGAATTCCTCCTTTTCATAACCAGAGGTTGCAGAGTAACCGATATCAGGAATATCGAACACGTCGTAATCGAATAAGTTAAGGTCGGTTACGTTTTCGTCGATAACAACGGTATTTGCTGAGTAGGTTTCCCAATTAAAGGTAATTGTTAAGAAGGTGTAAACCATGTTTAACACACCTTGGTCGGTATAACCCATTAGATAAATATTGTTGTCAACAGTTTTAATTTTACCACCAAGAGCTTCAACTTCTTCTTTAGAATAGTCAACCGTATCTCCTAATGAAGTAAGAAGAGTAGTTTTACCTAAAGATATATAATGTTGGTCAGCAGAGTGGGTTTGAACAGGTAATGAAGTATCGATTTTAACGTCTAAAACAATACCAGTTGCTTGTTCGAAGAATTTTAAGAATTCTCTCTTTGAATTGTTGAAAGCAGTCTTGTCGGCTTCGACAGTGGTTGCTGGAACTACAAGAGTATATTGAGTAGCGCCGTCTTTAACTAACCACTTATCTTCAATCATTGGAGCAGTGTAATCGTGCGTTCCAAATTCTTCTACACCTTCTGGAACAGTGCTTTCATAATCTTCAGTGTCAATATAAGTGTTTTCGCTTGATGCTTGGTTGTTAGTCGTGGTGTCTTCTTCACCTTCATTGCCTGTGCCAGCACAAGCAATGAAAGAAAATGACATTACGAAAGTGAGAAGTAGACATGCTAGTCTAGTTAACTTACTAAATAATTTTTTCATATCTAATTCCCTCCTTATTTAACAAAAATTCTATAGCTTGCAGTAGTTACGTTACCAGAAGTATCTTCTGCATAATAGTAAACTACGTATTCGCCTCTATAAAGCAACTCGAACTTCATATCTTCGATTTCGAATGGCTTTGGAGAGCTTGGGGTTAAGTCATACATGGTTAGATATGGGTCGATTACGAAAACGCCTACTCTAATGTCTGCTTGAGCATCCATGTTATCTGATACGGTGTAACCCTTAGCAGTATGGATTTGACCGAGATTTCCTTCGATAACGTCGAATTCGTTATATCCACCTTCTATCTTGAGAACAGGTTTAACTTCGTCAATGGTAGAAATCTTATATATCATCGTTACGGAGTTATCACTCGACTTACCAGGTGCTTGGTCTTTATATTGATAACCAATTTGGTAATCTGCAATATCGTCTAGAATGAATTTATAAGACTTAGTTCCGTCTAATACATTTATTGCAGTGCCGTCGATTGTATTAGCGATTTCTCTCTTACCGTTTTTAATCTTATAAGCAGTAACAGTTAATCTTTTACCAGCATAGTAAGCAGGACTGAACACGTCGTTACCAACTGCTGCAGAGATGGTAACTTCAGTTCCAACTTTTTGAGTTCCCTCAAATGCGTCGTTGTAAGAAACTGTTGGCTTACCATCGTCAGATGTACCGTTGTTGATGTTTTGACCACATAATTTAGAAATGTTTAGACCTGCATCACCAGTTACGCCAGTTACGGTTATTTTTAGTAGAACTTTTAACGACGTAAAGGTGTTAGCCCATGAAAGATTTAAGCCAAGGTCGTTATCGATAAATAAACCTCTATCTACAGAATAGGTTAATCCCATGTTTTGAGCAACGAAAGCTCTAGTAGTAGCCAACTTGGTTGAACCAACTATTTCATAGCTCGTTCCTGCACCAGAGTTAGAATATACAACGGTTACAACGTTTTCTCTGTTGTAGTAATCAGTAAGTTCAAATTCTACAGACTTAACATTTTTGTATTCTGCAGGAATCTTGAAGTTAACTGAGAAATTGTCTAGTGATAAAGGATTAATGAAATCCATTGAAGCCTTACCATCATCAAGGGTAGTAGGCTTGAATAAATACTCGTGGCTGTTACCACTTATATTATAAGGAATAGCCTCAAAATCACCGTAGAAATAATCAGCTTTTCTCAATTGATATAAGCCATCGAAACCAACGTCTACAACGTCAAAAACAGGGCTATATTTTGGTTCGGCAAGACCTGGGTGATTAAAGCTAAATTGAATGGTGTTGCTTGCATCTACAAGAACGTCGGCAAAATCAACGTCTTGGAATGCACCACCATCATAACTTACCTTGTAAGTAACTTCGGTAGTTTGAGGAGTCGTGGTCGTATAAGTCTTAGCAAACACGTCGTCTAGAGTGTATCTTGCACCCTTAATGAAGTATTTAGGAAGAACTGCGTCTTGAACTTCGATAACGTCGCTTGCTTCAGTAGTTAATTCGTAAGAAACCTTTCCACTTTCGAAAATATCACTGTATTCGTATACAATAGTATAAGTTCCAACGTTCTCTAGTTTGAGTTCACGAGATTCAAGGTCGATAGCAATTTGATTTTCGCTACCCTCGAACAACGCATATGCTTTTACGTTTACGTATGCGTTAGGACTAGTAAATGAAGATTCAGGAAGAACGATTGAGGTTCCTGCTTTCTTTTCGCCAGTATACTCGGTAAGGTCAACGTTAATTAATTTATTATCGTTAGCAGACTTATCAACGGAGTTAATAACAAGAACTACGGCAGTCTCGTTACCAAAGTCGTCGATAGCCGTATAGGTAACAGTATATTTACCAATGTTAGAAGCAATAAATTTACCGTCAACTACAGAAACGTTCTTTTTGTCGTTGTAAAGAACTTCAACGCTGAATTTTTCGCCTTTGAAGTTTACTTCCTTAACGTCGCATGCAGGAAGAACTACTTCTTGACCATAAGCAACGTATAAGCCGTTGTCAAGTTGTTCACGAGAAACGTCAACCTTTACAGTAGGCGCTCTTTCGTCTCTTGCGTTATCGTCGAAGAGTTCTTCGCCCGTTTGACTACCAATTGATGCGATTTCAACGTCAAGATAGCCGTCCCCTCTAATGTCGTCTGCGTAAATTGAAACGTAAACCTCACCAGTGGTAAAGCCTGCAAATGCATTTGCGCCATATACTTCAGGAGCGTCTACGTCGGAAATCATACTTACGCTATAACCAGAACCAGAAACGGTTTGTCCAACTGAAATTTGGTTAGTGTTCATATCGTAGAATAAATCGATTAAACCACCTTCAACGTCGCCCATGTATGGGAAACCACCTCTTTCTGGATAGGTTACGAAATATCTCGTTCCACCAACGTCCATAATCTTACCTTCTCTTGAGTCTCTACCAAGGTTTGTGCTTAGAGCATGATATTGACTTCTAATTACAGCATCAGTAGCGGCTGCAGAGTAAGATGGCATTTGGTTAGCCTTATTTCCGTTAAGCAAGAAATATTCCATACGAACGATTACGTATAGTTCTGGATTATATGCGTCGGTTAACTTAACGTAAATTTCGCTTGCTTGGTTAGGAATAGTGCCGTCTACCATCTTATTGATAGAATATTGGTATGGCAAGAATGATAAGAATGAATTATCTTTTCCTAATTCAGTTAGGTCTACAGGAGTGTTCCAAACAAAATTGTCAGTGTATGGAATACGTGCGTGTATACCTTTTTGTCCACCATCTACAACGGTGAGTTCTTCCATGTCGGTAACCGTGGTATAATGTGAGCCGTTAAAGTTTGTGTTGTTTACTTCGATTTTAGTTTCAACAAAAACTTGCTTGCCACTTACTTCAGCAACGTAAATGAGGGTGTGTTCGCCGATTTCAGTAAACTCGAACTGTCCATCAACGATTGCACCGTTAGTGCCGTCAGGCATGCGCATATAAACGGAGGTTGCTGGATAGTTTTCGCCACCTACGTCAATAGTTGCATTAGGCACGGTCATCTTGTCGCCAATAGTGTAGCTTGTCGTCGTTATTGCAGTTTCAGGCACTAGTGTTGCTTGACTAGCTATAGCCGATTGACTATACATCAAGATAGCGCCACTTAAAATCAATAACGAAGCCAAAACTGCCAATACGGTTATTAGCTTGTTCCTTAATTTCAACATCTTCTTTTCTCCTTTTATTAGCTAAATTTAGTGTGAAATTTTTTGTCTTGTTTACTAAGAATATTCTATAGAATATTATTTGCAGATACGCACAAATATCTTGACGAGAGAGGTCGACATTTAGCGAAAAATGGGCATAATAAGCCTATAGTAATTCTATTCTCTACAAGTATACATTATTTTTTCGAAAAAATATATCAAAATCTTGACATATTGAAAATTTAGATTAAACGTGCAAAAAAGGTATTTTTTAACAAAAAAACGCTATAAAAATGCATTTTTTATAACGTTATCAATAGAAAATTAACGATAATTTTTACTTTCTAATGAAAGTAGTCAATATTTTAAAAAATTTTTAAAAACGGGAATACTATGGATAAATAATCAAAAAAACAGGCATAAAAAATGGACAAAATTTATTATTGTGAGATTTAAAAAATCGCATTTAGACGAATTTATAGAGAATGACGATGATTTTTACGTGGGATTTAACGCACGTTTTTTACTACAAACTAAAATTTTTACACGAAAAAAAGACTGCTTTGATAAGCAGTCTTTTTATTTTGTTTTTGTTATTAACCTTTCAAACCACCGGCTGAAATGTTACCCATAATCTTATCTTTTGCGCAAAGGAATAGAATAGAGGTTGGAATAACCAATATCATACAACCTGCGATTTTATAAACAAGACCGTCGAACATTGGGTTACCACCGTGCGCTAATTGGTATACACCAAACGCTAGCGTTGGAATGGTAGGCATGTAAATGAATGACATTGAGTAGTCGTTCCAGTTGTGAACGAATAATAGTAATACAACCGTTGAGAGCATTTTTACACCCATAGGAAGTATAATCTTTAGGTAGATACCCATTTGAGAAGCACCGTCGATTTCAGCAGCTTCAGTATAGGAATCAGGAAGACCTTCAAAGAATGCATAGAATACTAAGAAATACATACCACCATAAGTTGCACGCATTGCTAACATACCTAGATAGTTACTGTATAGACCAAGGTCCATAAGCGTGTCGATTAACGATGGGGTGCTACCTACGATAGGAATACTCATCATCGCAATTGCTAAGCCGTATAAGAAACCACTAAATTTGAATTTATATTTAGCAGCAAGATATGCAGTAGTATAACATACAACAACTTGAGCAGCTGAACATACGATTGCCATGTAAAGAGTATTGAAAAGCATTTCGAAGATGCCTGCGTTGGTTGATGCGTTTACGTTTCCAGAAAAAATAGAAACGTAGCTTAACGACTTTTCATATTCAAAGTGTTCAAATACGGTTAGGTAGTTACCAAACGTCCAAGCTTCTTTATAGTCTTTAACATTTTCAGGTCTTAATGGGCTCTTAGGAAACGATAATGCGTTAAACGTTTCAAAGTGAAGTTCTTCCTTAAAAGAGTTCATAAAACCCCAACCAACTATGAAAATGATTGAGATGGTGTATACGAAAAGTATAAACATAAGAATCGTTCTGAACGCCACGTCACCCGGGGAAATTTTTACTTTATTTCTTTTAGCCATAATTCAGTCCTCCCTTAGTCCGTGCTTGGTCCGTATTTCTTCATGAACTTACGAATTCCCAATACCATTGGAATAATCAACATTGAGATTAGTAAGCCGTATGCCGCTAACTCGCCTTCGGTGTAGTATCCCCATCCGAACTTATCCATATTGAAGTTAGAGTTGGTCAACTTCTTAGCGTAGATATACATCCTATAACCAATAGTCGTAAGTTTTTCCTCTACTTCAGGCATGTTACTTATACTTTCACCGAACAAATTAAGCAAGCCTAATTGGTTGGTAAATATACCGGTTAAACTTACTACAACGAGAGATATAATCGTTGGGAAGATTAACGGCAAGGTGATATGCCAGAATTCTTGTAATATGTTCGCACCGTCTAGACGTGCCGATTCACAAACAGATTCGTCTATACCACTCATTGCACCAGAATATAATAGAATGTTCGAGCCGAAACTTACCCAAATATTATAGAATATAAGCGTAGGCATTGCAGTATTTGGATTTTCTAATAAACCCTTGTATAATTCACGATTTACTTGCGTAACCGGTTGGTCGTTAATAAGACACATTATTTCTTTGTATCCGTAGGTAGATAGATATCTAAATAAGATACAGAATACCAAACCTGAAATCAAGGATGGCATAAATAGCATAGTCTTAAACAAACCAGCACAAGGATATTTCTTATAAATGTAGAATGAGAAGGATAATGCAAGTATTAAGGCTATAGGGAAATCTATTGCATAGAATTTCATACTATTTAATATGTATGGCCAATGCTCTACTATCAATACGTTCCACGCCCTTGAGAAGTTGTTAAGCGTAAACTCAGTTCCCTCAACAGTTTGACCGGCTTCATTCTTAACCTTCACAATGTTTTGGAATGCCAAAACAACAGTGTTTGCGTTAACGTAGAAATAGAAAATAGAAATTTGAATAACAGGCCAAATAAGCATTATTGAATAGAAAATCATTCTATGCTGGTCTCTAGTTAAGCCCGTGGTTTTTTTAGCTAGTTTTTCCATATTTTCTCCGAATAATAATTTAAATCGCTTGCGACAACGAAGTCGTCGCAAGACGATTTTAATTAAAGTTAAATATTTTTACAATTAATCTTGCAATAATTTTTGCCAATAGCTTTCACAAGCCATCCAATCGTTATAACTCATGGTAGACTTTATGAACAAGTTCTTAGCGTTAGTAGTTTCAACACTTGAACCACCTTGATATACGGTGTAATATTCGTAACCATCACCAAGGTTTACTTGACCTGCGTTAGAATCGGTAATTCCTTCGTAGCTTACAGGTTCGATTGTTCTATCACGTAATGCGTAAGAATCGATGTAAGATTGTTGGAAGCTTGATAATCTATTATAGTCTGCTTGTTTAACTTCGTAATCCATACCACCTCTATAAACGCCTTGGCTACCAGTATATAATGATAGAGCGTCGTCAGTATGAATGTATTGCATAAACATCTTTAGAGCGTTTACGATATTAGCGTCGTCTTTATATTTAGCATTTATAACGATAGGTGCTGAACCAGCGGCAATACCAGCGTGAGTTCTACCAGCACCTGCTACAACAGCGTCTTCTTGATAAACGGCAGTAGGCATTTGCATCCATCTAATATCAGGTTCGGTCATATTAGGTCTATCCCAAGGAGCTTCTTCAGCAAACTTAACCATCGCACCTGCTTTCTTAGATTCGTTATACCAGTAATTACCTTCGATTAACATACCACACAATTCTCTACCGTTTATGCCGTTAAGAACGAATCTTTCTTCAGCGTTTAAGTTAGAGTCAAGTGGGTTTTTACTACCTGCAGAATACCAGTCGTTATCGTAAACGATTTGAGTTGCACAAATTGCATAGTATCTACCAGCAGTTCTTCTTGCTAAATAACCGTTTTGTGGGGTAATAACAACCTTTTCGGTATTAGCTTTGTAATGATATGGCGTAGCATTACCAAACAATAAATCAGCAGAGAAAGCTCCGGTTTCCTTAACGATTTCAACTTCTTCACCGTCTGAATCGTAAGTGTAAGTAGCTTGAATTGCAGCAGAACCTGAAAGTGCATTATTGAAAGTACTTACGATACGGTTTCTTTGACCAATTGATGAACCGTAAGCAGTTAAAGGAGCAATGTCGTGAGCGTTCTTCATGTAGTCGCAAAGAATAAAGAAATCTTGAAGAGTGGTTGGTAAACCATCGTCCCAAGTGTCATATTCGCCGTCGTTACCACAGTAAAGTTTAGCGCCATCTAGAACGTTACCATCGCCAGAACCTTTTACGAAGGTAGCAGTGCCGAACTTAGAAGTATAAGTAGTAACTAAGTTAGGGTTTTGAGCAGCCCAAGTTGGGTCGGCAAGATATAAACCGTAGCATGCAAAGTTATATGCGTCGTAGGAAAGACCTGCGTTTTCTAAGCCGTAAGATGGCATTGCGTAACAAGTGTTAAACTTAAAGTTATCGCTTAGACCATATTTAGCCTTGTAGTATGGGTCCATAGTTTGGTTAGAAGAAAGGTCTGGTGAACACATGTTTTCATTATAGTAATTTGGCATGCATTTTTCTCTAATAGAAACTAAATATTCTTCACCGTTTTCGTCTTCTCTAGTTTCGAATTGTTCGCTAACGATATCGTCGATTGAAACAACGAATTGTTTCCCAGACATGGTTCTACCAGAGTCTGCACCATTTGAACCAGACGTTACGTACATGTGAATGTTTGATTGAAGCATAGAAGAAGTGTCGGTTGAACGAACGTCTTCTATTTCGAACTTAATACCAGTTTTACCAGGTTCGAACGAATAGTCGCTATAGAGTGCTTCAAATTCAGCAGCAAGTTCTCTTAACCAGTCTAAGTTAACGCCGGCTTCGTAACCTTGGATTTGGATTTCAGTAATGTTGCTGTTTCCAGAACTAGGACCCTCGCTAGGACCATCACCACTATCTGAGCCATCGCCACAGGCAACAAGGGTTAACGACATAAGAGAACAAAGCATTAAAGCTAGTAATCTTTTTAGTTTTTTCATTGTGTACCTCCAATTTTTAAACATATTAATTCCACAATAGAATACTTACTACAAGATTTTACTACAATTCGTCAAATAAATATATCAAAATATTGACTTATTGAAAAAAGTTTTAAATTTTTGTTACGAAATTTCAGTTTTTTTGCCATTCATTATATATATATTATATTTTACAAGACGTATTCTCCATTCCTACCCAAAGATTATGAATTAGGAATTAAAAAAATAGCCAAACCTACGTTGTAAGTTCGGCTAAAATAAATTAGTTTTTTATATCAATAATTTTTTAACTTATTCCATATCCGTTGCAAAGTTACGATATTGTAACGGCGTCATACCCGTCTTCTTTTTAAAGATGTGGCAAAAATACGCTTGGGAAGAAAAACCTGACCCGTAAACGATTTCTGTAAGTATCATATCAGTTTTCTTAAGCAATAACTTAGCGTTATTAATTCTTAAGTCCAACATGTAGTTTTGAAGCGTTTGCCCCGTCGCCTGCTTGAAAACACGGCATAAATAATACTTGTTGTAGCGAATACTAGAAGAAATCTCGTCTAACTTAATATCTCTCCTAAAATTCTTTTTTATAAAATTTATAGCCAGTTTTACTGCTTCTGGCATTTGGTTATCTTTCCTCGTTGCTTCCACAATCCCAAAATATCCCAGTTTATTTTTATATATTCTAACATAGATTTTTTGTGAATTATATAAAAATATTGACTTCTTTTAATTATTTCTTATATTTTATTATAGCTTTTCCGTCGTCGCAATAAGTTACGCCTTCGATACAAGCATTCATAGATTGCTTGTGCGCTAAGTATTCTTCTTTGCCTGCAAAGGTAGGCTTAAAGTTAGCGATAATGTATTTTGCACGTTTTGCGTCGTCCTTCAATAGGTTGTATAAAAGTCCAACTTGAAATTTAGAAGAATTTTCACTCGCCTTTTGGTCAACCACTTCGAAGTCTTTTCCGTGAAGAACACCCTTCATTCCACCAACGTATGAGTGTATTCCTGGGAAAAGTTGAGTTATATCGCCCATGTCGGTTGAAGAACCTAAAAATTCGTCCTTAATACTTGATTTTTCTTCTCCCACGATTTCTTTCATGGTTTGGTAGGCGAGTTCTCTTAAATTAAGGTCTGAAGTTTGAGGTTCAGAGCCAGCTAGGTCGTTAATTTGTATGGTTGCACCAAAAACAGCGCAAGCCGACGCCATTGCTCTATTAATTTTTTCATTAGCCTCTTTAAGCGCCATACTCGTAGCGCCACGAACGTAACTTTCGATTATAACCTCGTCTGGAACTACGTTAACCGAACTGCCTCCCTTAGTTATAATAGAGTGAAAACGAATATGGTCGTCGTCTCTAAAGGTTTCTCTTAAGTTATTTACTGCACTTAAAGCAAAATTCGCTGCGTTTAAGGCGTTTACACCTAAATGTGGTGCGCCACCTGCGTGCGCTGCCTTGCCTTTGATAATCGTGGTCTTTCTTATAACGCCGTTTCCACCCATTCCTACGTGATAAATTGCGCCTTCTTTATATCTATCTAGATTTTCAGCATGAACCATATAACAAATATCCACACCGTCGAAAAAACCACGCTTAACAAATTCAGGCTTGCCAGATGAGTATTCGATTATTCCTTGCTTAATTAAGCCTAGTCTATAACTAATTTCTATGCCTTCTTCTGCAGGAACGACTATAAGTCTTATTTTTCCACATAATTCGTCTAAAACACCGTCTTCTTTTAGTGCAGCTGCTATTCCTAGCATTCCGGCACATTGAATATGATGTCCACATGCGTGAACACAACCCGTTTCTTTGCTAGTTGCAGGGTGTTCTTCGCTATATAATGCGTCTAATTCGGCGCATATAGCGACGGTAGGACCAGGTCTTCCCGTATCAATCTCGGTCGAAAATCCGGTTATATTTTCAGGTTTCTTCAAAACGTAGCCTAATCTTTCAAAGTTTTCCATCATATAGGCGTTAGTCTTGAACTCCTTATACCCTGGTTCTGGAATGGTCCATAAATAATCTTGCGATTTCTTTATAAACTCTGCATTTTTCTCTACTGCTTTTAATAATTTTTCCATTTTGCTCCTTATTTTATACAAACGTATCCGTCTTTTAGGTAAAATTCGGTATTAAACGGCTGACTAATTTTGTTTAGAACGTCTAATATCTCTTTTTGTTCTTGCTCCTCGGCAACCATTGGCAAGCCGTTGGTCAAATCTTTTTTATCAAAGTTTAAGCCTATTGGCAAGAATTTTATGTTAACTAGGTTATCCCCTTCAAATTCGATTGAAGGTAAAACGCTTAAGTAATTTTCTTTGTTAAGGTGTAGCCCAACCTTTCCTCCCCTAGAGCGCACGTATAACGCTTCTTTTGCCGTTAGATTTAGGTCTGCATCAAATTGTTCCATAAAATCGGCAGGAAGTTTTTCTACTTGTGGGCCTTGATATATAAAGTCGCCTAAAGAATACATTATAGGTTTGCCGTTATATATCTCTATTGGTCTTAATTCGTGGCAACCACCACCAAAAATAGCCGACGCTCCGTTGTCTATACACGCCCTACAAAATTCCACTAAGTATTCTGGTGGGTTTGCGTGGCTAACGTTATCATCGTCATGACAATGAATTTGCACGAACACGTAGTCGTTTTCTTCTTTTAATTTCTTTACTTGATTTAAAAGTCTTTGTTTATCTTTTGCATTGCATTTGGTAGTAGGACCCTCTTTAGTAGTAAAGGTCGTGCTACCTAACACGAAAACGCCTTCTGGGTCTGGGTTTACGTAGCCTGTTGCTATATTAAAATCACGAGTGTAGTTAATTCTCGTGTCTTTTGCAATTTGCTTTAACGATTCGAATTGTTCCTCGCTAACTTTATACGCAGTTGAATGGCGAAGATAGTTCACCCCCGGTCTGCCGATAAAATTTGGCGTAGCGTTACCTGCCCTTGATGCAGGCTCGAACGACGCATCTACTGCTATAATTGCTACTTTAACGCCGTCAATTTGTAAAAGTGCAGGTTTAGAGGCATCTTCTAGGTCTTTACCTGTTCCAGCATGCGCTAAACCGTGCTTTTCAAGTTCTAATATCGTCGACAATAAACCATGATGTGAATAGTCCATGCAATGGTTGTTTGCCGTGCCGTAAAAATTAAAGCCTAGACTCTTTAGGTCTTCAAAATATTCCTTTGGCGTGTTAATCCAAGTTCCACCAGAGTATGCGTTTGCATAATCACCAAAATCACTTAAATTAGTTTCTAGGTTGGTTATTTTAAGTTGGTGTGAATTTATAAATCGAGTTATTTCTTCTTTTTGCTTGCCGTAATATTCAGGGAATCTTGCAACAAAAAGTGCGTCCCCCGTGCCGGTTACGGTTAGTTTTTTGCCTTTCATTATTATCCTGCCTTTTCTAAATGTTCATTTTTACAAATAAAACAACACTTATGACCGATTTCTTCGGCCATAAGTGCTGAAATTTATTACCATCTTCTGGTTTGTTGTAAGGTGTAATGAACGTCGTCTGCTTTTTCTTCGTCAATGAACTTTCTACCAGTATCGATAATCTTACCTTCGTTGTAAGTTCTATCGTTAATTGATTCTGCAGTTCCCATAACGGTTACGTTGATTTGACGTTTTCTAGCACGAACTTGGTCCCAGTCAACGAAATAGATGTGAGCGAATTCGCCACCGTCTAATACACCGTCTTTAATGGTCATAGTTTCGCTTCTGCCGAAGAATACTGAACGAAGGTGTCCGTCGGTATTTAAAGAGGTGTAATCACCTGGTTCGTTAACGAATCTACCAAATTGAGAGTGAATTGGACCTGGGTGCATATATTGATTTTCTTCGCTGTAATCAGGAATGAATTTACGCATGATTTTTACTAAATCGTGTTGTAAAAATTCTAAATCGTAAACGTCGATATCGTGAGAGCATTCTTGAACCATAACAGAGCAAGTCGTGTGGTGAGATGCGATAGTTACGGTACCATTTTTGATGCCTGATTGCTTAACGATATCAATAATTTCTGCTGATACGTCGTGGAAGGTTGGTCTCCAGCCCTTTGATTGAACGTTTAGTTCTTTTTGAAATACTTTGAATTCCATAATAAGTTTTCTCCTTATATAATTTTTATTTTTATGCCGTAGCAAATTTTTGCCACAACTTTTATCTTGCTTTAGTTCTTTTAGTAAAGAATGTAAATCCTGCGATTAGTATTATTAGAGCAATGCTTTCAATTAGTATTAGCGTGTACGTAAACGTCCAACCTTGAAGCATGCTTTTACCCATTATTAAAGGCGCTGCCGCTGCACCAAAAGATGCAATTGCATTGGTATATGCCGAAAAACTACCTGCGTTTATTTGGTCTTTCATTCTTGCAACAATTACCGTTTCAAAAACAGAGCAAGCAGCCCTTGCTAACGTAGTTGCAACTAGAACACTCGCCAACGCATAAACAACGCTACTCGAATATCCAAATACTACCACAAACATTATTCCAACTAAAATTATAGATGCAATTAACGCAACAAAGTAGTAGTTAGTGAACTTTTCGCAAAGCATTATTATTAATATTGGGCCAAATGCTACGCCTATTGGAACGACTACTGAAAAGATTATCGCTAAACTATTATCTAAACCATGCGTATCGGCAAGCATCTTTGGAACGAAATCGATTAAACTGCTATATACGTTGTAAACCATAAAGCAGGTTAGCCCCACTAAAACGTAATATAAAATTTTTCTCGTTTTGGTGCTTATGTTTACCTTTAAGTTGGTCGTTGAAATAGTCGTCGTTGAATAATCTTGAGGCGATTGTTTTTTTTGTTCGTCTATCTCTAAGGCGAGATACTTTGGCATTTTTTCTATTATCGTAATGCACGTGATAAAGTAGATTAGAACGGCAAAGAATATACAGCCTATAACAACAAAACATAGCCACCACATATTTAGTTTAACGCAAACCGACGCTACGCAATATGTAATAACCGTTCCTATTGGAAAGGCTATAGTCATCATGGTGTTTGCTATTTGCAACATGCAAGTTGGAAGGTGCTTTGTTAAAAAATACATACAACCTGCCCATACGCCTGCTTGTGCAACGCCCATAATAGCCATTACGATACAAAAATAGGTTATACCCGTTGAAAACGCCATTATTACGGTAAGTACGCAAGATAAACCTACCGAGATAAACATATAGCGTTTCATGTTTAGTTTTGAAATAAATACTGCAAGAATAAGTTGAACAGTTGCATATATCAAGTAATAAATAGTTGGGGCAAGCGTAAACTTATCTTCTCGCATACCAAAAACGTCTAGTATCTCTACCATTTGCGCAGTGTAAGCGTATTTTGACGACATCATAAATACAATCATCAAAAAACACGATATAATTAGATGGTTAGACGCTTTTTTGTATTTTATTGTTCCATCCATAAAGAACTACTTGCCTTGTCTTTCGTCGTATGCTCTTCTAACGGCTGAAATCATTTCTTCTGCAAGTTTTAATGGGTCTTCTGCTTTTGCAATAGCAGATGAACAACCAGATGCAGACGCACCTGCTTTAATTATATTATAACAATCTTCGCCCTTGCTAATTCCTGCTGATGGGAAAGGCTTAATATCAGGGTTGATTTCACGAATAACTTTAATTACTTCGTCTACGTATTCTTTGTCTGCTGGTTTGCCAGTTCCAATAAGTTCGCTTGGTTCAGCAACTAGAATGTTAGGGCCTAGTTTTGCTATAGCCTTAACTTCTTCAACAGAGTCGGCACAAACCATGGTAGCAAGTCCCATTTCGTCTGCACGCTTGATTGCCTTTTCAATTTCCTCAATAGTTAGTTTTCTCTCTGCGTGATTGAGCATTACGCCTACTGCACCTGCAGCCTTAATTCCTTCTGGAAGGCTTTTGCCCATTCCCTTACCCATTGGAATACTATCCATATGTTGAGAATAAACGTGAATTCTCTTGGTGTGTCTTGCAATGTTTGAAATTTCAGTATCAGGAACGTCTAAAATAACGTCAACGCCATATTTTTTTGAAAGTTTATCTAGACCTTTTGCTATCTTTAATAACGTGTCGCCATACATATAGCACTTTGGACCGTATTCAAAAAATGGTTCGCTGATTTTATAGTTCTTTATCATTATAATTCTCCTTAAAGGTTATTTTATCTTTTTAAAGTTTCCTAACGTTTCGTTTACCGTTTCTACGTAGGTAAAGGTGTCGGGATAACGTTTTAATATTTTTTCAAAATCTACTATTTGGTGTTTATTTACTACGCAAAATAAAACGGCTTTTTCTTGCTGACTATATATGCCGTGTCCGGTAATCCTTGTTGCAGAGTGTCTTAATTCGGTTATAATGTCCCTTTCAAGTGGTTCTGGGTTAGAAGTTACTATAACGAATTGATATGCCCTCTTATTGCCTTTTAGCATTAGGTTACCCATATAACTCGCTATGAAACAATACAATAAGCATAGACATACCGGTTTATAATCTAGAACTCCACCTTCCGAATACACGAATAACGACGAAAAAGCCACCACGGCGTTTATAATAAAGGTTACCCAGAAAAAGTTAAGTGTTGGTTTAACCTTGCTTATATATTTACTTACGATATCAGTTCCACCCGAACTTGCGGTAAAACGGAATAAGATTCCGTATATAAAACCACTTATTAAACCCGATATCATAACGGGATAAATGGTATCTACGCCTTGAGCGTTGTATTGAAAACCTTCGGTAACAACATTTTGTAAAAACAGATAAAAGAAAGAGTAAACCAAACAAAACACAAGCGTTCTTTTTGCAAACTTTTTATCGACCTTGAAAAAAGCGAATATACAAAGTGGTATGTTGATTATAAGCGAAGCAAAACCAACTGAAAAACCTAATTTATACTGAATCATAACGGTTACGCCGTTAAGTCCTGCAGGTGCAAATTTGTTTTGAACTACAAATAATATGTAACTAGTTGCAAGCAACATTCCCATTAAGGCTACGATTAGATATTCTAGTATGGTTTGTGAAACTTTTGTCTGTTTGTTTTGATTATTCATACCCTTAAACGTTTCCTATTTTTTATTAAGTCTTTCGCCAACTGCTCCACCTGGGTGAATAAGTGCGAATTGTTCGTTTTGAAAACCCGTTTCTTCGATAAGTGCCGTCTGTAAAGCGTGGAATATCATACATAAAGCAGTTGAAGAAGTCGTGCCTTGTGAATTCCATTTATCCGTTTCTCGATTAACGTATTGTTTAAGAACAACGTCTGCTCCTTGCGCTAAAGGAGATTCCATATTTTCGGTAACGCTTATAATTTTAACGCCTTTAACCTTACAGATATCCATGATAGGTAAAAGTTCTTTTGTCTTTCCACCACGAGAGGCAAAAATCATAACGTCGCCTTCTTGTAAGTATCCTGACGCCCCGTGAACAGCCTCTGCTGGAGAAATAAATCTTGCAGGACGCTCGATACAGCACATAAGGTGAGCCATGTGTTGACAAATAATGCCTGAATGTCCACATCCACAAGTGCCGATTCTAACGGCATTTTTGAGTAGTTCTACTGCTTTAGAAAATTGCTCTTCGTCTAAGTAGTTAAGCATTTCTGCAATACATTGGCTCTCTATTTCATACGCCTTTTTTACGGCTTGCAAAGTTTCTTCTTTCATAAATATCGTCCTTTCTCCATTCAAGTATATATTGTGTAATATTTTTCTCAAATAGTATAACACTTTAAAGTTCGTTTAGTCAATAATAAAACTAATGTTTTAAGTGAAATATTTTTAGTATTATCTAAAAAACGAAAAAGACGCAATTTTCGCCTTGCGCCTTTTTTATTTTTGTTTTTTATTGCTAAAATTATACTATTTCTTTTACGACCAAAACTACCTTTCCTACGTTTTCGCCACGATATAAAACTTGTTGAGCCTCGTCGGCTTGTTCTAAAGGAAAAGTTTTATGGATTTTTACTTTAATATCTCCATTTTCAAACTTTTCCCAAGTTTTTTCTACTAATTCTTGTAATAGTTGCCCCTTTTCTTCTGGAGTTTTACTACGCAAAGTGCTACCAATGATACGAATATTCTTTACAAAAATATTTCTAAAATCTACTTGCGACATATCCCCTGCAAGCGAAGCAATTTGTATCCATCTTGAGCCTCTTGCAACGTATTTTAAGCACTCGCCTAGTTTTTCACCTGCAAGGCAGTCTATCGCAATATTAACAGGCGTGCCGTTTTGCTCTTCTTCCTTTAAGACTTGTGCAATATCTTCACAAGTCGTATCTACAACACGGTCAGCGTTAAGATAAGCAACCTCCTTTACTTTATCCTGACCTAAAACGGTCGTTATAACTCTAAGTCCAAAGGCTTTAGCCATAGGAATTACGGCACTTGCCAAACCACTAGCACCTGCGTTCATTAAAAGCGTTTCACCTGCCTTTGATTGACCTACGTGGAATAAGTTTAAGTATGCCGTCATGTAAACTTCTGGAATTGCCGCCGCCTCTACGAAGGTTAAGCCCTTTGGAACAGGCATAACCATATCGGCAGGAACGGTAACGTATTCAGCATACCCACCACCCCCTAAAAGAGCACATACCTTATCGCCAACTTTCCACTTATCTACGTCGCTAGCAACTTCCTTTATAAAACCTGCGACTTCTAGTCCCGGCCACTCTGGACAACCTGCTGGTGGTGGATAATTACCTTCCCTTTGCAAAAGGTCTGCACGGTTTAAGGCAGCAGCATAAGTTTCTATTAAAACTTCGCCTGGCTTAAGCACGGGATTTGGCACGTCAGTATAACTTAACGTTTGGTCTTCTTTGTTAATTACTATTGCTTTCATTTTATTTCTCCTTTATTTAATATAGACAAACAATCTTGCAAGCATTTTATAGCCTCTTCTCGCCCAAATACGCCGTCTTTACACCACGGCTCGTATGCGTGAGAAAATAGCAAGTTGTTTATTCTATTATCTTTTCTTATTCTTTCTATAGTCCTAGCGTATTCTTCTTTGTCTTTTAGTGAACAATGGTATTTTCCAACCCCTGCTCCTTGCAAGGCGTCGCCAGTGATAAGCGTGCCCGTTTTTTCTTCCAGCAGTCCTATGCAATCAAGCGTATGCCCGTTTAATTGATATAAGGATATGCCGTCAATATTAAGACAATTTTCTTTTGTTATAACTCTAGCCTTTGAGCAACGTTCTAACAACTTTTGCTTGCCACCTACGTGGTCTCTATGTTGGTGTGTTATTACCAAATAATCCACATCATCTAACGCAATGCCTATATCTTTTAGCGCCGGCACAATATAACTTTCCACGTCTTTATCGGTTGTAGCACAGTCCACCATAATATTTACTCTTGGCATCTTTATTAAAAAAACAGAGGTGTAAACGTCCCCGTCAAAAGGAACTTTCAAGCGATAAATATCGCCTATTTCCTTATAAAATCTCATAACTTAAGGCCTTGTTTTATCTTTAATACGTCGCTAAGTAGTGGTGGCCCAGCATAGGTTGTTTGGTCATATTCTCTAAAACACAACCACATACACACGCCAAGCGCAGGCCCTACAGTTCTATGAAGAGAAGTATAACTACCGTTAGCTAAAAACAAAAACGGCACTTTTAACTCTTGCTTTAACAATCTGCATATTTCAAGATTTTTTATTTCCTCTTCTTGAGTATTAGCACCCGTTACTATTTTAACCACGTCTGCACCACGGCGTTGATGCTCTAAAGCAATTTCTAAAACACGTTCTGCATCTCTAAACTGTCTAACGTGCGAAGACATTAAGACCTCTCCACCACGTTTATGCACCTCGTCTATAAACTTCATTTGTTTTAGAATGGCTTTTTCATCAGTCGTCAATTCTTCTGGTGAAGGATTAAAAGCGTCACCCATAACGTCTAAAAGGGTTGCGCCATACTCTAACGTTTTTATTAATTCTTCTAAAAGCAACTCGTCTGAAAGCCCTTCGTTTTTATGATTGCGATAATTTGTAACGTATAATGGCTTATCTTTTGCGCTTTCAAAAAGTTCTCGAAGGTTTTTTTCAGTTCTAATTTCTTTATCTAAATAACTTAATTGCAAGCCTATTGCCGTTGCGCCATCTTTAATGGCGTTTTCTATTTTCGTCTTTGAAAGTTGTATGCTAGGCGCTTGTATCATCTCGGTAATAAACGGCTCTTTTGGATTTAAAAAACTCTTTTTCATTGAAATTACCTTATATTCTCTTTCGACAACCGTCGATTTGTATATTTTGACCGACAATATAGCCGTTCTTTTCACTCGCTAAAAAGCAAATCAAATCGGCGTTTTCTTCGCACGAGCCCGTTCTCCTCGCATAGCATAATTCATTTTCTCGCGTATACGTTATATCTAATTGTTCCGAAGAACTTACCGTGCCGGGAGAAACGCTATTTACGACTATACCTTGTTCCACAACTTCTTTTGCTAACGCTTGCGTCATTGAAATCACAGCCCCTTTAGTTGCCGAATACATCGTCATATTTGCATTCCCATACACACCTGCAACTGATGCAACGTTTACAATTCTGCCATAACCGTTTTCAATCATCTTCGGCAAAACTGCTTTCGTGCAATATACAACCCCCATCACGTTTACGTCTAAAAAGGTTTTCCATTTTTCTATGGATGTATCCATAAAAGATTGCTTATTCCTCCATAACCCTGCGTTATTAATAAGAATATCTATTTTTCCAAACTTTTCTATTCCCCTAGCAACGAAACTATTTACGCTTTCTTCTTTGGAAACGTCACCAGCGACACAAAGGGTTTCGCAACCATATTTTTCTAGTTCCTTTTCCAAGCCTTTTAAGGTTTCTTCATTGCAATCTAATAACACAAGTTTTGCACCTTTTTCTGCCATTTGCAAAGCAACTGCACGCCCAATACCTACCGACGCACCCGTAATCATAGCCACTCTATTTTTCATTTTAGTTTTTCCTACCCATTGCGTTTCTACCACCATCTATCATAATGTTTTCGCCATTGATAAATTGACCTTTATCACTCGCTAAAAACAAACACAAATCTACTATTTCTTGTGGGTCTCCAGCCCTACCTAAAAGCGTTTTCATACTTGACATACCCGAGCGAGTTAAAACAGGCCCCGGCGAAACGCATACGCAACGCACGTTATATTTTGCTCCGTATTGGGCTATCGATTTGGTTAGACCATACATAATCCCTGCTTTTGCAGTGGAATAATCTAAGCCATTAGCAGAACCCTCTGCCCCCGTTACCGAGCCTATATTGATAATTAAACCTGATTGTTGCTTACGCATTTGTGGTAAAATTGAATGCGCCATATAAAACGGACCTTTTAGGTTAACGTCTAAACCCCAATCGTAAACGTCAATAGGCACGTCTGGGAATTCTTTATCCCAGCCAACTTTTAACATTCTTCTTGCCGTTCCACCAGCAAAATTAACAACTATATCTATTCCACCAAACTCTCCAACGGCTTTATCACGCACGTTACAAACTTGTTTGTAATCTCGCACGTCACAAATAACGCCAATGGCTTTCCCTTGCCATTGAGAATTGATTTCCATAACCTTTTCATTTAGGGCTTGCTCGTTAACGTCGCATAGAACGACCTTTCCACCAAGAGATGCGAAATTTTGAGCAAACAACAAACCCATTCCTGAAGCAGCGCCTGTTACAACTGCCGTTTTATTGGTAAAATCCATTTGTAGTTCCCCCACAATTTTAATAATTAAATTATATGCTATTGACTTTTTTCAAACAAGAGTATATACTACTGAAAAACAAACCTATTCTACTGCGAGGGTATTATAAAAAATGAATAATTTAGAAAACCTTTCTTTTTGTAAGTCTGTGTTATACAAAAGAAACAAAGACTATGGTTGCGATTTTTTAACTTCTCCTAGACCTTGCCACAACATAGCCTTTATTTTAGAAGGTGAAGGTGTGATTAAAACCGAAAATACAGAGATAAACGTAAAAAAAGGAGATATTTTGTATATCCCCTTAAATAGCACGTACCTTTCAAGTTGGAAGGCAAAACCACTGTGCAAATATCATAGCATTCATTTCAATTTTCCATTAGGTAAAGACCCTTTTTACGGAAAGAAAATACAAATTCAACTTTTGCCAAACCAAAACTTTGAGGAACTTTACCAATTAATTGAAACCATTTCGCAATATCAATCGTCAAAAGATTTAGAACATTTTAATTTCTTATCTGCCTTTTATAGCCTATGCGCAAGTTTGTTGCCAAGCGTTAAAATATCCAAAAACACTATTCAAAAAAGCAACATTTCGCCAGCACTAGATTATTTAGAGAAAAACTTTAATAAGCCTTGCACGGTTGAGCAACTTGCCACACTTTGTTTTTTAAGCCCTTCGAGGTTTTTCTATTTGTTTAAGAAACTTATGGGTTGTAGCCCTATCACTTATAAAAATAAGTTGGCAATTCAAAAATCTATGCAAATGCTTTCGTTAGATAAAAATACTAATATCGAAGAAATCGCCTTTCAATGTGGATTTCCTTCTTCAATTTATTTTAGACGCTTATTTAAGAAAGTTACAAACAAAACCCCAAGCCAATATAGAAAGACTTTCCAAATAGAAAAAGGACAATTCTTATAAAAACAAAACCACTCTCGTCGAGTGGTTTTTTGTTTTAGTCTAGGCATTATTCTAGACCTTTTGCCTTTCTTTTTAAGCGAGTTTCAGTGTCTAAAGTTTTCTTTCTAATTCTTACGTTTTTAGGGGTGATTTCTAACATTTCGTCGTCGTTAATAAACTCCATAGCCTCTTCTAAACTCATAAGCTTTGGGGTTTCTAATCTAAGTGCGTCGTCAGAACCAGATGCACGGGTGTTGGTAAGGTGTTTTTTCTTACATACGTTAACGCTAATATCTTCGTTTTTAGGAGATACGCCAACAACCATACCCTCGTATACTTGCACACCTGCACCTATAAACAATTGTCCCCTACCTTGAGCGTTAAATAAGCCGTAGGTTACAGCCTCGCCCGTTTCAAAAGCGACTAAACTTCCCGTAGTGCGTCTTTCAATTTCACCCTTAAACTCTTCGTATCCGTAAAAAATGGTATTAAATACGCCCTCGCCACGGGTTTCGGTTAAAAACTGGCTTTTGTATCCAAAAAGTCCACGGGCAGGAACTTTGAACTCTAATCTAATTCTACTGCCAATGCCTTCCATTTGTAGTAGTTCGCCCTTTCTAACGCCCATTGATGAGAATACGCTACCCGTTTTATCTTCTGGAACGTCTACAACTAGTCTTTCCATTGGTTCGTATAGAACGCCGTCTATTTCTTTATACATAACTTTTGGAGCGCCTACTTGGAATTCGTAGCCACCACGACGCATTGTTTCAATTAAAATTGAAAGGTGCATTTCGCCTCTACCACAAACTCTATAAGAATCTGCAGAGTCGGTTTCTTCAACCCTTAAGGAAACGTCTTTTAACATTTCCTTAAAAAGCCTATCTCTTAAATGTCTTGTTGTAACGAACTTACCTTCTTTTCCTGCAAACGGACTATCGTTTACCGAAAAGGTCATTTCAACGGTTGGTTCAGAAATTTTTACGAATGGAACGGGTTCGATTAGTTCTGGCGAACAAATGGTGTCGCCGATAGAAACGTTTTCTAAACCACTAAAGCACACTATATCGCCTGCCCTAGCGTTTTCTACTTGAACTCTTTGTAAACCCTCTATTTGATAAATGCTAACGAGTTTGCCCCTGCCTCTTTTACCTTCGATATTAAAGTTACAGGTGGCTACTTCTTGATTAACTGCCATCTTACCCCTTTCAATTCTACCGATACCTATTCTACCTACGTATTCGTTGTAGTCGATAGATGAAACGAGCATTTGAAGTGGTCCTTCTTCGTCTACCTCTTGAGGCTCGAAATGGTTTATTATAGCGTCAAATAGGGGACTTAGGTCTTTACCCGGCTTATTAAAGTCGGTGGTCGCAGTTCCCTCTCTTCCCGAACAATAAAGTATTGGACTGTCTATTTGTGAATCACTTGCGTTAAGGTCGAATAAAAGCTCCAAAATCTCGTCTTGAACTTCGTTTAATCTTGCATCAGGACGGTCGATTTTATTTACTACGATTATTAGTTTTTGGTTAAGTTCTAACGCCTTTTGCATTACGAAACGAGTTTGAGGCATCGGTCCTTCACAAGCGTCTACTAGAACTAAAACGCCGTTTACCATTTTTAGAACACGTTCCACTTCGCCACCGAAATCGGCGTGTCCTGGCGTATCCACTATATTAATTTTTACTCCATTGTAAAAAGCAGAGGTGTTTTTTGCTAGAATGGTTATTCCCCTTTCACGCTCCAAATCCCCAGAGTCCATAACTCTATCCATTACTTCTTGATTATCACGGAATATTCCACCTTGTTTTAGTAGCTCGTTTACAAGCGTGGTTTTGCCGTGGTCTACGTGCGCTATAATCGCAACGTTTCTTATGTCTGTTCTTTTCAAAATATTCTCCTGTCTTTACTTTTAGGTCTCGTTTAATCTATCATCTTTAAAAGGGCAATTAAAGTCTTTCCATCTTTAATAGCGCCGTTATTTATCATTTCCTTTAGTTGTTGCTTGTTAAACCATTCGCCCGTTAAAAACTCGTCTTCATCTAGGTGTATCTCGGTTTTAATTAAATCCCACGCTCGATATATTCTTATTATCTCGTTGGTGTATCCAGGAGATGGGTAAACGGTAAACATAAGTTCTATACTATTAGCCTTAAGCCCTGCTTCTTCTTCGAGTTCTCTAAGTGCCGTTTGCTTAGGGTCTTCCCCAGCGTTCAGCTTGCCTGCAGGAAGTTCCCACAACTCTTCGCCGTATGCGTATCTAAACTGCCTAACCAAATATACTTTTTCGTTATCCTCACAATAAATACAACTGCCACCAGAGTGTTCTACAATTTCTCTAATCGCCGTCTTTCCGTCGGGAAGAAGTATATCGTCTCTTCTTAAATTTAGTATTTTACCCTCGTAAACGTAGTTCTTATTTAGGGTTTTTTCCTTAAAGTTCATTTAGAACGTCCTTTAATAATCTGCCTATTTTTTTACCCTTCCTAAACAAAACGAAGGGGTGCGCTTTCGCCATGTATCTATAAGCAACGAAAGAGAAAATAATTCCGTCTTTTTCGGTGCAATCTATAGCGTTAGCAAAAGTGTTTATCACTAGAAGCATTTGCTCTTTTTCTTCTTCTTTTATCCTGGAATTTTTTATCCTTAACTTATCTTTTAGAAGAATGTTTTTAATATTTTTCACGCTTTCACCATACGCTTTAAGCGATAACTCTTTATCTATTTTTTGACGATTTTCTTCTTCTATTCTTAGTTTTTCTTGCTTTGCCTGTTCGTTAGCGAGCGCCTCGATAGGGTCTTGTAAATTACCCTCGATAACACTCGTCATTAAAATTTTTACCGTGTTGGTAAAAGGACGAATTAGCGTGTTCAAGAAAGACGAAAAACATGCCGAATAACTACCGTCTTCATAAAAATATTTATTTAAAAATTCGCCGAAGTCTATTCTCTTTGAGTCGATATCCATTAGTATATTAAAGGTAAATGCTAAAACTTCTTTTGCGTTAGAAGGCAAGATAAATTCGCCCTTGTTTCCAGAAAAAGTTTTGCTTTTAACTAAATATTTGGTTTTGGCTTGCTCATAGTCAAAGTCCATTAAGCTATTTTTTAAGAGCGCCAGAATGCTTTCCGACGAGGCTATTGCCTTTAAAATATTAACTATTTTAACATCTGCTAATATATATTTGCTATTAATAAAATCCTCGCTAGCATCTAAAAAAACTTGTAATTCTTCGGTTTTTGACACGATTTTCCCCTCCGTCAAAAAATTATATTTTAAGTATAACACATTATCGCCGTTAAATAAACTTTTTTTGACAAAAAAAGTAAATTTTTACTAAAGCTCTTTACAAATCCCTTTTTTAATGTTATCCTATCTTCGTATGAAGTTGCACTAAACTCGTTATTTTTATTTAGTTTAGGCATTTAGAGGTTGAAATGCAGGTTAAAGGAGATTCTTCTTTAAACAAATTAATATTGCTTTTCGTTTTCGATAAAATGGAAGTTCCCCTATCCGAAAATACCGTTTTGGATATGTGTTGTTCTTCTAATAACTGGCTTGCCTATATGGACTGCCAACCTATCTTAAACCAACTTTTAGATTGTGGTTGGATTTACGATATTGGTGGAAGTGGAGAGCCTCTTTATACCATTACTACCGATGGTAGAATTTGCCTTGCAAACTTTTTTATTAATATACCTGCGTCTACTCGTGAAGAGATTTCTTTATTCGTTAAAAACAACCGTGCAAAGTATCGCAGAAAGCAAGAATGCGTTGCCGATTACTTTATGAATAAAGACGGCACTTATACAGTTTATCTAAAAATTATAGAGCCTGCACAACCTGTTTTGGAACTTAAACTAGTTGTTCCAAACAGACAAATTGCAAAGGATATTTATAAAAAATGGGGAGAAAAAGCCCCTGACGTTTATAGAAATATTTACGAGAATTTAGTAGACTAATCTTTCTGGCAAAAACGACTTGTAAAAGGAGGACTATATGGAAATTTACAATACTAACGGGACTTGCAGTAGACAAATCCTTTTTGACGTTACTAGCGAAAACAAACTAACTAACGTTAGGTTTATAGGTGGGTGCAGTGGAAATCTTCAAGCACTTTCTAAACTCGTAGACGGAATGGATATAGATTGGGTAATTGATAAACTAAAGGGTATTAAGTGCAGAAGTAACACTTCTTGTGGCGACCAACTTGCAACTGCACTCGAAAAATACAAACAAAAAGTTTAATAAAAAATCAAAGTGCGTTAACGACTTGTTAACGCACTTTTTTATTTTGCTATTAAATCTTAGACATAGCGTCTTTTATGGTTTTATTTTGTGATAAAAGACCAAAGTTATCTACGTCTAGTTTATTTCTTTCGGTGTGGGTTAGACAACCTGCCCCACCAACGCAACCACCTAGGCACGCCATACCTTCTATAAAGTTAGCGTCTAGTAGGTTCTTACTCTTTTTAAGAAGTGCCGTTTTGCACGCCTCTATACCGTCGCAAGTAATAGGTTTAACTTCAAAATCAATACCTTGTTCTTTTAGGCTTTCTTCAACTGCTGTAGAAAGTCCACCACAACGAGCAAAAATTCTTCCAAAGTAAGATGCGTTATCTAGGCTAGATTCTTCTAGGGTGGTAATATCTATTTCTCTACTATCGAATAATGCTTGAAGTTCTTCAAAGGTAATTACAACGTCTACGTATTTAGCAACTTCCTCTTGTTGACGCTCTGCCTTTTTAGCCGTGCAAGGTCCAATAAAGATAACCTTGCTGTTTTGGTCGGTTTGCTTTATATATCTTGCAATAGTAGCCATTGGCGAAAGGTTTGAAGATATAAAGTCTGCTAATTCTGGGTAGGTTTTCTTTACAAACGATACGAACGCAGGGCAACAAGAACTAGTTAAAAAGCCTTTTTCGGCAAGTTCTTTTGATTCTTCGGTGGCAACCATATCGGCACCGAGAGCCGCTTCCATTACCGAGTAGAAACCGAATTGTTTAAGCCCTGAAATAACTTGACCTAGTTTTGCATACTTAAACTGGCTAGAAATTGCAGGGGCAACGATTGCATATACTTTGTAGTTTTGGTTGTTGTCGCTTTTCTTAATAATGTCAATAGCGTCTAAAATATAAGATTTATCGCTTATTGCTCCAAACGGACATTGATATACGCAAGCGCCACAAGAAATACATTTATCGTTGTTGATTTTTGCCTGCATATCTTCGCCCATTGAAATTGCCTTAACCTTACAAGCAGTTTGGCAAGGACGTTTATAGTTGTATATAGCACCATAAGGACAGGCCTTAGCACACGCACCACATTCCTTGCACTTGCTTTTATCTATGTGAGCAACGTGGTTTTCGTCAAAGGTGATTGCGCCAAACTTACAAACGTCTTCACATCTATGTGCCAAGCAACCTCTACAAGACTTGGTAACTTCATATCCACCTACAGGACATTCGTCGCAAGCGATATCAATAACCTCTATAACGTTAGGGTTAGACTTATCTCCACCCATTGCTAGTTTAACACGCTCGCCAAGAATTGCCCTTTCCTTATAAATACAACAACGCATCGTAGGGGTTTTGCCCGGAACGATTGTTTTTGGAATATCTATTATAGACGTGGAAAGTCTATCTGCAAAGGCTTCCTTTGCAACTTCCCTTAAAACCTTGTATTTTAAATATTGAACTTTAGTGTCGAACTTTCTCATATTATCTACTCTCCAACATAACGGTAAAAGGTCCGTCATTAACTTGACTAATTTTCATATCAGCACCGAAAACTCCTTTTTTAACGGCTAGACCTTGCTTTCTCAACCCTTCAAGAACGTATTCGTATAATCTGTTAGCCTCTTCAGGAGACTGAGCGTTTATAAAAGACGGTCTGTTTCCGTGCGAAGTGTCTGCGTAAAGGGTAAATTGCGAAACTAATAGAATTTCGCCACCAGCGTCTACGATATTAAGGTTGATTTTTTGGTTTTCGTCCTCACAAATTCTTAAAGACGGAATTTTTTTAATCATATAGTCGCCGTCTTTTTCAGTATCTTCCCTGCCAACACCTAAAAAGATAACGTAACCAAAACCTATCTCCGAGATAAGTTCGCCGTCTACTTTAAGCTTTGCATTTAACACCCTTTGAACAACTGCTTTCATAAAAATCTCCTATCAATTATTAATTTTACCATAAATAGTGTTTTTAGACAATCAAATACAGAGGCTTTTGTTCGTTGTTTAGATAAATAAATTTAAAAAATTATTGATTTACACCTAGATTATATGTTAAAATAATAGCATCTTTGAGGTAAGCTTATGCGCATTTACGGAATGGAAAAACTTTCATTAGTCGATTACGACGGCAAAGTTGCAACTACTCTTTTTACGGGCAGTTGTAATTTTAGATGTGGTTTTTGCCATAATTCTCCGTTAGTTTTAGACTTTAAGAATTTACCCACCATAAGTGAAGAAGAAATTTTTTCTTATCTAAAAAAGAGAGTTGGCATTATCGAGGGTGTTTGCATTTCAGGTGGAGAGCCTACTTTGGAAAAAGACCTTGCTAATTTTATTGAAAAAATTAAAAGTCTAGGATATAGCGTTAAACTAGACACTAACGGCACTAACCCAGAGATAGTTAAGGCTTTGATTAACAACGGCTTAATAGACTATCTTGCTATGGATATTAAAAACGATAGAGAAAACTATGCTAAAATTATCGGTTTTGATAATTACGATACAAAGAAAGTTGAAGAAACCGTTGACTTTTTGCTTAACGGAACATTCCCTTACGAGTTTAGAACCACTCTAATTAGAGAGTTTCATACACAAGAAAATATCGCCAAAATTGGCGAATGGATAAAAGGAGCGAATAAATATTTTTTACAGAAGTTCAAGGACAGCGAGAGTTGTATCCAGCCACATCTTTCCACCGTGGAAGATAGTTTAGTTATAAAATTTAGGGATATTTTGCTTAAGTATATTCCTAACACCTTTTTGAGAGGTTACGATTTAAACTAAAACTATTTACAAGGAGATTTACAATTTAATATGACGTATTTTATTTTCGCACTAGTCGCTCTACTTGCGTGGAGTGGCTCTGATTTCTTTTCCAAGAAAGGAACTGACGAAAAAGACCAAAACAGCCACTGGAAGGTTGTTTTTGCCGTTGGCCTAATCATGGGAATACACTTTATCATTACACTAGTTGGAGGGGCGATTATAGACGCTAACGGTGGACCTGAATCCGTTCCAAAGTTCGTTGCAAGTTTGTTTTATACCGATTTCAAGATTATTGATTTCTTTAAATACTTGCCTGTATCAGCCCTTTATATTTTCGCAATGGTTTTAGGCTACATAGGGCTTAGATACATAGAACTTTCTATTTCCTCGCCTATTTGCAACTGTTCTGGCTCGCTTGCACTACTTCTTTGCGTGATTATCTTCCCTATTATCGGTGCAGACGCCATTGAACTAGACGTGTTCTCAATAATAGGCGTTATAGCAATTACCCTTGGTATCGTTGGTCTTGGCGTGGTTGATAACCGTGAAAACCAAGAACTAAAAGAACTTCGCCGTAAGGAATCTAACAGAAAATATAGCAAAAGCATTTTAGCATTTTTATTACCTATCGCATATCTAATCATTGACGCATTAGGAACGGTTGGCGACGAAATTATATTCTCGTTAAGAAACTGTATCAACTGTGGTAAATTCATTGGAACGAACACCACATGTTCTCATTGTGGTTTTGTTTTTACAGATGCGCATCTAGAAGAGGATATTGGAATAATCATCAATGATTACTCTGCTAACTCTTGCTTTGAACTAACCTTCGCCCTACTCGCAATCTTTGCATTCGTTTGGATTATTTTTGTTAAAAAAGACAAGTTGTTCTATAAAGGCAAAAATTCAGGAAACGCAATTTACCTTGGTGGTGTTTGCGAAACCATTGGTCAAGTTTTCTACATGGCAGTTATGTTTGCCGATTTTGAAGTTGGTATGCCAATTATCTCGGCTTACTGCGTAGTTTCAGTATTATGGAGCAGAATTTTCCTAAAAGAAAAACTTTCTTGGAAACACTATGCTACCATTGCATTAACCTTTGCAGGCATTATACTACTCGGTATATTCTCACCTGTGTAAAAAACTAAATACAAAAAGCAAAGCCCCTCGCTTACCAAAGCGAGGGGCTTTTATTATCCTTGCATTTTGTATTATAATAGTTCTTTTAGTTTAGCAACGGCGTCGGTAAACGCAGTTTTTTGGTCTGGGTATTTATACGGATTATCAAACGACTTGCCAACTAGCGCATTTAAGCCTGCAAAGGTTTGCAAGTGTGGTTCTAGCGTTATAAAGGTAGGCTTTTTGTCGCTATCGTCATACCTAGATAGAATTTCTTTTATCTTTGCCTCTCCCTTGCCCGGTGGAACTATTGCTCCAGCCGACAAAGAGTCTTTAATATGGAAATATTCTATATAGTCTTTTAGCATTTCGTACGCCTTTATCGGGTCGTAGCCGTCTAACACAAAGTTGCCCATATCGAACACGCACTTTAACTTTCCATCAAAGGTGTTAAGAAGTTCTAAACACTCGTTAGGACCTTCACCGTAGATAAGCGCCTCGTTTTCATGGCATAGCGTAACGCCGTATGGTTTAGAAAGGTCTATAAGTTTACCCAAAGCGTCGATAACTTGGTTTTTACATTCAGCCTTAGTCTTGCCGTCTGGAAGATAGAAACTAAACATTCTTATATTTTTTGCACCTAAAATTCCCGCATATTCAAAAACCTTTTCTGCCGTGGCAAAATGGCTTTCTAGGTCGCCGTCTAATTTAATTTTTCCTATTGGAGAGCCAATAGACGATACGCCTAGCCCAAAATCATTTAGTTTTTTACTCATTTCCAAAACGTCTTGTTTAGTCATTTCGGAAATATTCTTTCCGTCGGCATGACGAACTTCTAAAAACGATATACCAAAATCGTTTAACGCCTTACATTGCTCAACAAAATCGTCTGAATACTCGTCTGCAAAGGCAGAAATCTTAAACTTGTTCATTAAACTTCGTATTCCTTAACTAATTCTTCTTTACCTGATTTAAACGCTCTATCTATTGCGTTGAGTATAAATACTGGAGAGATAAAGTCTTTGTAATCAATCTTTTGGTCTGCACCTGATAAAATTTCGTAGAATTCGTCAAATTCACTTTCAAAGCACTTTTCATTGATGTCAAGAACGCCGAACTTATCTTGTTCTTTCGCCATACGTATAGCCGAATACTTATAAACTGAATCGGTAAACACGCCAACAACGTCGTAGTTTTCATATCTAAAAGTTACAGTTGCAGTCTTGTCGTTTTTAACAGCCACTACGCTCTTTGGATATCTGCCGAACATTTCACAAACAGCCTCTACTAGGTGTTGTGAATAGAAGAAAAAGCCTCCGTGTGGGTTATCAAAACTTACAGGACAACGAATAACGCCTGATAAAGTTTCTCCGTCTACGTTTTCTTCAACGTCCTTTTTTATTTCCTTAACTAGGTCGGCATACTTTATGCAAGAACCACCCGACAACTTGGTGCCGTGCTTTTTTGCTAGGGCAACGAGTTCTAAACCTTCTTCTTCTTTAACGGTGATAGGCTTATCGATAAACATTGCTTTAACTTTGCCAAAGTAAGGTTTAGCATATTTTAGATGGTTATCGCCATGACGAGCAACTACTACTATTCCGTCTGCCTCGCCAACGGCTTGTTCAAAACTTTCCATAATGGCAATGCCGTGCTTTTCGTTTAGTTTTTGCATTGGAGTTTCTTCGTGGCTATAACAACCGATTACTTCTAGGTCGCTATATTTTGGGTTGTTTTTTATAATATTCATAAAGGTTGCAGCGTGAGAGTTTTCACAACCTAATAAAACTATTTTTTTCATTTATTAAAATCTCCTAGGAAGTGGATTTTGAGCGTGGCATGTTTCTATTACGCCAATTATATCTCTTGCCATTTCTGCAGTAACGTAAAGTTGCTTTTTAGCACCCGTTAGCACGTTGTAGATATCTTCGTATAGTCTAGCCGTTCCAGAGCCGAATGCGTCGCCGTTAAAATCGCCCTCTTCTTCGTGGGTGATAAGTTTTTCAGAGCAGTATTTAGGGTTGCCGTTATCGTCTGCTAAATAGCCTTCTACAACAGGTCTTTCAGGGTTTTCGCCGTCTACTATATATTTCATTTTGTAGTATGTTCCCGTGTTGCATTTAAAACAGCCTTTGGTTCCCATAATTTTTAGATTATAGTCGGTATATGCGTCGTTAGAATGCATTTCAACGTCGATTAAAGGCTTATTTGGTGCAGTAATTAAAATCTTTGCAACGTCTTCACCGTCGCCACAAGTAAGCGCTTTATCTAACATAGAGTAAACCACTTTTGCTTGCTCGTCAAAATCTAAAAATCCTAAAGCCATGCCGATTGGGTGTGGTCCGGTGTTATAGATAGAGCCACCCATTTTCTTTTGCAAAGTTTGCCAGTCCCAGCGACGAGCAAAGTTGTTGTATCTTATATTGATTTGTTTAATTTCACCAAGTTTTCCACTCTTAATTAGGTTATAAGCATAGCCAAAGAATGGCGCAAAGAAGGTTTGTTGGAATACTGCAAGCAATACGCCCTTTTCTTTAGCAATTTTGATAAGGTCGTTACACTCAAAACGATTTCTTGCAAAAGGCTTATCTACTAAAACGTTAAATCCGTCTTGCAATAAATCTTTGGTAACTTCGTAGTGTTCGTTAGAATAACTTACGTTTACAACTAGGTCTATTTGGTCTTTAACTTCTAAAAGTTGTTTATGATGAGAGAACACCTTACAACCAGGATAAGTGGTTAAAGCCTTTTCTCTTCTAAAATCGTCTCTTTCAACAACGTATTTTACGTTGAAGTGCTTGTTGTTTTCACTTAATAAGTGCTTTCCGTGGATATCTTTTCCACTTCTACCTTGACCTATGATGGCTAAATTCAATTTTTTCATTGTTTTACCTCTGTGGTTTTTTCTTTATTTTATTATACATAAATAGCAATGTAAATTGCTAAAAACGATATTTTATATTGCAAAAAGTGAACAAACGTGATATAGTGTTTTTATAAAGGTTTTAAGGAAGGGTTTTATGCAAATTCTAAAATACGACCACTCTAAAGCGCAAAGGATAAGTCAGGGCAAGTTTTCTCTGCACGCTCACAATCAATACGAAATGATTTTATTTCTAAAAGGCAACGCCTCGCACGTGGTTGAGAATAGAAAATACAAACTCTCTAAAAACGATTTAATCATTATTAAACCGTCCACCTATCATTTTATACAAATAGACGAATTATGCGATTACGAGCGATTTGATATTACTTTTACCGAAAGTTCACACAAAAAGCACCTTATCGACAAAGTGTTAGATAGATTAGAAATAGTAAATATTTCATCTAACCCTATCGCATTAGATATTTTTTCAAAGTTAGACTTTTATCACCAAAAATTAAACGAAAAAGAATTTTACGAGGTTGCTATTTTACTTATTAGAGAACTTTTTTACAACCTTTCGTTATTTAATGATAAGGTTAAACACCCAACCACCCTTTCGCCTATTCTTTCTCAAGCCTTAAACTACATCAACGATAACCTTACCACTATAAAAGATATCAGCGAAATATCTTCTAGCGTATTCATTACGCCGTCTTATCTATTTAGAATGTTTAAGAGTGAACTTAAAACTTCGCCAAAGCAATATATTTTAGAAAAACGCCTACTTTTAGCGCAAAATCTTATATTAATGGGAAAATCCGCCACTGCTACTTGCGAACAGAGCGGATTTAACGATTATTCTAGTTTTTATAAAAATTACGTAAAATATTTTGGCAGAAGTCCTTCTAACGAAAAACAAACCTAACTATCTTATCCTACTTGGAGAAGTGCCGTATTTACGCTTAAACATTTTACAAAAATATCCAACGTCTGTAAATCCACATTCCATTGCAACTTCTTGAACACGCTTATTGGTATTGTTAAGCATAGCCCACGCTATTTTTAGCCTATGTTCGTTTAGGTAGGATATTGCACCCATACCCATAACTTGCTTAAATATTTTACAAAAGTGGAATTTACTAATTTTACATTCTTCGGCAAGTTGGTCTATGGTGAATTCTTCATCAAAATTATCTCTAATTTTTCTTATTGCAGGCTCTATTAGGTCGTAATATCTATAAACGTCGCTTTGCTTTTCTGCACTTTTTGATACGCCGTTTTGCAGTAAATATGCAAATAATTGAGCGACCAAGCCGTAAATCATTAAAGGGGACTCTTGGTCGCCTTTCTTTTTTTCTTCGACCAATTTATCCAAAATGCCTTGTAAATACTCGTCTTTTCTAAAATGGTTTTTTAGACGTAACTTATTACCTAGTAGGGTTGTTCTTAAATTGTATTCGGCAATGCCTAGCGCGTTAAAGAAATCAAGCCCAACTAAAATTAAATGATATTTGGCTTTATGACTTTCTTGACGTTCTACCGTAGAATGAGTTTCAAATGGATTTATCACAACGACGTCGCCAGGGATTACGTTAATGGTTTGAGTATCAACCAATAACGTACTTTCCCCTTGGCAAAAATATTTTATCTCAATCGCCTCGTGAACAGCCCTATTAACTCTTTCGGCATTAGCAAAGTTATAACTGCCGTTAAGCGTTATACTAATAGGAACTTTTTGATTTTCAAATACGATATTGTCTAAATTTTTCATTTAATGCCTAAATTTAAAGTGTATTATTGTTCGTCGTTACTTAAACCGAACCATCTACCACCTTGTTTTTCTTTATTGTCGTGTTCTAGAAGGTCTTTGTAATTTTCTACTACCTTTCTATAACATAATGCGTATTGCTCAATTCTTTCTTTATCAAAGTGCTTGAACCATGGAATTTCAAAACATTCGATTTTTTCAGATACTTCGCACGCCTTGTCTAGTTCTCTAACGTCTCTATCGCTAAATGCTATTCTAGTTGGCTTGCCAACGTGATATAAGTCTACGTCGGTGAAAAGTTTGTGAGTGTGTAAGCAGTTATTACCACCTTCCCAACAATAAACTACGCCTTCTGCTCTTACTGCTTCACAGAAACGCTTAACAGATAAGCCACCAAGTTCTTCTGCTTTATAAGTTCCGTGAGGAGAATACCAACCACCCATGGTCGTTCCTTCATTTTCATTAACCCTAATTGGGTGTAATCCTGGAAGTCCATCTAATAAATCCCAGAAATAGTTCATTGCCTTTCTAATTTCGGCTGTTCTTTGGTCGTAGTATTTAAGTTGAACTCTACCCATAGCAGCGCTAACTTGGTTTACTCTACCCTTTACACCACCTAAAGCGATACCATAACTACCTTTAAGGTCTTCGCTTTCAGTAATGTTGGTTGCATTATTTCTTTCGTAGTGAGCGTATGCTAAGGCACGTTCATACATCTTTTTGTCGTCGGTAACGAGCATACCCATTTCGCCGGCAGCGAAAGATTTCATACTCATTAAACTCATTGCTGAAACGTGTCCAAACGTTCCAAGTTTTTTACCCTTATATAAACCACCTTGAGCGTGAGAAACGTCTTCAATAAGAAGAATGTTATGCTTTTTAACGATTTCCATAATTCTATCCATATTACATGGGTAGCCGAAATAGTGAACGATTACTAACGCCTTGGTTTTAGGGCTAATACAACGTTCAATATCGTCTGGGTCAATAGATAAGTTGTGGTCTATATTACAGAAAACAGGAGTTGCGCCAAAGCCCAAGGTAGCAGTAATAGTTGCCCAATAGGTTTTAGTAGGACAAATAACTTCATCTCCGTGTCCTACGCCTGCAGCGAATAATGCTGCTGCAATACTCATAGTTCCATTACAGAATGCTAAAGCGTGTTTAGTGCCAAGCCAGTTTGCAAATTCGTCTTGAAACTTTAAGGTAACGTCTGTTCCAGAAAAGGCGTTTCTTCTAACTACGTCTAGTATAGCCTCTTCATCTTCGTTAGTGATTATAGGCCATTTAAATAGGTCGTAGTTATTAGGATTTTCCATTACAGGTTTTCCACCAAGTAGTGCTAATTTTGACATATCATTTCTCCTTATTATAAACTCTTCTTATAAACCGTAGTTATGATTTCCACGGCATCAATACCATTGTTAATATCTGAAAGTAATTTTTCCTTACCTTCTATTGCATTTGCGAAGTTTTCGTATTGTTTTGAGTGGTTAGCGTAATTTAACGCTTTGTTATCTCCTGCTCTTCCACCAAAAGGTTTTATGTTTTTATAAACGATTTCCTTTCCGTCTATATGCATTTCAGTAAGTTCGTCGTCTGTTAAAACGGCGTAACCACGTTCTCCATATACCTTGACCTTCATCAATAGTCCAGGGGCTGTTGCCGTTGATGCTTGAATTATACCAACTGCACCACAACTAAATGAAACCAATGCAACTGCGCTATCTTCGGCTTCTATTTTATGTATGCGAGTGTCGATTTTAGATGCCATCACCTCGTATTTACCAAAGAAATATTCTAACAGGTCTACGCCATGTATTCCTTGATTCATGAGCGCTCCACCACCGTCCATCTTAATTGTTCCTCTCCAAGGACTTGCTGAATAGTATTCAGGCGCTCTGTAATAGTTTAGTTCTAGGTCGCAAGAAACGATTTTTCCAAACTCTCCGTTTTCTATTGCGTTTTTAACTTTCTTTACGTCGTCAGCGTAACGCATTTGGGAAACTACGCTTACTACCTTTCCACTTTCCTTTTGAGCCTTCCTAACCATGTTACATTGCTCGGCTGTTAAAGCAATTGGCTTTTCTATTAAAACGTGCTTCCCTTTTTCTAGTGCTTTAATGGCTTGCTCTGCATGTAATCCACTTGGCGTGCAAATTGATACAGCATCAATATTTTCGTCGTTTAACATATCTTCGTAACTTTCATATGCTACGATATCTTTACCTTCGGCAAATGCTTTTGCCCTAGATACGTCCCAATCGCTTACGCCATATAAACGAACGTTAGCTAAATCTTTTATTGCTAATTCGTGTATGTTAGATATTACTCCACAACCTAAAATACCAACGTTTAACATTTTGTCTCCTTCGCCTTTTCGGCTAACCTTTTTACACCCTTATTCTATCAACTTTTTTATCCTTTTTCAATTAGCAATATTGTCGATAAATTGGATAATATTGTTATTTTATCCTTTTTATATCCCTTTTGTTAGACAATTTTTACCTATTTTTACATATTGTGTTGTTTTTGTCAAGAAAAAAGCACTCGTTATTTTTACGAGTGCTTATTAAATAAAATTCTTATTGTTTTTTTGCTAGTTTAGGCATCTAAACTTTCGATATATAAGGTTGCGTTGGTTGCCGCAACGCCACCGTCTGCCACAGCAGTTACTACTTGACGAACAGACTTGGTTCTGCAATCGCCTGCAACGTAAACGCCTTCAGTTTTTGTCTTGCAGTTTTCGTCTGCGATAATGTATCCCATATCGTCTAGGTCTACTACGTTGATAAACGCCTTATTGTCTGGAACTTGACCAATTGCCACGAATACTGCCGGAATTTCGTGCGTGCATACGTTTCCGTCTTTATCCTTATATTCGATTGCCTTTAATTCTTTATCGCCGATAAAATCGATAACGCTAGTTTGTGGACGCCATTCGATATTTTCTTTAGACATAAGAGCCTTAACGTGCGCTCTATCGCCAAAGAATTTGTCAAATAGGGTGTAGATGTATACCTTTTTACAATAACTTGATAAAAGAAGTGAATATTGCAACGCCGTATTAGCGTCGCCAATAACTATAACTTCTTGGTCTTTATAAAAGGCACCGTCGCAAATAGCACAGTAATAAACCCCCTTTCCTACTAAATCTTCTCTATTAGATTTGGTTCTTAAGTGTTTATGCTTTACGCCAGATGCGATAATTACTGATTTGGCAAAGTATTCACGATATTCGGTTTGAACCTTGAAATTTCCTTCGCCAAGTTTTTCTACCCCTATAACCTTTTCTATTTCTAGGTCTGCACCTAGGTCGGTTATTTGATTGAATAAATTGTCGGCAAACTCTTCGCCACTAATCATTCTTATAGAAGGATAGTTTTCTAGTCTTGGCGAGTTTGCAATTTGTCCACCTAGGCTTTCGCTTTCTAAAACTAAAACTGTTTTGCTGTTTCTTAAAGCGTAGAGCGCAGAGGTCATACCTGCTGCGCCTGCGCCTATAACTATAACGTCATACATTAGTTGATACTCTCTATATATTTTCTAATCTCGCTAGCGTTGTCGTAAGCGTCTACTCTGTTGCCGTTTGGAACTAATAGAGTTGGTGCTTTCTTAACGCCGTATTTAATAGTGATTTCTGGGTTTTCTTCAGCGTTGATTACTTCGTATTTAACGCCTGCTTTATCAAGCATCATTTTACTTGTTTTGCAGTTAGGGCAACCGTTTCTCGTGAATAGAACAGGACCGTTCATTTCAACACCGATAGGAGCGCTCTCTTTTTCACAAGCGCAAGCGTTTGCTTTAGCGTTAAACTTAGAATTTTCAACGTCATAAACCTTTCTTTCGCCAAACTCTGCTCTCTTACCGTCATTCCAGTTTTGAACAGGACGATAGTAACCGGTAATACGAGAGTAAACTTCGGTAGTCTTGCCACAAACAGGACATTCGTAAACTTCGCCACTGATGTAGCCGTGGTCAGCACAAACAGAATAGGTTGGGCTCATGGTGTAATATGGAAGTTTGTAGTTTTCAGCAATCTTCTTAACTAGGTTTGCAGCGGCCTTCCAATCTGGAAGTTTTTGACCTAGGAATGCGTGGAATACCGTTCCTGAGGTGTAAAGGGTTTGTAATTCGTCTTGAATATCAAGAGCCGTGAAAATATCATCAGTGTAACCAACAGGTAAGTGTGAAGAGTTGGTGTAATATGGCGTATTTTCTGCGTTAGAAGCCGTGATAATGTCTGGATACCTCTTCTTGTCGTGCTTAGCAAGACGGAATGAAGTAGATTCAGCAGGGGTTGCTTCTAGGTTGTATAAGTCGCCGTATAGTTCTTGATAGTCAGAAAGTTTATTTCTCATGAAGTTAAGAACGTTCTTGGTAAATACTTGAGCCTCTTGATGCGTTAAGTCTTTACCAACCCATTTAGCGTTTAAGCACGCTTCGTTCATACCAACTAAACCGATAGTTGAGAAGTGGTTGTTGAAGGTTCCTAAATATCTCTTAGTGTATGGATATAAGCCAGCCTCTAATAGTTTAGAAATAGTTTCTCTCTTGGTTTTTAGAGACCTTGCAGAAACGTCTAATAAGTGCTTTAATCTATCGTAGAATTCTTCTTCAGTCTTTGATAAGTAAGCAATTCTTGGCATATTGATGGTTACTACGCCGACAGAACCGGTTGATTCACCACTACCAAAGAAGCCACCTGACTTTTTACGAAGTTCTCTAAGGTCAAGACGAAGACGACAGCACATAGAACGAACGTCGCTTGGTTCCATATCAGAGTTGATGTAGTTTGAGAAGTATGGAGTGCCGTATTTAGCAGTCATCTCAAATAATAGTTTGTTATTTTCGGTTTCAGACCAATCGAAATCACGAGTGATTGAATAGGTTGGAATTGGATATTGGAAACCACGACCGTTTGCGTCTCCTTCAATCATAATTTCGATAAACGCCTTGTTTACCATTCTCATTTCTTCAACGCAATCTTTATACTTGAAGTCCATTTCCTTGCCACCAACTAAAGCGTTCATTTCAGCAAGGTCGTTTGGAACTACCCAGTCTAACGTGATGTTGGTGAATGGAGATTGTGTTCCCCATCTACTTGGAGTGTTTACGCCGTAAATGAAAGATTGAATGCATTGTTTAACTTCTTTATAGGTAAGGTTGTCTACCTTAACGAAAGGTGCGAGATAGGTGTCGAAAGAAGACAATGCTTGCGCACCTGCCCATTCGTTTTGCATAATGCCTAAAAAGTTAACCATTTGGTTACAAAGGGTTGATAAGTGGCTTGCTGGTGAAGAAGTGATTTTGCCAGGAACTCCACCTAAACCTTCTTTGATAAGTTGACGAAGAGACCAACCTGCACAGTAACCGGTAAGCATAGAAAGGTCGTGAATATGAATATCAGCGTTTCTATGTGCTTCTGCGATTTCGTTGTCGTAAACTTCGCTTAGCCAGTAGTTAGCAGTAACTGCACCAGAGTTAGAGAGGATTAAACCACCAACCGAATAAGTAACGGTTGAGTTTTCCTTAACACGCCAGTCGGCAACTTTTAGATAATCATCAACAACCTTTTGGTAGTCAACCATAGTGCCTTTGATGTTACGAACCTTTTCACGTTGCTTACGATATAGAATGTATGCTTTTGCAACGTCTACGTAACCAGTTTGAATTAATACAACTTCTACGCTATCTTGAACGTCTTCAACGGTGATAACTCCATCTTTAATCTTTTTTGAGAAGTCTGCTGAAACACGAAGAGTCAACATATTAAGAATATCTGCAGTGTAATCAACTTTACAAGCGTTAAAAGCCTTGGAAAGCGCTACGGATATCTTGGACATGTCAAAATCAACTAACGAACCATCTCTTTTCTTTACTTGAAACATAATTTTTCCTCCGTTTTCGTTTTTTATTGGTGAACGTTTTTAATATACCATACAATATTCACCTTGTCAATGCTTTTATACAACATTTTGTAAAATATTTTTTATTTAACCACAATATATTGTGTTTAAACAAAAAACGCTAAAAATTGCGATAATGCACAATTTTAGCGTTTTTTTATGCAATTTAGGTTGATTTTTGAATAAATTGCTAAATAAATTATAAAAGAGATTAATATTCTAACAATCTAAAAATACTACCGGTGGTAGCCATATATACAATATCTAGTATCCACACGATATTAAAGCCAAGGAACAGACGCACCATAGCCGAAAGGAATTTCCCCTCGTTAATTCTAGTTATAACACCACACACCCAAGAAGTTAGGGGAATTATAGCCAAAATTAGACTAGTTAAATAATTCAAACCAAAATAGTCGTTTTTATTACTCATAAACTACCACCTCCTTTATCTTAATATGATTAGAGAGCGCAAAATGTGAATAAAAAAGAAAAATGATAGTAAAATTTGTTGCAAATATTCTTAAAATATATTAGAATGATTTAGCAAAAGAAAGGCGAGAATAAAAGCCTTATATAATATAATGTATAGAACAAAGCACGGAGAGGTGTCAGAGTGGTCTAATGTGCACGCTTGGAAAGCGTGTATAGGGAAACCTATCGGAGGTTCGAATCCTCTCCTCTCCGCCAGCAAACGAAAACCCTGCACTTTTGTGTGGGGTTTTTGCTTTGATGTGTAGTTTGATGGGGAGGATTCGAATTGGGAGCGAGCAACTTTAGTTGCGTGTTCGCCTCTAGGCGAAAAAATAGTCCAGTGGACTATTTTGCGGGAGGCTCGAGAGAAGCGAATCCTCTCCTCTCCGCCAGCAAACGAAAACCCTGCACTCTAGTGTAGGGTTTTTGCTTTGATGTATGGAACGAGGGAAGGATTCGAATTAGGAGAAAATTTGCCTTGCAAATTTCCCGTAGGGTAAACAGTTCAGTGAACTGTTTATCGGGAGGCTCGAGAGAAGCGAATCCTCTCCTCTCCGCCACACTAACGCATCGACTAAATGTCGGTGCGTTTTTTCGTGTGGCGTCGTCGAGTCTTCTCACCTACGGTTCGCTCCACTAGCGTGGGACGGCAACCCTTTTGTCGCTTATGCGACATTTCCCCTAACAGGGGAATCCCCTCTCCTCTCCGCCAAATGAAGAGTGCGTGATGCGCTCTTTTTTTGCTATTTATTTACTTTTGCATATCGTAAAATTCGGTTAAGCCTTTTTGAACGTATTGCTTTTGCTCGGGGTCTAAATAATTTAACAACCCTAATAGTTCGCCTATATGCGCCAACTCTTCGTTTTTAATGGCTATCCACGTTTGGCGCGCTAATGCGTTGTTGGTGCTATGTATATGTGCGTCGTATTCGATAACTGCTTGAATTTCACCCATCAAATCTTGCCGTGCTTTTTGTAAGGTATCAAAATTCATTATAGATGCCGTTATATCAGTTCCGTAATTATTGTTTGTGTTAAACATTTATTCCCTCCCTAATAATCAATAATTTTATTTTATGCCACTAACTACAAAAAGGTTAATTCTTAATAAAAAAACAGCACCCTATCAAGGTGCTGTTTCTATATTTCTTTTTATATATTCTCTTTTAGGCTTTGGTTATTTAAACCTTTGTTCTTTTCGAAATGTTCTTTAGTTAGTTCCTTAACCGTTTTAGATAATACTACTATCGCTATTAGGTTTGGCAATGCCATCAATACGTTAAAACAATCGGCTATTGTCCATACTACGCCAATATTTGCAATTGCGCCTACGAATACGAATGCTACGTAAACTAATCTATATATCATAACTGCTATTTTTCTTTGTTTACTGAACACGTATCCTACGCAAACTTCTCCGTAATATGCCCAACCTAATATGGTTGATAGTGAAAAGAATATTGTTGCTATCGCTACACCAAACTTACCTACTAGTGGTATAGCCTCGTTAAACGCCTCTCCACTGAGCGACGCTCCGTTAAGCACTGGTGCCAAATCCTTTGCTTGATATATTACTCTATAAGCATTAGAAGTCAATATTACTAACGCAGACATTGTGCAGATGATAATGGTTGTAGCAAAAACTTCAAACATACCCCATAAGCCTTGTTTAACAGGGTCTTTGGTGCTTGATGCCGAATGGGCAATAGGCGCGCTACCAAGACCTGCCTCGTTAGTAAACACCCCTCTGCCTACGCCGTAGCGCATTGCAGATAGAACGCCGTAGCCTGCAACACCACCAAGAGCCGACTTAAAGTTAAACGCCTCTTTGAATATTAATGCAAAGGCTGATGGAATTTGTGTAACGTTAATTCCTAAGGCCACTAACGCACAAGTAACGAAAAATAGAGCCATTCCTGGAACTACCTTTTCGTTTACCGACGCTATTCTCTTTATACCACCTAGAATAACTAGCGCAACTATTACTGTTAAAACAAGCCCCGTTATCCAAGTTGGAATAGAAAGGGTTGACTTCATAACACCTGAAATTGCGTTTGATTGAGTTGCGTTACCCGTACCTATACAAGCAATCATTGCAAATACTGCAAAAGCAACTGCAAGCCATTTACATTTTAAGCCTTTTTGTATGTAATACATTGGTCCACCAACCAATGCGCCGTCTTTTGTTTCTTCACGGTATTTAATGGAAAGAACTATTTCGGCATACTTCGTGCCCATTCCTAAAAGTGCACTTATCCACATCCAGAAAATCGCACCTGGACCACCTGCAACGAGTGCCGTTGCAACCCCTGCTATACTGCCCGTGCCAATAGTTCCGGCAAGAGCCGTGGTAACTGCTTGGAATGGACTTACGCTACCCTTTCCTTTTATGTGTTGACTTTTGTCAAATAGGCTACCAATCGTGTTTTTAGTTGCGTAACCAAAGCGACGAAACTGAACGGCTTTAGTTCTAATTAATAAAAACAACCCGACAGCAATCAACATAACCATCATAACAATACTTAAAATATTGCCATATATATACTGTAATATTTCTTCCATTTATACCTCTTTCGTTTACGCCTATAAACTAATCTTTAATTCTTTTAATAATTCTTTTGCGCCGTCTATTATACTTTCAGCAACACCTGGGGCAAACCTAGAGGTTTTCGCTTCGTAGCCACCTTCGTCGTAAGCTGATTTATTTGGGAAATATCCCACGCTTCCGTTGGTTAACGCACAAGGCATTATTAAATCCCAACCTTCAATATCTTGAATCTTAACGCCAATTTCGGTGAATGGCTCGCCTGCAATACCAATCAATGCGATAGGACCAATTTTAACACCCGTTAATCTTAAGTCGAAATATTCTGGACCGTCTTTTAGGTCAAGAATTCTATAAGATTCTGCTAATACGGTGGTTAATTGCATTGCCTTAAATGGAATTAGTTCGTCTTTGCCGGCTAAATGGTATTCAACGTATTTTTGGGCAAGTGGAATTTCTTCTTTCTTAGGGGTATTTGCCTTAATCTTTAATACTTTGTTTATAAAGTTAACGTCTTCAACGTCTACGTAGTTTACCTTATCGTATACTTGTAGAACGCAACCTGCCATTGCTCTACCAACAAATCTTGCCATACCTGGGCTCTTCATTTCGTTATCGAAACTTATTTCGGTATCGTTCATATCCCCACCAGAAGGGAACACGTTAGTGCTACCAACGTCACCCTCTGCTCCTGGGAAGAACATACATCTAGTTCCGTCAAGAGCCATTTCTACGGTTTTTCTCATCCAACCCGGCCAATCTGCCGATATTTTGTCGCCGTTTGTTGTATCTGCATGAACGCCGTAATTTAATAACACAATATCGTCAGCGCCATCTCTCGTAAAGCGAACGATATTTACTCTTTTGTCTAGTTCGCCTATTGCATGGTCAATATTTTGGTCGTTAATCGGTGGACAAGTAAACGTTGTGCCGTCTTTCATTTTATATCTTCTAATATACGCTACTTTCGCTGGAACAGGGCATACGCTATAACCAACTTTAGTTTCCTTTTGGTCGGCTTTAGCCAACGCCACTGCCTCGGCAATTCTTTCCCCCAAATAATTTTTGTAATTAAAAATCATTTCTTTGTCTACTTCAAATCTATCGGTAGGAGTTAGGAACGGACCTGTGTGGGTGTGCGATGCGCAAAGCATAACGCTGTCTTTATCTAGTCCCGTCTTTTCTTGAACAAGAGCCTTGTATTCGTCAATAACGTTGTTTGCTATGTTTAAGGTATCAATAGCTACAAGAGCCATTTCTTTATCACCTAAAGAAAGCACCATTGCGCTTACTTCAATATCATCTAAAAAACCACTAGCATATCTTGGAACGTAATACCCTGATACGCCTATTCCTAGTGGTGGGTTTGCTACTATTTGTGAATATCCTACTTTTAATTTACTCATTGTCGTTCTCCTTTGTTAGAATTTTACTTCGCCCTCTAAAATAACCTTTTTAACGTTGAACTTATCGTCCACGATAACTAGGTCTGCCGTTTTACCTACTTCGATAGAGCCTATCTTGTCATCCATTCCAAGTGCTTTTGATGGATTAGTAGACGCCATTAAAAATGCTTGCGCTATACCACAATTGGTGCTTTGCATTACGTTTCTACAAGCCTTGTCGAGAGTTAGTTTACTACCTGAAAGTCCACCCGTTGCAGTAAAATTTAAGTCGTCGATATGCTTAAGTTCTTCTGGATTTGGGCTTTGACTAATCGTTGAGTCGGTTACAAGTATAACCTTTTCCACACCCTTATTGTGAAGTAATAATTGTTGCAATTCTGGGTGAACGTGTTTTCCATAAGAGTCGCTTATTAGTTCGCAATACACGTCGTTATCCTTAAAAGCAAACTCGTCTGGGCCATAGCCCCTAGTTCCACTCATAACGGGAATTCTACCCGTTGCGCATAAAGCATGGGTTAGAATGGTAGGCTTATTTTTGCCAAGTGCACGAATTTGCATTGGCGTAGCCTCGCTATGACCAACTGCTATTCTAACTTCTGGGTTTACCTTTCTTGCATATTCTAAAAGCCCTTTAACGTCTGGGCGTTCTGGGGCAACAGTCCATACCTTTATAGTATCTTGCGCATAGTCGATTATTTGACTATAAACTTCGTAAGGAATGCCGTCTTGCCAAGGTCTGCCCTCTTTACCTGCGCCATATTTTGCGCTGATACAAGGTCCTTCCATATACATACCCTTAACGTTTTTAACCGTTTTCATGCCTTCTCTAACGTCAGTTATCGCTTGCATTATTTGTTCAAAGTTTAACATTGTAGAAGGGGTTGCTAAAATAGAAGTTTCGCCGTGACTTAAGAAAAACTCGCCTGCCTCTTTGACTTGTATAAAGGTTTTATATCCACCTCCACCATGAACATGAATATCTATAAAACCTGGGCCAACGTAGTTTCCGTTAGCGTCGATAATCTCTGCATTTTCAGGGAAAGTAATATCCCTTTCTTTACCATAATTTAGAATTTTATCGCCGTCTATTACTAAAGCGCCGTCCCATAAAATTCCGTTTTCTAAAACGATTTGACAATTTCTTATAACTTTAAGTTGTGCCATAATTCCCTCTAATTAAAATTTAATTTCGCCCTCTAAAATAACCTTTTTAACGTTGAACTTATCGTCCACGATAACTAGGTCTGCCGTCTTACCTACTTCAATAGAGCCGATTTTATCGTCTAACCCAAGTGCTTTTGCTGGATTTGTAGACGCCATCAAGAATGCTTGTGCTATTCCACAATTGGTGCTTTGCATTATGTTTTTACACGCTTTGTCGAGAGTTAGTTTACTACCGGTAAGGGCCCCGTCTTCTGTAAAGTTTAAATCTTCTACGTATTCTAGCCCTTGCGGGTTTGAATGTTCGGTAACTGTTGAGTCAGTTATAAGAATAACCTTTTCTACACCCTTATTGTGAAGTAATAATTGTTGCAATTCTGGGTGAACGTGTAGTCCAAAAGAATCGCTGATTAACTCGCAATACACGTCGTTATCCTTAAAGGCGAACTCGTCTGGACCATATCCCCTAGTTCCACTCATAACGGGAATTCTACCCGTTGCACATAGTGCGTGAGTTTGTATGGTTGGTTTGCACTTTCCCATTGCACGAATTTGCATTGGCGTTGCTTCGCTATGCCCAACTGCAAACACTACGTCTGGGTTTACCTTTCTTGCATATTCGGTAAAGCCTTTAGCGTCAGGGCGTTCGGGTGCGACAACCCATACCTTAACGGTGTCTTTTGCAAAGTCTATTAGTTTACTATAAACTTCAAAAGGCATGTTGTCTTTTAGTGGTCTATTTTCCTTTTCAGCGCCGTATTTAACGCTAATGCAAGGACCTTCCATATACATACCTTTTAGGTTTTTAGCCGTTTTCATACCCTCTCTAACGTTAGATATGGCTTGTAGCCATTGTTCTAAGGTTAAGTTAGCATAAGGGGTGGCAAGAATAGTCGTTTCGCCGTATTTTAGGAAATAATCGCACGCTCCTTGCACTTCGAGATAACTTTCAAACTTGTCGCCACCATGAACGTGAATATCTATAAAGCCTGGGCCAACGTAGTTTCCATTAGCGTCGATTACCTCTGCATTTTTAGGGAAAGTCATATCCCTTTCTTTGCCGAAATCGAGAATTTTATCCCCTTCAATTATTAAAGCTCCATCCCAAAGTATTCCGTTTTCTAATACGATTTGGCAGTTTTTTATAACTTTTATTTGAGCCATATTTTATCCTTTATTTTTTTAGTTCGCCTAAAAGTTCTTTTGCACCATTAATAATATTTTCTGCTACGCCAGGTGCAAATTGAGAAGTTCTAGCCTCGTAACCACCTTCGTCGTAAGCCTCTTTATTTGGAAAATAACCGATATAGCCGTTTGTTAAACCACAAGGCATTATCATATCCCAACCTTCGGTATCTTGAATTTCAACACCGATATCGGTAAATGGCTCGCCCGGCATTCCTACCAACGCGATAGGTCCAATTTTTACGCCTGCCAATGGCACGTTAAAATATTCTGGGCCATTTTCTAACCTTACCATTCTTAAAGCCTCGGCAACAACCGTGGTTAATTCCATTGCCGTGTAAGGAATTAAGTCGTCTCTACCTGCGTCGTAATATTCTTTATATTTTCTAGCGAGAGGCATGTCTTCCTTTTTAGGATTATTTGCCTTAATTTTTATCTCCTTGTTGATAAAATCAATGTCTTCAACGTCTACGTAGTTTACCTTATCGTATACTTGTAGAACGCAACCTGCCATTGCTCTACCAACAAATCTTGCCATGCCTGGGCTCTTCATTTCGTTGTCGAAACTAATTTCGGTATCGTTCATATCCCCACCAGAAGGGAACACGTTAGTGCTACCCACGTCGCCTTCTGCACCTGGGAAGAACATGCATCTAGTTCCGTCAAGAGACTTCTCTACCGTTCTTCTCATCCAACCCGGCCAGTCTGCAGATATAACGTCTGAGTTAATAGTGTCTGCGTGAACGCCGTAGTTTACTATTACTACGTCGTCAGCATCTTCTCTGGTAAAGCGAAGAATATTTACTCTTTCGTCTAATTCGCCTATTGCGTGGTCAATATTTTGGTCGTTAATTGGTGGACAAGTCATAGTAGAACCGTCCTTCATTTTATATCTTCTAATATACGCTACCTTTGCTGGAACAGGGCATACAGCATAACCAACCTTTGTTTCCTTTTGGTCAACTTTTGCTAGTGCCACTGCCTCGGCAATTCTTTCGCCAAGATAGAGTTTGTAGTTTTTAACTTGTTCGTTATCAATCTCGAACATCTCGGTAGGCGCAATAAAAGGTGCGTTATGGGTGTGTGATGCACAAATCATTATGTTTTCTTTTTTAATGCCCGTTTTTTGTTCAATTAGCGCCTTAAATTCTTTCACAATGTAACCGTCTATCCAACAAAGGTCAACGCCGATTAACGCCATTTCTTTATCGCCTAAAGAAAGAACCATTGCACTTACTTCGATATCGTCGATAAAACCACTAGCGTATCTTGGAATATAATAGCCTGCCACGCCGATTCCTAATGGTGGGTTTGCTACTAATTGGGAATATCCTACTTTTAATTTACTCATAGTCTTTCTTCTCCTTAAAATTTAACTTCGCCTTCTAGAATAACCTTTTTAACGTTGAACTTATCGTCCACGATAATTAAGTCTGCCGTTTTACCAACTTCGATAGAACCGATTTTATCGTCTAATCCTAGTGCTTTTGATGGGTTTGTAGACGCCATCAAGAATGCTTGTGCTATGCCACAATTAGTGCTTTGCATAACGTTTCTACACGCCTTGTCGAGAGTTAATTTACTACCAGCAAGCGCCCCTGCTGGGTTAAAATTAAGGTCGTCTATATGTTCTAGACCTTGTGGGTTTGGATTTTTATGAATGGTAGAGTCAGTAACGAGAATAACCTTTTCCACACCCTTGTTATGTAATAATAATTGTTGCATTTCTGGATGAACATGTTTTCCATAAGAGTCGCTAATAAGTTCGCAATAAACGTCGTTATCTTTGAATGCATATTCGTCTGGGCCGTATCCCCTAGTTCCACCCATAACGGGAATTCTACCCGTTGCGCACATAGAGTGTGTTTGAATAGTCGGCTTGCATTTGCCTAACGCCCTAATTTGCATTGGCGTAGCCTCGCTATGACCTACTGCAAACACTACGTCTGGATATACTTTTCTAGCGTATTCGGTAAATTCCTTAACATCTTCACGTTCTGGCGCAAGCATCCAAACTTTAACTAGGTCTCCAGCCTCGTCTGCCAACTTACTATAAGATTCAAACGGTATCGTCTCTCTCCAAGGGCAATCGTCTTTGAAAGCACCGAACTTACAATTCATAAAAGGACTTTCCATATACATTCCTTTTACGTTCTTAACCGTTTTCATTTTTTCTCTAACGTTTTTAAAAACTTCTATCAATTGTTCTACGTTTAGAATTGCAGATGGAGTTGGGAAAATCGAGGTTTCGCCGTGGCTTAAAAAGAACTCGCCTGCCTCTTCAACTTGAACGTAAGTAAAAAAGCCGTTTCCACCGTGAACGTGAATATCAACAAGACCAGGTCCAACGTAATTTCCGTTAGCGTCGATAATCTCTGCTTCTTTAGGAAACGTCATATCCCTTTCCTTGCCGTATTCGAGAATTTTATCGCCTTTTATTATCAAAGCGCCGTCCCAAAGTATTCCGTTTTCCAAAACTATTTGACAATTTCTTATAACTTTAAGTTGTGCCATAATCACGTAGTTTTTTCTCCTTTTATATTTTATAACATTGGTGCATTTATGCATATATTATTCCTTGTAAGAAATATTGCATATCTTGCAAATTTATCCTATTTTATATTAACATAATATAGGCGTATTTGCAAGAAAACTCTTTTAAAATATATTTATAAATTTAAAAATTTTTCGCTTTAAACTTGACAAGGCTTATTTACAAGTGCTATGATTGATTTGTAGATACGTAACTGACGGATTTTGCGGGTTACCGCAAGGGAACGTATCTGTTTTAAGCCGACCGTCTGGGCATCTCAATTTTTGTTGGGTTGCCCTTTTTTTATAGGGTAACAAAGGAGGATATTATGGAACACGTTAATTGGAATGGTTTTATCTCTGGCGAATGGCAAACGGAAATAAACGTTAGAGATTTTATTCAATTAAACTACACCCCTTACGAAGGCGATAGTTCCTTTTTGCAAGGCGCAACCAAGAGAACTTCTACCCTAATGAGTAAACTTAACGACCTTTTTAAGGAAGAGAGAAAGAAAAACGGAGTTTTAGACGTTGATACAGACATCGTTTCTTCTTTAACTGCCTATAAGCCGGGTTATCTAGATAAAGAAAAGGAACTTATCGTGGGCTTACAAACAGATTCGCCACTTAAACGTGGGGTTAACCCTTTCGGTGGCATGAGAATGGCTAAACAAGCCTGTGAGGCTTACGGCTATTCTTTAAGCGAAAAAGTTCAAGACGAATTCCGTTTTAGAACCACTCACAACGACGGCGTTTTTAGAGCGTATACCGAAGAAATGAGGCTTGCTCGACATAGCCACGTTATAACCGGACTTCCAGACGCTTACGGAAGAGGCAGAATAATCGGCGATTATCGTCGTGTTGCTCTTTACGGCGTCGATAGACTTATAGAACAAAAAAAGCAAGACAAGGCAAATCTATCTACCAACACTTACGACCAAGATAGCATAAGACTTACCGAAGAATTGTTTCAACAAATAACTTTCCTTAAATACCTAAAGGAAATGGCGCTTGCTTACGGCTACGATATTAGCGCACCTGCAAAGGATACTAAAGAGGCTATTCAATGGACTTACTTTGCTTACCTTGGCGCAATCAAAGAACAAAACGGCGCTGCTATGAGTTTAGGTAGAGTTAGCACCTTTTTCGATATTTATATCGAAAGAGATATTAAAAACGGCAGTCTGACCGAAGTGGAAGCGCAAGAATTAATAGACGATTTCGTTATGAAACTACGAATGGCTCGCCATCTTAGAACTCCAGATTACAACGAACTTTTCGGTGGCGACCCTATGTGGATTACCGAAGCCGTTGGTGGCATGGGTGAGGACGGCAGAACGCTTGTTACCAAGAGTTCTTTCCGTATTCTAAACACCCTTTACACGCTTGGAAGTTCGCCAGAACCAAACCTAACTATACTTTGGTCTAATGCTTTACCAAACGAATTCAAAAAGTTCTGCGCAAAGGTTTCTATTGACACCGACTCTATCCAATATGAAAACGACGACGTGATGCGCCCAATTTACGGCGACGATTACGCTATCGCTTGTTGCGTTTCGGCTATGAAAGTTGGCAAACAAATGCAATTCTTTGGCGCTAGATGCAACCTAGCGAAACTTTTACTTATCGCAATTAACGGTGGCTACGACCATACTACTAAAACGCATATCGGTCCACAAATGCCACCACTTAACAAAGGCAAACTAGACTACGAACAAGTTTGTGAAAGATACGACGTGTATATCGAATGGCTTGCTAACCTTTACGTTAACACAATGAATATCATTCACTATATGCACGATAAATACGCTTATGAAAAGACGCAAATGGCACTTCACGATACGTCGGTTGAACGCTTTATGGCGTTTGGCGTTGCAGGACTTTCGGTTGTTACCGATAGTTTAAGCGCAATTAAACACGCAAGCGTTACCCCTATCGTAAACGAAGAGGGTTTCGTGGTTGACTTCGATAGACAAGGCGCCTTCCCTAAATATGGCAACGACGACGATAGAGTTGACCTTATCGCTAAGGAAATTACCCATAAATTTATAACCGAACTTCGCAAAACTAAGACATACAGAAACGCTATACATACCCTATCGGTTTTAACCATTACTAGCAACGTAACTTACGGCAAAAATACGGGCGCAACTCCAGACGGTAGACCTGCATTCGCTCCTTTCGCTCCTGGTGCAAATCCTATGCACAACCGTGAAGAGAACGGTGCGTTAGCATCTCTTAATTCAGTTGCTAAAATCTGCTATGAAGATTGCAGAGACGGCATTTCAAACACCTTCTCCATAACCCCTCAAGCACTCGGCAACGACGCCCCTTCAAGAATAGAAAACCTAGTTGGAATTTTAGACGGATACTTTAAGAAAAAAGCCCACCACGTGAACGTAAACGTGCTTAACCGTGAAACACTTATGAAGGCTTATGAAAACCCTGAAGACTTCCCTAACCTAACCATTCGTGTTTCGGGATATGCAGTAAACTTTAACAAGTTATCCAAAGAACAACAAAAGGAAGTTATTTCTAGAACTTTCCACGAGAGTTTGTAATGAACAAAACTATTTACGGCAAAATTAACAGTTTTTGCAGTTTAGGCACCGTCGACGGACCGGGGATTAGGTTCGTTGTGTTTATGCAAGGTTGTCCACTTCGTTGTGGTTGTTGCCATAACCCCGACACGTGGGAAGTGAATGCAGGCGATAAATACTTACCTCAGCAAGTGTTTGACAAGGTGGTTAAATACACCGACTATTTTGGCGAAAAAGGTGGAATAACCATTTCTGGTGGAGAGCCACTTTTGCAACCACAATTTGCCTATCAACTTTTCGAATTATGTAAAAGCAAGGGAATTAATACCTGCCTAGATACTTCTGGGTGCATACTAAACGACGATATAAAACTTCTTTTAACAAAAACCGACCGAGTTTTATTAGATATTAAATACACTAACGAAAAAGACTATGAAAACTATGTTGGTTGCCAATATCAAAAGGTTTTAGAGTTTTTAGAATATCTACAAAGTCAAAATATAAAAACTTCTATAAGGCAAGTTATTATTCCAAGTCTAAACGACAACGAAGAAAATATTTTAAGGTTAAAAGAGCTGATAAAAACTCATTCGGTAGTTGATAGCGTTGAACTTTTACCGTTTAAGAAGTTATGTAAGTCTAAATATGAGAACTTAAAAATTCCATTTAGATTTGAAAATTTAGATGAACCTATACAAGGGCGTGTAGAGCAATTAAAAAGAATATTACAAGATTAAAAACGTGTGTTTTGGCTTACTACCAAAACACACGTGATTTTTTTGTAATTTTATACGATAAATACTCTAATTTTCGTTTGACAAATACTTGTTAAAGTATTAAACTTTTTTAGAAATCATACATATTATACTTTTTAGGAAGAACTTATGGAAATCTTACTTTGTTTATCTCTAGCACTATTTGCAGGACTTATGCTTTCACGTCTTGCAAAACTCGTTCAACTACCAGCCGTAACGGCATACCTTGTAGCAGGCGTTATTTTAGGACCTTTTTGTATTGGCGCTTTCGGCGTTGAAGGTCTTGGCTTTACCAGTATGGAAAATATTGAATCTCTATCAATTATTTCTGAAGTTGCGCTCGGCTTTATCGCATTTTCTATCGGTAATGAATTTAGACTTTCGCAACTTAAAAGCATTGGAAAACAAGCCACCATTATTGGAATTTTACAAGCAGTTATCACCACTGTTGTAGTAGACGTTGCACTTATTTCCCTACACTTTATTATCCCTGATAAATTCCCACTTTCGGCAGCGATAATTTTAGGTGCAATCGCATCTGCAACTGCGCCTGCCGCAACGTTAATGGTTGTTCGTCAGTACAAAGCAAAAGGCCCTGTAACTGATACCTTACTACCTGTTGTTGCTTTAGACGACGCTGTTGGTTTAGTTCTTTTCGCTATTTCATTCGGCGTTGCAGGGGCAATAGAATCGGGCAAAGCAAACGTCGTAAGCATTATCGTGGAACCAATTATCGAAGTCGTTTTATCTATCGGTCTTGGCGCAACCATGGGATACTTGTTTACCTTTTTTGAAAAATTCTTCCATTCACGCTCTAAACGTCTTGCAATGAGCGTTGCATTTGTTTTTCTAACCGTTGCCCTATCAATGCTAAAATTTGAAATTGCAGGCGTGCATATCGCATTCTCTTCACTTCTAACTTGCATGATGCTAGGCACAATCTTTTGTAACATTTGTGATTTTTCAGAGGAACTTATGGATAGACTAGACCGTTGGACTGCGCCTATGTTTATTCTATTCTTCGTTTTAAGTGGCGCAGAGTTAGACCTTTCTGTAATCACTCAAGGAATAATCGTTCTAATCGGCGCTGTTTATATCGTATTTAGATGTCTTGGTAAATACTACGGTGCAAGATTAAGTTCAAATATGGTAAACTCGCCACTTAACGTTAAAAAATATTTAGGTATTACCTTATTCCCACAAGCAGGCGTTGCTCTTGGTATGGCGATGAAGGCTTCGACTTTCGGTGCAGTTGGTATCCTTGTTTCTAACATCACCTTATTCTCTGTTCTTATCTACGAACTAGTTGGTCCTTTCCTAACAAAAATTGCACTTACAAAAGCAGGGGAAATCGACCCAGAGGGAAAACGAAGCGCTCGTGGAAAGGCTCACGTTTAAGGAGAATATATGATTGAAACTTTTTTAGCAACCCTTCAACCAATGCTAACGTTGTTCACATTTATCGCTTTAGGGTTTTTATTATTTAAGGTTAAAATAGTTCCCGAAAACGGAAGTAAAGTATTGGCTAAAATTCTTACCTTTGCCGTTTGCCCTGCGTTAAGTTTTACTTCTATGGCAAAATATTTTACCATAGACAACCTTTTAGAACACTTTGTTAACCTCATTCTCGGCTCTTTTGCCGTTGGCGTTGCCTTTATAATTACTCTTTGCCTAATAGGACTTTTCGTTAAGGACAAACAAGCATACGAACGTGGTATTTATAAATATGCCCTAACTTTTGGCAATATGGGATACGTTGGCGACCCAATAGTAATTGCTCTTTTTGGGCTAGAAGGTCTTGCCTTTTATAAAATTGCTACACTTCCTTTTTTAATTTTAATCTATACTTGGGGAATTGTTATTTTAGTGCCTCACGGTGGACAAAAACAAAGTTTTATTAAAAGCATTCTTAACGTTCCAACTTTAGGTCTCTTTATCGGCATGTTTGCTGGAATAACAGGGGTAGGAAATATTATATTTAATACGCCAAGCATTCAATTTCTTGCAGATAGTTTAACGGGACTTGGAAATTGTATGGGACCACTTGCAATGCTTCTTGCAGGTGTTACCGTAGCGAGATTCGACGTTAAGATAATGCTTACCAATAAAAAGGTTTACTTCGCATCATTATTAAGACTAATTATTATCCCTACCATAGTAATCGGTTTTATGTTTGGCGTTATAACGCTTACAAATCTAGCGTTTAACACAAACGTTGATAACTCGTTCTTGTTTTTAGTATTCTTTGCCGTGGCAACCCCTCTTGGAATGAACACTATAGTTTTCCCAGAAGCTTATGGTGGAGACCCATCTACAGGTGCTGGAATGACTATGATATCTCACACTCTTTGTGTAATAACCATTCCACTTATGTATGCTCTACTCACTTTGTTATTCGGACCTGCGCCTATATTCTAAAAATAAATTAAAAAGCCTTTCGCTTAATCGAGCGAAAGGCTTTCTTTTTATTTATCCTCAATTTTTGGAATAAGCGCATCGTTTATACTTGGTATTTTATAGTGGCTAATTACTGCAATTAAAGAGAATAACGTTGCGCCAATTGAACATATTATCATATCTCCAAGCGTATCTATTAACCCAATATCTAAATATCCGTTTATGGTAAGGGTTTTGCCGTTACCGTAGTAGACTACCGTTTTAGTTACGTTATCTAGGTTTACGGCATTTCCGTGAGTTCCAGAAAGAACGTAAGAATTTATGTTATATACGTAGGTATCTGCTAGCATATCAAAGTTTGTAAGCATAGTTACCGTATACTCAAAAAATTCCCATAATACTGCCACTGCAAGACTAAAAAAGAATGCAAATAGCAAACAGCCGAAAAAACTTTTATTGTTTTCAACCTTAAGGAAAAGTTGAAAAAAGCAAAATCCCAACGATGCGAAAATTACACCCGATAAGCCGTGTAAAATTAAATCTAAAAAAGGAATCAAAGCGTAAAAATTATAACAAGAACCTAAAATGCTACCGATTGGTATAACGTAAAGCAAGGCAGTGAATAAACTTCCAAACCTTATTTTTAACAACCTTTCCACAACATAAAGCAACGGAACGAAAAATATATACAAAAAGGACATTAGTAGGTTTATTATGTTAAAATTTATTATCCAATAAACGCTAGAAAGTAGAAGTAAACATATATAAACGCAATTAACGATAGTAAAACTCTTGTTTTTTAATCGGTTTTTTAGATAGCCTTCCATAGTATCTCCTCTTTTTATAATGTTTAAAAGCACCACAAATTATTGCGATGCTTTATGTTTTTTTAATTTTATTCAAAAAGTGGTGTGGAAAAATATCTTTCTGCAGTATCAGGAAGAACAGTTACAACCGTTTTTCCCTTGCCTAGTTTTTTAGCAAGTTTAATAGCCGCCGCCACGTTTGTTCCACTACTGATTCCACAAAGAATACCCTCTTTTAACGCTAGGTCTTTAGAGGTTTTAAGAGCTTCCTCGTCCTTTACGATACAAATGTCGTCTATAATCTTTTGATTAAGTATTGCAGGAATTAGCCCGTCGCCTATACCCATTTGAATATGAGTTCCAATAGAACCACCCGATAAAATCGCCGCATTTTCAGGCTCAACTGCCCAAATAATCATATCGGGATTTTTACCCTTTAACGTTTCGCCTATACCCGTTATCGTTCCACCCGTGCCGATTCCAGAACAAAACCCGTGAATAGGTGCGTTTACGTCCCTTAAAATTTCCATTCCCGTTACGTCTCTTTGAACTTGTGGGTTTGCAGGGTTTTCAAATTGTTGTGGAACGAAAACTTTAGGGTTTTCTCTTTGCATTTTTAGGGCAAGGTTTAAGCACTCTTCAATACACAAGCCTATATTTCCGTCGTCGTGAACGAGAATTACCTCAGCACCGTATTGATTAACGAGTTTTCTTCTTTCTTCACTAACCGAGTCTGGCATAATGATTTTTACTTTATAACCCTTAACTGCACCGACTAACGCAAGACCTATACCTTGATTGCCACTCGTTGGCTCAACGATTATACTGTCTTTATTTAATAGTCCCTTTCTTTCGGCGTCTTCTATCATATTAAGCGCCGTTCTAGTTTTAATAGAGCCACCTACGTTTAACCCCTCAAACTTAACGAGAATATCAGCACTATCATTATCGACCATGCGATTAAGTTTTATAATAGGCGTGTTTCCTATTGCTTGTAAAATATTATCGTATACCACTTAAGCACCTTTAATCTTTAAAATATCAACTTATACCATTATACAGTCTAAGGTCGTATTTTGTCAATAAATTAACCTAGATAAAAAGAAAAGGACAACTAACTCCGTTGTCCTTTGAATTATTATATTTTACCACTCGTTATATTCTATTTACTTTGGTTTTGATTGCCGCTTCTTTAACTGCTTTTGCTACGGTTGGAGCAACTCTCTTATCGAATGGTGCTGGGATTACGTATTCAGCACAAAGTTCTTCGTCTGAAACAAGACTTGCAATTGCAGTTGCTGCAGCGATTTTCATTTCTTCGTTGATATCAAGCGCTCTACAATCAAGCGCACCACGGAAAATTCCTGGGAATGCTAGAACGTTGTTGATTTGATTTGGGAAGTCGCTTCTACCCGTTCCAACGACTGCTGCGCCTGCTTTAATTGCAAGGTCTGGCATAATTTCTGGGGTTGGATTTGCCATCGGCATAACGATTGCACCCTTAGCCATTGATGCAACCATCTCTTCGGTTAATAAGCCTGGAGATGATACGCCAACGAATATATCTGCACCCTTTAACGCCTCTGCTAAAGTTCCTTTCTTGCCAAGTTGGTTAGTAAACTCTGCAATTTCTTCTTTAGAAACGTTCATACCTTCCTTTCTGCCCTTATAGATAATGCCCGTTCTATCGCACATTACAACGTCTTTTGCGCCCATAGAAATCATAAGTTTTGCAATCGCAACACCTGCTGCGCCTGCACCACTGAATACTATGCTAACGTCTTCCCACTTTTTACCTACTAATTTAAGAGCGTTAATACATGCAGCAACACATACTACTGCAGTTCCGTGTTGGTCGTCGTGGAAAATAGGAATGTCTACTTCTGGGTCTTCTTTTAATCTCTTTTCTATTTCAAAGCATCTTGGTGCTGAAATATCTTCTAGATTTACGCCACCAAAACTACCTGCTAGAAGTTTAACCGTTTGAACGATTTCATCTACACTCTTTGAACGAACGCATAGAGGAACGGCGTCTACGTCGCCGAAAGCCTTAAATAAGACTGCTTTACCTTCCATAACAGGCATGCCTGCTTCTGGACCGATATCGCCTAAGCCTAATACTGCAGTTCCGTCGGTAATTACTGCCACCATGTTGCCACGACCGGTAAGTTCAAAAGATTTATTGTAGTCTTTTTGAATTTCTAAACAAGGTTGTGCAACGCCTGGGGTGTATGCTAATGAAAGGTCTTCTTTATTTGCAACGGGAACTTTTGCTACAACTCCAATTTTTCCCTTCCATTCAGCGTGTCTTTTGAGTGATTCTTTTGCGTAATCCATTTTTTATGCCTCCAAATTCTTGAAAATTTATTTATATGTTAGGTTTTTTCCTAAATAAACGCTTTGTATATAGTTCTAATAGTCTTTTCATAATCGTCGTTTTCTACCCCGATTATGATGTTTAATTCGCTTGAGCCTTGGTCTATCATTCTTAAATTTATGTTGTTTTCTGCTAAAGCGTTAAATAATCTTGCAGCAGTGCCGACACGTCTATTCATTCCGTGTCCAACCGTTGCTATTAGCGAAATATTTTCGATAACGTGAACATAGTCAGGATTAACGTTTTCTCTTATTTCGGTTACTACGTCTGCTAAAACGCCGTCTTTAAGATTTTCAGTAGCAACTACTACTGAAAGAGTATCTACACCGGAAGGTAAATGCTCTACGCATATTCCATAGTGTTCGATAATAGATAAAACCTTACGAATAAATCCAACTTCGGCATTCATCATTGACTTTTCAATAAAGATAACCGTGAAGTCTTTTTTACCTGCTATACCCGTTATTACGCCTTGACTATTTTCTACGTCGTATTTTTCGTTTGGAACGATTAGTGTGCCTGGGTCATCAGGCTTAAAGGTGTTTTTAATGTTGATAACGATTTTACCTTTCACCACAGGGAAAATAGCCTCTGGATGAAGAACGCTTGCGCCCATGTATGAAAGTTCTCTTAATTCTTTATACGTAATTTGCTTAATTGTTTTTGCTTCTGGAACGATTCTTGGGTCGCACACTAAAAAGCCACTAACGTCAGTCCAGTTTTCATAAAGGTCAGCCTTAACCCCACGAGCAATGATAGAACCTGAAATATCGCTACCACCACGGCTAAAGGTTTTAATCTTTCCTTCGTAGTCTTTACCGTAAAAGCCCGGAATTACTGCTCTTTCAAGATTTTCTAGTTTAATTCTTACTTTGTCGTCGGTATAGTCTTGGTTTAAGTTTCCACGGCTATCAAAACGAATTAAGTCTTTAGCGTCGACAAACGGAAGCCCAAGATATCTAGCCATGCAAATTGCGCTTAGGTATTCGCCCCTAGACGCAGTAAAATCACGGCTCTTGTTCTCTATGATTTCCTTTTCCGTTTGCGCTAAAATCTCCTCGATATCAAGGTCTAATTCTAAATCTTTAACTAACTCGATAAATCTATTTTTGATTAGACCAAAATTGTTATCGATTTTTCCCGTTGCCATGAGTTCGTCATACGTAGCGTATAACGTGTCGGTAATTTTAATATCTTGTTTATCTCTCTTGCCTGGAGCAGAAACTACGATATATCTTCTACTCTCGTCGCTTAAAATTATGCTTTTTACTTGAGCAAACGCCTTAGCGTCTGCCATTGAAGTTCCACCAAATTTACAAACTTTTATCATTGTCGTTCTTTCCTATCTTATTTTTCTGCCTTCTAAATAATAACGCTTTTCAATACCTTCGCCCATAGAAAAAGTTTTTCTTGGGAATGCGCCTTTATTAGAAACGTATCTAAACAGTTCGGCTTTATCTAACTTTTCAAAGTAAATGCCTATCGAATTAGCATTGTCTTTAACTAATTTTTCTAAATTGCTTTCGCCGTGAATATAGTCTACCTCTCCACCATTTTTGGTTAGATATTGTAAAATATAATCGTCGGTAGCCTTAATTCCGTCGGCTAAAGCGTTTCCTCCCTTTTGTAAAAGGAATTTCTCGCCGTCGAAAATTCTAATATTTCCACAATCTACATTTGCTAAGCCTTGAATAAACTCATGTTTATTAACGCCCGTTACGTATCTAAAGATTGGTTCAAAATATATACCCTCGTCGTATATATTAACGAATTCAACTAAAGCGTATCTTGCAGGGTGCGTTTTCTTTTGCTCTTCGGTTAAGGTTGCCTTTAGGTTGTTCCAATGCGTTTTGGCAGTTGCTAAAGAATGGTTTCCGTCGCCTACTGCAAATGCAAAATTATCTGATTTACCATATTTTTTAGCCGTTCTTTCCTCGTCTAAAAGATTAGAAAACTTTTGCTTAATCTCATCAGCATTAGGGATAAAATATCCTTCTACGTGTCCACCGTTCATATTGAGGTCAAAATCGTAAAGTTTTTGATATTTACCTCTATTTTCGTAAAGTGGCTCGGTTATTTCGCGTTTCTCATCGTCGAATAAAACCATAACGTGTGGAAATTCTACCAAAGCGTCTTTTCTAATCTTTAGTCTTGGTGGAATTCTTTCCTCAACGGTTCCCTCGGTAGCACGAATTAGCGAAGACGTTTTTTTGCCGTATTCGTATTCCTCGAGGTCGATAGCGCCCATAAGACCTATCCTCTTTTCTACGTAAGGGGTTTTGCGAATGCTTAAAATAAAACCTTCTTTTAGTTCTTCAAACACGCCGTCTTGTATGTAACTTGAAATATTTTTATTGATTTTTGATATTCTTTCTTCAGCGTTGTCGTTTAAGTAAACTTCTGGCAACACTAAATCTAAAGTGGTGCGCTTTCCTTTTACTTCGCTTTCTAATTGTTTCCAATATTCGATTTCACCAGTGAATTGGTCGCATGCAACTACAGACCAAGCAGTAAAATCAACGCCCTTAGGTAATAAAATTTTCGCACTTTCTATTCCAGTTTTTTTCATCTTAGCACCTTATAAATTAATTGTAACGACCGTTATTACGGCTAAAAACAACGATAACGCAAGTATGCCTAATCCTTTCCAAAAAGAACTGCCTTCTTTTTCTTGAGTGTCTAAACGGTTGTCAAAATTTTGATTCATTTCCTTACCTCCTTGCGCTTTCCACTTCTTGCCAATAATATTTGCCTAAAGTGTTTTTAAGAATGTCAACGTCAGCATATCTAGTAATTTTACCGGCTCTAGCAACTGAGATTATGCCCGTTTCTTCGGATACGATAATACTCATAACGTCTATAGTTTCGGTAACGCCTATACCTGCTCTATGACGAGTTCCTAGGTCCTTTGGAATGTTGTCGCTATTTTGTGAAAGAGGTAAAAAACAACCTGCCGCAACGATTTTTGTGCCGTCTATAATCATAGCACCGTCGTGAAGAGGTGTCTTTGGAAAAAACACGCTTTCGATTAATTCACTTGAAATGTCGCTATCCATCTTTACGCCACTATCTATAATTTGCGATGGAACGTTGTTATTAGACAAAACTATTATAGCGCCCACGTCGTTTTTAGACATATTTTGAAGTGCTTTTATAATTTCGGTAATACAGTTTTGAATTTTTTCCTCGTCCACTCTAATTCCTTCGGTTTTTTTAACGTCGAAAAGACGAACTTTTCGTTTTGCCCAAATAAGACGCTTGATTTCTACAGAATACAAGCACATTATTATTACTATGCAAATTGCTGGAACCATTAGGAAGATTTCATTAGCAATGGCCTCGACTATCAAAATTACGACAGCCGATACTATCATAATAATTGCAAAAATTGAGATTAGGTCTTGCGCCTCGTTTTTAATTAAAAAGGAAAACACAAAGTAATAAAGCACGGTGAGAGCAAGCACGGCTACGATTAGTGCAACTAAGGTATCCGTTTCCGTTTGCAATCTATTTACTAAAGCCTTTAAATCTTCTATTAAATTCATACCTTCCCCCTATCCTATAATAACGGAGAATATGGAATACCAAATTCTATCCGTTCCGTCTGCAACACCACTTTTTATTAAAAAATCGGTGTCTGCTAGTATATCTACTGCGTTCTTAAGCGATTTTTTCTTGAATGCGTTTGCTTGCGCCCTAGCCTTTTTAACTGCAAATTCCTTTATCGAGAAGACTTCTGCAAGTTGGCTATCCGTTTTTCCACTTATGGCTATGTGAAGTAATCTTCTAAAATAATTGTAAAGCGATATTAAAAGTCTTTGCAAGGTTTCGCCCTTATTTAGAAGCTCGTTTATAACCGTTATGGCTTTTTCAAAATCTCTTTTGCCAATATAATCTGTCAATTCGTAAATCTTGTATTCGGTGTCTTTGGTTACTAGAAGTTCTATATCCTCTAGCGAAACGGTCTTTTTGTTAAATGCGTAACTTATTAATTTTTCCGTTTCGTTTTCAACCCTAGTCATATCGTTTAAGCAATACTCTGCTAGAGTTTTAGCATTCTCTAAATCTATAATTATTCCTGCTTGAGCGCACTTGCCTTTTACGTATCTACTAATGATGCTTGCATCGGCTTTCTTGCAGTCGACTACGCACACGTTAGAAAGTTTTTTTATAGTGTCGCTCGGCTTTTCGTTGATTATTATAAAAATACTGTCGCTAATTGGATTTTCGAAATATCTTTTGAGTTCTGCCGATATAACGTTACTTTTTGGATAATATTCACGAAGAAGAGTTATCCTTTTTTGACTCATAAACGGAAAGGCCGTTAGTGATGAGATAAGTTCGTTCTCGTTTAACTTTTCGCCAGAAAAGGTGGCGTAATTTAGGTCAGGCTCCTGAAGATATTTGTTTTTTAGCAAAACCAAACCTCTCTCTCTAAAAAAAGAGTCTTCTCCTTCAAACAAATATATGGGGAAAAATTTCCCCTCTTCCAAACCGTTTTTAAACTCCGTATAATTCAAAACAAAATTTCCTCTTATACATTCTAGCACCTTTTTTTTTATTTTGCAACGGGAATTTGCCTATTTAAATAAAAAGATATACTAGTTTTATATAACTATTATATCCTTGAGGGGGTGATTTAATTGATAACGGCATGTTTAGCGCCAAGAATAAAGTAAATATCCTTTTGAATAAGCGTCTTTGTAGCCGTTGTAATTAAAGAAAGTTATCTCGTTTTTGGTTTGATATAAAGAGAAAATTGCTTCTTGATAGTTATACGCTATCGCAAGGTCGTATATTTCACTTGAATACGCCTTACTTGGTTGACTAGGTAGTTTAGAAAAAGCAAGTATCTTATACGAAGAATTTTTCATCTCGACGGCATATCCGTTATCCACAAAAGAGCAACTTGCACTTTTGATTGGAATATTCTCTCCGTCAACAAAATTTTCAACTACTTTATCGTTGCCGAATGAAAGTTTTATTGCGTTTTCTTGATTTATTTGGCTCTCACCATAGTAATATACCCTTTCAAAGTCAAGTATGTGGTGAAGTTTAGTTACTATGGTGTGAATATCCGTTTGGTTATAAAGATTTGTGATAACTATCGCATCAATTTTGCGAGTTTTCTCTTGCTTTAAAACGTCGTCTATTCGGTAAAGGGAAGAATAAGAAGAAAAAGCATTTATAACGAGTATATCTTCTTCCTTTGAAAAGAGCGCAACCACACAAGTTTGCACGTCGCCAATAACGTAAACTCTAGTTTGCCTACTTATAACTACGTTGTGTATGAGGCTTGCGCATATAAAAGATATGATTAAGACTATACAAAGGCTTGCTTTTAATATCTTGCCGAGGTTGAAAAAGCCAGCAAAGACTAGTAAGGCTAAATAGTAAAGCAAAACGAATATGGATAGGGATATTCCACCCACCATAAAGATAGAAAAATCGGTTAAAGTGAAAAGATATATTAGCGCCTTAAACACGTAGTTTGATATAAATAGGGTTATGCTTGGAATACAAAGCATTCCACCTAGTATAGTTGATAAAAAAGTAAGCGTGTAAACAACGCCTATTATTGGCAAAATCGCAAGGTTAAAAATTATTGATATTACAGATACCGAGTTGAAAAAGATTAGACAAATTGGAATGCTTACTAGTTGTGCTGAAATTACGCTCGATAATAAAGAGGATAGTTTATAGGGCAACTTCTTTAACGCTCTCATAAATACGGGTGTTAATAAGATTATTCCTAAAACTACCCCAAACGAAAGGGCAAAACCTGCCGTAAATATTTGAATGGGAGAAATTAGCAAAATAATTACGGCTGATAAACTAACCGAAGTAAACCCGTCGTATTTAAAACCTAAATTGTTGCAAAGCAATAGAGTTATACACATTATGGTTGCACGAATAGAGGAAGACGAGAAACCACATACCCCAGAATAAAATATTAGAATAAGCGCCGTGAGAATTAAAGATAACCACTCGTTAACTCTTGTCTTTTTAAATAGGAATATAAATATCGTTGCTAAAAAGCCGATATGAAGACCTGAAACGGCGAAAATATGCGCAACGCCGGCACTTCTAAATTGCGAAAGCGTTTGGCTATCCATATAATCGTCTTGACCAAGCAATAAAGCGTATGAAACTGAAAATTCTTCCTCATCTAACCCAATTGCAAGAGAATCTCTCAAAAAAATATGAACTCTATGTAAAGGGCTAGGTTGTTGGCTTACTAAAGTTAGTTCTTCAGCATTAACAGTAGCCGTATATTTAATATTGTCGGCAATTCCGTATACGCTTGGTTTACAATTGTATATCATATCTCTATCCATAAGAAGAGCAAAGAAAGACACCCTAGAGCCAAGGTCGATACGCTCGTCAATTTCGCCGTAAACCTTAAGGCTAATTTTATAATCTAGTCGCATTGAAAGATTGCCTGAAATATCGGCTTTTTCGATAACTAAAGTTGCCCCTTCTTGTGTTTTATAAATAGAAGATACCCTACCTTCTACCGTGTAATAGTGGTAGTTTAGGTTAGCCTCGTTATATTTGTTTACTTGCTTGTTGAGGGCAAAACTTCCAATAGAGAAAACCATTAGAAAAGCAAGTATAACTATAAGACATTTCTTGAGGGTTTTATTAATGATTCCGTATGCAAGAAAACCTAACAAAGAAATAACGAATAAACCAAAAATAAGCCAAGTGGCAAGATGGTTTTGCATGCGAAAATTAAAGGCGCAAACAATTCCTGCAACTAGGCTTAATGCGATAAATAACGGCAATCTAAAATTCACCAATTTCTTCATTAGTTAGTCTATTTTCCCTTTACGACAAATATCTAATAAAATTTTATTATAACCATAATAAAAAGTCAATTATAAGTTGCATAATTTAAGGGTAATATGATAAAATAATATTAAACCTTCGTTGTTCGATTGGAAATGCAAAAAAAATCCACAAATCATATTAAAGAGGCTTTGGTATTTATTGAGGAGCGGTGCTCTTTGACCTTTGTTATGCAGGGTCGTTTTTATAAAGAGATGCAGAACCAATAAGCCGGGCATTCGCCTGTTGACAAAACGGGTTATTATTTTCTTTTCCGTCGGCTTTACGCAGGTTTTTTTATTTTTTTCGTATAATCGTTTGCAAATGTAACTGTTTTGTGTTAAAATAACCCTTGCTAAGACACGGCCTCATGGTCAAGCGGTTAAGACGCAGCCCTCTCAAGGCTGAATCACGAGTTCGATTCTCGTTGGGGCTACCATAAAAAAGAACACCATTTTCGGTGTTCTTTTTTTGTTTTGTCTCAGCAGAATCGAACTCGTCGTTCGTTCGCCTTTGACGGGCAATCTTTGACGGGCAAAGTTTTGCCACCTTTAGTGTGGCAATTTCTCGTTGGGGCTACCAATAAAACAACACACTTTTTGGTGTGTTGTTTTTTTGTTGTCTCAGCAGAAGCGAACTCGTCGTTCGTTCGCCATATGACGAGCAACCCTTGACGGGCAAAGTTTTGCCACCTTTAGCGTGGCAATTTCTCGTTGGGGCTACCAATAAAACAACACACTTTTTGGTGTGTTGTTTTTTTGTTGTCTCAGCAGAAGCGAACTCGTCGTTCGTAATCGTTTTTAAAATTTTGGAGTTAACCCTAAATAATCACATATCGCTAGGGCGAACTTGAATGCCGATTTTGGGCCGTTTGCCGTGATTAGGTTTTTACTAACGTTAACGTCTGTGCATACGTAGTTATCGCCTATTGCCTTGACAAATTCAGGCGCAGGATAACAAGTTGCCGTGTAACCTTTTAGTAAATCGTGAGTTGCTAGGATAACTGCCGGAGATGCGCATATTGCACATATAAGTTTTCCGTCTTCTAATGCCTTCCTAACTGCCCCTACGACTATATCATTATTAGATATATTAAGTGCACCCGGCATTCCACCCGGTAAAATTATTGAGTCATAAAAATCAAGGTCAACTTCTCCTATTAACTTATCGGCAACTACACCTACGTTGTGAGAAGAAACTACTATTTTATCATTAATCGAAATGGTATCAACCATTGCGCCCCCTCTCCTTAACACGTCTACAGGGGTTAGAGCCTCTAATTCTTCCATTCCGTTTGCTAAAATTACTGCAATTTTTTTCATATTATTCTCCTTATTTCTAAAAAAACCTTGCAAACTGCAAGGTTTTTTATCTTTTAGTTTTTTCTTTGTCTTTTGAGCGAGAATAGATTGATTTAATTCGTGGTTGGCGAAAAAAACACAAAAAGGACGAGCGTTCTTTTAAGGGGTAATACCCCTAGTGGTCTTATCCCGAGAAAAACGCAAAGTAATTTGCAGTGTTTTTCCGTCAAAAATCAACCTAGGCGAGAGAAAAAGACTTTAGTCTTCGTAACCGTTAGGGTTTTGAGTTTGCCATCTCATAGCGTCTTTGCACATATCGTCTATGGTCTTTGTTGCCTTAAAGCCTAAAACTTCGTATGCTAAACTTGGGTCTGCGTAACATTCGCCAATATCGCCTGGACGACGTGGCATAATTTTATAAGGAATAGGTTTACCTACAACCTTTTCAAATGCGTGAACCATATCTAATACAGAGTAGCCCGTGCCCGTGCCAAGGTTAACGATAATTAAACCTGGGTTGGTTGCAAGTTTATCAACTGCTAGAACGTGTCCCTTCGCAAGGTCTACTACGTGAATAAAGTCTCTAACACCCGTTCCATCTGGGGTTTCGTAATCGTCGCCGAATACGCCGAGATATTCTCTCTTGCCAACTGCAACTTGTGTGATATATGGGCATAAGTTGTTAGGAATACCTTTAGGGTCTTCGCCAATTAAACCTGATTCGTGTGCGCCAACAGGGTTGAAATATCTTAAAATTGCAATGTTAAAAGATGGGTCTGCGTGGAACAAGTCTTTTAACATATATTCAATAAACAATTTGGTGCTACCATATGGGTTAGAAGTAGATAGTGGAAAATCTTCTTTAATAGGAACACTCTTTGGCTTGCCGTAAACGGTAGCAGACGAAGAGAATACTAAATTCTTAACGTTGTGGTCTCTCATTGCAAAGCATAAAATTAAAAGACCTTCAATGTTGTTTTCATAGTATTCTAATGGTTTTGCAACCGATTCGCCAACAGCCTTTAAGCCTGCAAAGTTAATTACCGAATCAATTTTGTTTTCAGTAAAAATCTTGTCTAAAATTGCTCTATCACGAATATCGCCTTCGTAAAACTTAACTTTTTTACCCGTGATGTGTTCTACACGTCTAACCGATTCGAACTTAGAGTTCATAAAGTTATCAATACAAACGACTTCGTGTCCTGCATTTAATAATTCTACCATTGTGTGAGAGCCTATGTATCCTGCTCCACCTGTAACTAAAACGTTCATATTTTTCTCCTTTCTGTTTATTGAATAATTCCTACTACTTGTAAGAAACGATTAAATCCTTGAATTCCTGCCATATCACTCTTAAATACAGCAGTGTTGTATAAAATGTTTTTGCAAACTTGGTTAACCTTGTCGGTAACTCTTTGTTCTGCCTCTATCATATCCTTTGGCTTTTCGAAAATCATAAGTTCTTTTATCATATTTCTATGCGCATATAAGTAGTTTTCTGGATTTTCGAGTTCCCCTTCGTTGTAAGGTGTTTTTCCACAAAGAATTTCAGCAATCATTGCAAGTTGCTTTTTAAGTCTTCCTGGTAAAATGAATAAGCCCATTGCTTCGATTAAGCCGATACCTTCTTTCTTAATGTTGTGGTATTCTGGGTGAGCGTGGAAAATACCGTCTGGATATTGTTCGTTGGTTAAGTTGTTTCTTAAAATTAAATCGAAGATATATTCTTTGCCAACCTTTCTACAAACAGGGGCTAGCGAGTTATGTCTTACACCGTCGTCAGTTTCAGCGATAATGCCACAAGATTCGTCGGTATAACTTGCCCAAGCAGTAATAATTTCTTTAGCAAGTTCAGCAATTTCCTTTCTGTTTGCACTTTGTAATCTTATAACGCTGTTATACCAATCAACTACGCCACACTTAACTTTTTTATGTGCTGGGCATTTATAATCTCTTAAGAGATTAAGAAGTGGTGCGTGATGCATTGGCATTAAGTGTTCGCCACCTTGGAAGTGTTCGTGGTTTAGTATTGAACCACCGATAATTGGTAATGCTGCGTTTGAACCAATCATATAATTTGGGAAGAAATCAACGAAATCTAAAAGCTTATCAATAGTATCGCCTGCAATGTGCATAGGCGTATGATTTTCGCTAATCGCTATCATGTGTTCGTTGTAATATGCGTATGGAGAATATTGAACGAACCAAGGTTCGCCACCCATAGTTAAAGAAATAGTTCTTATGTTTTCTCTTGCAGGGTGAGTTAATGTGCCTTGATAACCTTCGTTTTCCTTACATAAGAAGCACGCTGGGTATTTGCCCTTTTTAGGCGCTTGTAAAAGTTTTGCAATTTCCTTGTTATCCTTTTCAGGCTTACTTAAATTGATAGTGATTTCAAGATATTTAGTGCCATCTTGGAATTCCCATTTCATATTCTTGCTAATAGCCGTTTTTTGAACGTAGTTGTTCTTAATAGAAAGGTCGAAGAAATACTTACAAGCCTTTTCAATTCCTTCGGTTTGTTTTAACCTTAAGAATTCGTTGTTAACTTCAGATGGCTTTGGAGATAAAACACCCATAATAAAGGTGCTGTATAGGTTTTCGTAACCCTCTTCGCAAAGACCGTTTTCTAAAGCGTATTTTTCAACGTCACCAACTAACATATCAGGAACGTCTAGTGCGTCGATAAAAGTTAAATCGCCCGTTTCTTCAATAGGTTCGTCTAACTTAAATTCACGAAGTAATAAGTTGCGAGTATAAATTATATCTCTTGAACTTAAATGCAAATGTTTGTTTGCATATCTTAATAATTTCTCAACGAGAAGTTTTCCATCTATCATATTAATTCTCCTTTCTGCCGTAATAATAGTAATATCTACACTCTTTGTTCGAGTTAAATAACTTTTTCTCTCTATCAGGCTTTTTGCCAAAGTTTCTAACGAATGAATCTGCGCTAGTAATTATAAACGCCGACCAACCCGGTAACCCTTTAAGAGCTCTTCCTAAGTCTTTATAGCAAGCGTTAGCCTCTTCAATATCGTAAACCCTCTCGCCGTATGGTGGATTAGTTACTATCGTGCCTTGATTATACTCGGTAGTAAAATCAGCCACGTCCTTAACGCTAAAGTTTATCTTATCTAAAACGCCTGCCCTAAAAGCGTGGTGTCTTGCAAGTTTTACTGCCCTTTTATCTATATCACTGCCAAAAAATGCGATTTCTCTATCCCTTTGCTCTTTATCTTTAGCCTCGCTAACGGCTTGGTCGTATAACTTTTGGTCAAAGTTCTTCCAATCGTTAAAGGCAAACTTTCTATCGATACCCGGTGCTATGTTTAAGGCTATTCTTGCACCCTCTATTAAAAAAGTTCCCGAGCCACAAAAAGGGTCTGCAAACGGGCGCTTATAATAAAAATCGCTCATTAGTAATAGTGCTGATGCGAGAGTTTCTTTAATGGGGGCAATACCCACTAAATCTCTATACCCTCTTTTATGAAGCCCTATGCCACTCGTATTTAAATAAATTGAACAAACGTCTTTAAATATTGCAAATTCTACGCCGTAACAAGCGCCTTTTTCGGTGAAATAATCGGCGTGGTGCATAATAGACATTTTTTCTATTATAGCCTTTTTTACAATGCTCTGGCAAGCAGAAATAGCAAAAATCTTGCTTTTAACACATTTGCCCGTTACAAGAATTTTTCCGTCTTTAGGAATTATTTCTCCCCAAGGGATATTTTTAACCCCTTCGAACAAATCGTCGAATGAAAGGGTTGGGAATTCGGCAAGTTTTATATAAACTCTATCGGCTGTGCGTAAGTTTATATTACATCTTGCTACGGCTAAAGAGTCTCCCTCAAAAGTTATCGCACCGTTAATAGCCGGCGCAGAAGGATAACCAAGCCTTTCTAGTTCACTTTTAACTACCCTTTCAACCCCTGACGCACAAGTAACCGTTATTTGCAAGTTGCCTTTATCAAAACTTCCCATCGTCAACGAATTTAGGCAAAATACTTGCCTTACCTTAATGTTTTTTCTAATAAATATATTAAATAATACAAGAAAATAAATCAAGTGTTTTTTAAAACTTTATTTCAGTTTTTCGTTTTTTTGAAAAATTACTTGTCAACCTTGGGTTTATAGGATATAATATATAAAATGCGTTTAGCAATTTTTTATAAAAATGCTTTTCTTAGAAAAACTAGCGTTTTTCTTTAATCGGGTTTCATTAAGGAGTTTATTTTATGAAAGACACAAAAAAACCTTGTTATTTTAAGGAATTTCTAAAGTCCATTAATCTTGTCGTGGCGTTATTGTTTACTGCTATCGTCTCGACCGTTTTCGTGTTAGGCTTTTCTAGTGGACTTTGGAATGCCGTTTTGAAAAACACACCTTATCTTATTTACTCTCTAAGCGTTATAGGCGTGTTCTTCATCCTTAGTTTGATATACGTTGTTTGTTCTGCTAAGAAATCTAACGTAAAGGTAAGCGACGCAATTCCTTTCGCTATGATTTTATCGGCTATCGTTTGCGCAGTTTACATACTTTTAGAAAGTGAATTTACTCTTTTGAGAATAGTTTATCTCGCTTCACTTTTCGTAATAGGAATACTTCTTCTTATCCTAAACGTTTTGTCGTTCAACCCTGACGTGCAAGAACAAAACGTTATTTATACTAAAAACAACGTTTCAGCTTACTATAAAACTTTAGGTAAAAAATATTCGTTATTTACAATCTTGTGTATCGCAAGCGTTTGCACTTGCTTTACAACCCTTTTATTCCACCCACAATTCGGCTTTGCTTTAAATAGAGAACAATTTTTAGTTCTTGCAGTATTTGGACTACCTACCGTTCTATATTTAGCATACGTGGCTGGTAGCAAAAACATTTGTGAGGCCGACGCTTTATTACACGCATTATTCATCACTATGCCTCTTGCGTTAGTTCAAATCTTAGTATTTAAGGATTATTCTCTTGAACGCAATCTAGCAGTTTGGGGCGTGGCTTTTGCATTAATCATTCTTTATACCTTTATGAGATACAGAACTTTCGACTTCGTTGAAAGAGACGACGATAAATTAATCGAAAAAACTTCCCCAGCAGGTTATTTCTTTAAGACGATAACCAAAAACTATAATTTCCTACTAGTTTTGGCAGTTGCTTCCGTTTTAGCAATAAGCGCATTTATCGTATTCCCACTCGAACAAATTTCTAACAGCGTAGTTATCGAGGGCAAGAAATTTGCAATGGATTCTAACTTTATGCTAATTGGAATTATAGATTTTGCAGTAATATCAACAGTAATTGTTTGCGCAGTGTTCTCATTCTTGAATATGCCTATTTCAAAAGTTAACTACGCAGACTTCTTGTTACTTATCTTAATCGCTTTTGCTATTTTCGGTTTAGTAACTCTAGTCGTAGCATTTTCTATTATTAAACTAGTTCTTCTCTTTGCAATCCTCGTTTACGGACTATCACTTTTCTTCGCAAGAGCAAGAGCCGTTTATTTCGCTGAATAAGTTAATTTTAATTTTGAAACAGTTTGGCAGTGCCAAACTGTTTTTTATTTTAAATCTTTCTAATTGCAAAACTTCCCGTTTACTTGCCTTTTATGAGTTTTTATATATAAAATATATAACTATATACCAAAATATATTTACTCCCCTAATTGACATTAACATTCGTTTAGGTTAAAATGTTATAGGTGGTGGTTTTGTTTTGAAAGACGAAGGAAGAAAAATAACAAAAAATCAAAAATTATTTAATTGGGGCGACGTGTTCGTATACGCCTTTACCCTTTTAATAATCTTGTCGCTTTTTCTCGCATTTGTGATTTTACCTTCCACTCAAAAATCTAAAGGTTTCAAAGTGATGGTCGACGGCAAAGAAGTTGCCACCTATCTTTACGACGGCGAACTTTCTATCGTAGACTCGGCTTATCAAGATTTAATCGCTCTTGGCGAAGATAACACCATAACCGTTTATCTAGACCAAAGCAAAACACATTTTAACAAAATTCAAATCGACCAAAAACAACGCACGGCAAAGGTTATAGACGCTAACTGCTCTACGTCTAAAGACTGCACGTATACACCTTGGCTAAAAGGCAACTCTGCAATCGTTTGCGTTCCACACAAACTTAAAATCGTTTCGATTGGGAAAACCCAGTCTACCCCACCCGTTACGGGAGGTGTAAGATGAGAAATCTAACCTTGAGAAAAATAGTAACTTGTGGAGTTCTTTCTTGCCTTGCCCTTTTAGCATTTATGCTTGAAAGTTTATTCCCACCCCTAATCTTACCCGGGGCAAGAATGGGCATATCAAACGTGTTTATCCTTTTATCTGCCATACTGCTCGGTAGCGTCTACGGATACGCAACCCTTGTGGTAAAAATCGTGTTAGGCAGTATATTTAGTGGGAACGTATCTTCCATTATGTATTCCTTACCTGCAGGACTTATAAGCCTTACTATTGAACTTGCATTATTACTATGGATTAAAAGAACTAGCATTATCGCAACTAGCGTTTGTGGAGCAACTATAAACGTAACCATTCAAAACGTGGTGTTTTGTTTGGTAACTGAGTCAACCGAATACCTTGTGTTTCTACCTTATCTTTCCTTGATTGGCATAGTTGGTGGACTTGCAGTAGGATTTTTGGTTTATTTAGCAATTAACAAAATTAGCAATAGTTTTGTTTTTAATAAAGAAATTTACAAACAGGAGAATTAAAGTGAGCATCAAAAAAGGACTTAATTATCCATACGGAATACACGTTCCGGATAATAAAGCGCTTACCGAAAACAAAAGCATTGAAGTTATGCCTGCTCCTAGCAAGGTATATCTATCTATGTCGCAACACATTGGCGCACCTGCTATTCCCGTAGTAAACGTGGGCGATTACGTTAAAAAAGGGCAACTCGTTGGAGAGGCAAGTGGCGTTATCTCTGCAAACGTGTTTTCTTCTATTTCAGGAACGGTTGTCGGCGTTGAACCAATAGTTAACGCTATGGGACAAAAGGCAACTTACGTTATAGTTGAAAACGATGGCAAGAACGAAAGCGTGTTGTTTGACGACATGACCGAATTTACCCCATCTGCCCTAGTTGAAAGAATTAGGCTTGCAGGTATCGTTGGTTTAGGTGGCGCTGGTTTCCCAACTGCAGTTAAACTTTCGCCTAAAACCCAATTAGATACGCTTATAATTAACGGCGCTGAATGTGAACCCTACCTTAACTGCGACTATCGTTTAATGTTAGAACGCACCGACGATATTTATAAAGGTATTAAATGGACGGCTTCTGCGCTTAACATTAAGAAAATTATAATTGGTATCGAAGGCAACAAGCCAAAGGCTTTAGAGGCTTTTGAAAAGTATAGCGACCTTGAAGTTGTTTGCCTTAAACAACAATACCCAATGGGTAGCGAAAAGCATTTAATCTACTGCACGACCAAGAGAAAAGTGCCTTGTGGCAAAATGCCTTTCGACGTTGGCGTGTGCGTGCAAAATATAAAAACTATGATTGCTTGCTACGAGGCTATTGAAAAGAACATTCCTTTAACCGACACGGTTATCACGGTTAGTGGTAATTCGGTTAAAGAACCTAAAAACCTAAAAGTTGCGCTAGGAACTAGTTTCCAAGATATCGTAGATTATTGTGGTGGTATTGACGATAAAACCGTTAAACTTATCTCTGGTGGACCTATGATGGGTAAGGCACTTATGGGACTTAACATTTTCGCAACTAAAACCTCTTCTGGTCTACTTTGCCTCGGCGAAAAGGAAGTTTCACTAAAAGACGCAACCAACTGCATAAATTGTGGTATGTGCGCTAGAAACTGCCCAATGAGACTTATGCCTATGTATATCGAGGCTTTCACACTTGCAGGGGATTATAAAAACGCCGAAAAATACGGCGCTATGAATTGTATCGAATGTGGCTCTTGCGCTTACAACTGCCCTGCAAAGAGAGCGCTCGTTCAAAGTATTTCTTTCGCAAAAGTAAAAATAAAGGAGATGAAGAAAAATGGCTGATAGAATTTACGCATATTCCTCTTCCCCTCACGTTAAAAACCCTAGAACAACCAAAAATATTATGATTGACGTTTGCATTGCTCTTATCCCTGCTTGCATTATGGGTATTGTATACTTTGGTTATATGGCTGCTCTTTTAATCGCAATATCGGCTTTTAGCGCAGTTGCTAGCGAATTTATTTTCCTTTTAATCGCTGGAAAGACGTTTAAGCAAATTGCAAATGAGTTTGACTTTACTTCTTTGGTTACAGGCTTACTTATCGCACTTTCAATCGGCGTTCAATCGCCTTGGTATACCCCAATCTTTGCAAACGCTTTCGCTATAATGGTTGTTAAACTACTTTTTGGTGGAACGGGTAAAAACCTAGTTAACCCAGCAGTAGCAGGTAGAGTTTTCGCCTTTATATCTTTCACGGGCGTTATGGCAAGTGGTTGGGTTGCGCCTTCAATCGGCACAATATTTACAGGCTCATCTATAAATCCAACTACGGGCGCAACAATTTTAACAGATAGTTTTGCAACTTCTAGTGCAACTAGTATGCACGCTTTAGACCTTTTATTAGGAACGGGACTTGCAGGTTGTATAGGTGAAACTTGTAAACTTGCTCTTCTATTAGGTGGCGTTTACCTAGTTGTAAGAAAGGTTATAACCCCAACCATTCCACTTATTTACATAGCAGTTACAGGCTTATTTACCGTTTGCCTAAATGGATTTGATTTTGGAACTTTCTTACCATCTATTTTATCAGGTGGTTTATTCCTAGGTGCTATATTTATGGCAACCGACTACACCACTTCTCCTAACACTTTCTTGGGAAATATCGTGTATGCAATTATGCTAGGTTTAATCACGGCTGGTTTAAGACAAGCAACGGGTATCGAAGTTGTTTCTTTCGTTATTCTATTAATGAATATCGTTGTTCCTTTAATCGACAAATATATTCTCCCAAGACCTTTTGGCTATAAAAAGGCAAAGGAGGTTAAATAATGGCTAAATTCTTTAAGAGCACTACTTTTAAGTGCGTTAGCGTGTTGCTAGCAATCATTTTAGTTTCAGGCTTAAGCATCGCCATTTTAAGCGACGTTTTATTCGTTTCTCCAGAAGAAAGAACGGGTAGAGCGTTAGAAAAGATTTACGGCAAACCTTTAAGCGCTAACGAATACACCGTTTTACTTGACGTTGATAGCGACGACGCTAAATTAAACAAGGCAATAGAAACGGAATTCGGTCAAATAGAAAAAATCTTCCGTGTTGGCGACGAAAACCAAAAACACGATATGATTTTTAGAACGACCGGTAAAGAAGGCTACAAAGGTGGCACGGTTACAATGTGGATAAAGGTTGTTGTTGACGGCGAAAACCTAAATATAGATAAGGTTATAATCGACGGCAACACCAAGCAAACCTTAATGAGTAAACTTGGCGATAGTTATCTAAATGGCTTTAACGGCTTTATAGATATCTCTAGCGAATACCCAACTTACTTCTATTCTAAAGGTGACCAAGGAAAATCTAACCCTGTTTCAGGCGCAACAATGTCGGCACAAGCAGGCTGTAACGCAGTTAACTGCGTTATAAAATACTTAAAGGGGGGAAATTAATATGAAAAAGACTAACGTTAAGAAAATTGCTTTCGACGGCGTAATCGCTCAAAACCCTACCTTGAAGTTGGTTTTAGGAACTTGCCCTACCCTTGCTCTTACCACCATGGCTATGAACGGTATCGGCATGGGCGCAGCAGTTACTTTCGTTTTAATTTGTAGTAACCTTATCATTTCTCTACTTAGAAAGGTTATTCCAAGCCAAGTAAGAATTCCTGCATTCGTATTAATAATTGCAACTTTCGTTACTATTACTAGATTGCTTTTAGATAAACTTTTACCAAGCATATATGAATCTTTAGGACTATTCTTACCACTTATAGTTGTTAACTGCATAATCCTAGCAAGAGCAGAAAGTTTTGCAAGCAAGAACTCTCCATTAGCATCTGCCCTAGACGGATTGTTCACGGGACTTGGCTTTACTATAGCACTTACCCTTTTAGGTGCAGTTAGAGAAATTCTAGGTAGTGGCGCAATCTTCGGCATAGCGCTTTGGGATTTCCAAATTGCTTTCTTCGGCTCTAACGCAGGCGCATTCTTCACTTATGCAGTATTTATCGCCGTGTTTAGTTTATGTCAAGACGCTATTGCTAAACGCAAAATGGCTAAGGAATATGCCGAGGCAAAAGCAACGCCAACGGCAATCGAAATCCAAGAAGAAGTTAAGGAGGATAAATAAATGGCTCAATTTTTAGCAATTGTAATTTCAGCAGTATTTATCAACAACTTCGTAGTAGTTCAATTCCTAGGTATTTGTCCTTTCCTAGGCGTTAGTAAAGACGTTAAATCGGCGTTCGGTATGGGTGTTGCAGTTACCTTCGTTATGACGATTACCTGTCTTATCACCTACCCTTTGTATTCTTTCGTTTTAGTTCCTCTTGGAATTGAATATCTAGAAATTATAGTTTTCATTTTCGTTATTGCATCACTTGTGCAAATGATAGAAATGGCACTTAAAAAGTTCTCGCCTTCTCTATATAACGCAATGGGAATTTATCTTCCTCTAATTACTACCAACTGCGCAGTTTTAGGTGTTGCCGAACTTGTTATCGACGGCTCTCAAATGATGTCTATGCTTGGAATAGCATCAATGAATATGGGTGTTGCCGTGCTATACGGATTATTCGCAGGACTTGGCTTTACGCTCGCTATCGTGCTAATGAGTGGTTTGCGTGAAAAGGTTGCTCGCCTACCAATAAACAAGCATCTAAAGGGTTTCCCAATCGCAATGATTACTGCTTGCTTTATCGCAATGGCGTTCTTCGTGTTTTCACTAGTTTAAGGGGGAAATAAAAATGAATTATCTTTTATTAAAACCTATCAACTTTCAATCTTTACTAATAGTAGTGGCAATCGTTGCCGTGCTTGCTATCGTGTTTGCTCTTTTAATCGTTTTAGTTTCTAAACTATGCTACGTTAAAACGGACGAAAGAGTTGACGCCGTTTCTTCTAACCTAGCAGGTGCTAACTGTGGTGGTTGTGGCTACGCTGGTTGTGGCGACTACGCTAAAGCACTTGTAGAAGGAAAAACCACTCTCGGTTGTTGTGGTGCAACTTCTAACGAGGCTAAACAAGAAATCGCTAAAATCTTAAACATTCCTTTCGACGCTACAGAAAAGAAACTTGCCATAATTCATTGTGCAGGTGGAAAGAATTCGTTAGATAAATTTAACTACGTTGGTAACGAGGGTTGCGTTGCAAGGTCGTTACTTCTTGGTGGTGGAAAGGTTTGTTCTTCTGCTTGTCTAGGTGGTGGCACTTGCGCAACCGTTTGCACAAACAATGCTATCGTCCTTAAAGACGACGTTGCTATCGTTGATAGAAGTCTTTGTGGTGGCTGTGGTGCATGTGTAAATGCTTGTCCTAAAAACCTAGTTAAACTTATTCCTATAAGCGCTAAAGTTTACGTTGCTTGCTCTTCTAACTGCAAGGGTAAAGAAGTTATGGGTGCTTGCAAGGTAGGTTGTATCGGTTGTGGACTTTGTGCTAAAAACTGTCCTCAAGGCGCTATCACAATGGAAAATAATATCGCTGTTATCGATTACTCAAAGTGTTCGGGCTGTAAAGTTTGCGTAGCAAAATGCCCAAGAAAATGCATTAAAGAACTTTAATAAAATAGAAAGTTAAAAGGGTAGGCTTAATCGCCTACCCTTTTTTATTTACCTATAAATTATTCAACTTTGCCTTTTGCCTTTTTTGCAAAATAGTTTAATTGGGTCTAGTTTATATTCGTTAACCATTATGGACGAGAAGGTTAATACAAAACCGATTACTAAAAATACCGTTAGTTTTTCTGCGCCGAATATTACCGAGAACATTGCACCGAACACAGCCTCTAAACTTAACACTAGCGCCGATTGGTTTGGGTTTGCAAAGCGTTGCCCCATTATTTGGGCAAATTGAGCGTATAGCGTGCAAACAAAGGTTAGATATATAATGCTTAACCATTGTTGCTTTTTAATGGTTACAATAGCGTTAATGCCACTATGTGGTAATTCAAAAATTGCCCACGCCCCTGCAAGCACTACCCCTACGCATAAAAACTCTATTACAAGTAGCGCCATTGGGTCTACACCCTCTTTTTGGAACTTATCTATGAATATTATTTGTAAGGAATAAAACACACCGGAAATTAAGGTTAACCCATCTCCTAATAGTAGGTTTTGTCCCGTTTCACCCTTTCCTCCAAGTAAGGAAATCATTCCAATACCCGTTATACAAACTATGGCTGCAAAGATATTATACCTAGTAGGTTTTAACCTAAAAAGTAACCAATACAAAAACGGACACATAACGCAATAGGTAGAAGTTAAAAATGCGTTTCTTGCCGGCGTGGTATAAATAAGCCCCCACGTTTGAACTAGATAAGCAAATGCCGTTGCTACGCCTAATAGTAGCCCTGCAATAAGCGATTGCTTGTTCATTTTTATTATTCTCTTAAACAATATTACAAACAGCAATAATGCCGAAAATAAAAATCTAATTGCTATAACGAAAAATGCAGGAACTTGCTCAATGGTGTTTTTAAGTATTAAAAAAGACGACCCCCACGCTAAAGTTGCCGTTAATAAAAAGGCTATTCCTATTAAATTTAACTTTCTACTTTTTTGCATAGACCTAGTATACTAAAAAAGGCTTGCCAAAAGCAAGCCTTTTTATACCTTTTAATTTATTTTAAGCATTTTAGTATTTCACTAACAGATTCTAAAACGTAGGTTGGCTTAATATCACTTGCTTGGTAATCAGCAATCGTAGCCTCGCCAGAAAGAACCATTATAGTGTCTACTTCGGCATTGTAGCCCGACGCAATGTCGGTGTATATTCTATCTCCTAAAACAACCGTTTCTGCCCTTGTAACGCCAAATTTTGCCCTTGCTAGGTTAATCATCATTGGGTTTGGTTTTCCTATATAAATAGGCGTTTTGCCCGTTGCTTTTTCATAACCGAAACACATAGAGCCACAATCTGGAACGTAACCGAATTCTACAGGGCAAACCCAGTCTGGATTGGTTGCATAATAAGGAACGTCACACTTGGTTAGAACTTCGCTAGTAACACGCATTTTTTCGCCGGTAAGTTCAGAATCGTATGCAACTAAAACTGCGCCTATTCCGTCTTCTAATTTAGTGGTAACCTTAATGCCGTTTTCCTTTAACTCTTTTAAGAAAGATGCCGTGCCTTGAGCATACACTAATTCGCCTGCAAATCTATCCTTAAAAAGTTCGCAAGATGCTTGAGTTGAGGTGTAGAAGTTATCTTCGTTACACTCGATACCCATAGCCGATAAACGGTCTATATAATCTTTAACCGATTTACTTGAGTTGTTAGTGATAAAAACGTATCTACCACCGTATTCTTTTATCTTTGCAAGAAGTTCGGTTACTCCTGGGAATAGTTTTCCTTCCATATAGATAGTTCCATCCATGTCGAAAAGGAATAGTTTTTTCTTGGCTAGTTTACTAAAATCTTTGCCAAAATAATCGATTACCATATTTTTCTCCTTAATTAATCTAATTTGTCGGTTGCAACGAGATTTGCACCGTCGCTAAAATTTTCAACTATAACGTCGCCAATTTTAACGGGAGTTTTTACCGTTAAACTATTAATCTTTTTCATAAGGTCCATCATAAGGCTCTTTTTAATTGGATTATCAGTCTTTACGGCAACTAATCTTCCGTCTTCTGTTTTAACCGTAGAAGTTAAAACACGCATAGGGCAAGTTATTTCGTTTTTAGCATACATTACGCCACGAGGACAACCGTTTCCACTAACGTTAATTTGTTCGCCGTCAACAGTTACTTCTAGCGAACAACCCATTGGACATTCAACACAAGTGAGGTTTATCTTTTTCATACGTTCTCCTCCAATGAAAGAACTACGTCGCCGTTAAGGTTTTTGATAATTTCTTCTTTTAGAAGAAGTGTTTCCATTTCGCCTGGCGTAGCAACTCTTTTAACTCTCTTAATTAGCACTTCGCCGTTACTTTCCAACTTGATAGTGCAGTTTTTAAACGTATTGCTTACTCTAAAGAATAATTTTACATCACCACTAATATTTTTGTCAATCTTTTGTGGCAATACGTAGTTTATATTCTTGCCGTTTGAGCAGTTAAATAAGTCGGCTTGTTTTGCGCCGTTTTTAACGTATTCGGCAGCGCTTTTACCTGCTAGTTCCGATTCTTCCGAAACGAAGTCAACTAAATCGTGAACTTGAAGTGCGTTTCCACAAGCAAACACTCCTTCGATAGAAGTTTGTCTGTTTTGGTTTACAACTGCGCCCTTTGTTCTAGGTGAAAGTTCTACTCCCATACCTTTTGTTAATTCGTTTTCAGGAATTAGACCTACCGAAAATAAAACGGTGTCGCAATCAAAACTCTTTTCGGTGCCTTTTATTGGCTTTTTATTTTGGTCTACTTGACTAATGGTTACGCCCGTTACTCTCTTATCCCCACGAATTTCAGTAATAGTATGGTTAAGATATAGTGGAATTCCAAAATCGTCTAAGCATTGAACGATATTTCTCTTTAAACCACTAGAATATGGCATAATTTCGCATACGGCGTGAACTTTTGCACCTTCTAGCGTCATTCTTCTAGCCATAATCAAACCGATATCGCCAGAGCCTAAAATAACAACCTCTTTTCCTGGCATATAGCCTTTTACGTTAACGTATTTTTGAGCCGTTCCTGCAGAGAACACCCCTGAAGGACGTGAACCTGCTATGTTAAGAGCACCACGGCTACGTTCTCTACAACCCATTGCTAAAATTATTGCCTTTGCGCTAACGGTGAATACGCCGTTTTCTCTATTTATAGCAGTAATCTCTTTGTCTTTTGAAATGGATAAAACGGTCGTTTCTAAAAGCGTTTCTATGTTTCTATTTTCTACTTCAACTGAAAATCTTGCAGCGTATTCTGGACCTGCTAGACTTTCTTTAAATCTTGCTAAACCAAAGCCGTTGTGAATACATTGGTTTAATATTCCACCCGTTCTTGGTTCTCTTTCTAAAATAAGTATATCTTTAATTCCGTTATCAAACGCCGATACGGCTGCGGCAAGACCTGCTGGGCCACCACCGATTATAACTATGTCGTAATTTCTTTTCATTTTACCTTCCCCACTACTATTTGTGAACCTTTTCCACTAAAAGTAACTTGTTCGTAATCGAGATTAAGTTCTCTAGCCAAAATATCAACCACGTGCGCTTGACAAAACCCTCCTTGGCATCTACCCATTCCAGCCCTAGTTCTGCGCTTTATCGCAGAAACTGAACGTGCAGGTGGGTTTTCGTGAATGGCGCGAACTATTTCGCCCTCGGTAATTTGTTCGCAACGACAAACCATTTTTCCATATCTATTGTCTTTTTTAATAACTTCGTTCTTCTCTTCTATCGTTAGGTTCTTGAAGAAATAATCAGGTTGTCTAACTCCGTTAAACTTCTCGTTAGCGTCAAGTTTTAGGTTGTTAGAAACCAACTCTTCTACCACGTATTTAGCAATAGCAGGTGCGCTTGTTAAGCCTGGGGATTCAATACCTGCGCAATTGATAAGACCTTTTGCAACCTTGCTTTCTTCGATAATAAAGTCGCCCCTATCTCCGTATGCTCTTACGCCAGCGAATGAAGTAATAGTGTTAAAATGAGGAACGCCCTTACACATTGCGTTAACCTTTTCTATTACTTGGGCTATTCCTTTAGAAGAAGTTGTCGTATCGTCGTTCTTTCCAATTTCTTCTGCCGTAGGTCCTAATAAAATGTTATTATCTACCGTTTGGGTAACTACAACGCCCTTACCTGCCTTGGTTGGAGCAGTAAATAGCGTGTGAGAAACGAAATCGCCACTTTCTCTATCAAGTAAAACGTATTCGCCCTTTCTTCCGTTAATAACGAATGAATTATCGCCTAGCATATTAGCAACCTTATCGCTATAAAAACCTGCGCAGTTAATAATTACCTTTGCGTTAACTTGTTGCCCGTTTACTGAAGTAATCTTGTAACCTTGCTCGTCCTTTTCAATGCTAGCCACCTCAAAATCACATAAGAGCGTTGCACCGTTATCCATAGCGTTGCCGATTGATGCGATAGTTAGTTCGTATGGGCATACGATTCCACCCGTTGGGGCGCTTAAAGCACAACTAACTTCGTCGCAGATATTAGGCTCAATCGCTTTAACTTGCTCTCTGTTTAGCATTGACAATTTTTCTACACCATTTCTTTCGCCCCTTTCCTTTAACGCCAAAAGGGTTTCATAATCTTCCTCGTTGTAGCCTAATACTAATGAACCGTTATTTCTATACTTTACTCCAAGTTCCTTGCAATAACTTTCCATCATCTTGTTGCCAAGAACGTTAAATTTTGCCTTTAGCGTTCCCTCTTTAGCGTCAAACCCTGCGTGAACTATTCCACTATTCGCACGGCTTGAACCCATTGCAACGTCTTCTTCCTTTTCAACCAAACAAAAGTTACCTTTGTATTTAGTTAATTCTCTTAATATTGAACCGCCGATTACTCCACCGCCGATTACAACCACGTCATACATAGTTTTTCTCCTTAACCGTTGACAAGTATAGTATGTATATATTATAATACATTTAGTCAAACAATCAAAACTTTGCTTAAATTTTTGTCGTTTGCCAATAAAACGTGATAATTGAGCATGCTTTTTGCTCGTTTTATCGCTTAATCAAGGTGTATTATGAGCAAAAAACAGGAAAAAGAAATATTTGATTACCTATCAAAAAAACAATTTGCAGAAGTTGAAGAAATTGCTAAAGCTTTAAACGTGAGTTCCTCTACCGTTAGGCGCAAATTGACTGCCCTTCAAGACAGGGGTTTAGTTATAAGAAAACATGGTGGAGCAAGTATTGCAAACGCAAACGAATACTTCCCAAGTTTTACCTTCCGTGCCCACCAAAATAGTTTGGAAAAGAAAAAAATTGCCTTACAGGCAATTAAACTTATCAAAAACGGCGACCTTATATTTTTAGACGGCTCGACTTCTTCTTATTACATAGCCGAATATCTTTCGGAGTTTAACGATTTAAGAGTTGTTACTAATGGTATTGATACGCTTTCCCTTCTTTCAAAAAACAATATTATGGCATACTCTACGGGTGGCAGAATTTCTAACACTAATCGTTCGGTTTTAGTGGGAGAAAAGGCTATTAACGACGTATGCTCATATCACGCAGATATTGCTTTTTTCTCGGCGTCTGCCATTCAACAAAACGGCGAAACCTTCGACTGCTTTGAAGAAGAAAACGTAATTAGAAGTTATATGCTTAAAAATTCTACCAAGAAGGTTTTACTTTGCGACAATACGAAGTTTGGTAAAACAGGTCCTTTTAGACTTTGCTCGCTAGAGGACGTTGATTATTTAGTAACCGACGAAGATAGAACAAATTGGTTTACTTGTAAAAACCTACCTAAAATCATATTTTAAAAAGTAAAAAAATTACGGCGTGTCGAAAATTCGACACGCCGTTTTATTTATTTTATTTTTGCATTTCTGCCATAAATTCGCCTTGATATTCGTTAAAGAAGTTTTCAGCAACCTTGGTCATAACAACTATTGCTTTATCGTCTTTAAAGTTAAAGGTCATTGCCATGTTGCCAAAATATTTATCGATAACTTGAACTCTTATCATAAGTCTATTTTGGTCTATCCAACCAGCCGAGATAGCGGCGTCATACATAAAGCCGTCGGTAGTTACTTCTGCGCCAACTAAATTAGAATATCCAAATTGTGGGAATTTAGTGTATGCGTTTTCGTTCATCTTAAACGGCATCTCTTTTTTGCCTTGACCATTTTCATAGTAAAGCACCCCGTCGTCGCCGTTAAATTCAAGTCTAAAGTTCTTAAAGCCCTTTGCATTTTCGTCAAAGTTATAGGTTTTTCCGTTGATTTTTTCTACCCAAGGACTAGTCTTTTCGCCGTCGCAACCTTCCAATACAAGGTTGTTTGCGTATTCTTCCAAACGAGCGTAAGCATCTTTATCTTCTGGCAGTGGTTTATCGGCTATTTGCTTAATTATAAAGGCTTCTAGTCCTGCAAAGATAAGGGCGTTTGCAGTTGGCGTATAGCCACAGTTACTACCCGTGCATACCATAATTAAATCTTTTTCAGGAATACAAATGGTAAATTGAGAGCCCATTCCATTGAAAGAAAATCCGTATTTATGGCGCCAAATTTGATAACCATATCCGTAGGTTTCATAACCCCTAAATCCGTTCTTTTCGTTAGCAACGACAGCAGAGGTCGCCGTTTTTATATATTCTTCGTTCATTAAGCGCTTGCCATTCCAAGTGCCGTGATTCATTAAAAATCTTGCAAAACTAATCTTATCCCTTGACGTGCAAATAAGCGCAGAATCGCCCCAGCTATCGCCGTTTGGTGTTTTCAAGATGGTAGCATTCTTAAAAGTTCCTAAATGAGAAAAAATCTTTTCGTTTAGGTAATCAAACAAACATTTTCCAGACAATTTTTCAACGAGGTTACACAAAACTTGCGAGCCCGTGCTATCGTAACTCCATACAGTTCCAGCAGGGTGATGAGAAACGGAACTATTAAAATACATATGCGTTCTATCAGGGTCGCCACTAGTAAACCAATAAGGGTAGTCAACACCTGCCGTAGTCATGCAAAGCATATCTTTAACCGTTTGGTCTTTTAAATATTGATGCAATTCCTTTTCTATCTTTTCAGGGAAATAATCGGCAACCTTATCGTCTAGTTTAAGTTTACCCTCTTCTTCTAGTAAGCCGATAGCAATACCAACGTAACTTTTGGTTTCCGAATAAATTCTATGGTTATAGTCTTTATGGAATGGCTTATAATAAAATTCTCCAAAAAGGTCGTTACCCTTCATAAGAAGAACGCTGTGCAAAATTACGCCGTTATCATAATAAAACTCTAAAAGTTCTTGAACTTTTTTACTTGATATGCCCGCTTGTTCGGGTGTGATTTTGTTGAATTCCATTTCAATCTCCTTGTCGCTTTATAACTAGAATTAGCCTTGCTTTTCACGACAAAAATATTTTATCATAGCAGTCTTGTTATGTCAATATTAGTTCATTGCGTTAAATTGACTTTTTAGAAAATCTTTTCTTAATCTTCTTGATTTCGAGATATTTCTAATATATCTTCAAAAGGAATTTTGTTGTCGCTAATGCCTATATATTTATACGCAAAATTTATGGATTTCACCACGTCTTTTACTATAACGTAATGTCCCATATAATAAAAAGTCATCTCAATTTCGTCGCCTTTTTTTAGCACCGATAAGGTTTGCGAAAGTTCCATCGCCTCTTCTTCGGTAAGTTCTTTTTTCTTTTCTCTTAAGTATTTTTCTTCTCGTTTTTTCAGTTCTTCTCTTAACCCTTTAAGAGCATCAAACGCCATAAATTGTTTTGCTCTATCTTCTCTATTCACCGTTATGCCCTCCTATAAGTTTGTTGCGCTCCCTCGCCGTCGCCCCCTCTTGTAAATCCATTCCACGAAGCATTGCGTTTTTACCAAACTTTTCTTTTATAGAGATAACAGTCCTTTCAAGGTTTCTTTCCTTCTTTTCGCCTTCTATATCGGTAAAAAGGTCGAAACCTTCGGCACATTCGTCTGCAAGATTATAAAAACTTAAACTTAGTTTTCTTATTGGTGCTTGCTTGTCGGTAAACTTTTCGTATAACTTGTCGGTGTATTGTTTTATTACCGAATAGATGTTGGTGGCTCTTGGCATCTTCATACTCCCACCACTAGACGGCAACACCTCTTTAGAATACCCCACGCCAACAGATACGCCCCCTGCGATTATCTTTTGCTTTATCATAGATTGGCAAAGATTTAACACCATTTCGTCTAACGCAAGCTTTGCGCCGTTATAATCGTAATCGTTAAACAAAATTTGTGAGTTAGAAAGCGATTTAGACTTGCTTTTATAATTTTTTATGTCTTTTATAGTGCAAGTTTCTCTTCCCCAAGCGTGGTCTATTAAAAGTTCGGCGTTTATGCCAAACTCTTTGTAGAGACGCTTTTCACCACAAAGCGTTATTCCGTGCATATCGGCTATATACATCTTTTTAAGGCGCTTTTCCGTCCCCCTTGATATTCCCCAAAAATCGGTTATAGGGGTATGATGCCAAAGCGTTTTTTGAAAAAGTTCTTCGTCAAGATAGCCTATATGGTCGGGAACTTTTTTAGCCGTTATATCAAGGGCAATTTTAGCAAGATAGAGATTAGTGCCTATTCCAGCCGTGGCAGGTATGCCTGTGTTTATGGCAATCTCGTCCATCAACTTTTTAGCAAAGTCCTTTGGACTAGTCTTGTTTACGTGAATATAATCGGTTGCATCTATAAAGCACTCGTCAATAGAGTAAACGTGAATATCGTCGGGCGAAAGATATTTAAGGTAAATTTCGTAAATATCGGCAGCGTATTCAATGTATTTTCTCATTCTAGGTTTAGCCACGATATAATCGATATTTTTAGGTATTTGAAAAATTCTACAACGATTGCTTACCCCAAGCGCTTTCATTTTAGGGGAAACGGCAAGGCATATCGCCCCCTCGCCCCTACTCACGTCGGCAACTACTAGGTTACTTTCAAAAGGATTAAGCCCACGCTCGGCGCATTCCACGGAGGCAAAAAACCACTTCATATCAATACAAAAATAAATTCTTTGACAATCTTGCATTTTTACACCCCTTTTTAATCACGAACAAATGTTCGTAAATTTTATTTTACAACCTTTTATGGCTCTTGTCAACTAAAGATAAAAATTAAAATAGGAAAAATTTTCCAAGAAAATAAGAAAAAACCCGATAAAAGTCGGGTTTTTAGTTATTTTGTTATAAACAAACTATTCAGTTATAAATACTGCGTAGCCATGACTTCCACTTATGGTTAACGAGTTGCAGTCTTGCGACCATTCGATATCGCCACCTTTTTCGAAAAGTTTAGCACGCCCGTCTAACGGCAAGTTAATCGCGCCTTGTTTAACAAAGTGAGTGTAAATATAAGTTTTCCCATCGCAATCTATGGTGTATACAGGGTTTTCGTCCTTCATTGGGAAGAACTTCTTGTAACCAACGCCTTTAATCGAATTGACGTTAGCGTGCACTGCAAACGGATACGCCTTCCTAGAGCCACCTATCATAACTGCTCTACCAAGTTGATTCTTTCTTATCTCTGGGGCGCAATCGTCTATAGGTAAAAAGCCTACTGAAAATCCTAGCTTGCTTTGACCTTGCTTATCCTTAAACACGTCTATAATTCTATCTGGTGGAAAATCTGGATTTTCAAAGTAATCGGGCGTTAAATCGAATTTATTTGGGTATTTGCCATTTCTTAAAGGAACAGGCTTGCTAAAATCAAAAGTGCCGTCTTCAAGAGTTGCAATTTTGGTTTTTGGAATAATTCTATACTCGCCACCACCATAAACGTCTAATTTTTCTTGGAACATTACGCCTAAAAAATAGTCTATAACTACAGGCATAAGTTTTTTAGCGTCGAAAAAGCATAAAACTTCGCCGTCTGGCATAACTCTGTATTTAAGTTTTAGGTTTATCATAGGTTTGCCGTAGTCGGCTAGGTTAATATTAGATTTATATCCACCTTCGGGACGGGCCTTTCTAACAGCCTCTGCAACCGTTGCAGGGTTGATTATGTCATACTCTTCACGAATTTCAGCCATTTGGTATTCGCCACCGAAAATCATTGGCGACCATTCTCCGTTTTGATAAACGTAAATTCGTTTTTCTAAGTATTTGTTAGAACGCCACAATTGTCCTCGTGCTTGCTTTTCTACTATTATATCGGCAGTATTCACGCCGTCTTCTACGTGAGTAAGATTTCCCGTTGCCACCGTTACGAATGAATAATTGCTTTCGCTTTCACCAACGTTTTGGGATAAAAAGGTTAACATACTTTCGTTGTTAATTCTAAGTAAAGTAAACTTAACCCCTGCCTCGTCTTGCCAAACCGAACCAATGTCTGCATAGGTTTTTCCGTGATTTTTACACACAACGAGAAGTGCGCTTGGTTGAGCGTGGTTTGCCCCAATATGCTTTCCGTTTATCTTAAAGGGAGTAGCCTCGTCGTTAGAATAATTTAGAGGAACGTCTACGTGCCAAATATCTTCAGTGGTTCCGTCCTTTAGTCCTGATTCCATATAATCTATGGGTGCGTTATAAGTTAGCGTGTCGTTGTTAAAACCACGAAATTTTTGAATCAACTCGTGCCTATCGTCGAAACGAGTGCAAAAAAGCGCAACGTCTTGAGTGGTGTAAACTAACATTTTTGTTCTCCTGTCAAGGTCTTTTTTATATTATAAACCTATCGCTAGTTTTTTTCAAGAATTTTTTATCGCTAATTGACATTTAAAGTTAAAAAGATTATACTTAATTTAGAGGTTATTGTGAAAGAAATAAAAAAATTAAATAAGACAAACCAAAATGATTTCATTAACTTTAATCGCATTATAAGAAACAACTTACAAAACCCTGCGTGGTTTATGCCTTTTTCCGAAGAAAATATGCAACACACCTTTGACGAGGGTAATACTTTAGTCGTTTACGGCGCTTTCGTCGATAACCTTTTAGGCGCAATCTCGCTATTTGACACAAACTTTGAAGAGTTTAAGGAATTATCTATAATAGCAGGCGTTAACCCTAACAAAAAGGGTGCAGAACTTGGTGGCAGTATGGTTTTACCTGACTATCGTGGTCAAAACCTTATGCTAGACGTTAATCTTAAACTAATAGAAGTTGCAAAGCAAATGGGTATAGAATATTTCGTTGCAACTGCCCACCCTGATAACGTAGCATCTAATCGTTCACTACAAAAACTCGGCATGCAATTAAAAGCCACCGTTACAAGAAGTGGTGGATATTTAAGAAACGTTTACCTTTTAGAATTTTAACTTTTAATAAATACAGATAAAAAGTTACGCCGTGGCGAATTTTCGCCACGGCGTTTTATTTACTTATTTAAATAAAACGTGCAAGTAGAAAGTTTTTTTCGGGTTAATCTTAAAACTCTTCCGTCGTCGGTTAAATATTCATAGCCGTTTTTATATCTACAATCTCTGCAACTTCCACCCACGTGCTCTTTTATTGGGCAATGACGTAGCGTCATAAAAGGTGGCGTAATCATGGTTGATAGGTCGCTTTCTGCCGTAACAATAGGCATATTAAATAGGTTTGCCGTGAAAGAGTTATACACGTTTAGCCCCCAACCTATAACGACGTTTTCGCTTAAACCTAGCGCATAATAATTATTTGCCACCACCCCAATTTTTGCAACTTCGACTATGTTTTTTAGTTGTTTTATATCTTCTTCTAATGCAAAGTTAGGCGTATCTAGGTAAGGAGTTTTGCCTTGGTTTTGGCAATTTTTCTTGAATGCAAGCACTTTTTCTAGTGCGTATTCTTCTGGAGAATATACCACGTTTTTACAAGCATACTTACCCTTTTCGTTTTGGGTTATACAAAAATCAGTAAAGGCATTTACCTTTGTTCTTGCCGTTGGCTCTACAAACTCTACTTTGCCGTGATTTAGTGTCGTTAACTCTTGTGTAATTTTGGCAAAAACTTCTCGCCTAAACGAATTTAACAGGCTCTTTGTCATAAAGACTTTATCTAGTTTTTCAATAATTAGATTAGGCGCAAAGAATTCGTTTTTCTCAAAGCACTCGGCTAAATCATTTTCAGTTATAGGGCGATTATTTGCCGTAAAACATACCTCTCCATAAATCTCTATATCTTTTCCGTTTATGGTGGTTACAGCCTTTATAGGCGCATTTTCCGTTAGATTAAGAGTTAAATCTACCTTGCGTTTGGAAATATAGTTAAGAGCCTCTTGTTCTTCCAAAGCGTCGTTAATAAGGCGCACGGAAAGACCGTTTTTAATCTTTTGAGTAGTGGTAGTATAATAACCCGTTTTCGTTTTCTTTAAGTCGTAAACTGAAAGAGTGTTGGTTTCCTTTTCGCCGTCAAAAAACTTCAAGGTTGATTTAGGCGAAATTTCTCTGTTTGAAGTAAAATAAATTTCGTTAAACTTGTTGCCGTTAACCACCTTTTCGACCCTGCCGACGAAAACTCCCACGTGGCTTTGTATTGACGAAATAATATTGTCGTTGCCGTTAAAATAACCTTCAGTGTAACCACGAGTAAAGGCTAGTTCTAGTTTCTGTTGGCTTGGCTTTTTGCCGTGTAGGGCGTTATAATATTGTCTAGTTGCCGTGGCTACGTAGTAAGGTCTTCTCGCCCTACCTTCTATCTTAAGAGAGGTAACGCCTGCATCTTTTAACTCGGCAAGGCGCTTGCTCATATTAAAGTCTTTTGCGCTTAAAAGATAGCCCTTTTTAAGGGTTTTTTCATTTATTCTAAACGAATATGGCAACCTACAAAGTTGCTTGCACTTACCCCTATTTCCACTTGCGTCAAACAAATACGAACTTAAATAGCAGTTGCCCGAAAAGCATACGCAAAGTGCACCTTGAACGAAATATTCTATCTCAATATCGCTATTTTTTCTAATTCGCTTAATCTCTTTAAGTGGAGTTTCTCGTGCTAAAACAACACGCTTAAAGCCGTATTTTTCTATTTGATTAACGCCTTCTAGGTTATGTATGCCCATTTGCGTGCTTGCGTGAAGTTCTATTTGTGGATAAACTCTATGGATATACTCTGCAAGCCCTAAATCTTGAATAATAAAGGCATCTACGCCGAGATTATAGGCATCTACAATAGTTTTGACGGCACTAGTAAATTCTTGGTCGCAAAATAGAATGTTTACGGCAAGAAAAACCCTTACGCCGTATATATGCGCAAAGTCCACTGCCTCTTTTAGAGTTTCAATGGTAAAACTTTGAATATTCCTAGCGTTAAAGTCGTTTATTCCTAGATAGACCTCGTCTGCTCCGTTATAGACTGCCGTTTTAAGACTTTCTAGGTTGCCTGCCGGCGAAAGTATTTTCATTAAACACCTCGTTTTATTTATTATATCATAAAATAAAATTAAGTAAAGAAAAAGGGCGAAAGTCTTCGCCCTTTTTATAAGTTTATCTATTAATCTATGTTTTCAAATGCTTTTAAGCCTACAACGTTATCTACTGGAAGTGAGAAAACAACTCCGTGCGCATCGGTATTAGCACCTGCTTTTTCCATAATGGCTTTCATAATGCTATCACGATTATCACGGCGAGCAACGATATAAACCATTTCCTTTTCCTCGCTTATAGACACGCCGAAGAATTTTGCAATCTCAGCCCCAGTGCCTTTTGCTCTAACTACCGTGCCACCTTTTGCGCCTACGCCACGAGCGGCATCCATTACTAAATCGGTGTTTCCTTTATCTACTATGGTTATTATCATTACGATTTTACTTTCAACGTTATTCATACTTTCGTTCTCCTTTTTTTGCAAAGGCTCTTGCCCTGCTAAATATTGTAGCGACGACGCTCCCCCAATGCTGTTTACCGGAATGGTTACTGCTATTCCGTTGCCGGCTGATGATATATCCATTTCAACTAACAGCCCTTTGATTATCTCGCCAAGCGATTCTTCTCTAATCATACTACTGAGCATAACCTTTTCGGTTTTTTCTATGCCTAGCAAGGAAAGGGTGCTTTCGGTTGCCGTGCCGTTACAAAATCTCGTAAGCACGTTATTTACGCCATGGCGATGGAAAAAGTCAAGATAGTCTTGTTCGTATTCGCGCTTGGTTATAGTAATCATGTATTTTAAGCCTTGCATAACTTTTCCCTCCTTATTCGATAATTTCTTCCACAACAGGTTGTGTTTTTTCTTTCTTTTTGAGTTTTGCCATTTTAATCTTGTAAACTAAACCGAGAATTTGAATTGTTATAAGTGGTGTCATTGCAACCATTGCAACTACGCCAAAGCCTTGAGTAGCGACGTTTCCACCGACGGCTGAACAAACGCCTAACGCTAGTGGCATTAAAAAACTCGCCGTCATAGCACCCGAGGCAACACCACCCGAATCGAATGCGATTGCCGTGAACATTTCGGGAACGATAAAGGTTAAAATAAGTGCCAAAGCGTAACCCGGAATTAATAAATACATTATGTGAACGTTTAGAATTATCCTAAGCATTGCAAGTCCAACGGAAATAGCAACGCCAATCATAAGGCTAAAACGTAACGCTTTTTTAGGTATTGCACCCGAAGTAAGTTCGAAAACTTGCTTAGTTAAAACGTGAACGGCAGGCTCTGCTGAAACAACGAAATAACCGATTACCATGCCGATAGGAACGATAATCCAATTATAATCGAGAGCACCTATTTGACTACCTAGATAACTTCCTACTTGTAAAAAGCCGGTATTTACACCCGTTAAAAATAGCACTAAGCCTACGTAGGTATAAAGTATGCCGATTAAAATTCTTATGATGTTTTGCTTGGTAAGTTTTGCACCGAATAGTTGGAAAATAAAGAAGAATGCAACGATTGGAAGTAAAGCGATTGCAACTTCTTTCATATAGTCTGGAATAGCATGCGCAAAAACACCTAAAAGTTGTTTAGAATTATCAATTCCATTAACTACTTCGGTAGAAGTTTCTATACTATCAGGCTTAAAGATTATGCCGAGTATCATTACTGCGATAATCGGTCCAACCGAACAAAGCGCAGTTAAACCAAAACCATCCGTTTCAGCACCTTTATCACTACGCATAGACGCAACGCCCACACCGATTGCTATGATAAAAGGAACGCTCATAGGACCTGTGGTAACGCCACCCGAGTCAAACGCTAAAGGTATAAAAGTTTGTGGCACGAATATGGATAAAACGAAAACGGCGATATAGCAAAAGATTAAAAGATAAGAAAGGCTGATTTTTAATACTATTCTTAAAAAGGCGATAACTAAAAATACGCCCACACCTACTCCAACTGCTATAATAAGCGCCCAAGGCTCCATCGTGTTAGAAAGTTGACCTGCCAAAACTTGTAAGTCAGGCTCGGAAACGGTTATCAATACGCCCACGATAAAGCACACGAAAATGATTATCCACATTTTTTTTGTGCGCATAACCGAAGAGCCTACGTATTCGCCAATAGGCGTCATCGCCGTGTCGGCACCTAGCGTAAATAAGCCCATACCTACTACAACGCAAAGAGCGCCTAGGATAAAAGCCAAAAACATTCCACTTTCTATTGGAACGATGGTAAAACTAAGGATAAGCACTATTATCGTTATTGGTAAAACGGACGAAAAGGCTTCTTTAACTTTTTCTAGAATTATACTTCTATCTTGAGATAAAAAACTTTTACGTCTTTTCATAATGCCCTCCTTTTTAAGGTTTTTTAAATTATATTATACCAATTATTAAAAGTCAATAGAAAAGACCGAGTTAACGGCCTTTCTAAATTTAATTAATTTTTTCTTTTTTAGTAGATACAGAATTCTCTATAAGTTTTGCAATTTCCATAACTATTAATGGAATAAAACTTATTGCTAGCGCAATCAAATACAACTCCCAAGGCAATATTGCTAGTTGGAAAATTATCCTTAACGGAGTAAATAAAACTACTGCAACTAACGCTAAAGATATGAGCGCAAATAGGTTTAGTTTTGAATTGCTAAACGCACCTATCTTAAATAGCGAACGCTCACTTCTCATATTAAACGCTTGAACGATTTGCGATACGGCTAACACGAAGAACGCCATCGTTTGAGCGCCATCAATAGTGCCTAGCCTTGCTTCGCCAATCTTAAAGGCTACTAGCGTTAAAATACCGAACATAAAGCCTTGTAACACCACTTTAACACCTAGTCCGTGGGCAAAAATGCCTTCGGTTTTTGGTTTTGGTTTTTTCTTCATTACATCCTTTTCTACCCTTTCCATACCGAGCGCAATGGCTGGCAGACTATCGGTAACAAGGTTTATCCATAATAGATGCATAGAAAGTAACGGAGTTACGTGCCACAATACCATTGCAAAAAATACCGTTACGACTTCGCCGATATTAGTGCCGAGTAAAAAGCCTACTACCTTTCGAATGTTGGCGTAAATGCCCCTACCTTCTTTAACAGCGTCTACTATGGTTGCAAAGTTGTCGTCGGTAAGCGTCATATCGGCAGCACCTTTGGCAACTTCGGTGCCGGTAATACCCATGGCACAACCAATATCTGCAGCCTTTAGTGCAGGTGCGTCGTTCACTCCGTCGCCCGTCATTGAAACGACGTGTCCCTTCTTTTGCCAAGCCTTAACTATTCGTATTTTATTTTCAGGGGAAACTCTTGCGTAAACGGAAACGTTTTCAACTTCGTCGGCTAGTCGTTCGTCGCTCCACGTATCGAGTTCTGCCCCAGTTATAGCCTTATCACCATCTAAAAGTATACCGAGCTCTTTAGCAATAGCAGACGCCGTTACTACGTGGTCGCCCGTTATCATAATAGGCTTAATGCCAGCCTCTCTACATATTCTAACAGCCTCTTTTGCCTCTGGGCGTGGTGGGTCTATCATACCAACAAGTCCCATAAAGGTTAAGCCGTTTTCTAAATCTTCGCTTTTTAGTTCACTAGGAATTTCGTCTATAACCTTATACCCTACGGCTAAAACACGAAGGGCATCTTTGCCCATTTGTTCGTTAATCTTTCTAGCAACCTCAAAATTTCCACTTATACAGCGAGTTTCCATAACGTCGAAAGCGCCCTTAACTATAACCACCGTTTTGCCGTCTATTTGGTTAATGGTGCTCATAAGTTTTCTATCCGAGTCAAAAGGAAGTCCACCAAGTCTAGGATATTTATCGTTTAGGTCGTCTTTAGAATTACCATTTTTATAAGATGCTAAAACGATAGCCGTTTCGGTTGGGTCGCCAAGATGAACTTCTTTATCCCCCTCAAACACGACCGAGCCGTCGCTACAAAGCGTGCCGTAAGAGAGCAGTTTTTTTACGCTTTCGCTGTTATTTGAAGTAATATCTTCCGTTTGACTTTCGCCGTCAATAAACGCCTTAACTAGCGTCATTCTATTCATAGTAAGAGTTCCCGTTTTGTCCGAGCAAATAATAGATGCCGAGCCTAGCGTTTCTACGGCAGGAAGTCTTCGAATAATGGCGTTTTTCTTAACCATTCGTTGCACACCGATAGAAAGAACTATGGTAACGATTGCAGGTAGCCCTTCAGGGATAGCAGAAACGGCTAGCGAGACTGCCGTCATAAAGATTTCTAGTGGTGGAATATCGTTGATTATGCCAATTAAGAATATAATTGCACATGCGCCAAGTGCTAAAAAGCCAAGGTATTTGCCAAGTTTTGCAAGTTTTTCTTGAAGTGGCGTTTGACCTTCATTTTCACCAGAAAGAAGGTTTGCAATTCTACCCATTTCGGTATCCATACCGGTTGCCGTAACGATAGCCTTTGCCGAGCCGTATGTTATAGAGCAACCCGAAAATACCATGTTAGTTCTATCGCCAATAGGGGCGTTTTCCTTAACTATGGCATTAGCGTCTTTTTCAGACGGAACGGACTCTCCCGTTAAGGCAGACTCTTCACTTTTTAGGCTTGAACTAGTAATTAGTCTAGCGTCGGCAGGAACGAAGTCGCCTGCCTCTAATAAAATTATATCGCCTGGAACTAGTTGCGAGGCGTTTATAAAACTTTCTTTTCCATCTCTAATTACTCTAGCGTGTGGCGCAGACATATTTTTTAGGGCGTCTAACGCCTTTTCGGCCTTGCTCTCTTGCACTACACCCATAATGGCATTTATAACTACTATTGCGATAATTAGCGCAGGCTCGAAAAATTCCTTTGGATTTCTCTCAATGCAAGCGATAACGAAAGAAATTAAAGCGGCAATTAAAAGAATGATAATCATTGCATCTTTGAATTGTTCAAAGAAACGAGCAATAAACGACTTTTTCTTTTTTTCTTTAAGTTTGTTTTCGCCGTGGGTAAGTAAAAGTTCTTGCGCCATTTGGCTGGAAAGTCCACTTTCTACGTTAGAACCAAAATTTGCAACAATACTGTCAACGCTGTTAACGTGAGTTTTCATAAAACCTCCATAATAAAAGTTTATTGACCATTTTTAACATTACTACACCTTTTTAGCCAATAAAAAAGGTATAGTTACAAAACTATACCGAAATTACGTATTTCGCCCATGTATAGTTTCGTATACATGAGTCTGGTAAATTAAAGCAAGCCATGATAAACAGAGATGTTGACTTGCTACGCTAAAGCGTCTACTACTCCCTCATTGATAATATTATATTATGCATCTTGTTCTTTGTCAAGAACTTTTTTAATATAATACTTTCGTTTGCCTTTTCTTCGTCGTCTTGCTTTTTATTTAGTAATTTTCTTAATTCTTCTGAAATTTCAAAATAGTTTTCGATAAAATATGCACGAATTTGTCCAGACGGCGTTGAAAATGAAATAAATGAAAATATTTTATGGGTTGAATACTCACAAACTTTTCCTAGAGGCAATCCCTTTCTACCACCAAAAAAGGTATGTAAGTAAATGTTTTTTTCTGTTAATATTATCTCTCTAGGATTAACCGATTTTTAAAAATACAAAAAGACCGTTACTAAAACGGTCTTTTTTTCTATTGCTAAAAGTTATTTTTCTACGCTGTTTTCTTCCAGCATTGGTTTGGCGACTTTTCTATAAAAGAATATAGACGGGCCAACAAATACTATAAATAGTATTATAAAAAATGCAAAGTTAACAATCCCAGACGTGTCGCCCGTGGTGATAAGGCTAAATAAACCCGTTCCACAAAGGGTAAAAAATATCGAGCCTATGATTGCAAAGATAGGCATTACGTAGCGTTTGAATACGCCAACGTCTTTAAAATCACGAATAATTGCCACATACATTGTTATATAAACTGCGTAGATTACAGCGCAAACGAGTTCGTCTAAAGAGCCGAATTTAGAGCCAAACCATTGGTTATTAAAGATTAGCGCCCATAAGCCTAAAATCGCAAGACTGCAACCATATCCATATACACAAGATAAAAAGGACGTAGAGCCGTTTACGCTTAATTTAGAAAATTTTTTAGGACAAATGCCTTGTCCACGACAAGAAAGCGTATACATTCCACGGCAAGAACTAATGATTAAGCCGTTAACCGTGCCAACACAAGAAATGGTTATAAATAAGGTAAACAAGGTGCTACCTATACGCCCGAAAATCTTTTCAAATACGATTAGGGGCGCTCTAGCATCGGCTTTTATAACCCCTTCGTTGCCGAGAATTGCCGAAAGTGATGCGTAGTATAAAACGTAGAAAATTAAGATTGCAAGTGTCCCAAAAACAAGCGCTCTAGGAAGATTTTTCTTTGAATCCTTTAGTTCGGCGTTAATAGACGTTGCGCAAACCCAACCTTCGTATGCAAAAGCAGTAGTAGTAACGGCAGCGCCAAAGTTAGCCGTGCCAATCTCTGCATTGTTCTTGAATGCGTTAACTACGCCAGCTTCTGGACCGATAACAAGGGTTGCAAATAAGCCAACAACCACGATTAGTGCAATAGGAATAAGTTTTATTGCCGTTGCCGACACTTGGAATTTTGCCGATATTTTTGGCGAATAATAGTTTAATATAACCGACAAAGTTATTAGTATAAAGGCAAAAAATAAAACTTGCCAATCGCCGTAGCCAAAGTCTAAGCCGAGCATTCTAAAAAAGTAATGCCCTGCAAATATAGAAACTATCGAAGTAATTATAGGATAATATAACGTGGTCATAGTCCACGCCATAAAATAGCCCATTTTCTCGTTGGTAGATGCCTCAACGTAATCGACTACGCCGTTAAACTTTGTTACCTTGGTTGCAAACACTGCAAAACAAAAACCAGAGGTAACCATAATAATTCCACCAATAAACCATGCAAGAAGCGACAACTTAAGGTCGCCACCTGATTTAGCAAGGACTCCCCCTGCCTTAATAAACACACCCGAACCAATTACTATGCCAATAACCATAGCAATACCCGTCCAAATGCCGTATTGTTTTTTTACCTTTTGCATAAATACCTCTTTTTTATAATCTTAATGATTATACTATAAAACGTGTAAAAATAAAAGTTAATTTAGCCTTTTTTATAAAATTTACGCTTTTATATAGAACAAGGGCACGAAAGGTGCCCTTTAGCGATTATCCTTATTTAGTTTAATCTTCTACGTTAAAGCTTTCTAGCATAGAGCCCTTTTTGATTGGCTTGCTGTCGCCATGTTTTACCATAAGCATAGTAACGAATGCAAAGGCAACGCAAATGCAAGCATAAGGGAAAAGTGGCAACATGTTGCCTGCAAGGTCCATAATAACACCAGATAAGACTGGGGTTAGCACTTGCGCAGACATACTCGCAGCATAATACCAACCTGTATATTTGCCCACGTCTCCACCACTAGCAAGTTCAACGACCATAGGGAAACTATTAACGTTAATAGTCGCCCAACCGATACCTGCAAGCGAGAATAATATATACATAATAACAGGACTACTATTTGACCTTATAAATATCGCAAAGAAGAATGCCGTTGCAAGCATAGCCACGCCTGCTAGAATGGTTTTCTTTCTACCAATTTTGGTAGCAATAACGCCCACAGGCAAATAAGAAATAATAGCCGCCGCCTGCGCGATTAATAGGGTTAGGTCGTAACTTTGGTGTAAAACCTTATCAGCATATAGCGAGTATTTAGAAGTAATTGCGTTATATCCCATATACCAAAGCGCAACCGAGCCAAGTATAAATATTAACGATTTTAATTCGCCTTTCGAAAGTTTTTTGTTAGGCGCTTGTCCCTCTACTACTACGTCTTCTTCTGGATAGAATTTTTGGGTATCCTTTAGCATTTGGTCAGCCCACTTGTTCTCCTTAACGGTGAACAAGAAGATGATTAAACCTAAAAGAAGAATTCCACAAACTAAAAGGTAATAAGTCATTAGATTACCCATAGTATTTTCGCCAACTTTAATTATTAAGCCAAGACCAAGAACTACTAATCCACCGACAGTTCCCACAAGGTTGATAATAGCGTTACCCTTTGAACGCAAAGGCTTACAAGTTACGTCTGGCATAAGCGCAACTGCTGGCGAACGGAAGGTAGCCATAGAAAGCAAGGTTACAAAAAGAACTACAACAAAAAGCCAAACGTTACCGATAAGTGGCAAAAATATAAATGATATAGTGGCTAGAATAGTTCCAACTAATATAAAAATTGTTCTTTTGCCTAATTTTGAATTTGTTTTATCCGAAAGCGCACCAAAAAGAGGTAGCAAGAACACGGCTAAAACGTTATCAAACGCCATAATTACACCCGAAAGTGTTTGGCTCATCCCAAATTTATAAGTTAAAATCAACGGAATAGTTTTATCATAGGCTTGCCAAAAAGCCGTTATAATAAAGAATGCAAAACCAACGCAAATAACACGTTTATAATTCAAAGTCATTATAAAATCTCCTTATATAATATTTTACCATAGACGCAAAAATAAATCAAATATACGGATATTTTAAAATAAAAAAAGCACCCGTTTTTCAGGTGCTTGTTGTTGGTAGCTTATAATTTTTATCTTTGTTTATCCATAAAGAGATTAATGTCATATAATTTTTCTATTAACTCTGCGCTCTTTTCACTCGAAAATTTTCTAGCAAACAGTTGGTTGCAACTAATTAAATCATTGTAATGTCGCATTGTTAACACAGCGGGACTACTTCCACCGGCACTCCAATCAATATATCTTGTTTTGTAATCTGTTATGTTTCTCGCAAAAGGAGAATTATATGTAATTGTTTGTAGAAATACTTCGTCACAGCAAGCAGAAAACCTAAACATCTTTTTAATCAGTTTTTCCTTACCCACAACATATGTAGCCAAATTATGTGTTATATGAAAAAAGGAGCTTCCCTTCATAAAAGTTAGCTCGGAATATTTTTTACTTCTTTTTCCCGTAATAATATCTAGAACTTTACCTAAAATACGCAAAGGGTAATTGCATACTCTAATTAATGCTAACTTCACTTTATTTTTCGTGGCAGAACGGATTTTAAAATGCCACTTGTCAAAGCGATTATAGAACGAATGTTCTTGAATAGCCTTTTTATCAAAAGCAACAAACTCTAGCCCATTTCGTTCCTCAAAAAAGTTGTTAATTTCCTCATTCGATTTTAGTGGTAAACAAACCCCTGATATAAAATGATAATAATCATGATTATTTCTAACTGCTGTTTTTAATAAGTCAAGTTCGCACCAAATCTGAGACTCACCCCCCCATTTGATATTTCTACGCTTAACGAAATATATCTCACAGTTTCGCAATTGCTTACGAAAATCTTCAGTATTACACTTGAATTTCGTATCACAATGCAAGTATATCGTGTTATCTTTGTAGTCCAACTTGTGTAATAGAATTTTTAATAATTCAGGTTCATTATGAGCCATAATTAAATATGCGTGCTTCATTTTTCTTACCTCTTTGTATAATTATATCATTTTAATCTCAAGGAAGCAATGCAATAATAAATATTTTTTATTAATAATCCTTAGTTTCTTTTCTAATTCTTTGATATACTAGCGATAATTCGGTTTGGTAGTTTTTGCTTCCACCTTGAATGGCATACGCTCTGTTGGCACACTTTTTCGCTAGGTCATAATTTTCAAGGTCGCAATACGCCGCAGCCAAAGACGTTAACAATGGAACGCTTAAACAAGACGTAAAAATGTATTTATTCTCCATCCAAAAATCAATGGCTTTTTGTGGTTGGTTTAATGCACGATAACAACTTGTAATAATTGGGAAAACTGTTCTATAAAAATCGTAAGATGCCGTAAATTTACTTAAACCCAATTCTATCGCCTCTAGACAAAACTCGTGAAAGCCAGAAGCCTTTAATTGTTTTAGATATTCTAATAGTTCTGCTTCTTCTAACGATTTATAGTCTATCGTCTTATAGTAACTAAATAAAACTTTTTGAGAAATAATTTCAGGAACTTCTAAAAAACTACTATCGTAAATAACGCCTTTGTTAAAATAATAAACCTCGTCTTCAAAAAGTATTTTTTCCATTGTAAACTTCCTTTGTTATTTGTTTTTTGTTTTCGTATTTGTAGAATATCATTTTTTTGTGTCAGTCTTTGTCATATTTATGAAGTTTTTTGAAAATTGGAAAAAATAAAATAACCTAACTTGAACGGTGTTCAAATTAGGTTACTAATGGCGGGCAAGTGGGGATTGTGTTTGAACTTTTTTGAGGGAGAAAGCATAACTCATTTCGTTTACTTTAAAATTGTATCTATAATACTTATTACATCAACATTATGATTTCTGCTCAATGTTCCAAATAGTTTCAACATTTCAACAAACACAGAGATGTTGTTCTTATCTATTTTAAATGAAGCGTACTCTTTTGTGTTGGCAGTTCTTCCTAATAAGTTCTGTGAGTTTTCAAGTTCAGTTATAGGGAAACACAAATATAGCATTGGTTGAATTCCAATTGCATATTGTTTTTCTTTAATTATTATTTCTGTAACAATTTCAAAATTACCAAATTTATAAACCAACAAAGGATATTCCACTTGTGTCCACATAAAATTAAACCCATTAATTTGTTTTTGGACGAAATTTGTTCTTTTGATTGATAGTTCAGGGTGTCCAATAGGATTATCTAAAAAGTCATCATCTGTCATATTTTGTAAATAAGTTTTGATATCAATCAATTCTTGTTGTGCAACAATATTCCAGTCATAAAAATATTTAATATATTCAGATAATTCGTATAGGGCTTTTTCTTTTCCGTTAGCACCAATAAATCTTGAATTTTGCAATGTTGTTTTTTCGAGCTTCTCGGTGTCAGATGTAATAACATCATATCCAATTTGCCATTCCACATAACAACTTTGATTAAATGGTTCACTTTTTGTTGAAACTGGAATACCGTATTCGTTCAATATACTTCTCTTCTTAATCCTAGTTTTTTCAGTCCCTTTTGTAAGTGGAATTGCAACTTTTATTTCTTGGTTTTCTATTGTTTGTATATACATAATTTTCTCCTATTTATTATTCATTAAATAATCTTTTGAAATAATCATCGATTAAGTTATAGTTGTTATTATGAGAGTATTCTATATTTTTTTCTTTTAAC
>JAZRSF010000005.1:0-55526 GCA_045651365.1 Christensenellaceae bacterium
CCGTAGGAGTCTGGACCGTATCTCAGTTCCAATGTGGCCGATCACCCTCTCAGGTCGGCTAGCCATCGTCGACTTGGTAGTCCGTTACACTACCAACTATCTAATGGCACGCGAGCCCCTCCATATCCGATAAATCTTTTACCTCTGTGAGATGCCTCACTGTGGTCTTATGCGGTATTAGCACAAATTTCTCTGTGTTATTCCCCAGATATGGGCAGGTTACTCACGCGTTACTCACCCGTCCGCCGCTAAGTTAAAGGAGCAAGCCCCTTTAACCCCGCTCGACTTGCATGTATTAAGCACACCGCCAGCGTTCGTCCTGAGCCAGAATCAAACTCTTAAGTTTAATTATTTAAAGCCGAATCTTTCGATTCAACTGCTCTAACGATTTTCGCTATAATTGCGTATTGTCATGTTATGACTGTTTTTCAAAGTACATATTTTTTCATACTTCAAAGATTAATTGACAGAAACTTTTCAAAATAACTATTATTTCGTCTAATTTCCTACTATTCAATTTTTAAGCAACTCCCACCAACTTCGGTTGATGTTTGCTGTCTTTCTTCGAGACAGCCTATACATAATATCATAAGCATTTTTTTAAGTCAAGCAATTTTCAAAGGTTTTTTAAAGTTTTTTTAAGATTTTTTTAATCTTTTTTTCAGCCACAAAATATTGTGTTTTAGAAACTCTTTTAGCACTACATTTTGTTTTTGAACACCTAAAATCGTTTGATAAATACTGACGATATCGTGTTTTTACCTCCCCGAATGGGAAAGTAATACGATTATATAATAATAAAAATCTTTCGTCAAGCGTTTTTTATAGGTTTTTTAAACTTTTTTTAAAATCTTTAAAAAGATTAAAAAGGCTGTTTTTTGCTAAACAAAGTCAAGAAACGCCTATTTTTGCAACTTTTTATAAACTCCACAACATATAGCGTTTTGTTAACGGCAAAAACCACTATCTCGCGCGCGCACGCGCGTGCGTGCGTATGCATATATAATGTTTTTAGAAAAAATTAACAAAAAATCGCCACGATTTTTCGTGACGATTTAAAATGATTTTAATTACTTTTGATATTATAAGAAAAATATTCCTTCTGCACCACCGATTTTTTCGCCTTTAGCTATTATTTCAGCGTATGCTCTTTGAATGCTATTATTTTTAGGCATTTCTTCAAGTGTAGTAAACGGACGGTCGCAAAATCTCCAAGTTTCTGCGTAGTCTGGGTAATCGTAGTTGTCGATTATTGTAAAGTCGTTAATAAAACTTATTATGTTAGAAGTTGGTTTTAACATTTCCTTGTGCTTACCAAAAAGCAACCAAGTGTGGCAGAAGAATGGAATTTTATCCCTATCCGGGAATCTATCCTTAAAAAACTCCTTTGCTCTTAGATATGATTGCATACGAGCCTCTTTTGTAAACGGCTCGTCTAATCTAGGAATGTGAATATTTATAACTAGGTCGGTTGGCTCGAGTTTAACGCCGTCGACGATAACCTCCTTGCCAAGACGAATTATTTCAAATTGAAACACGCCAATACCAAAACGGCTCATAACGAAGTGAGTGTTAACTACCCTGCCGTTGCCAAGCCCCCAAACACCGTGGTAGCCGTAACAGTCTAGCATTTTTGATTTAAGTTCTTTTATGGTGTCGGCAAAATTTTCGAGTGGATAACCCTTATTTATATAATGTTTCTTAAGGCTTTCTACCAAACCGACGTAAACCAATAGCATTACCTGCTTTTCGTGAACCCCCGAAAGACTAGCCATTTTCTTGAACCTTTCTTCCATTAAATCGTATTTGATTCGATAATCTTCTTGATATTCGCTAACTATCGTTTGGAAAATTTTGGCTTGTTCGCCTTCACAAAGACGGTCTAGCGCAGGTATAAGAGATTGCGTAGATTCCAAAGGGAATTCTTGCTCTTCCATAAACTTAAGTATTTGATTTTTTATTGTTTGCATAATCTTGACTCCAATTCAGCCTTAAAAAATTGCCTTTTCAATTACTCCACCACCGATACACTTGTCGCCATCGTAGAACACGGCAAACTGACCTTCGGTAATTGCTCTTTGGCGCTCGGCAAACTCCACTTCTATACCGTCGTCCTTAATATGAACCGTGCATTTTTGTTCTGGTTGACGATAACGGAATTTACCCGTGCATTCAAAAACTTTCTCTTGAGGCTCGTGAGGAATCCAATTACATTTTTTCATTAAAAGCCCCTTGCTGTAAAGCCTATCTTCTGCGCCGTGCGCAACGTAAAGAATATTATTTTTCAAATCCTTTTCGATTACGAACCAACGACTTCCGTCATCGCCCTTTTGACCACCAATATTAAGCCCTCTGCGTTGACCTATGGTGTAATACATAAGTCCAAGATGCTCTCCTAAAACCCTTCCGTCGTAAGTCATGATTTTTCCCTTTTGGTTAGGTATATAGGTCTGCAAGAAGTTTCTAAAATTGCGCTCGCCTATAAAACATATTCCGGTGGAGTCTTTTTTAGTAGCCGTGGCGAGTCCGTTTTCTTCGGCAATCTTTCGAACTTCGGTCTTGTCGAGTTTTCCTAGAGGAAACAAAACTTTATCTAACTGAGATTGAGATAATTGATTGAGAAAATACGTTTGGTCTTTACTTTGGTCTTTGGCTTTTAGTAGATAATGAGTGTCGCCGTCGTGTAAAATGTCGCAATAATGCCCCGTTGCGATATAATCTGCGCCGAGTTCCATTGCCTTTTCCTTAAAATCCTTAAACTTTATTTCACGATTACACAACACGTCTGGATTAGGGGTTCTGCCAGCCTTGTATTCTTCAAGGAAGTATGAAAAAACCCTATCCATATACTCTTTAGAAAAGTTTACCGAATAGTATGGTATGCCGATTTTGTTCGCCACACGACGAACGTCGCTAAAATCTTCTTCAGCCGTGCAAACGCCACACTCGTCCCTTTCTTCCCAGTTGTTCATGAATAGACCGATAACGTTATATCCTTGTTGTTTTAATAGTAGGGCTGCAACAGAACTGTCTACACCACCACTCATACCAATTACTACCGTTTTTTTCATACTCGTATCTCTTTTTGTTCTTTGATAATTATACCATACACCCCTAAAATGTCAACAGAATAAGATAAATCGGTAAAAATACTTGATTATTCTAATTATTTAATGTATTATATAATATACATTATATTATAAAGGGGCGTTTGCCCTAAAAACTTTTTTGTTTAGGAGGAAATTATGTCTACCGACGGCTCGGTGCCTTTACCGATGTTGCTCTCCACGACCCCCCAATCGTTCCCGATTGGATTATTAATCGCTATATTAGTTTTAGCGTTAATGTCTGCATTCTTTTCGTCTACTGAAACGGCGTTTTCTTGTTGCAACAAGATTAAACTACGTGCATTAGCATCTAACGGAAATAAAAAGGCTAAAAAAGTTTTAGACCTTGCAGAAAATAACTACGACCGTTTTATCAGTAGCGTTTTAATTGGTAATAATATCGTTAACCTATCGGCAACCACACTTGCAACATTGATGTTTGCAAGATTAATTGCAGATGCAAATACTTCTGCCATAGTTTCGACGGCAGTTATGACGGTTGGCGTTTTAATTTTTGGCGAAATAACGCCTAAATTTATCGCGAAAGCATACCCAGAAAAAGTATCCATGGCGTTTTATCCTATTATTACCCTATTCATCTACTTGTTCTACCCACTAAACCTTATATTTAGTGGCTGGAAATGGCTATTAAGCAAGATTATTCGTTTTAAAGACGAAGACGTTGTTACCGAAGACGAAATTATGACCGTAGTTGAAGAAGCCGAAGAAGATGGAACGTTAAGAGAGGAAGAAACCGAACTTATTCGCTCGGTTATTGAGTTCGACGACCTAGAAGTTGGCGACATTCTAGTTCCAAGAGTTAATATCGTTAGCGTTGAAATAGGCTCTTCTATGGACGCTATTAAGGAAATCTTCCTTACTCAAGGCTATTCTCGTATTCCAGTATATAAGGAAAGCATAGATACGATTATTGGAACTATTCACGAAAAAGACTTCTTTAAGGCGTATATGCACGGCAAAAAGGGTATTGACGGAATACTTCAAAACGCATACTACACCACCGAACACGTTAAGATTTCTAACCTTCTAAAAGACCTACAAAAGAAAAAGGTGCATTTAGCAGTTGTTCTAGACGAATATGGTGGAACGCTCGGCATTGTTACCCTTGAAGATATTTTAGAAGAATTAGTTGGCGAAATTTGGGACGAACACGACGAAGAAGTTAACTACTTTAGACAATTATCCCAAGACGTTTTCGTGGTGGACGGCAACGCTCCAATGAACGACGTGTTAGAATACTTTGAAATCGATAATAAAGACGACGACTTTGAGGCTAACACCTTAAGTGGTTTCGTTATCGAACAATTAGAAGAAATACCACGCACGGGCACAAAACTTACTTATAAAAATCTAGAAATAGAAGTAATGAAGTCGACCGTGAAAAAGATTCAACAATTAAAAGTAACCGTTATGCCTATTGAAACGGATGAAGAATAACAAAAGACCGCAGGGAATTTTCTCTGCGGTTTAATACACCCGTGGCGCAACTGGATAGCGCATTAGATTCCGGTTCTAAAGGTTATAGGTTCAAATCCTATCGGGTGTGCCAAAAGTAGAAAAACGACGAGCAAGTTGCTCGTCGTTTTTGTTTATCGCTGTTTTAATTAATTTTTCTATGCTCTAAAACACTATTTGTCGGCTAGGGCGTTGCACCTGCCTACTAAATATTCTGCCATCTCTTCTTTTGTAGCAAACTTTTCTTCAAGTTCGCTATATTTTATAGGCTCGTCAAATACGTAAACCTTTTCTTCTATCTTAAAGTAAGATACGTAAATAGGAACGTCTATGTCCTCTCTTTTGCATTGTTTTGCTAGAAGTGCAAACCCTGCGAAGAAACCCTTTAATTGCTTATGATAACCACCCTCGGAGTCCTCTGGGAAAATAACAATGTTTTCGCCCTTTTTAATTGCGTCTACACTTTGGGTAATGGTCTTTTTCACTCTAGAATCTTTGTATGTAGAAATCAAATTTAAGCCTTTATAAAAGACGTAGGTTAAGGGACTTGCGAGCAAACAAAACAGCCTTGCCAGAAACAAATTCCAATGTTTCTTTTCGTGATAATAAACCCTAGTTTGATATTTGTATAATCTTATCAAACCTTCGTTCATTTCGGCAGTTCCCCACATGCGCACTGGAAAATCGCAATAAATCTCTAAACTCATAGGAGCATCAGTCCCCTCGTGGTTTGATAAAATTATCGCACCGTTAGTAGGCTTTTCACCTAAATATTTAAATTCAGGCTCTTTATATCTGCATCTCATAATAAACTTAATGCAGTTATACCACCATTTTCTCTTTTGTTTAAACTTTTTTTCTTTCTTTTTCATGATTTTATTATATACCCTGCCCGTTTTTTATCAAAGAGAATGAATTTCTACCATTCTACAAATGGGTAAAATTATGTTTTCTAATTCCACCACAGAGAGAATTTGCTTTTTATCTTGACTTTTAAGCGCTTTTTTTGTAAAATATAAGCAATATGAAAGCCACGGAAATCTTAACTTCTAATTTAATAAAATTAAGAAAGGCTTATCACCTTTCTCAAATTGAACTTGCTAAAAAAATTAATTATTCCGACAAGGCTATTTCTCGTTGGGAAAAAGGCGAAGTAATTCCTAGCATAGACGTGTTAGAACAACTTGCCGAAGTTTACAACGTGAAAATAACCTACTTTTTTGAAGAACATTTAGACGACAGCGATTTGCGATTGCAAGAAAAAGCCTTTAACCTACATCTTTACGTTACTTTTTCTTTAGTCTTGGTTGTTTGGACGGTTGCAGTTTTAGTCTTTTTCTCGCTAAAAAGTCGTTTGGGAATATACTATTTTGAATCGCTTGTTTGGGCAATCCCCTTAACCTTTTACGTGGGTGCTTGGTGTTCTAAAAACTATTTTAATAGAAGGTTTTATCTGTTAATATGTTCTTTTGCTTGTTGGTTTACCTTGTTTGGAATTTATTTTCAATTATTAGAATACAACTTTTGGACCATTTTCTTTTTTGGAATACCCGTTCAAATATTCCTTGTTTTAGCGTCGATACTAGCAAAAATTAACGGACAAAAGAAAAAAGGTAGCGCTACAGCTAAAAAGGTGGAAAGTTTCTTTACAAAAAATAAAAATAAATCGTAAGTTAATTTTCAAGGAGAGATTATGTATACTATTTACGTTGTATTTAAGTGCTACGACAATAAAAGAGAAGATTTTGTTAATCAAATTAAAAAAGAGGGTATTTTAGACGCCGTTCTAAATGAAGACGGCTGTAAAAGATACGATTATTATTTTAGCGAAAAAGACCCGAACGAACTTCTTCTTATCGAGGCGTGGGAAAGCAAAGAACACCAACAAATTCATATTGCCCAACCACATATGGCAAGACTTCGCGAACTTAAAGAAGGCAGAGTTATCTCAACTACCCTTGGCGAATTTGAAATAAAATAAAATTTAGAAATAATTTAACGCCCGTAGGCAAAAGCCTACGGGCGTATTTTTTATATCGATTTATATTAATAATTCTCTTCGTGAACTTCGAAGTATGCTTGTGGATGGTCGCAAGTAGGACAAACTTGTGGGGCATTTTTGCCAACCATAATATGTCCACAGTTTCTGCATTCCCAAACCTTTGATTCTTCTTTAGCAAACACTTGCGCTAGTTCTACGTTCTTAAGTAACGCAAGGTAGCGTTCTTCGTGATGCTTTTCGATTGCTGCAACTAAACGGAACTTTCTTGCAAGTTCAGGGAATCCTTCTTCTTCAGCCGTTTTAGCAAAACCTGCATACATATCGGTCCATTCGTAGTTTTCGCCTTCTGCTGCGTGATGAAGATTTTCAGCAGTATCGCCAATGCCGTTTAATTCCTTAAACCATAATTTAGCGTGTTCTTTTTCGTTGTCAGCAGTCTTTTGGAATAGCGCTGCTATTTGTTCAAAACCTTCTTTTTTTGCTTTAGATGCAAAATAGGTATACTTATTTCTTGCTTGAGATTCGCCAGAAAAAGCTTCGTGTAAGTTCTTTTCAGTTTGTGTTCCTGCATATTTACTCATTTATTTATTCTCCTTAATAATTTTTATATATTTTATCACGGCTTTTGAAATTTTTCAATAGATAAATTCTAAGTTTTTGTCAAAATTTCTCTCAGTTTCTTCTCAAAAACCTCTATCGGTAGGCCTACTACGTTATTAAAACTTCCGTTAAACGCCTTAACTAGTTCAAATCCGTCCTGAATGCCGTATGCCCCAGCCTTGTCCATAGGCTTGCCAGTAGAGATATACTCGTCGATTAACTCGCTAGAAAGGTTATTAAACTCGACCTTGGTTTGCTCGGCTTTAACTATTGTTTGGTTTGCCGATATTATGCAATAGCCCGTCCATACCGAATGCGTTTTGCCCGATAATTCCGTAAGCATTTCACGGGCGTGAACTTGGTTTTTAGGCTTTCCTAAAATTTCTCCGTTTAGTTCTACCACCGTATCGGCACCCAACACCACGGCGTTTTCGTTAGCAATTTTATCGAAAACGTCTTTCGCTTTGCCCTCGGCGTTTAACAAAACCGTTTGCTCTGGAGAGAGTTTTAAGGATTTTTCCTCAAAACTGCTCGCCACAACGGTAAAGTCAAATCCGTAAGCCTTTAATAATTCTTTTCTTCTGGGCGAATTGCTCGCCAAAATCAATTTTCTTTTCATCTTTCGATTTGATTATTCTTTTTAAGCATACTCCAATTAATATCGTCCGTATCATAGTTTTCAATATACTCGATAACTTCTTCAATGGTATCAACAAACACGGCTAGTTTTCTACATTCTTGGTGAATAAAACCTTGCTCAATAGCGTCTTCCATAAGGTCGTGCAAATGATTAAAATAGCCGTGGCTATTAAACAATACTATGGCTTTTTTATGCCTTCCTAGTTGCTTTAAGGTAATTACTTGGAAAAATTCTTCGTAAGTGCCTATTCCACCGGGGGTAATGATAAATGCATCTGCCTCGTCTTCCATAATAGTCTTGCGCTCTGCCATAGTTTCAGTGTAGGTTATTTTGTCTAGTTTATAGTCAATCGCCTCGTAGCCACCCTCTTCAAAGAATTTAGGAATAACTCCGTGCGTGAACGCCCCAACCGACCTAAAACCTCTTGCAACTGCACCCATAAGCCCGTCGCTTCCTGCGCCGAAAACGAGGGTATGCCCTCTTTCTCCTAACGCTTTGCCAAGATTAACTCCGTCTTGTATATATTTGTCGTCTATTCTATTACTTGCAGCGCCGTAAACGGTAACCTTCATAGCATCCCTCCAAGTCTTATTATATATATTTTATGATTATATTATATGAAAAGTCCCTAATTGTCAATAGTGGCTTGTTACTATTTCATTTTTTAAGCCTATTAAAGTTGCAAAAAACTATTCCCTAGTGCTATACTTATGTAAAATAATTGTTTGGTGGAAGGTATGACGGCAATAGTTATTGCTTTTAGCACCACTCTTCTAATGATTTTATCGGTTTTGTTTAAGCCACAAATAGTCGTTGGAAGAGTGAAAATCGGGTTATATTGGTTAATATGTCTAATAGGCGCTATTTTTATGCTTATTTTTGGCGACTTTTCCTTTGATTATCTATGGAAAAATATTACCTCTAATGCATCAATTAACCCAATAAAGATTTTAGTTTTATTCCTTTCAATGACCTTGCTTTCGGTGTTCCTTGGCGACGCTGGCTTTTTTTACCTAGTAGCAGATAAGGTTTTCGGTTCTAAAAAGGGTGGCAGACTTAAACTTTTTTTAACCCTTTATTTTGCAGTTGCCGTTTTAACCGTTTTTACTTCTAACGATATAATTATATTGACCTTAACCCCACCAATTTGCATATTTTGTAAAAGGGCGAAAATTTCGCCTTTACCTTACTTAATCGGCGAATTCGTCTGCGCTAATACTTGGTCTATAATGCTAATAATTGGCAACCCAACCAACGTATATCTCGCCCAATCGGCAGGGGTGGGCTTTGTAGATTACTTTTTGGTTATGGGGCTTCCTGCCCTTGTTTGTGGTCTAGTTTCTTTAGGCGTTTTGCTACTTCTATTTAGAAAACAACTCGCCATGCCTATTCCAAGAGTGGAAAAAGAATTCGATAGTCCACCACCAGACAAGGTTAGAATGAACGTAGCAATCGTTCATCTGCTAATTTGTTTAGTCTTGCTTTCGGTTGCAGACTTTATTGGAATTGAAATGTGGCTGGTTACCTTAATATTATGCCTTTCTTTATTAATTTTCAACCTTGTTTACGGCATAATTAAAGATAAAAATCTTACTAAGGCTTTACTTTCTCTTAAGAAAGCGCCTTACGAGTTAATTCCTTTCGTGCTTTCCATGTTTACGCTAGTTTGTGGTTTGGAATTTTCAGGCGTAACTCAAAAAATCAACTCGCTTTTATGGACGGGAAAAAGACTTGACGCCGTAACATTTTCGCTAGTTTCAACCCTTTCGGCAAATTTACTAAACAATATACCTATGAGCGTTTTGTTCTCGTCAATTTTAGGCTCGGGAAAGGGTTATGCGCTATTCGGCACGATTATCGGCTCAAACGTGGGGGCGTTCCTAACCCCTGTCGGTGCGCTTGCCGGAATTATGTGGAGCAGAATTTTAAGCGATTACGACGTTTCCTTGCCTTTTTATAAATTTATGCTCTACGGATTAGCTGTGGCTATTCCAACTGCACTTTTATCATCAATAACCTTGTTTTTAACCGTATAGGACTAATATGGCAACTTTTTTACTCGTTATTATTTTTATAACCTTTATAGGCTTGGGGCTACCCGATTCTTCAATTGGGGCGGCGTGGCCTGCATTATATCTTGATTTAGGCTTGCACGTTGGAATGCAAAGCCTACTTTCGGCTATCGTATCTTTTTCCACGGTAGTTGCAAGTATGTTTAGCGCAAGACTTATAAACAAGTTTGGAACGAGCAAAGTTACGGCGTTTAGCACTTTGCTTACTGCACTTGCCTTGCTCGGTTTTTCTTTTTCTAATTCTTTATGGTGGCTACTCGCCCTTGCCTTGCCGTTAGGCTTTGGCGCAGGCGCAATAGACGCCGCCCTTAATAACTACGTCGCCACCCATTACAAGTCGTTGGCTATGAATTGTTTACATTGTTTTTATGGTGTTGGCGTAACGGTTTCCCCATACATTTTTTCCTTTACCTTAATGAATAACAATAATTGGCGACTTGGTTTTAGAATAATCTTTTTGATACAAATAGTAATAGCAATCGTGTGCTTTGCAACACTTTCGATTTGGTCGAAAGTTAAGGAAAAAGAGCCTGAAAAGAACGATTTTACCCCCGAAACTCTCTCGCTTAAGCAAATGGCTAAAATGCGCCCCGTTAGGCTTGCGTGGGTGTTATTTTTCTCTACTTGCGCACTAGAATTTTTGTGTGGAACTTGGGGTTGCACCTTCTTGGTTAAGACTAGGGCGCTTAACGAATCTAGCGCGGCAGGGCTTATTACCCTTTACTATTTAGGAATTACTTTAGGTAGGCTTTTATCTGGTTTTATTTGTAAAAAGTTGTCTTGTGGGGGAATACTCACGCTAGGTTTTTCACTAGTTGCGATAGGGGTTGCAAGTTTGTTTATAAATCTTCCACCTTGGGCGATTGGAATGGGTTTCCTATTAATAGGCTTAGGCAACGGACCGACCTTTCCTAACCTAACCCACGCCACGCCAAAGATTTACGGAAGAGAACGCTCGCAGTCTATTATAGGCACGCAGATGGCGTCTTGTAATCTAGGAATACTATTTATGTATGCCGTGAGTGGACCACTTTTCCAAACCATTTCGTTTAAGGTTTTCCCTTACTTTGCCCTTGTTTCATACGTGGTTATGGTTTTGGCGTTTGTTCAATACCAAAGGGTAATTTCAAAAGAGGGAAAAAGTTTTTATAGTTGGCATTGAAAAAATTACTGATTTGTGATATAATTATATAGGAATTCGCCAAGGAGATTTGTTGTGAAAAGAATTGCTAAGTTTGAAAAAGTTAGCCTAAACGAATTTGTAAAGGCTGAAAAACAAGAAAATTACGATAATATAAAACTTCCAAAACGTGCCACGAGTGGTAGCGCAGGTTACGATTTTTTTGCGCTAAACGACTTTACGCTTGCACCTAACGAAACGATAAAGATAGCGACGGGCGTTAGGGCTTATATAGAAGAAGGTTGGGTATTAAAAATCTACCCAAGAAGTGGACTAGGCTTTAAGTATAGACTTAGACTAGACAACACGGTAGGCATTATAGATAGCGACTATTACTTTGCCGAAAACGAAGGACATATATTTATAAAACTAACCAACTGTGGCGATAAGACGCTTACGGTAGAAAAGGGCAACGCCTTTGCCCAAGGCGTGTTTTTAGAATACGGAATCACGGCAGACGACGACGCTACGGCAGAGCGCACGGGTGGTTTTGGTAGCACGGATAAAAGATAAACAATAAAAAACGGCTTGCAATCGCAAGCCGTTTTTAGTTTTAATCTTCTTCATTAAATACATTCTCAACCATTAACAAATACCCTTAACGATAAAAGATTAAACTTATCTAAATCACTAAAATTTATATCCATTTCCCTTCCTTCTTTTGTTTTGGTATACTTATATCAAGTATACTTTTAACATTATAGCACAAAAATATCTTAAAATATACTTAAATTAAGATATTTGGTGAAAAAAATGAGAAATAAAAACAATAAACATTTAGGAATTGAGATTAACCCTGAACTTCATTATAAGTTGCACTATATTTCAAAATACGAAGGTAGAAGTGCAAATGGACAAATTCTATATCTTATTAGAAAATGCGTAAAAGAGTTTGAAGAAAAAGAAGGGGAAATTATCATGCCAAAACAAGAAGATAATAAATAAATGAAACGTTTCGGCTTCGCTACCTTTCGCCTGGTATGACGAGAAAAAAGGTATAGACGATACTAAAATAAAAAACGGCTTGCGTTTGCAAGCCGTTTTTAATTTTAATTAAAATTATTCGCCTTTGAATGGTAAAAGGTCTACTAATCTAGCACGTTTGATAGCCTTTACTAAAACTCTTTGGTGTTTAGCGCAAGTGCCGGTCATACGTCTAGGAAGAATTTTGCCACCTTCGGTGATGTATTTCTTTAACAAGTTAATGTCTTTGTAATCAACGGTGTCTTGTTTGTTTTGACAGAAAGCACATACCTTTTTGCGAGGAATTCTTTTGATATATTTTTTACCCTCTTTTGCTGGAGCAGGAGTTTCTGCAGTAGCAGGGGTAACGTTAGTAATTTCTTCCATGATATACTCCTTAAAAATTTACTTTTGCCTTAGCAAAATTAGAATGGAAGTTGATTGTCGTCAATCGCTTCCAATTGTGGACGTTCTCTTCTGGTGGAAACGGCTTCGGTTTCTTCGTAATCACCTTGCGCTCCCTTTGGCGTTAAGAATTCCACTTCGTCTGCAACTATGTCGGTAACGTATCTCTTCACGCCGTCCTTATCGTCGTAAGAACGAGTTTGAAGCCTACCAACAACAGCCACTTTGTTACCTTTCTTTAAATATTTTCCACAAACTTCTGCTCTTCCACGCCATACCGTAATGTTGAAAAAATCTGCCTCACGGTTTCCTTCTGCGTTAGAATAATCCCTTGATACGGCAATTGAAAATCTGCATACTGCAATTCCACTTGGGGTTTCAGAAAGTTCTGGGTCTCTGGTTAAATTACCCACTAAGATAACTTTATTCATACATTTTCTCCTAATCTCTTATCTTTTGGTTATTAATCTTCTAATTAAACCGTCTGTAATGCCTGCAATACGCTTAATTTCTTCAACTAAGGTTTTTGCTGCTTCAAAGTTCATTAAAACGTAGTAACCTTCGGTTTTGTAGTTGATTGGGTATTGTAATTTCTTCACTCCCCAACGGTCGATTTGTTCTACTACACCACCGTTATCAGTAACTAAAGATTCGAACTTTTTAATGATTGCTTCTTTTGCTTCGTCTGCTAAAGAAGCGTCAATAATGTAAAGCATTTCGTATTTAGTCATGTTTTTTACCTCCTGGACTTATTCGGCTTACTTTATTTCAAGCAAGCAAGGTTATGCGTTTTGCCGTATGCCTAGCAAAACAAGTATAGTAATTATATATACTTTCTTTTACTTTGTCAACAAAATTAACTAATTTATCCCCTTTAAAACTCTAGTTTTTAGGTTTTTTTGCTATCTTGAATGCTCTTTTGCCTTGTTTAATAAAATTTTTGCCGTGTTTTTTTCGGGATAAACTATACATAACTCTAAAAGCGCATTGAGTTCTTTGCCTATACTTTCGCCCTTAAAACCTAACTCGATTAAGTCGGTGGCGCTTATCTTTAATTGCTTTATGGAAAAAGGAACTCCCTCGTCTATCATCTTTTGATATATTTCTTTCCACTTTGTAACGGTTGGACATTCACTCGTATCGTCCTTACACGCCGAAAAATCAGCTTGTTTTAAGGCTAAAACTTCTTCAAAAATATCGTGATTTTTAATTATAAAACCTCTTATCTTGCTCTCTTTAGTTTTGCAATCTAAGTCTAGCATGTGTGCGCTTATAATTCGACAGGTTTTCTCTATCGTTTTATTGTCTGCTTTTAAACTTTTTAGCAAGTTTTTAGCAAGTCTTGCGCCCTCTTTGTCGTGCCCGTAAGAATTACCGTTTTTAATCGTTAAACAAGGCTTAGCCACGTCGTGCAACAACGCAGAAACTCTCACCTCTTTAGGCGCATATAAAACGCATCTTAAACTATGCTCTAAAACGTCGTAATCGTGGAAATCTTTTCGCTGAGATAAACCTCTTCCCTCTGTTAACTGAGGGAAAATTCTATCTAAAACTCTAGTTTGGTCTAGCACTTTTAAGGCTGTATAATGCCCGTTCTTTGGCGAGAAAGAATACTTATCGTCGGCTACTAGAATTTTTTTGATTTCTTCCCAAATTCTCTCCACCGAAATATCGTCGATATTACTTGCGTTTTGTTTTGCGCTTTTTAACACTTCCCGAGTAGGTGTAAAGCCTAATTCTCCACAAAATCTCGATAAGCGCAACAGTCTTAACCCGTCGTGAGAAAACACTTCTTTTGGCTCTTTTACCGTGTCTAAAACTTTATTTTTTATATCTTCTATCCCACCTAACGGGTCTACGAACTTTTCACCTACTATATCGTAGTAAACGGCGTTACACTTAAAATCTCGCCTAACTGCGTCCTCGTTAATATCTGTGGTAAACTCCACCTCGTCGGGTTGATATTTCCCACCTGCCGAATAGTCGTCCTTTCTAAACTGGGTATATTCGTATTTCTTGCCGTTTAACGCAAAAACGATAGTTCCCGTTCTCTTGTAAGAAGCAACCACCTTTCCACCGTGATTTTTAAGGGCGTTTTCTATTTCTTCAACCGAAGTCGCCCCACATACGTCCAGGTCGGTGGATAGGTTTTTTTGAATTAAATAATTGCGAACGAGCCCACCCACGAAATACAAAGGATAAGGCAAGGATTTTGCAAAATTTTCAATTTTTTGGTCTATAATTTTTTTCATCATTTTTATTGTAACATAATTTTTCGAAAATTGGAAGATATTGCATAAAACGTGCAACTTTTTTAATGCCTTTCTTATTGACACGCCGTCTTTTTGTGTTATAATAAATGTATGTTGTTTTAGTTGAGTTTGTTTGACGAAAAGCAACCTACTAAAACTCAAAGCAAAAGATAAATATGAACGTTTTTAATTTCATTATAAACCCCTCTGCCGGTGGAAAAGACGGTAGAAAAATAAAAAAGGCTCTTCCAAAAATAGAAAGCCGATTGGTTGAACGTGGCGTAGAATACGTTATTCACATGACTAAATGCCCTAACCAAGCAACCGAACTTACCCAAATGCTTATAAATAACGGCGCAACCGATATTATAGTTGTGGGTGGCGACGGAACGTTGCACGAAGTTCTTAACGGCTTTTCTAATTTTGAAAAGGTTAACCTTGGAATTATACCTTGTGGCACGGGCAACGATTTTGCATCTGCGCTTAAACTACCGCTAGACCCTATTAAAGCGCTAGACTTAATAATTGATTCTCACCCAAAATATACCGACTTTATGCAAATGCCAACCGTGCGTGGCTTTAACGTAATAGGCACGGGAATCGACGTAGACGTTCTTAAACGCTACTCGGCGAAAAAGCATAAAAGTAAACTAGCCTACACGACTTGTCTAGTTAAAACGCTTTTTAATTTCGATTATACCGAATTCGACGCTGTTTTAGACGGCGAAACACACCACTTTAAATCGTTTATCGCTGGCATTGCAAACGGGCATAGGTTTGGTGGAGGGCTTGAAATTTGCCCCGAGGCCACCCCAACGGACAACCTATTAGATTTCGTTGCCGTTGACGAGATGCCTAAACTTAAAATTATCAATGCATTTATGAAATTAAAGGGTGGCAAGATTTTAAACCTTCCACAGACTCACCACTTTAAGGCGAAGAAAATTAAAATTATTCCAAACGGCGACTACACCGTTAACGTAGACGGGGAACTTTACGACAATATTCCTTTTGAAATTGAAGTGGTTTCCAACAAACTAAAAATTTATAGACCATAAAAACTAAAAATCGGTCTAATAGGAGATACAAAATGATTAAAGTTTTACAATTTGGCGAAGGCAACTTTTTAAGAACTTTCGTAGACCTTTATTTTGACACCCTTAATAAAGAAGGTGGCGAATATTCGGTTGATATCGTTAAGCCAATTCCATTCGGCACGCTTGAAAGATTTAAAAAGCAAAACAATAAATACCACATTCTTCTTCGTGGTGTAAAAGACGGAAAGCCCGTTGAAGACCCTTATAAGGTAGACGTTCTAAACAGCGTTTTAGACCTTGAAGAATATGACAAAATTTGCAACTGTTTTGCAGACGAAGAACTAAAAATCATAGTTTCTAACACTACTGAGGCTGGTATTTGCTACAACGAAAAGGACGATATTAACGGTCTTAACGAAATTACCTACCCTGCTAAACTTACAAAACTTTTACTACACCGTTTTAATACTTTAGGCGAAAAAGCAGGCGACCTATATCTTCTTCCTGTTGAACTTATTGATAACAACGCAGACGCTTTATATTCTTGCGTTAAAAAATACGTTAAGTTATGGAACTTATCTAACGAGTTCGACAAATGGATTGATAGTAAATTATTCTTCTGTAACACTCTAGTTGATAGAATCGTGTCAGGTTACCCAAAAACCCCTGAAGACGTTGCTCATATTGAAAAACTTTTAGGCGAGAAAGACGAACTCGTTTCTATTGGCGAACCATTCGGTCTTTGGGCTGTTGAAAAGAAGGGCGATATCGCTAAATACGTTAAAGACGGCGTTCACAATATCGAAGTCGTTTTAACCGAAGATATCGGCTACTACAAAAAACGTAAAGTTCGTGTTCTTAACGGAAGCCACACAAATATCGTTTGCGCAGGTATGTGGTTAGGTGCTGAAACCGTTTACGATTGTATGGAAGACCCTAAACTCGTTAAGTTCCTAAACGACACTCTTGCCGAAGAAATCGTTCCTTTCGTTTCTAACGATATTAAGGCAACCACGGTTTTTGCAGACAGCATTAGAGAAAGATTCTCTAACCCATACTTAAATCACCAATTAATCAGCATTTCACTAAACAGCATTTCCAAGTGGAAAGCAAGAGACTTACCAAGCTTTAAGGATTACTACAACGCTAACGGCAAAATCGCTCCTAATATGACTATTGGTTTCTCTTACTTAATGGCAGTTTATACTTCATTAGTAAAAGACGGCGATATTTATAAGGCTGTTCTTCCACATAAGTCTGTTCAATATATCGACGACGCTCCATACCTAGAATTCTTTGCAAATGGTGGTAGCGCAATCGACTTTATGAAAGACGTTAACGTTTGGGGCGAAGACTTAACTGCTTACAAGGGCTTTGCTGAACAAGTTGAGAAAAATCTTGAACTTATCAAGGCAGGAAAAGAACTTCTATGAAAAATACAGTAATTATTAACCAAAAAGACAACGTTGGAATTAATCTTGCAGGCGACGATAAAATCCCTGCAGGACACAAGTTCGCTCTTAAAGATATTGAAAAAGGTCAACCCGTTATTAAATACGGCGAAGTTATCGGCAGAGCAACTTGCGATATTAAAGAGGGAGATTGGGTGCATACCCACAACGTAAAATCTCACCTTGACGAAAGTTTTGAATATTCCTATACCCCTAATATCGTTGAACCTGATATTAAGCAAGGTTTCTTTAAGGGCTTTAAGCGTCCTTATGGAAGAGCAGGAATTAGAAACGAAATTTATATTATTCCTACCGTTGGTTGCGTTAACAACGTTTGTATGCGAATTGAAAAACTCGCTCAAAAATACGTAACCGGTTCTATCGACGGAATTTTTGCGCTTACCCACCAATTTGGTTGCAGTCAACTTGGCGAAGATAACGAAAACATCAAAAAACTTCTTTGCTCTATAGCTCTAAACCCTAATGCAAGTGCAGTTTTATTCGTTGGACTCGGTTGCGAAAACAACGGCCTTGACGGAATTAAGGAATATCTAGCACCTTATAATCGCGACAATATCGCATTCTTTAACACTCAAGAAGTGGAAGACGACGTTGAATACGGCTTATCTATCATCAAAGAGTTTGCCGACCAATATAAAGACGCTAAAAGAGAGGACGTTCCATTAAGCGAACTTTGTATCGGTTTAAAATGTGGTGGTAGCGACGGATATTCAGGGCTTACTGCTAACCCACTTGTTGGTAGAATCTCAGACAAAATCGTTTCCTTTGGTGGAAGCGCTATCCTAACCGAAGTTCCTGAAATGTTCGGCGCTGAACAACTTTTAATGAACAAGTGCGAAAGCCAAGAAATCTTTGAAAAATATAAGAAAATGATTGTAGATTTTAAAGCTTTCTATACTAAAAACGGCTTCCCTGTTTACGAAAACCCAAGCCCAGGCAACAAAAAAGGTGGTATCACCACTCTTGAAGAAAAGAGCCTTGGCTGTATCGAAAAAGCAGGCACTACTAAAATCGTTGACGTTTTAGATTACGGCGAATTAGTTAAAAAACAAGGCGTTTCTGCGCTTAATGCCCCAGGAAACGACCTTATCGCATCTACTGCTCTAGCAAGCAGTGGTTGCCAAGTAGTTTTATTCACGACGGGAAGAGGCACACCGTTCTCTACTTTCGTTCCTACTATGAAAATCGCTACGAATAATCGTTTATCTGCATTTAAAGATAATTGGATAGACTTTAACGCTTACCCAATGAACGAAGACGAACTTTTCGACCTATTAATCAAAACTGTTAACGGCGAATACAAATGTAAGAGCGAAGATATTAGAGAAATCGCATTCTACAAAACGGGAGTTACGTTATGAGTTATATTAAGGATAATTTCTTACTTACTAACAAATCAGCAGAAAAGTTATACTTCGAATATGCAAAAAATATGCCTATTTTCGACTATCATTGTCACTTACCTGAAAAGCAACTTTTAGCAAACGCAGAATTTTCTGACGTTTACGAAATTTGGCTAAACGGCGACCACTATAAGTGGAGATTAATGAGAAACTACGGCATCAACGAAGAATACATCACGGGCAATAAGTCAAATAAGGAAAAATTCGTTGCTTACTGCAAAACTTTAGGAACTGCTTTCGGTAACCCACTTTACCATTGGTCGCAAGTAGAATTAAAAGAATTCTTTAACTGCGAAATCGAAATCAACGAAGACAACGCCGAACTTATTTGGGACTGGTGTAACGATTATATCAAGTTAAACCACATTACCCCACAAAGTTTAATCGAAAAGTCTAACGTATCTCACCTATTTACCACTAACGAGATTTTCGACGACCTTTCAACCTTTGTTGAAATCGCAAAGAAAGACTACAAATTCAAAGTTATCCCTGCGTTTAGAGCAGACAAGATTATGAATATCGAGGCTAAACCTTACTGCGACTATATCGCTATTTTAGAAGGTTTAACCCACAAAATTGCAAATATCGACGACCTAGAAAAGGCTATCGAGATTAGACTTCAAGAGTTTATTAAGGTTGGCACTACTGCTGCTGACATTGCAGTTGAATGTGTTCTTCCAATCGCAACCAAAGAAGATGCTAACGACGCTTTAATTTCAGTTCTTTCTGGAAAAGGCGTTACCCCTTCACAAGCAGATGCGTTTAAGGGATACTTCACTTACTTCTTAATGAAGTTATACGCTAAATACAAAATCGCAACCGAACTTCACGTAGGCGCAATGCGTAACAACAACGCTAACATGCTTGCTAAACTCGGTTTAGATACGGGCTTTGATAGCATTTCAGACAAAAACAGCATTTCTACCATGAGTAGATTGTTCGATAGACTAAACAGCGAAGACAGTTTACCAAAAACTATCGTGTTTAACCTAAACCCAAAAATGAATGCTGAAATTATGACGCTTATCGGCAGTTTCCAAAGCGACGAGGCTAACGGCAAAATGCAATACGGCCCTGCTTGGTGGTTTTTAGACAACAAAGTTGGTATGGAAAAACACCTCGAAGACCTTACTGCAACCGGACATATCGCCGTTTTCGTTGGTATGCTAACCGATAGCCGTTCACTTCTTTCTTATCCTCGCCACCACTACTTTAGAAGAATTCTATGTAACTACCTTGGCGATATGATGGAAAAGGGTGAAATGACTAACGACTTTAATTTAGTTGGTAAAGTTGTTGAAGATATTTCTTACAACAACTCTATAAAATATTTAGGAGTGAAATAATATGGACAAACTAATACCTGTTGTTGTAATCAAAACTTTAGAAGACACAGTTCCTACCTTAACTGCGTTAAAAGAAGGTGGAATAAACTGTGCCGAAATTACTTTTAGAACGGCTTGCGCTGAAGAGGCTATTCGCCTTGCCGTTGAAAAGTTCCCTGACATGAACGTTGGCGCAGGCACCGTTATCAACGGCGCTCAATGTAAAAAAGCCTTAAAGGCTGGCGCTAAGTTTATCGTTTCACCAGGACTTTCTGTCGAAGTTGCTAAAATTTGTAAAAAGGCTAACGTGCCATATTTCCCTGGTTGCGTTACCCCAACCGAAATTATGCAAGCAATTTCTCTTGGAATTACTATCGTTAAGTTCTTCCCTGCAAACGTATACGGTGGCTTAAAGGCACTTAAAGCGCTTGCCGCACCATTCCCACAAATCAAGTTTATTCCAACGGGTGGTGTTGACTTAACAAACCTTAAAGAATTTATGGAATTTGATAAAATCTACGCCGTTGGTGGTAGTTTTATGATGAAGGGCGATATCGTCGCTACTTGTAAGGAGGCATTAAAATTAATATGAAAAAAGTTGTAACGTTCGGCGAGTTAATGTTAAGACTTGCCCCAGAAAATTATTTAAGATTCGTTCAAAGCGATAAGTTCGAGGCTACTTTTGGTGGTGCTGAAGCAAACGTTTGCGTATCTCTTGCTAACTATGGCATAGACGCTCAATTCGTTTCTAAACTTCCTAGCCACGAAATTGGTCAAATGGCTATTAACTCATTAAGAAAATTCGGTGTTGATACGTCTAAAGTTGTTCGTGGTGGCGAAAGAGTTGGTATCTACTACTGCGAAAAAGGCGCATCTCAACGTCCAAGTAAGGTTATTTACGATAGAGCATATTCTTCTATCGCTATGGCTAGCGAAGACGACTTCGATTGGGAAAAGATTTTCGAGGGTGTTGAATGGTTCCACTGGACTGGTATTACCCCTGCTCTTTCAGACGCAGTTGCAAACATCACCTTAAAGGCTTGTAAAGAGGCTAAAAAACGTGGCATTACCATTTCTTGCGACCTTAACTTCCGTAAAAAATTATGGTCTAAAGAAAAGGCTGGTAAGGTTATGGGCGAACTTTGTCAATACGTTGACTACTGTATCGCTAACGAAGAAGACGCTAAAGACGTTTTCGGTATCGAGGCTGACGGCACGGACATTTATTCTGGTAAATTAAACCACGAAGGTTATATTTCAGTTGCTCAAAAACTAACCGATAAATTTGGATTTAAGGGTGTTGCAATCACTTTAAGAGAAAGTTTATCTGCTAACGACAACAACTGGTCTGCAATGCTTTACACCGACGGCAAGGCTTATTTCTCAAAGAAATACGCTATGCACATTGTTGATAGAGTTGGTGGTGGCGATAGTTTCGGTGGTGGACTTATCTACTCTCTACTTTCTGGCTACGACGCTCAAAAGACTATTGAATTTGCAGTTGCTGCAAGTTGCTTAAAGCACTCTATTGAAGGCGACTACAACATGGTTAGCGTTAAGGAAGTTGAAACTCTTGCTGGTGGCGACGCATCTGGTAGAGTTCAAAGATAACCAAAAAACTACAATAAGAAAAAGCAAGGCATTAGCCTTGCTTTTTTAATTTGCTAAATTTATTATCTTCTTATTTTTTCTAAAAGCGTAATCGTAAGACATTCTAGCCCCACCAAAAGAATATTTTACGTAAGCAATCACAACGTCGGCTTTTTCTATCATCCACTCATTTCTTCTTATAATTGCAAGTCTTTTAGGAACTTTTTCTATTTCGGGGTAAATTATCTCGTCTACCTTCCTTTTCATTCCACCTATTAAGAAATAATTCTTGTAAATATACGGCGTAACAAAGATTATTTTTGCATTTTCGTGTTTTTCCTTATATTGTAGAGCAATATTTATAGCATGCTCGTCAAAACTCCCGTAGCCTCCTAGAAAAAATTCAACGTCGTTGTCTTTGACAATTTCTTCCAAAACACCTATCGTTAATTTCTCTTTTTCTGAAAAATTAGAATGACCAATAAAAGTTATTATCATTTCTACCCCCCCCCTATTAGGAATGTATTCTTTCATATTATATCAAAGAACAACAACTTAAGCAACTAATAGGGAAGTATCCATTCTTATATTTCCTTGCAAAAAGAATATAATAAATATGAAAGTGTTCTTTCGTATTTGTTCTTTCATAGGGGGTATAAAATGACTGTTAATGGTGCTGTGGCTAAAAGAATAGTTGGTTTGCTTACAGAAAAGAAAATGACGCAGTATCGTTTAGAACAACTTTCGGGCATTCAACACGGACATATGCAATGGATTATGAGTGGAAAAAGCAAAACCGTTACCCTATCTACAGTTTTGCTTTTAGCAAATGGGTTTGGCATGACCGTGCTTGAATTTTTAGACCACGAACTTTTTAATATCGAAAATTTAGAAATAGAATAAAGCATGGATAAGAAAAAGCAAGGCGAATGCCTTGCTTTTTTAATTTCTTTATTTAGTTATTTTGTTAAACGATTTTTGCTTGTTCGTTCTTTTTTTGTGTTCTTTTAACCATTCTTGAACAAATGAATAAAAGTCCCGTAAAGACTAGACCGAATATGAATATAAAGGTAAATAATGCGCCGTAACCTGCCCCATCGATAATTAGTCCTGCAATAGGTGGCGCAACACCTGCGATTACTGCTGCTATTGCATTTATATAAGCGAGAAAACTACCCGTGTTGATATGTGCTCGCATTTTGAATGCTAAAACCGAGCTGTATATTATTCTTCCGGCAGAAGAAATTGCAATATAACCAATCATACACACGATTGTAAATATTATGTTTACGTTATAAAATATAAGCATTGGCGCAAACACAACGAGGGAAACTGCTGTTATCGTTAGGCTTACGTTAAAAATATTTTTGTATTTTTCACACAATTGAATAGATACTAGCGAACAACCAAAAACGGCTACTGGAACTAGCAACGTTATTAATATAGAATAAGACAAGTCCATGCCAAATTGTTCGTTAAGCAGGCTAGGAACCCATTGCATAATCATATAATACATTACGTTTCCAAGCGCAACAAATCCCATGATACTAAAGAAAATAATCTTTTTACCCTTTGAACTAACGTCTATATACATAGGCTCGTTTGTAGAATAGGTAGGTTTTCCCTTTTCTACGCCTATTTCAGGTGGATATTTCTTCATGTTTTGAATGGCTAAAAAGAACACGGCAACCGAAATTGCAAAGATTATACCAAGCAAGATAAATGGAACGTTCCAAAGCCCAAAGCCAACGAAGATTGCAGGAACGCCGTAGGAAATAACCCCGTAAATCGCCCCACCTGCACTCATAACCTTGTTTGCATAAGGCAATAATCGTGCTGGAGCATACTTACTTACAACAGCCATTACACCACTATACACGCCTGCTTGCAACACGCCGTTTATTGCGCATAGAAGATACAAAAGTTCCATGCTTGGCGACACGCCCAATAATATGGTTACAAGCGAAGACAACCCCATTGTTACCGTTAAAAAAACCTTTAAGTTTATCTTCCTAAACAAAGGGGCAATAACTAATTGACCTATTGCGTAGGTTATAAAATAGTATGTCATTGCTAAGCTAGTTTCGGCTTTAGTTTTGCCAAATGCTAGTTGAATTGCCGCAACTTCTGCAGTATATACGTTTTTAGAACCCATCATTAAAAGGTAAACGAAAAAGCCTGCCCAAATTAAAAATTTGGTGCTTTTTTCTTTTTTACTATCCTGCACTTTTGACAATAATAATTCAACTTCAGGCATATCTATTTCTCCAAACATCTTGATTATACTCTCATAAGAATTTTAAGTCAACGCTTTATATATACCTTATATAATAAAAATCTCTATATCCTTTCTTTTTACCTTGCTACAAAATGTAATATGTGGTATAATTTTTTTATAAAAACATTCAAAGGATTTATTATGGATTACAAAAAGTTACAAAACGGAAGCGATATTAGAGGCGTTGCCCTAGAAGGTGTTGAAGGTCAAAACGTTAACCTTACAAAAGAGGCTACTTTTGACATAGCAAGGGGCTTTGCTTTATGGCTTGTTAACAAGACGGGAAAGAAAAATTTAAGAGTTGCAGTTGGTAGAGATTCTAGACTATCTGGCGAAAATCTTTGCAACTGGCTATGCACTTCTCTTATTAAGCAAGGAATTAACGTAACTGATTTTGGAATGGCTAGCACCCCTGCAATGTTTATGGCGTGCGTTACCGAAGGTTATAAGTTCGACGGAACTGTTATGATTACTGCAAGCCACCTTCCTTTTAACAGAAACGGCTTTAAGTTCTTTACCGAAAAGGGTGGTTTAGAAAAAGAAGATATCAAGGCTATTTTAAGTTATGCCGAAGAATCTACGCTAACCGAACTTCCAATAGGCACGCTTACCTACGCCGATTTTATGGGAACTTATTCACAAATTTTAGTTGATAAGATTAAAACGGCTACTAATAGCGACCTGCCACTTAAAGGATTTAAAATCGTTGTTGACGCAGGTAACGGCGCAGGTGGTTTCTTTGCCCACAAAGTGTTAAAGCCTCTTGGTGCAGACACGACGGGAAGTAGATTTTTAGAGCCAGACGGCAGTTTCCCTAACCACATTCCTAACCCGGAAGATAAAGACGCTATGAAGAGCATTACCGAGGCAGTTAAGCAAAATAACGCCGACTTTGGTATTATATTCGATACCGACGTTGACAGAGCCGGCGCAGTTTTGAGCGACGGAAGTGAACTTAATCGTAACCGTATAATCGCTATGCTATCTGCTATTCTTCTTCGTGAACACCCTGGCACTACTATCGTAACCGACTCTATCACTAGCACGGGACTTAACGAGTTTATTAAGGCTAAAGGTGGTATTCATCACAGATTTAAGCGTGGTTATAGAAACGTTATTAACGAATCTATTCGCCTTAACAATAGAAATCAAGATAGCCAATTAGCAATCGAAACTTCGGGACACGGTGCCTTAAAGGAAAACTATTTCCTAGACGACGGCGCATATCTCGTTACTAAACTTCTAATTGAACTTGCAAACAGCAAAAAACAAGGCTATACCCTAGAAAGTTTAATCGCCGACCTTAAAGAGCCAAAAGAAAGCGTTGAGTTTAGAATGAATATTCTATTAGACGACTTTAAGGAATACGGCTTAAAGGTCATTAACGACCTTACTATTTATGCTAGCGAGCAAGAAGGTTGGGAAATCGCACCTTCTAACTATGAGGGAATTAGAGTTAATCTAGATAAGGAACACGGCAACGGCTGGTTCTTACTTCGAATGAGTTTACACGACCCACTTCTACCACTTAACGTCGAAAGCGACGACGAGGGTGGCGCAAAAATTATCGCAAAAGAACTTGCCGAGTTTATTAAAAACTACGATAAACTTGACGCAGTTAAACTTCTCGATTTTGTTAAATAATACTAAATAAAACTTTAAGTCCCGAAAGGAAAACCTTTCGGGACTATCTTTTATATTTATTTAACGTGTTTATATTTTTCTTTAGCGAGTTTTAATTCTTCAATAAAAGCGTTGTCTAGGTCGCTTAAGGTGTAGTCTTTTTTGTAAACTAAAACGTCTTTATAGGTAGGTCTATCGTTTTCGCATTCTCTATTTATAAGGTCGTATCTTTCTAGCACCTTGTCTGGAACGAGAGACACCCACATAAACGTTTCGGTGTTTTTAGAAAGAAGGTCGAATTGGCTTGCTCTTTCAAAAACGAAAATACGTCTTGAAATATTCTTATCAAATTCGCCTTGCTTTACCGTTGAAAGTGGCAAAGATGGAACGAATTGGTCTGCCCTAGCAATTTCGATATATTCTTTAAGGTCGCCCACCGTTATGTTAGGCTTGTTTGCGATTGGGCATTTCTTGTTCATGATAAGGCTATACTTAAACTCGGCAACCGTTTCGGCTTTTAACCCTTTACTTTCAAACATTTCCTTAAAATACTTGTCGTAAGTTTCGGCATAGCGAATGATTGCAAGTTTATAATCTGCTTGAAGAATGTTATTTATAGCGTTAAGCGAGTTGGTTTCGTGATAGAAAACCTCGGTATCTTTTTTTAGAAGATTTTTAGAAAAACTCGCAAAAGCGTCTGAAATATAACACGCTCTAGGCACGGAGATTGAGAACTTATGCTTAACCTCAAACCTGTGCTTATACATGTATTCAACTTCGTCCATTTCGGCAAGAATTTTTTTAGCGTAGCCGATGAATTCCTCGCCCTCAGGCGTAAGCGTTATGCCTTTTGGAGAACGACGGAAAATAGTAATGCCTAAATCGTGCTCCAAGTCCTTGATTGCCCTACTAAGGTTAGGTTGTGCGATGTAGAGTTGTTCGCTCGCTTTGTTCATAGAGCCTGCGTTAGCAATCTCTACGGCATACTTCATGTGTAAAACGTTCATGTTCCACCACCAATATAAAATTCACACCAATCTGTCCACGTTGCCCGTTTTGCTCATTTCCGTCGAATTATTCGCAACATTTCGAGCAAAATCGTCAACTATACTTATATTATACACGGAATTTCGATATTTATCAAGTAAATCGAAAATAAATTTTGTATCGAAAAAATATCTCCCCACAATTTTTGCAGGGAGAAGAAGAATTTAATTAAACAGGTTTTACAGCAAAAAAGGCTACTCCAACTGCGCCCGGACCTACGTGAGTTCCTATAGTTGCGCCGATTGGGTAAGATGGAACTTCCTTTACGCTATCTTGCCACAAATGTGCGCTGTCGTTTATGTATTTTTGTAGCATAGAATCGTTTAGTCCTGACCAAATCGTTCCAAAAGGTAATGAAAAATCAATTCCACCATTGCTTTCAACTATTTGATTAAGCAGATTATTTGCCTTTCTAGAACCCATTGCTTTGCCAACCATTTTTACCTTGCCATCAACTAAAGCGACTACAGGTTTGATGGACAACATTTCCCCAGCAATTGCCGTTGCCGTAGAAATTCTGCCTCCTTTCTTTAGATATTTTAGGGTGTCTACAACAGCCATTATGCGAACTTTTCCCTTAATCTCTTCTAGTTTGTCTGCAATTTCTTTTGCGCTTAATCCTTCTTTTACTAGGCGCAAAGCATATTCTAGCAACATTCTCTCACCAACAGACGCACTCATGCTATCTATAACAAATACCTTATCCTTAAACTTTTCGGCGCTCTTTTTAGCACCTTCGTAAGTTCCAGATAGTTTAGAAGAAAGAAGTATAGCAACTACTTCGTTTCCTTTTGCAGTTTGCTCCTCGAAAACTTCTTCAAAACGATATGGGGAAACTTGACTAGTTCTAGGCAACTCATTACTTTCAATTAGTTTTTCGTAAAAGTTTCTAGGAGTTATATCTACCCCGTCAAAATATTCTTCGTCGCCAATAGCGATAGGCATCGACATAAGCATAACGCCTAATTCTTCTGCTTGTTCCTTGGTTATATCCGAGGCAGAGTCTATCATTAATTTAATTGCCATATTATTCTCCTTTTTCTTCGTATTTCATGCAATATTTTTGTAAATTATCCAAAATAACACCAAGACTTTTATACATAATTTGCCTATCTTGGTCACTAACCCCAAAACTAGAACCTTCTAAAACGGCGTCGATTTTATCTGCAATCATTCGACCCGTGTTTTCTCCCTTATCGGTAAGGGTAAAAGGCGCGTTATATCTCTTTTTCGCCCCAGAAGAACATATCAAATATCCCTCTTTTTCAAGATGCTCTATCGAACGAGAAATAGAGGCTTTATCCTCTGCGCATATACCACATAGTTCATTTGCCGTAAGAGGTTGCATTTTGAATAAATAGTATAGACACGAAACGTGTGGGCTTTTAAGATTAAATTCTGCCATTTCTTCTGTTTTTATTTTGTGAATACACCTATTTAACCTAGTAATTAAAACAGTAAATTCCTTGAACCTCTCTTGCATAATACCCCCCCCACTTGTTGATTTGTCAACAAGTTGATTATACTCTCATCTTGTTGATTTGTCAACAAGATTTTAATATTAGAAGAAAATTTTTAAAAATAAAAAAGACTCGAAAAATTTTTCGAGCCTTTTAAGATTTTTTATTTATTAGGTGGAGAGTTATCTCTAACCTTTTTCTATTTAAAGAGAAGGTTTAGTAACTGTGTAGCCTAATGCTTTTAAATCCACTGGGTTCATTGGAGAAATAATAAAGCTGAGAATGAATAATACAGCAATAACCGTAACAACTATATCTTTCTTGGTAAATTTGCCCGTGAATAGCTTTATAATAACGTAAGAGAACGCACCAATAGCGATACCATTAGAAATAGAATATGTTAATGGCATCATTATTAAGGTTAAGAATGCAGGAACTGCACTTGCTAGGTCGTCCATATCTATTGCTTTGAAGTTCTTAAGCATTAGAACGCCAACGTAGATAAGTGCTGGAGCAGTTGCAACGCCTGGAATAATGCTTGCAAGAGGAGTTAAGAATAGACAAATTAGGAATAAGCCAGAAGTAACTAAAGCAGTTAAACCGGTTCTGCCACCTTCTGCAACACCCGATGCTGATTCAACGAAAGTAGTAACGGTAGAAACACCAACCATTGCACCAGCAGTTGTTGCAATAGAGTCGCAAAGCATGCACTTTTCAATATCTAATGGGTCGCCGTTTTCATCAAGCATACCTGCTTGAGAAGATGCACCGTAAAGAGTTCCAATAGTATCGAACATATCTACTAAACAGAATGTTATAACTAACATTATTACAGTAAAAATTCCACCGATAGTAACGCCGTCAAACGCAGCAGACCAACTTGAACCCTTGAAAACAGAGAAACCAAGGTTTCCAAAATCAGTAAATGATTGACCAATTGCACCAAATTCAAATTTAGGAGCAGTCCATGTAAATAGATAGTATAGAACGGTAGATACTAAAATACCTAATACGATAGACGCTTTCTTCATCCAGCCAAAGCCAACCTTGTTAAATACTACGATTGCAAGTAAGCCAAGCAATGCAGCTAGCATAGGTGCAGCACCACCAGCTAATTCGCCATAACCATTATACATTGTCCATTTAGACAAGTCGCCAAGTTGAACAAAGGTATACTTATTATCAATAACTAAGAATGCACCCTTTAGTCCTAATAAAGCAATAAACAAGCCGATACCAGCAGGAATTGCTTTCTTTAAGCAGTCAGGAAGTGCTTTAGCAATATAACTTCTTAAACCGGTAACTGATAAAATTAAGAATATTAAACCGGAAAGAAGGATGATGACTAATCCTGCACCAAAATTTGCGTATAATCCATCGGTGTATCCACCAAAGTCATTTATTTCTGGATTAAAAACTAACGCTGGAATAATAAATGAGGTGAAGAAGAATGAGTTAAGTCCCATACCAGAAGCTTGTGCAAATGGCTTTTTAGCAAGGAATGCATAAAGTAAAGTGCCTAGCACTGCTGCAATAATCGTTCCCACATATAAAGCGTTCCATAGCGCATTCATTTCAGCGCCTAGCCATTTGTAGAAACCTGTCATTTGGTTTGGATTAGTAATGAGTATGTAACACATTGCAAAGAACGTGGTAATACCAGCAATAACTTCTGTCTTTGCGCTGGTATCTGGTTTCATACCCAAAGCTTTTCCAAACTTGGTGTTGTTGAAAGATTGTTTCATACCAAAATCTCCTTTAAAAAATTTCCTTTATATTAAGCCTTTTGGCTAAATATCCTAATTAAGCATCTTCGCCATATTCTGCTATGTATGGTAAATTTCTATAAAGTTCTGCACAATCTAATCCATAACCGATTACAAAATGGTCTGGAATAGTAAATAGGGTATAGTCTGGCTTAAACTCTACTACCCTTCTTTCAGGTTTGTCTAAAAGGGTTATTACGTGAAGAGAAAGTGGATTTCTAGATTTTAACAAATTATAAATATCTTTAAGAGTTCTACCCGTGTCGATAATATCTTCAACAATAATTACGTTGTATTTTGTAATATCGTGGTCTAAATCCATTTTAATGTTTACCATACCCGTAGACATAGTGCCTTGATAATAACTTTTAGCGCACATAAAGTCTATTTCGCAAGGAACGGAAACGGCTCTACATAAGTCTGCCAGGAACACGAACGCTCCCTTAAGAACGCTTACGAGTAAAATTGGCTTTCCGTCATAAAGGCTATCGATATACTTGCCTGCTTTTTCTGTTGCGACTTTAATTTCTTCTTGAGAAATGAGAATCCTTTTAATTTTGCTTTGATATTCTTCCACGATGTTCTTCCTTTTTCACCAAGTAACCTTATAAATAGATTAATACTGTTTTATTTTACCATATAATTTAAGGTATTTCAATACTCATTTGAAATTTTTCGACATTTTTGTGCTATTTTTTACCTTTATTACATATTGTTTTTAGAATAAACTTTTATATGATTTTTAAGATAAGAAAATTGGCGAACAAGTTGCTCGCCAATTCGTTTTTAATTAATTATTTAGTTCCAAAAATCCTGTCGCCAGCATCTCCTAAACCCGGTAAAATGTAGCCGTGTTCGTTAAGAGTCCTGTCTAGAGTAGATATGAAAACTTCTACGTCTGGATGTGCTTTAGCCACTTTTTCAACACCTTGAGGCGCTGCGATTATTGACATTAATTTGATTCTTTTACAGCCTCTCTTTTTAAGCATGTTAATAGCGTCGACAGCACTTCCACCCGTTGCAAGCATTGGGTCTACTACCATAACTACCTTCTCGTCTATTCCTTGTGGAAGTTTACAATAATATTCCTTTGGCTCGAGAGTTTCTTCATCACGATATAAACCTATATGCCCTACCTTTGCCGCCGGAAATAGCGATAGAATTCCTTCAACCATTCCAAGTCCTGCACGAAGAATTGGCACGATTGCGATAGAGTTTTCTTTAACTACCGTTTGTTTAACCTTTTCTAGAGGGGTTTCAACCTCGATTTCTTGGGTTGGAACGTCTTTAAAACTTTCGTAAGCCATAAGAGTTGCAAGCTCGCTAATAACCTCTCTAAAAGTTTTGGTATCCGTCTCTTTGTTTCTAATTATGGCGAGTTTATGCCTAATTAACGGATGGCTTAGAACGTGAACGTTTTTATAATCTTCCATTTCTTGCTTTCCTTTATTATTCAGCGTCTTTTCCCTTTTTGCCTTTTAGGTTGCAAATAAGGTTAACGATAATACCGATAATTAATGCGCATGCAATATTGGTTAATTTAACCTTTCCACCGAATAGAAGTGAAAGATTACCAACACCAGCGATTAAAATAACTGATACAACGAATAGGTTCTTGTTGTCGTTTAAGTCGAGAGCTTGAACCATCTTTAAACCCGATACAGCAATAAAGCCGTATAGAGAAACGCATACGCCACCCATTACGCAAGCAGGAATGGTTGCTAGGAAGGTTGAGAATGGTCCAATGAATGAAATTAACATTGCCATGATTGCAGTGTATAGAATGGTTACAACTGAAGCGTTTCCAGAGATTGCTACGCAAGCAACTGATTCGCCGTAAGTAGTGTTAGGACAACCACCGAAGAATGCACCAACCATAGAGCCAACGCCGTCGCCAAGAAGGGTTCTATGTAAACCAGGGTCTTTGGTTAGGTCTTGACCAATGATAGAAGAAATGTTCTTGTGGTCTGCAAGGTGTTCAGCGAAAACTACGAAAGCAACAGGGATATAAGCAACGGCTAAGGTTGCAATGTAACTGCCGGTAATTCCCTTAAAGCCGTCCTTAACTCCAACTAGAAATGCAAAGTCTGGATAGAATTGCATATCCTTAAATTTAGCGAAATTGATAATGATTAATTCTTCAATATCGAAAATTGCGCCGATTGCAGTAAAGATAGACGCTAAAACGTAACCTGCTAAAATACCGATTACGAATGGAATCATTTTGAACATCTTTTTGCCGTAAACCGAGCAGATAATTACGGTTAAAAGAGTGGTTAAACCACAAAGTAAGCAAATAAGAGAGGTTGAGGTCATTTCATAAGCAGAGAAATCTCCGTTGAAAACAGGAGAAATAGCCGTTCCGGTTGAAAGCATATCTTTAATGGCGTTACCAGCTAGTGATAAACCGATAATTGCCACAGTTGGTCCAATAACTGCTGCCGGCATAATCTTTGCAATCCAATCAGTTCCTGCATACTTAACGACGATTGCAATAATTACGTAAACAAGACCAGCCATAACTGCACCGATAATAATACCGATAAAGCCGATTGAAGTCGAAACTGCGCCTGCAAAAGCAGCAAACATTGAACTTAGGAATGCAAATGAAGAACCTAAGAATACAGGACTTCTAAATTTAGTGAACAGCAAATACACTAGAGTTCCCGCACCTGCGCCGAATAGAGCAGCAGAAGCACTCATGCCGTTACCGATTATTGCTGGAACAGCGATAGTTGCCGCCATAATAGCAAGAAGTTGTTGTAAAGCAAACAACAAGGTTCTTCCAAAAGGTGGCTTGTCTTTAACGTTGTAAGTTAGATTAACGTTACTCATACTTGTTTCCCCTTTTCTTTTGTTTTTAGCGTTTTACGCTTTTAAGTATTGTAACACAAGTTTTAAGCGATTTCAATGCGTTTTAAAATTTTTTATTTTTTTGTCGAATTATATATCACCAACGACATTTATGCAAAGAAATTTTGCTCAAACCACTTATAGTTCCTCTATTGCTTTTTGCGATACGACCTTTTCGCCTTGCATAACGTAGTCTTTATTTAAGCCAAATATTAAGTCGCTTGCGTCCGTTTCCCTAAACATAACAAGTCGCTTTTTGCCGTATTCTTTGGCTTTTTCAAATGCGTGGCGAGAGCCACTATCACCTTCGCCTTTACTAAAACTAGCAATTAAAACAACTGCTTTAGAAAAAAGTGCTTGCAGTCTATCACGTTCTATAAATCTTTTAACGTTTTCATATTTGTTTTTTGGCTCGCTTACGTATTCGCTTATTATAAGTCCACCATTATTAACAATCTCATTTGCTAAGGCAATATTTTCTTTTGGATAAATATTATCTATGGTTGACGGAAGAAAAGCAATCGTTTTTACGTTGTTTTTAATACTTTCACTATGTGCAATTGTATCGCAACCTTTTGCAAGTCCACTTACGATATTGAAGCCTTTTTCAGTTAAACTTTTAACAACTTTTTGCTCTCTTTCTACTATTTCATTAGAAGGTGTTAAAACGCCTATAACTGTAATATTTTTGTTTGTATTATTAAGTAGCGCTATATCGCCTTTATGTGTAAAGAAAAACGGCTTTTCGCTATTTTTAAGTTTAACATCTACGATAGGAAAGTTCTTATCAAATACACTTATTACTTTTATGCCTTTTTCTTCAAGTTCTTGCTCTACGGCTTGCAAATCGCAAGGATAGGTATTTATAACTTCTTCATTATAATACGATTTCCAAAATTGAGCGTTAGATTTTATAACGCCCGTTAATATTAGGTTGGAAAGTTTTAATGAAATATTTGAGTTCATAATTACGAATCATAGTCATATGGTATTTTATTTTTTCGTTCACCTTTTAGGTTAAGTATATACCCATCTTCTACTTTACACCACCATTCTGGATTATTTTTTGGTAATCCCTCCAAAATCATTTCATCAGTTGCCTTACCGTCTTCAACAACTTCCATGTCTTCAATACTTACAACGGCGTATTTATACCACTCATGTTCATCATGATTATCAAAGATTACTTCAAAGGCATTATCTCTCATTTCAGCACTCCAAATAGTGCCTATTTCGCCTTTATGAACGTTTCTTTCTTTGTACTCTTCTTTATCACAAAGTATTTTTACTTTATCAAATATTTTCACTTAATTTTACCTCCGACAAATGTGTTAATTTTTAATTTACCATTAGGGAATATCATACACGATGATATTAAATTATATGTTTCTCCTTGATGGTCATTTATTCCTTTTAGTTTAATAAATAATGAGATTTTAAATCCGTATTTATCATGTGTTTTTCTCTTATAGTTTCCTAACGTATAAGCCTCTTTCATTGCGAGCAACAAATTGCGTATTAATAAATCAATATCGGTATCCTTATATCCCCAACTATGTATCCAATGAATTTTATCTTTCAAAAGCCAATTAACTTTCCCTTGTTCTACAACAAAATCTATCTCATTGTAATTAGGTTTACTAATTGCTATTTTCTTACAATGACAAAGTGGGTGATATAGCCCACGATTTAAAAACGGTATTTGATTTAAACTATATTTACCGTAGTTAAATTCAATCGGTTTTTTATCTTCTTCGTTTTTAAAATAACAATTGTTTACGCTAACGCATAATGCACAATGTGGATTAGTCAACTCCTCATCAACGCCTGTTGCGTAAGGAAAGTCTTCAATTGTAAATCCCGATTTATTATCGTTAATCTTTATCCAATCACTAAAACTTGCCGTTAGTTTATCTTTGATATTATCAAAAAAGCTCATCTTTTTCTCCTTTATATTATCATAAATTTTTATTTTTATCTATAATTTATCATCCAAAAATTAGCATAATCAAGGTTTACTGACAAGTGAAAAGTTTTTAAAATAGCACAACAGCAAGGAAAATCCTTACTGTTTTAGTGTTTGAAATTTATTTTTTAAGCTAAAAACAAAGGCGAACCCGTCTCCTAAAGGAAACGGGTTCCTCTTTTCTTTGTTTGGTGACCCCTACGGGAACCTCGCCTGTGCGACCTACCCGATAAACAGTGGGTGACCACTGTTTAGTCCTACGGACAAATTTGCAAGCAAATTTTCTCCATATTCGATTCCCGATACTTAGATAACATAAAAACAGACGGTAAACATACCGTCTGTTTTTCTGGTGAAGCTTCCTGTGTGAAGCGTGAACTCTCTATTTCCTCAAAGGTTACTGTTTTTGATTTGTTTTTGTAATTAAACGCTATTACAAATTTATCATCATACAAATAAATTGCATTTACAAAGCTGTCAATTAAAAGTTGTTTTCCTTCTTTTGTTTCAGCATTGATTTTACGGAAGTTGTATAGTGCATATAATATTTGCTCTTTGGTTAAGAACGGATTGTTTGATTGTTCTTCAAAAATTTGTTTTTCTAACTCTTCCTTTTGACTTTCAAGTTCATCAAGGCGTAGTTTGGTAGTATTTGAAAATATCCCGTTCTCAAGTGCTTGAACAATATTGTTAAGTTTCTTTTCAACATTATCTAATTGTGATTTTAACGATAAAAGCGTATAACTTTGTTCATACTGCATTTCATAAATGCGATTTGATAAATCTTCTAAAACTAATTCGTCTTTTAATAGGTTTAGAATGCCATCTATAACTGCGTCTTCAATAAGCTTCTTACGAACACTCGTTTTATTACATTCCTTTTTACGAGCACGATTGCACTTGTAATAATGATATCGGGTTTGCGTGTGACTAGTTCCACTCTGTCCAGTCATTAAAGCCCCACAGTGACCACAAAATAATTTGGTCGTAAGCATATACTCTTCGTCCATTCTCCGCATTGAAGGAGCCTTTTTATTGACTGCAAAACGTTTTTGAACCTTCTCAAAAGTTTCTTTATCAATTATAGCAGGCATTCCGTCTTCCAAAACTACGTCTCCGAATTTGTATTCGCCTATGTATTTACGATTAGTGAGTATTCTATAAACTGAATTATAGTTTAGTGGATAATTCCTATTTTGAACTCCACGTTCCGCCATAATCTTAACTATATCGTTTACTCTCTTTCCGTCAACGTATAACGAATAAATTTCTTTTACTATAGGTTCTGTTTCGGCATCGATTTGATAATGGTCATTTTCATCAACATAATACCCAAACGGAGCGCGCACACCGTTTGATTTTCCTTTTAGTGCGTTGTCAGTCATGCCACGCCTAACTTTTTCTGCAAGTTCTACTGAATAAAATTCGGCATAACCTTCGAGTATCGATTCAAACAAAATACCACTTGCATCGTCAGAAATTTTTTCAGTTGCTGAAATAACTTTAACACCGTTTTGTCTTAAAATTGCCTTATATTTAGCAGAGTCAAAACGGTCACGAGAAAACCTGTCTAATTTCCAAACCAGTATTACGTCAAATAAGTCTTTATAACTGTCACGAATCATTCGTTGAAAGTCTGGACGATTATCTGATTTAGCAGTCATAGCACGGTCAATATACTCGCCAACAATTTCTATATCGTTATATTTAGCATAATTTTTGCAATCACGAAGTTGTCCGTCAATACTTTCTTCACGCTGATTATCCGAACTGTATCGCGCATATATAACTGCTCTCATTTGTTAATCCTCCTTTATTTTTAACGCATACTTCTTTAATGCTTCAACCCTCTCTTTAACACACCTCATTTTTGGATTTTCTTTTAATTGCGTATCTAATTCTTTGACTATTTCTACTGTTAAGGAATTATCCACATTTATAACAAAACCACATATTTCGTGACAAAAATCCCATTGATTTGGAGTTATTGTTTTTGATAAATCAGGCAAGAAAAATTTTTTTGATTTTAATAATTCACAAATATCATCGGATAACTTTTCTTTTCTTCCTTGCAGTTTTCTTATCCAACTTGTTAAAGAACCATCATAATCACCTACGTTAATTTTCTTAAAATACTTAATAAAAATATCTTTTTCTTGCTCTTTTATTTTTTTATTTAATAATTTCACAAATTTATCTTCATCTTCTGAATGGTCAAAATACAAATCATGATCAAAATCATTAATTATCTCTTGCCTTTTATTTTCATCTTTAATTTCACAAATTTTGTTTGCTAAGTTATTAAAATCTTTATCTTTCAAGATTCCGTCATTATAACGCATTATATCTCTAATTGCATCATAAATTTGTCTAGAAGTATACTCTTCACAATTTTCGCAGATTTGATTTATTACTTCTCTTATAGCACTTTCTTTATCATAGTCATTGTAATAGAAAATGCTTTTGGCCAAAAGTCTCTTTTGTTCATCTTTTTTAACAAAAAATGAAGAATCATAATATTTAAAATAATCAAACAATCCTTTTACTAATGAACTGCTGCTTTGTATCTCTTGATTTTCTAGTTCTTTGGTTATTGCCTTAATACTCAATACATCCGTTCCGTATTCACTGATTAATATTTTTGCATAGAGCGTTCCCCCTGGACTACTCTCATCTTTATTCTCTGTTTGTTCTTTAAAATATCTATCGGAAATACTTGATGTAAACACTTCTTTTACTATTAAAATACAGGCTAAACACACAGATTTTTTGTTTACCATTTTCAATTCTTCATTTTCTGGCATCTTCCTTAAAACGTCATCAATAAATAATTTGGATTTTTTTGCAAACCGCAAATTATTATCAAGCAAAGCAATCGTTTGTGTATCTAAAAAAGGGAATATCTCCCCAAAGATGTTTTTTAGGCTTTCTTCATTATCCTCTGTTATTGAGTAAGTTCTATCAAAAATCTTTTCACTAAATTTTTTAAATACTCCTTTATTAACTTTTTCAAGTTCAGTTGAATTACATATTGCAATTATTTTTATTCCTTCATTAATCAATCGATTAAAATAACCAAAAAGCTCTATAAAACCATCTTTTTTTGCCGCAACTCTTTCAATATCATCAAAAATTATTACATTTTTCCGATCTCGCTTTGACAGGGTTTTGTTCATTTGATTTTCTTCAATATCTTTTCTTATTTCGGAAGTGTTTAACCCGATACTAGCATTCTTTAATGAAACTGCTAAAGAAATATAGCTCAATACTTTTGTGCTTTTCGCTTTATAAGGATGAAATTTTTTATATAATTCCTTGTGTAATATATCTATATCCTTAAAACCAAATAGGGAAACATAATGAAGATTGCAATAATCATATATTTCTTTTGTATGGCGTTCTTCATTTAATAGATTCTCAATAGCATAAGTTTTTCCAATTCCCCAATTGCCATCAAATATTATAGCAGATGAATTACTTTCTATAAATTTATCAATTATTGTTCCAATATCGCTTGTTTTCACGTTTTCTCCTTTGTTTCTTTTTAAGGTTAATTCTCTAAACTATTTTCTTCTAATAAGAAATCAAACAAATTTAATATCAAAACGCCGTCATCATTGTAATGCGTTTTTATAGTATCTTTAACGATTATAATCTTCTTAAAAGAGTCGTTTATACGAGTAAGCGAGTTTTGTTCTTGTAGCATTTTCTCTCTATCAGGGATAGAGAACGCCGACTGAATGTAATAGCGCTTGTCCGCCTTATTGCATACAAAGTCAACTTCTGCTTGAACTCTAACCGATTTACCGTCAACTGCCTTGCTATATTCCACAACGCCCACGTCAAGATTAAAGCCCATAATTTTAAGTTGGTTATAGATAACGTTCTCCATAATATGCGTTTCTTCATATTGACGGAAGTTAAGCCTTGCATTGCGTAAACCCATATCTGTAAAGTAATACTTTGACGGGGTATTGATATACTTTTTACCTTTAATATCGTAACGTTTTGACTGCGCTATCAAATAAGAATCAACTAAATACTCTAAATAGTTGTTAATAGTATCTGGATGAAGAGAAACTTGCTTTACACTCTTAAACGTATCGGACAACTTTTTAGGATTAGTGAGCGAGCCTATGGAAGAAGAAAGAATATCCAAAAGTTCTGCAAGTTCCGCATCATTACGAATCTTATGACGATCCTTAATATCTGTTAAATAGGTTTCTTCAAAAATGTTTTTGAGATACGCAACCTTGTCTTCATCAGTTTTGTATTCCAAGACTTTAGGAAGTCCGCCGTAAAGACAATATTGTTTCCAAGCTTCTTCGTTCGAGCCGTCGTAAACGGAATAAAACTCTTTGAAAGAAAGCGGAGAAACATGAATTTCATCGCCACGCCCACGAAACTCAGTAATAATATCCTTTGATAAGAATTTAGCATTACTACCCGTTACGTAAGTATCCGCATTTTTGATATGCATAAAGCTATTAAGCACGTCTTCAAACTCGTCCACAAATTGAACTTCGTCAAGAAGAATATAATACGGCTTATCGTCTAAGATTTGCTCGTGAACATAATCGCATAATTCATCGGGATTGCGGTATTTCTTATTCTTTCTATCGTCTAAAGCAAGTTTAATGATATGACTATCATCAACACCTTGCTCTTTCAAATATTTGTAAAATAGTTCGAATAAAAGATAGGACTTTCCACAACGGCGAATACCGGTTATTACTTTTACTAAGCCGTTATGCTGTCTATCTATTAATTTCCTTAAATACGAATCTCTTTTAATTTCCATAACACACCTTATTAGATTATTTTGCTTTTATATGCAAAAATTTTCAATAATATTTTACCTCACTAATTTATAAAAGTCAATACTATATGACATTTAAATTAGAAAAAGATTGTCGAAACTGCAAAAATTTTCACTTAAAGACGTGTTTAGGCGAGTCAAATCTTTTATATATCAATACGATATGGGTATATTTATGAAATTTAAGCATTAATAATTTCATTATCTAAAACCATATAAAAACAGCCACACGTTTAATGTGACTGTTTGTGTCTAAGATAAAATCATTTATTTGAATGTAATAAATGCTTGGGACTGCATTTTATCTGTTTTTTTGTGAGATATTATTTTTCCTTCATTACTAATGAATGTATTAATGCTACAATAAACAACATCCATCCATAAAACCACCAAAGACCAAAGCTACGACCTTTCTTTTTGGCAATGTTCGCAGGAATAAGAGCTAAAAGGGCTGCTACGCCCAAAGATAAAAGCATTTCCATAATCGTTTTTCCTCCATAGTAATTTTAACTTAATTGATACTAAAAATTTTTAAAATTTTGAATAAATAATTGTCCCAAAACCCATATAAAAAACTAAAATATTTTTAGCATAAAACTAATACTTAAATAATTCGGCTCTATTTCTAAAGTAGATATGATTAGCTATCGTCATTACGATACTTCCTACTATTGACATAACATCAGAAGCCGAAAAAGCAATAGCGCTTAAATCCAAATATTCTTGATATTGATACATACCCGATATATATGAATCACCATAAATTATTGTTGTTTCCGCTCCGCCTATAATTGAATAAAAAGCAATAGTGTAAACAATTAAGAAGATAGTGTTTAATACGTACATTATTGTTAAAAGCTTAGGCGCGCTCTTTTTATAATTTTTAAGAGCTCGCCAAACAATAAAGGTGAAAACCACCATAGCAAGACTAAAAATCCCACTAAAAGTATCAACCCCCTTTAGCGACGGCAACATTTCATATATTTTATCGGCAAATCCTTGATATATACCACCAGACAAATATGTAATTGCTGAAATTACGTTGCCAATGATGCCAATCCAAAGAATTACCAACAATGCCTTATACCATTTCATAGGATATTGACTTTCGATAGTCACTTCACTCTCATAGTTAGACGTATAGTTTGTATCTCCATTATTAATGGGTTCTGATTGTGTTTTTCCATTTTCGTGTCCGCAAAGGGGGCAGGTTGTTCCTTCGTAGATATCATAACCACATTTGCTACATTTCATTTTTGCTTTCTCCTTTTTCTTTTGTATTTTTTACCCAACGGGTATATTTTTTATTTACAACAATATTGATAATTGAATTAATTATTAGATTTGCCCAAATGATTATTCCTACCGATAAAATGTTAGGGTTAAGCCAAAACTCACTCCCCGTATACATCATTAAATATAAATCCTCGGGGGCTTCACATAATGGCATTAATGTTAATGTTAAATAGGAAATAAAATTCACAAGAATAATAATCAATGCGATACTAAGTAAAGCTTTTACTATAACTTTTATTCCCATTGCGACTTTTTGTGATGAATCGTCATTCATACATAATGAATTAGAAATAAAAATATATTCAGCTGTTCCACTTTTATCTGAAAGTCGATTTTTTGTAAGCAACATTTTTCCATCCACATTGTTTTGAGAAGCCTCATGAGAGAAGCTTATCATTGATACCCAATCAACAACGGCATTTATAGAAGATATTACAATAGGCACAGAAACAAACGTTAAAAAAATCATTAAAAGCTTGTTTATAAACTCAAAATTTTCTTGTTTCGTTGCATTATAGTGATCAAAATCAAATAATTTAGGAATAAAATCCCCGTCAACATAAATAGAACAAATTATAGCAATAAAGACAAGCGCAAAGCCTAGAAGGGGTATAGCTATATTAATAATTCCTAATACTTTTTTTATTTTCTCAAGCATACTGTTTTCTCGATAACGCTTGTAAAATGCCTCGGGAGAGTTATCCTCATAGTCCATTTGACTTAAATCACCATATTCCGTGCTACCATATGTACTGCCGTAATCTTGATAATTATTTGTCGTTGAATCACTTAAAGCTTGTACGTCTACAAAATCTCCTTGGGTTTTGTTTTGATAAATTCCATTTGTATCGCCAGCACTTGTAAATTCATCCATCACCTTTCCACAATAAAGGCATTTATTTGTTCCAACTATATCTTTACCACATCTTTTGCAAATCATTTTATATCTCTCCTAATATAGTTAAAAAGTTGTAGTATTTTCTAAGACAATATTCTGCTCTTTCTTTAATTTTGATTTTATTATCGCATTAAATATTCCCGTTATAATCAGCGCCCCAAAAAAAAGTAGTGAATCTTTATTTAAAAAAGCAGATTTAAGTATTTCTTTGGGACTTGCTGACAATATTTCAACACTCACGTAAATATTCGTAATAAGAGTTTTTATAAAGCTATTTAATAAAAACAAAGTTATTGTAGATGAAATAATTAATCCCACCATGCTAATATAATAGATTCTTTTTAACTTTTTATTATCTTTAATTGCTCCGCTAGCCTTCAAAAGATTATCGAATCCAACTTGCATTTTGTCATATGAACTACTTTGAACTATGTTGCGATATTCTATGTTTTTATCTTCTAACCATTTAGCAAAATCAAAAATACAAAAACTTCCCAAAACATTGGTTATAGCTGCGCCATAGAGCATAAACCCAAAAAATAACGTTATGTATTTAATTCCATCATCAATTAAGATATTGAAAATATCTTCATCGGATTTATCATTAAAGATCGTATTAAAGTCGATAAGTTTCGGCAAATCTAACTCCATTGCCATTGCACTATATACCAACAACAATATGATGCCTAAAAATGCAAAAACAAAAATTACAGAATATATACTACTTATTTTTGACAATATACTATTTTTTTTCCAAGTCTCAACAGCTTCTTTTGACGAAGTGAAAGAGGTATTTTCATTGTATAAATTGTCGTTTGTAGTTTTCTCTTCAACAATCTCTTCTATATGTGGTAAAATCTCGGAAATGTTTTGATCGCTTTCAATTAAATTTTCTATTGAAAAACCACAGTATAAGCACTTTTTTGTCCCAACTATATCTTTTCCACAACTTTTACAAAACATAGAATTAACCTCACATATTATCGTTATATGGAGTATCTGCGTATCCCTTAGCTTTGAGTTTTAAAACCTTCTTATCTAAGCGCTTCTTCCAAAAACGATTAAACCCTTTTGTTTTTCCAAACACCTTAACAACCGTAGGGCTGATCGCATAATACATACGAATAAAAAACCTACCGAAAAAGGATTTATCCAAGTTATAATCTCTATAACGCCTTAAAACCCATACTTCGGGGCAATCATAAGAACCATATACTGCGGTCGCAACATAACATCCCTTCTTTTTTTTAGGTTCTTCAACGGGATTATTAATATTTTTGCTGTTTGTTTGCATCACACGAAAATAATATGGTTTTATATCATCTGGAGCAAAAGATAATGCTCTTTGTCCATATTTTTTAGTCACTTCTTGAACTTTATCTGGAATATCTCCAGGCATTTGAACAAAACCATGATAATCTCTTGCCCACTTAATTCCATATATTTCACAAACATACAATCCCCATAAAACTCGATAGTCTTGCGGTCTTAATTTTAACGCTTGTAAATAATTTTCTCGTGCTTTATCAAAATCCTCATCAACATCCAAAGCACTCTGAGCCGTAAGCATAAGAGTATCAAAGTCTGCAATTCCATCAATAACACACTTTTGTACCGCTTGTGGTATTACAACTTCGTGCCCACAGTATCTACATATAGTTTTTTCTTTAGAAGAATCTAATAATAACGCACCGCCACAACTTGGGCATTTTCCGTTTTCCATTGACATGCAATCACCTCATTAATGAATTTTTTATTCGTTTATCGCGTTCCTCAATCATATCAAGAATAGAGGAAATCTTGCTTACAATAGCATCTGTATCCTCAGAGCAAACTATTGAAGAAAGCTCGTTTAAGCCCGACAATATTTGCTCGTCCATATCCTCAACATTGGCTGCACGATTGATTTGACAAGAGCAGATACGGTCATACAAATACTCAATCTTTTTGTTTACTTGTCTGTTTGGGTTTTTATCCAACAAAAGCTCTGCCTTTTCTTTAAGCAAATAGAAAGCATCTCTTTTTTGCTTGTCATATTCTATTTGCGCTCGTGTTTTGGTGTTTGCTCCAAAGAAGATAAACAGTACAACCAAATAGATTGCCAAAAGAAGAATATTCACGAACAGATTAACTTTTGTGTTTTGCATCCTAAACAAGATGAAACAAATATTGAGTATATTGCAAAGGATGTAATAACCACCAATTACCATATCATTTTGGTAATCAAGATAAACGTCTTTGCCTTTTTTGTTTATTGCGAAGATTGCCAACGCAAACATCACGATAGAAGCATTTCCAAAAGCAACGCTAACCCAAAATGATGACGTATAATCTTCTATAAACCAAAATGAAATGATGTTGAATATGATTGTCAACAAGACGAATATAGCGCCCGTCCAAAAACTACTTTTTCTTTTCATGCTTTTATCTCCTATGGCCACATTCACCGCAGAACTTCATGCCTGCGGGAATTCCTGCTCCACATTTAGAGCAGATGACTTTTTCGGTAGCTAACTTTGTACCACATTCACCGCAGAATTTCATTGTTTTAGGATTGTTAGCTCCACAAGACGGGCATTTTATTTCCTCAGGTTGACTTTGTTGTGGCGCATATCTTGAACCGCCACCACGTTGCACGGGTTGTTGTATGCCTTGTTGGATGCTTTGGCCGACGGGAGCAAAGACTTGAGAAGCAATACCGCCCATCATTCCTCCAGCCATCATACCCATACCCATTCCCATACCTGCGCCTGCAGCACCGCCAGCCGCAGGACTTACAGACATATTTTCCAATAGCATTTCGCCTGTTAAACGACCGTATTCGCTACCATATTCATTCATTCGCTTCATTCTCGACGAAGCATCCTTTATCCTTGCGTAGCTCGGATCTTCTTCGGGAACGCTTATGCCACCAATGTAGAAATTAACTAATTTTACGCCGTATTCGTCTAATGCTTCATTTAACGGAGACATTAACATTTCTGCAAGCTCGTCGTATTCTACCAATAAGTCTAAAATTGTTTTATTGGAAGCTTTTATGTACTTAGCTAAATTAGTTTTAATTTTCCCCGTAAATGCCGTGCGAAAATATGCATTAATTTGTTCAGAGGTATAGTAGGGGACGTTGTTTCCAACTAGTTTTAATAAAAATTTCTTTCCATCTTTTACTTGGATTGAATAACTACCATTCGCACCAACTGAAATTAGACCAAAGCGAGGATCGTCAATCTGCATAGCAGGATCAGTTCCCCAAAATAGTTCAAGGGCGTGAGATTTGCTCACAAAATATACTTTGCAACTGAAAGGACTTACACCGCCTGCTATTTTCTTGCGGATTGCTCCAATGAAAGGATAGTTAGCAGTACTCAATGTGTATTTTCCCGCAGGGAAAGTCTGCACAATAATACCGTCCTTTATAAACAATGCTTCTTCATTTTCAGCAACGATAAGCTGCGAATTGTCGTTAAAGTCCTCCTCCATACATTGCCATATCAATGTGTTGCCAGGACCGTCGTTCTTTATAACGCTATAAATTGCCATACTATCATCTCCTATATATTAACATTATTCAAAACTGTAATCTAAGAGCTTCGCCTTATATGAAAAGCAAAGTTCATCTACAATATTGAATTTGCACCACATTTGCTTATTCAAGTCAAATGATAAATAGTCGTTATCACCCAAGTCAAAAATTGGAACGATGCCTTTGTCTATAAAATCAACGTTCATATCTGTTTTTGCATCTAAAACTTCTTGGAAATCTAATAATCTTAAAAACATATCGCCGTCAAAAAATATAGTTTCTCCGAGATTAGACACGATACATGCAAGTTCTGGTGAGAGTGAAGCAGAGTATAGTTCTTCGATTTTCTTTACATTATCACTCTTTACGCTCTGATAAACCATTGTGGTTACGAATAACTTATAATCCATAATATACCTCTTTTACTTTAGTTTTTCCATTTTACCAAACGGACTATTGGGCGAGTGAACACCTTGCTTATCAAAGTGTTCCGATGCGTGTAGTGGTGTGATATTTTCTGCACTGTTTTTACCATCGTAAGTAAGGGGCTGAATATGGTGAGCATCATACTTATCCCCCGCGCGTCGTATCAGTTTTCCATTAGGCGAATAAACATCTTCTCTGTATGTAGGCCACTTTTGATTGTTTCGTGCTTCCCAATCACTTATTAAGCGGTTTTTAGAGTTGCCAAATTCCTCTCGCATCTCACCATTTTGCTCTGGATCTATTTTTTTCCAATCGTTCTCTTTGATAGAATCATTAATCGTATCAGGATATTCACTTCTTGATTTTAAATCATCAAAATAATCATTTTTTAATTCATTAAATTCTTTTGTGTCAGAAGTTGTTGGCATTTCTTGTTTGTCAAATGATATATCTTTACCTTGCTCGGCGGTTATAGGATTCCTGTTGGCATCGCGCATAAAATTCTCTTGCATATAATGATCACCTTCGGTGTCATAAGTACCGTGAGCGTTTTCCATTAAATCCTTTGAAAAATCAGTAGCGCGACCAATATCTTTATAGCCATAATTTTCGCCATAAAATCCACCGAAGTTCTTGGAAGGTTCGGAAATAGTAGTATCTCCGGGTGGAACATCAACTCCCGTAGCTTTTCCAACGCCTTGGGTAGCCATGCCTATACCCGAGCCATATAAATCTCCTGCAATTTCTCTTCCTTCGGGGCTTGCCCAATATTCGCTCGGTCTATCATACGAGTATGCTTGACCGTTTTCAATATCACTTAAATGACTCTGAGCGTGGTCAATCGAGTCTTGAAGTTGTAGTTCAGTATCTTCGTTGGGTTCAATTTCTCCCGCTTCGACAGCTCTATGATATTCGTCACGTTGACTATTTGCGAAATCCAAATCGTCTTGTGCGTTTTGCAAATCCGTCTTGCTTTCGTCATATAGGAGAGTTTCTGCATCGCCAAATTGATTAAGAGTATTTGTTTCGGTATTAGTGTCTGGGAGTTCATCTGAACCATCATTGCTCAAATCGTCTTTTTCGGACATATTACCGCCATCATTTGTGCCTATATTTTCGATTGTTTTCGTAGTGTCATCAGCACTTTTGGGAAGATCGTCAGAACCGTCGTTGTTCAAGCTCTCGTTTTCTGAAAGTTCAGATGTTTCCTCAAACTCATTGGTTTCTGTATCTTTTGTTGTATCCATTGTGTCACTATCTCCTTCGGGCAACTCATCCGAGCCATCGTTAGTCAAGTCATCTCCCTCGGAAACGTCGGTGTTATCATTGGTGCTATCCGTATCTGCATCATCGGAGGTATCCGTGGTATCGGTATCAATTACAGGCAACTCGTCCGAGCTATCGTCGGTCGAGTTTTCGCTCTCGGAAACATCAGATGTATCGTCGGTGCTCTCTGTATCAAGGTCATCCGTGCTATCCGAAGTATCCGTATCACTTTCGGGGAGATCATCAGAGCCGTCGTCGCTCAAATCACAGTCACTTGAAGTGTCGGAGCAATCGGTATCAGAACAATCTGACGAGGTATCTATATCGCTTGAAGTATCGGATGTATCTGTCGATATATCCACATCACTCGAAGTATCCGAAGTATCGCAAGTATCAGAACTGCAATCGTAATCGTCTGCCATAGCATATTCTCCTTAACAGTTGTTTAAGTTCTCCTTTCCGCAATCCCTATAATTACTATCCTTAATATCGGAATAGTTTTTCCCAATGTAGGAACAACAAAATTCGTCATTTTTATAAAAATTTATTCCGTTTACTTCGTTCGTATAGTTGTTGATAAAAATTTCCTTTGCTTGAATTATGTCACAAGTTTCCCCATATCTTGGATTATAAAATGTGTCGCTAAAAATCTGATTATCAGTTGCATTACTTATCCTAGTTTTTTCATAGTTGTCTAAAGTGTTTATATCGTATTTATTACAAAATCCATCTTTTTTAAAATCATTTACATTCAAACAATAGGGGGTAAATAATTTTCGTCCTCTATAATCATTTTGGTTAGATAAGTTATCTTTATTGTTACCCTCTAAAGTTTTTTCATTTTTAAAATCTTCTAATGAGGTTTCACTTTCAGGTAGATTTTCGGAACCATCATTACTCAAATCGCTATTGATTGATGAATCAGTATTTTGGGCATCTGAAAAATCTGATAAGGTCTCTATATCACTTGAAGTATCCAAAATCTCGCAAGTATCAGAACCGCAATTATAATCGTTCGCCATAAAAACCTCCTTCTTTAAACCGTTATTTAATCTCTTTTAGCCTTTGCTAAAGCTTCATTTACAAGTGCTTTATCCACGCTGGTTTGAGTGTGATACTTTACGTGGCGTAGTAAATGAATTTTAATGCAGAAGAATAAATCTTTCGTTAAGGTAACTTTTGAACCGAGAACTTCTTGAATGTCGGGTACTAAATTGCATAATACTCGACGAAGCAAGGCAACATCGTTGCTTTTCTCGGTGAAATATTTATTGAAGATACGCCGAGATACGTTTTCAGCAATCTCACGTTCTCTAAACTTACAACTTGTCCCACAGTAGCCATTGTAAATGCACTCGGGGTAAGGCTTAAGTTTATCTGTCTTATCCAGCCAATAGGTACTTTTACGCTTCACATCAGCATCGCAAATAGTAACATCAATGTTGTGAGTGCGTCGATAGTCGGGAATAGAAACTTCTTCGGGGCGGCTCATTCCACCCATAAAGAAGAACGCTTCGCCCTCAATAAGCTGTGTCATTCTTTCAAATTGCTTATCGTCCATATTGGTACTGTCTGCAAATATTTCTTTATCGTTTTTCTCTACGAGGTTAAAACCGAGCTTAATATTTGTAAGTTTAATAACATCACCCGTTACTTTTTCGGGAGATTGATCTGCGATAACAATTCCTAAACCTTGCGCTCTTTTTTCCGCCAACATATTTTTAACCAATTCTTGCGCTACGGCATTGGGCTTTGCAACGCCTTCTTCGCTACTATCAGATGTAGCAAGCAAGTTGTGAGCTTCTTCGATCAAAACGATATTACGTAACGTGCCGTTGCCGAGATAATTGTTATCAATGTACGCCGATATATTGAGCAATAACAGAGCCATAATAAACGACTTTTCTTCTTTATTTTGCACTCCCGCCAATTCAATAATCGTAGGTTTACTCAACATATCTTCAACGGGTACGGTATTGTATGAGCCAAACAAGTTAGCCATTGAAACAAGTCTTAATAAACCTGCCGTCCCAACATTCTTTGCTTCGCCAACATATCCGTGCCTTTCAAATGTTTTTTTGAAACAGAAAGCAAAATCTTGAATGTTAAATATTTCGCCACCTGTTTCAACGGTATCACTATCCAACCAACCAAAATCAGAATAAACCTCATCTATTGTTTCTTCAAACAACTTCAAGAGAGATTCAGCCATTGAAACGCCTGCCGAAAATGCGGTTTTCAAGACGGATTTATACTGTCTTAGCTTTACTCCCTTCGGCGGAACGAAGGGGTTTATCGGCATTGGCGAAACATCATTCTTATTAAAAGTAAATATCTGAATATCGGGTATAACTTCAACCATTGCTCGATATTCTGACTTTGCAGGTTCTATAACCAAAAACGGAATACGGTGTTTTTTCCAAAGCGTATGAAGCAATCCGACAGAATAAGTGGTTTTACCCATACCGGGAACACCAACAATTAGCATATGTTTGTTTATATCTTTCAACGAAAATCCAATGGAATTTTCATCGAAAGAGGATTTCAAAAAACCAACTGTTATATCGCCCGCATCTATAATTTTCTTATGGAACTCTTTGGTGTCTTTGTATGTATAATCAATTTTTAGTCCGCTTGTCGTATATTTTGTACCGATTGGAAGTCGAAAAATTTCAGCGCATTCCTCTGCAGTAATTACGTTTGATATTCTTCTGAAATCAAAGTTTTCGGAGTAATAAATAGGATATTCTACATAGAGCTTATCCATAATTACATCGTTTAAAAACCACGGTAGCGGAGCAAAACTTGATTTGATGTCAAATTCATAAGGGGATAATCTTAATGTTCTTAAAGATATTTTATCTTCTTGTGTTACGCCACCATCTATGTGTCCACACATCTTTGCTGCCAAGCTCATTATGTTTTGGCTATCTGACATTACAAGGATGTTGTAACAAAACAAGGCAGCATCTTTGTTTTTTTCGTAGTATTTATATTTAGCAGCATATCTTTCAGCAATCGGATTTATTACGTTGCCGATCATCATATCGTGAACACCACGATTGACTGTGTCAAGTACGCTACTTGTTCGTTCTATGAAGGATTTTTCATAGTATGAATAATAAGTCGGAATAAGCTGAATAGAAATCGCAGAATTAGGCGTGTTGCTTAAAAAATCAATCAATGTACCGAGATCTTGCGATGTCGCTGGCAACTTATCGTACACATAACATTGATTCATTATGTAGCTCTGCAAATTACCGATAATATCTTCTTTAATAATTGCCGCTTTATCCAATTTACTTAAATCATTCAAGAATGGGAATTCGTCAACACTCTCTTTCAACGAATACTTCATAGAAGTAAGAGATGTGATGCAAATTTTCTTTAAGTAAGTCAAGCGCGTTGCAAGTTCTGATTGGTTGAAACCAATAGATCTTATAATCAAAAAAAGTTTGATTTGAGCTTTATATGTTTGGTTTGAAACTGGAATAGAGTACCATAATAACTCAAAGCTATTGTTTTGAAGGAAACTGTCATTAGAAAACTGCTCCTTCGTAACTTGATATGTTTCAGTTAATACCGTAGCAAAACCCGTTTTTATCTTTTCAATATATAAACTGACATCAGTATTTGTATTTGATTGCTCTAACAAAATTGAAACATCCGGAACTTTCTCTATTTCAACGTATGTGTAATCGCAATATTCACCACTTAATATTTTAATCATCTAAACCATTTACCTGTTTTATAAATGAGGAATAATATTCCATGCTATTATTCCACAATCATTAATTTTCTCTCGCAAAAATCATTACATATATACGAAAATCAACACCTTCAACACATTCGGAGTACATGGATTTAAAAAGCAAATTCCCCACAATAGGAATCCAACCAAGCAATGTCTCAAGTAACCCTTTCTTTCTGGCGATTTTTTGAGGAATTACTTCTATTGAGTGTAAATGCCAGCCTCCCTTTGCCTCGTTTTCAATTACTTTTCCGATAGGAGCAATCGCCTTGTTTGCTGTAGCAACAGTTAACCCTCTTTCAAACTCAGATTTAGCAACTCCCTTAAACACTTGATTTGGTATGCAAACAGTTTTGTATTGTAGCATATGTTTTCTCCTTTGATAAATGAATTTTTATTTCGACGGCATTCTATGTATACATGGATATATAAGAATTACATCGATTAATACAATCTATGTAGTTAGTAAATGTTTTCAACATTAGATATAAATGTTTATGTAAATTATTTTGTCTTTGCTATATGAAAATACTTGAAAAAAATAACAAAAAGCTCTATAATATTTACATAGATTGTATTATTCTATGTAGAAAATGGCGAGAGAAAATCTCGCCATTTTCTTGCGCTTTTCGGCGTGTTTAGAATAGTAGTTTACCAAGTCGGTTCATCATTTCCGTTTTGTGTTCGAGCATAGAGTGGGCGTAGCGATTAAGCGTTATCGTGGGATTTTTATGCCCTAAAATTTCCGATAGCGTTTTAATATCCATACCGCACTCTAAAGCGCGCGTTGCAAACGTATGACGAAGAGAGTGAAAACCTTTATGCGGTATTTTCAAACGTTTTAATAATAGTTCAAAACTCTTTTGATAAGAGCGAACCTGCGCACCGTGTACGCGTTCACCACAAACAACGTAGTTTCCGCTTGACGATTTCTTATACTCTCTTAATCTTGAAAGCAGTTGCTTGGGTAAAGGAATAACACGCTCCGAAAAGTCAGTTTTCGGCGTGTCGATTACCTTAACGTATTCGCCGTTTTCCCAACTATCGTGACAAGATTTAGAAACGGCTATAATACCTTTTTGTAAATCTACGTCATCCCAAGTAAGAGATAGCAATTCTCCAATACGCAAGCCCGTGTAAAGACAAAGCACCACGCCAAACAATTTATTTTTCTTCTTTTCAAAGATAAATTGCTCGATTTTGCGCTGTTCTTCTTTAGAAAAACAATCTACTTGTTTTTCTCGCCCCTTAGGACGCACGATTGAATTAGTAAACTCTTTATCTGTTACGCCAAGCAAAACTGCTCGGCGCAAAGAAGATTTAAGCACGGATATAATGCCGTTTACAGTGTTTGCGGATAAGCCTTTTTCAGATAAATCCACAGTAAAACGTTGCAAATCAGTTGCCGTTAAATCTTGTAGTTCAAACTCGCCAAGCGTGGGGAGTATATGTAGTTCTATTTGCCTTTGATACTTTTTGTACGTTCTTATTTTCGTAGTGGGCTTGACGAACAATGCAAGCCACTCATTTAACCAATCTTTATATTTCAATTTTATCCTCCTATAAAATATGTGCCGTTTTTAGGCAGGGTAACGGCAAACCTGACCGCTTGTTATTTAGCAGGCGGATTTTTATTTAGTTGTTCTTTTTTCCAGTTTTCAAAATTCTTTTTTCCTTCCTCCGTTTCAAAATATTTTCGTATTGTGGGCAACATAGTTCTTGCAAGGGAATCAAGCATCACTTTTGTCACACCCAGTTTGTTCTTGATTCTCGTTCTCGTCACCTTCTTCTTTTGTTAAACCAAGAACATGTTCAACGCTCTCAAAATCAACAATTAAAGTTCGAATCTTTTTTGAAAATATTTTTTTAACAAAGTCTTCTTGAGGCTTATAGCACACTATTACATATGGGAAAGGAGTCTCTTTTACTTTTTTCCTAATATATAGCAATCCAGCTATATCAAAATCTAAAAAACTGTAATAATAAGTTTTCTCAGTATTGTGCCAATACTCGTTTCCCCAATCGTGGTCTTTAGGATATAATGCTTTTAGTATTTTTGTATCCCACTCTTTTACTGTAAACACTTTAAGATATCTAGCACCTTCCCTTGAAAGCGGTAAAAAATAAACCTTGCTGTAAAATTGAGTGCCAGTATAATCTTTGCGCTTATTAGTGCGTTTGTTATAAAGATAACGTAACGTTTTTACTGCATTCACAATATCTGTCCCAAAGAAAATTGTTCTATACGCAGCAGATTTTCCGCCATTTACTATATTTAACGTTTCAATTACGTCTTTCATCTTTACTTCTGCGTTTTCCCATAGATTAACAATCTCATTTCCAAGATTATAAAATGGTATACAAGATTTCTCTACGAATAACGCTCCTGTTAATCTAGTAAAAACAACCTTCTTCATTTCATAATTTTTATCGCCTTTCAAGTCTCGTACGTGATAAAATGCAGGAACAGCTGGTAAGTTATCTTTATACTGATAGGATGAAGATATTGACCCTTCTCTGTAAACCAAACTTGGCAAAAGTGATGGATTATACTCAATCCCTGCCAATCTGCACATTGCTAAAGTTTCAGCAATCTTAAAATTTCTATCTTTGTGTGCTTTGCCACCGGGAAAGTTGCTCTGGCAATATGCATTGTGATAATACTCATATAACCCTGTCCATTCAAGCAATTTTTTTGCACTTGATAACAGTCTTACACTTCTACCGTATCCTTTACCTACAATACTGACTACTTTTATTTCATCCGTTCTTTCTTTGGTATAGTCATTTATGTATACTTGCTTTTTACTCATTGCGTCAATCGTTGCCCTATACATACGCTTATTACCTAAAAGTTCTATGCTTCTTAAAGGATATTCACCAACAACTGCTAAAACTGATAACAACTGGAATGCGTGACAGTCTTTATTTAGATGTATCATTAAATACCTCCTTCTGTTCACACCACTTTACAAAATCAGTATCAGGAACTACGTAAACGTTAGTTCTGTTTTGTTCACCAACTTTACTGTAATAAAAATGTGAACAAATATAAGCACTATCGTCTCGCAAGAAAAATAACGCTATCATATCGCTTACCGTGTTTACTTCAATATTATCGTGGTCTCTCCATTGTCTTTTAGGGATTTTATAATCGTAAACGTGTTCAAAAACCAAGACACATTTATCAAACTTGTTAACATCGTTTTGTCGACAATACTTGTATAATGCATCTCTAACAACTTCTCTAATATACTGCGAATTACCTTTTTCTTTTTTAGGTAATAACGCAGGTATTGATACTAAAAGCCAACCTTCTTTGGTATAGCTAATATCAACGGGAGCATATTTGTTTATTGCACACATTACTGCTTGTGCATAACTATTTCCGTTATATAACACAACATCCCTTGATTGTGCCACAAGCTTTTCCACCGTGCGCTCATAATCTAATGATAAGTCACAAGCTTTTTGCTCATCGTTATTTGCCACGGCTTGTTGGAGTTTATCGAATAAGCTATTCGCCTTATCCAAAGTTTTATTAGTTCCATTAAGTAATTTTTTATATTCAAAATTTAACATATCTATCTCCGTAAAAATTAATTTTTTCAACAATTAACCCTCTGTTGAGCAGGGTAGAGTTTTAACTAAAATCGGAACAACTCTAAAACCGACATTTTACTTTTTTTAAGCCATGATAATACTTGTAACTTTACATAACAATAAAGCTAAAAAATAATAATTTGTAAACTAATTCGTTTTTCTTTCATAGTTTTTATAATATAAATTTTTAAATAAAAAACGACTCTCCATATAAAATGAAAAGTCGTAATTTTGAGCACAATATGCCCCTATCTTAAATTATATTATGATGCTTTAATAGCACCCTTAAAATACCTTGTAGCGAAAACGCTTCTATAAATTTTCAACTATATGTTAGTTGATTAAAAGAAATGTTAATACTCTAATAGCCTTCATCAATAATCATTAAACATAATAGATTATGATTTTCCTTTGCAATAATTTGTTGCCTTATAAACAAAAAAGCCAATTATCCCCCTATGGTAATAACTGACACTTTTAATTGCAAATGAGCATAATAACCCTCGCAATTCTAAATCTGATACTTTTGTAACTCTGATACTATTTCTTCCCTTTAGGAAAATCTGATACTCTAAAACTTTGAAACTGCATTCTTCTCAATGGAAGAATGTGAAACTGTAATACAAGACTAACATCTTGTGCGTATATGATAGCAAAAAGAAAAATCATTGTCAATAAAAATTTATAAATTTTCTTATATTTTTTGAAAGAAAAATTTTTAATGACTGCGGTGCATTGTCCAAATTTTCCTCAAAATCAATATCAGTTATGCGCTTTTCTTATGGTATTGATTGTATTATAATACTGGTTTAAAAATATTATGCCGCCCTCACTTTGTTCGGGCGGCTTCATATTAAAACAATATAGTTTAGTAATAATTAATACTCTCTCCGTCTAAAATCGATTGCTAATTTAGTCAAGACTAAACATTAAAATCACTAGAAATTTACTCGCTTTCAAGTTTAATATTGGCACATATTTTAACACGTAAAAATTTTTAGGCAATTTTTTAAAATTTTTACATATGTTTTGACTTCAGATTTTCAAAGTTTTAGACCACAAGAAGCGGGAGAAAAAAGGTGGGATTAATTTTCTCACCGCTTTTTCTCATTTTATTACCATTTTTAATTTGCGAAATTTACAACGCCTGTTATAGGAGGTGATTTAATGAACGAATTATTATTCAAACATGACAATGATAATTTCGGAATAGAAATTTATAAAACCTATTTAACAATAAGACTGAAAGCTAGTAAAACTCAAATTTCATACGATGCACTCAAAAACATTGTCAACTTAATCAAAAGCCTAAATCAAAACAAATAGGCTAAATAACACAACATTCCACTATCATCCTTGATAGTGGAATGCAAAAACTTAAATTTCTCTAAACTTTATATTTTTTAAAAATTGAATTTCACAAATAT
>JAZRSF010000006.1:0-15738 GCA_045651365.1 Christensenellaceae bacterium
TACATTATATCTCTTTACAACGACTTAAAAGAAAACCCCGACATGGAAATGACGCCCAAAACCTTTATTTTCGGCGCGAAGGCAGCCCCAGGCTACTATTTTGCAAAACAAATCATTAAACTTATTTGCTGTTTGAGTGAAGATATTAAAAAGCACCCCAAAATTCATGAAAAACTTAACGTTATCTACATGGAAGATTACTGTGTTTCTATGGCTGAAAAACTTATGCCGGCAACCGAAATAAGTGAGCAAATTTCACAAGCAGGCAAGGAGGCTAGTGGAACGGGTAATATGAAATTCATGATAAATGGTGCGCTAACTATTGGAACGCTAGACGGCGCAAACGTGGAAATGAGCCAAGTTGTCGGAAAGGATAACATATTTATCTTTGGTTTAACTGCCGACGAGGTTGAATCACTTTGGAAGACTGGCTATAATGCTTCGGAATATTATAGCAACAATAAAAGGTTGGAAAAAGTTATTCAAGCATTAATCAAAGGCTTTAATAACCAATCGTTTAGTGATATTGCTAATTATTTATTAACTGGAAGTCCTGTTGCAGACCCATACATGTGTCTTGCTGACTTCGGCGCATTTTGCGATATTCATAAGAAGGCAGACAAAGTATATCAAGATAAAATGAGTTGGGCTAAGAAGAGTCTTAACAACATTGCTTCTGCTGGTATATTTGCTAGTGATAGAAGTATTAAAGAATATGCTGATAACATTTGGAATCTAAAATCTATAGACTGAAATGATTTATAATTCTCTATCAAAACAACATAAATCAATCACTGGAGCAATTCCATCTGATACTAAATTAACGCTCAGAGTCAAAAATGTTTTTGACTCTGTCCTTTTGCTTATTCAAAAAGATGGCGAAGAGAAAATTGCTGAATATTCAATGTTTAATCGTGGCGATTTTTTTGAAATTGATGTTTCATTAAAAAGGGGTTTATACTTTTATTGGTTTAAGACTGGCGAAGGACTCTTCTTGGGAAAAGGTAATTTGTTTAATGCCGTTATTTGCGATAAGCCGGAAAAATATCAGCTTACTGTTTTTGATAAAGATTATAAAGCCCCCGACTGGATTAAAGGTGGTGTAATTTATCAAATTTTTCCAGATAGATTTTACAGTTCAAAAGAAAATTTTAAAGCGCAAAAAGGTAAAATTCTTAGAGAGGATTGGGGTGGAATGCCTCGATTTTTACCTAACGAAGAGGGTGAGGTTTTAAACAACGATTTCTTTGGTGGTGATTTAAAAGGTATTACGCAAAAACTTGATTATTTAAAATCACTAAGCGTTAATTGTGTCTATCTTAACCCTATTTTTAAGGCGTATTCCAATCACCGATATGATACTGGCAACTATATGGAGATAGACCCGTTGCTTGGCGATATAACCGACCTTAAAGAGTTAATCGATAAAGCAAGTGAGGATGGGATTAAAATTGTTTTAGACGGCGTTTTTAATCATACAGGCTCCGATAGTTTATACTTTAATAAAAACTCTTCCTATGAGGAAATAGGGGCGTATCAAAGCAAGAATTCAAAATATTACTCTTGGTTTAATTTTAGGAGTTATCCCAACGATTACGAGTCGTGGTGGGGAATAAAAACACTTCCAGCTACAAACAAGCAAAAAGGTGGTTATAGAGACTTTATCGTTGGGGAAAACGGAGTGTTAGATTATTATACAAGGCTCGGCGTTGCTGGTTGGAGACTTGACGTGGTTGATGAAATTCCAGGCGACTTTGTGAAAGATATAACCACTGCAGTAAAGAATGTAAATGATGATGCTATAATTATTGGCGAAGTATGGGAAGATGCTTCTAACAAAATTTCATATGGGGTTAGGCGAGAATATTTTCAAGGAAAAGAGTTGGATTCAGTAATGAATTATCCCCTAAAAGACTGCATAATTGACTTTGTAAAGACTAAAGACCCATATAATTTAATTAACGTTATTTATACACAAATAGACCATTATCCTAATACCGTCTTGCATTCCTTAATGAATATTTTGTCAACACACGATACGTTTAGAATAATATCTGCGCTTTCAAATATGGACGTGTGTGGAAAATCAAAGCTAGAACAATCGACCTTATTTATACATGATAATGAACTTAAAGAGGCAATGTTTAGGGTTAAGGTTGCATCAATTTTACAATATACACTTTGTGGTGTTCCAAGTCTTTATTATGGGGACGAGATAGGTATGCAAGGTTTCGTCGACCCACTAAATAGAATGTGTTTTGATTGGGGAAAAATCGGCGACGAGATGGTTTCTTGGTATAGAAAATTAGGAGAAATTAGAACTAATTTTTCTTGCTTAAGGGATGGTTCATTTGAACTGGTTTTTATTGATAATGGTGTATTTATATACAAGAGGATAGGTGAACAAGAACTACTTGTTACAATAAATATTTCAAACGACGAATATTTTTTAGATTATGAAGGCAAAATGTTTGAAATGCTTTCTGGGGAAAGTTATACAAATGAATATAAACTTAAATCTAATTCAATAGCATTATTTGTTTTGGAAAATGGATGATTTGAATATATTTTACAATTATTACTTGATTTATTCTCGTGTTTATATTATAATATTTAAAAACTAATTTGGAGGAATAACTAGTGAATATTGCAGATAAAGTAAAGGAAATTATTTCAAAGCAATTAAACAAGCCGGTTGATGAATTAACGAACGATAAGGATATCGTAAAAGATTTGGGTGCTGATTCATTAGACGTTGTTGAAATGGTAATGAATATAGAAGAAGAATGTGGAGTATCAATTCCTGACGACGTTTTAGCAAATATTAAAACGGTTGGCGATATCATTAATTTGATGGAGAAATAATAAAAACAACGCCATATAATATGGCGTTTTTTATTTAACTATAATTTATGAAAAGAGAAAAAATTGGTGCGCTAACAAGCGTAGTGGGAATTTTAACAAATATTGCCTTAGCGTTATCAAAAATGGTTGTTGGCTTTTTATTTGGTGTTATCTCGGTGTTGGCAGACGGATTTAACAATCTAATGGATTCATTTAGTAGCATCTTGTCGTTGGTGTCGTTTAAGATTTCCTCTAAGCCTGCAGATAAAGACCACCCATTCGGGCATGCTAGAACTGAATACGTTCTTGCAATGGTGATTTCATTCCTAATTTTGTTTGTTGCCTTTAAGTTAATTAAAGAATCAATAGGGAAAATCATTTCACCTTCAATGACGACTTATTCCTTGTTTATAATAGTCGTTTTATTAGTTTCAATTGTATGCAAATTGTTCTTATTTATTTTTTACTTAAACGTATCAAAGAAAATTCAATCCGACGTCCTAAAAGCATCTGCGTTTGATTCATTAGGTGATAGTATTTCAACATTCGTTATATTAGTTACGGTAATTGCTAGTAAAATAATATCGTTTAATTTTGATGGCTATGCAGGTATTCTTGTTTCACTTATAATTGCTTTTTCGGGTGTTAAGGTATTAAGGGAAACCTTTTCTAAAATAATTGGTCAAGCACCAGATGTCGAAATGGTTGGGAATATAAAAAATCTAGTTTTAGACTATGACGGCGTTATTGGTATACACGACCTTAACGTTCATAGTTATGGACCAAATAAGTTTTATGCAAGCGTTCATATTGAAGTTGACTCAAGGATTGACGTGATGTTATCTCACGAATTAGTTGACGAAATAGAACGAAAGGCCCTTGAAAAGTATAATATTATTCTAACAGGGCATCTAGACCCAGTTGAGGTTGATAATCCCGAGGTCGATGAAATAAAATCGATAGTAAACGACATTATTATAAAAATAGATAAAACGTTCTCGATGCACGATTTCAGGATTGTTAAAGGTCATAATTTTACAAATCTTATATTTGACCTTGCCGTTCCATATGAAAATTTAATGACTAACGATGAAATAATTAATAAATTGCAAGAAGAAATTGATAAATTAGAACACAAATATTATATCGTCGTTACTGTTGAATATCAAACCATATAAAAATAACCCACTCAATATTGAGTGGGTTATTTCAATTGTTAAATTATTTATGTTCAATTTGAACGGCTTTTCCAGTTTTTCTTGATTCTTCTGCCGCTAACGCTATTAGATGGCTTTCTATTGATGCTTCTAAAGTTGTTGAGGCACTTGCATTTCCAGTTATCATGTCGTATAGTTGGTCGCATAAGAAATAATCACCACCACCATGACCAAAGCCTGCAGTATCCTTTTCAAGGTCGTCAGAAGTATATATCACAGGTTCTTTAGTATATACTAAGACTTTAATTGTGGTTTTGCCGTTATCTTCAGCAAATTGAATTTCACCAAGAGTTCCATGGAAGGTCATTATTCTTCCACCGCCTTGCGTAAATGCAGTCATTGTATGTGAAACGTTTACACCATTTTCAAAGGTCATAAGAACTTGTTGATTATCTACAACGTTGTTGTCACAGGCAAATACACATCTGCCGAATGGTCCTTCAGCGTATGCTTTTCTTAATTTTTCCTCAGTTAGTGGGTAGTCGTCGGTAATCATGTTGAAAGGCCATAAGTTAGCAGGAGAGCCTTTTTCCTTCCATCTTGTTATGTAGCTAAATTCAGCGCTATATGGACAAGTATGTTCATATTTACACTTACTACAATTGTCAGCTGCGCCTTCTGGCTTGCATTCTGGTTTGAAGTAGGATAGACTGCCAACCGAATATACCGTTTTACACTTTGCGCCAACGTAATATTGAATCAAGTCTAGGTCGTGGCAACATTTTTGCATAATCATTGGAGCGGCGTAGTTGTCGTTTCTCCAATTACCACGAACAAAACTGTGTGTCTGGTGCCAGAAAGCAACTTGTTCTAGAGTTTCTACGTTTCTAAGTTCTCCAATTACGCCACTATCTAATATTTCTTTTACCTTTCTAAAAGCAGGGGCATATCTTAAAACGTGACAAACTAATATAATTTTATTGTATTTTCTTTGAGCCTCGAGTAATTCGTATAATTCTTCTTTTTTAGGGGAGATAGGCTTTTCTAATAAAATATGGTAGCCTAATTCTAATGCTTTAACGCATTGCCAAACGTGTTCTAAGTCAGGCGTTCCAATTACTAAAAGGTCTGCACGTTTTTCTTTAAAAAATTCTTCTACGTTTAAAAAACAATTTTCCTTTGAAACCTCGTATGTTTTTGATGAAAAGTCTAATTTTGCTGGACTAATATCGCATAATGCAGTGATTTTATATTTATCAGACATTTTTTTCATCCAACTTGAATAACATTTTCCTCTTCCACCACAGCCGATAACTGCTACTGTTAGAATTTTATTAGGCATAATCTTTTCTCCTTTTTTAGCATGTGCTTATATCTAGCATCAATTTATTATATATATTTTACATTATCCAACATTAAAAGTAAATACTATTTAGTGCATTAAATATTTAATATCTTGCAAATTAACCTTTATTTATTATTTCGTTTATTTTTTCTTGGTAAAACTTCATTGAATTATCAATAATTCTTATTGCCTCGTCTCTACCTAGTTCAACGTTTACGGAAGTTTGCTTGTTTTCAAGTTGTTTATAAACGGTGAAGAAATGTCTCATTTCATCAAAAACGTGTTTTGGTAAATCGCTAATGTTTTTATAGGTGTTATAATTTGGGTCGGTTTCAGGAATAGCGATTATTTTCTCATCTAAAGCGCCGTTATCGTTCATGATAATAACGCCAATTGGATAACATTTAACTAAACTCATTGGAATAAGGCTTTCAGAACATAAAATAAGAACGTCGAGTGGGTCGTTGTCTTGTGCTAGAGTTAGGGGAATAAACCCATAATTTGCAGGATAATGGGTAGAGGTGTATAATATCCTGTCTAATTTTAATAAACCCGTTTCTTTATCAAGTTCATATTTTTGTTTTGAACCCTTGCTAATTTCTACGACAGCAACAAATTCATCAAGTTTAATTTTATCTTTTTTTATATCGTGCCAAATATTCATATTTACTCCTACACAATCTATGTTCCTATTTTATCATTTTTTTAAAAAGCTTGCAACTATTTATATTAATATAAATTTTTAAAGAAACCAAGAATAATTAATTGATAATTTGTAAATTATTTGTTATAATCATAAGATGTTAGTCGTAAGTTATGCTGATATTTCATCTGAAAAAGATTATCAGCCCTTGATTAAAAAAATTCATAAAAAGAGATTGGAATATATTAACAGTATTTCATGCGTTGAAAGAAAAAAACAAAGTGTGTATTCATGGTGGCTTTTAGGTAAGGCTCTTGAAAGTATTAACCTAGATATTACTTCCTTTGATTTTGATGTTGATAGTAATGGCAGATGGTTTGAGAAAACCTCTAGCTTTGTTTTTTCCATTTCGCATTCTAAAAATATTGTTTGTGTAGCACTTTCTATAAATTCACCAGTCGCTATTGACGTTGAAGAGTGTGGAAATAAAATATTAGGTGTTTCTAGTTTATTTCCCGAAATAAATCCAAAAAAATCGACTGTAGAAAACATTAGGGATTTGACAAAAAAGTGGACGGAGAGGGAATGCCGAATTAAAGAGCCCTTGTTAAATAGTTTAGAAAGTTTTTACGTTAATGATAATAAACTCAACAATTATTGTATAACGATAGGATATATTGGTGAAAATAGTTGTAATGGTATTGTTAAGGTAAATATTGATTAAATTACAAGTAATTATGTTAGACATAATACAAAAAAGGAGAGTTTTATGAGCGAAAATTGTTCACATGATTGTTCTAGTTGTAAAGAAAAATGCTCGGATAGAAAGATTGAAAAAGAAAAACAAAATGAGTTTTCTAACATCAAAAAAGTAATTGGTGTTGTGAGTGGTAAGGGTGGCGTTGGTAAATCGCTAGTTACATCATTGTTAGCAAGTCTAGTTGCTAAACTTGGGTATAAAACTGCTATTTTAGATGCTGATATCACTGGTCCGTCGATTCCTAAGATTTTTGGAATTAAGGATAAGGCTACCTCTCTAGACGGTAAATTCTTAACCCCTTGCGAATCAAGAAACGGCACAAAAGTTATGTCAATTAATCTATTATTAGAAAACGATGACGACCCCGTTGTTTGGAGGGGACCTGTTGTTGCCGGTGTTGTTAAACAATTTTGGAACGAGGTAAAGTGGGGCGAAGTTGATTTTATGTTCGTTGATATGCCTCCAGGAACGGGTGACGTTCCTCTAACTGTTTTTCAATCGCTTCCTGTTGATGAAATAGTCGTTGTTACGTCTCCTCAAAATTTAGTTTCAATGATTGTTGGAAAGGCTGTTAAAATGGCTAATTTAATGGGCGTTAGCGTGTTGAGTATTGTAGAAAACATGTCTTACTTTGAATGTCCTGATTGCAAGAAAAAGTTTAATATTTACGGCGAAAGTAAAATAGAAGAAGTTGCTAGTAAATATGGAATTCAAACGATAGATAAACTACCTATTAATCCAGAAATTGCGTCTTCTTGCGACAAGGGTGAGTTAGAATTACTAAACGTAAATTATCTAAAAAATACTATTGAAAAACTTCTTAAATAGTAAAAAAAGAATTGAGATTTTCTCAATTCTTTTTTTTATTAAACAACTCTTCTTGACGTAATATAGTAGGACCATCTAGTATTGGAAATTGGCTCTATAACGGCGTGGTCGCTAGCCGTATGTAAAATGTAATTGTTGCCGAAATATATTCCAACGTGTCCTATTCGTTCTATACCAGATTTATTCTTTCTAGATTCGTTAGTGAAAAACATTAAATCACCTCTTTTTAAGTCACTTATATCAACCTTTGTGCCATTTAACGACTGCGCCCTTGATGTTATGTCTAAAATAACTTTGTTACTCTTGTAATATACGTAAAGAACTAGGGCAGAGCAGTCGTATTCTCCATGAACGTAGTTTGTGTTAATTTTTCCATTTCCCCAATGATATCTTTGGCTACCCCAAACGTATGGATAACCTAGTAGTTTTGAGCCTAGTTCAATTGCGTTTTCAATTTTGTCGCTTTCTTCTTCTATTTCCATAATTTTGCAATACGATTTTGAGACGTAAGCCGTTTTTTCTTTAAATATGGTTTGGAAAAAATTATTCTTTTCTCCAACTAACGTTAAGGCGTCGTTTTTATCTAAATATCCAAGCACGTTTGAATTAGTCGTTGCTTTAGAACGGATAATTAAACTGTTTGTAGTTGATACTAGGTATTTTTTCTTTCTTTTAAGGTTATCGTCATCATCAGCTGTATCGTTCTCTAAATCGTTAATAATAGGAGGCGAGATTGCATTTTCTTCCTTATTTAGTAGTTGGTTTTTCGCACAACCAAACATTGAAAATATAAACGTAAAACATAGTAAAATAATAACTTTTCTCATGACTATATTTTATCAAAAATAATCCTTTTTTTCAATAGGAAATATCTGGTAAAAATTTGGGTAGAGAGATATCATGTTATAAAACAAAAAACCAACGCTTTTGCATTGGTTTTTCTTGGTGGAAGGAGGTGGATTCGGCGCCTGTGCGCCCATACCCGATAAATAGTGGGTGTCCACTATTTAGTCCTACGGACAAATTGCAAAGCAATTTTCTCCTTAATTCGAATCCACATTTTGTAATCTAACTAAATCAAAAAACCAATGCAAAAGCATTGGTTTTTCTTGGTGGAAGGAGGTGGATTCGAACCACCGAAGTCACTGACGACAGATTTACAGTCTGTTCCCTTTGGCCACTCGGGAACCCTTCCATATTGGAGCTGGTGACTGGAATCGAACCCGCAACCTGCTGATTACAAATCAGCTGCTCTGCCAGTTGAGCTACACCAGCCTCTTTAGCTTTATTAAACTTGGTGCCTCGGGGCGGAATCGAACCACCGACACAGGGATTTTCAGTCCCTTGCTCTACCGACTGAGCTACCGAGGCATGCAAGTTTTTAATAAATGCTTATATATTTCTATACAAGCATTTTTGGCGACCCGGAAGGGGCTCGAACCCTCGACCTCCAGCGTGACAGGCTGGCGTACTAACCATCTGTACTACCGGGCCAAAATATTTAAAGTATCTTTAGTAATATTGGTGGGCCTTCACGGACTCGAACCGCGGACCAATCGGTTATGAGCCGACCGCTCTAACCTACTGAGCTAAAGGCCCTTGTGCTTACTAAAGCGTTGAGATAATGATTATTTATCATTGGTCGGGGTGAAGAGACTCGAACTCCCGACCCCATGGTCCCAAACCACGTGCGCTACCAACTGCGCTACACCCCGTTTATTCACAACGCTTTACCATATTATAATAATTTCAAAGAAATGTCAAACGATTTTTAATAATTTTTCAAAAAATTTTTTACTATTTTTATAAATACTTAAAAAAAGGTAATTTTGACAAAAAACAACTAATTCATTAATAAAATATTATTTTTTTACCGACCTTACAAGTTATTATTCTAACGAATTCATAACAGGAGAGACGACGTGGACCTAAAATATAAAATCAATTGTGGAGTTCTAACAATTTATTTTTCAGGTGAGTTAGACGAGCATACTTCTAATACAACAAGAGTTTTGTTAGACAAACTTTTTCTTGACAATACGAACGTAAAAAAAGTAGTTTATGATTTGTCGGGAATAACGTTTATGGATAGCACTGGGATTGGTTTATTGCTCGGCAGATACAAAAAAATTAATGAGTATAATATACCCGTTAATATTACGGGTGCATCATATTCAGCTGAAAGAGTATTACAACTTGCTGGTATATATTCTATTATGCCAAAATCTTAAGGGGTATAAAATGAGTGATAACATGTATTTAAAATTTAAATCAATTTCTGAGAATGAATCGTTTGCAAGAAGTGTCGTTGGGTGTTTTTCATTAAGGCTAAATCCTAACCTTGCCGAGATTTCAGATATAAAAACAGCAGTTAGTGAGGCTGTTACAAACTCAATAGTGCACGGTTATGAGAATGACTTAGGAGAGATAGAAATTTTTTGTGAAATTATTGGTAACGCATTACATATAAACGTTTTTGACAATGGAGTAGGGATAGAGGACGTCTCTAAAGCGCTTGAGCCTTTTTACACTACTAAAAGTTCTGATGAACGCTCCGGGATGGGTTTTACAATTATGAAAAGCTTTATGGACGACGTTACAATTGAATCTAAAAAAGGTCAGGGAACTAAGGTTTATATGAAAAAAATAATTGGTAAAGAAAAAGTTTAGGTGTATGTTGAATCAAGAACAATTGCTTGATTACGTAAGAAAAGCAAAAAAAGGAGATGAAAAATCAAAAAACTATATATTTCAATCTATTTTACCCCTTATAAAAAGTTTAATTCGTCGATTTAAGAATAAAGGGATTGAGAGTGAGGATTTAATTCAAATAGCTAGCGTAGGATACGTGAAGGCTTTAAATAATTATGACGAAAATTTTGGTGTGAAATTTTCAACCTATTGCGTTCCAATGATAATAGGAGAAATCAAAAGATATATTAGGGATAACGGAGCAATAAAAGTATCTAGAAACCTTAAAATCTTAGCAAACAAAATCAATAGATTTATTGACGAATACGAAGGCGAAAAGGGGTTTGCTCCAAGCGTAGAACTTTTATCAATTAAATTTGAAATACCACAAGAAGAAGTGGTAATTGCGCTTGATTCAAGTAGGCTTCCTCTATCGATATTTGATAAGTTAGACGACGATGAAGAAGGACAAGAACTAATTGAAAAAATACCATATGAAGATAATGAAGAAAAGAACGTAAGAAATATTCATCTAAAAGACATTATTTCGCAACTTCCTGATAGAGAACGGAATATCATTATCCTTAGATATTTTCGAGATAAAACGCAAAGCGAAGTGGCTATAGAGTTAGGCGTTTCGCAAGTTCAAATTTCTCGATTAGAATCTAAAATACTAGAAAAAATTCGGCTAAAATACTAGCCGATTTTTTTGTATAAAATCTTATTTTAGGATGATACTATTTTTATGAAAAAATTTCCAAAGACAACATATTTACGTAATATTGATGAAAAGGAAACATGCTTTAAAAAGTTTATAAAGGGAGAAGAAAAGAATTGAAAAAATCAAATGATTTTATAAATCAAGAATATCTAGAATACGTTAAAAAAATATCGCCTAAAACTAAGGAGTTTAGGACCTTGTTTAGAGCGTTTTGGGTCGGTGGTTTAATATGCTCGATTGGACAGTCATTAAGGTATTTATTTAGCCTCGTCTTAGGTCTACAAGGCGACCAATTGGCAGGAACTGTTTCAATGGCTATGATTTTTTTAGGAGCACTCTTAACGGGATTAGGATTATACGATAGAATTGGTAAATATGCTGGTGGTGGCTCAATTGTCCCTATAACGGGTTTCGCAAATTCGGTGGTATCTCCGGCTATAGAATTTAAAACTGAAGGATTTATCTATGGAACGGCTTCAAAAATGTTTATTGTTGCTGGTCCAATTATAGTATTTGGTGTAGTTTCTTCTATTTTGGTTGGACTTATTTATTATTTTTTATTTATTGTTAATTTAATATAAAAAATATTGACAATTTTGTAGAAGTGTAGTAATATTTTATTTAAATTTATAATTTAAAATAAACGAGGTTGTTTTTTCCTGGAGGGAACATGATAAAACATTCTAAAATTATAAACACGCTAACACTCGAGCAACGTCTTAAATTGGTAATCAGTTCTAAAAAATTTGAACGCAATTCTATCGACGAATTTGAACTTAACAATATTCTAATAGAAAAGAACGTTTTTTTGAATCGAACTGGTTATTTTACATATTTTCCATCTAATAAAGCTTTAGCCACGTCATGGAATAATGAAATTTTTAAAAAAGCAGGAAGGTTTTCTGCCATTGAAAACAATGCGTTACAAGGTGCTAAAGTCTTTGATTTGCAATTTGACGTAAAGGAAGAGTCCGTTTCAGAGGATTATTTATTAAACGGTAAATTTATTTCATCTTTCGTTGAAGGCGTTAACGAAGGAAACGGCTTGTCGTGTGTTAAACTTGACACCAAGGAGACCTCTAACTTTGAAAATAAGTTAGCGCCTTTCAATTATTCTATTCAATCAAAACCATCTTTTGTTATCGTAAGTTCGCTAGACGATATAAAATTTCTTAAAAGTAAAAAGTTAGAAAACGACGTTATTTTGCTTGGTCAAGCAGACAACGTTAATTTAGCAATTTCTCTTATCCAGTTTGGAAGTAGTATCATTTTTGTAAACGAAAATGATTTTGATACTACGGTAGCACAAGCCGTTCTTGCCGTTCAAACTTACGAAAAGGCTATCGTTGAACTTAATAACGGAACGATTGACGAGCCAAAATTAAATGCATTAATCCAGGCTGGGCAAGCCTTAAACGAAGAACAAGTTAACCTAGCGTGCGACAAAATAATTGATATATTATTTAGCATTGATAATGCTCATAAAAATCAAGTGTTAGAGCCTAACGTTGGATTTTATCCAATAACACACAGGGTCGTTTTTGATGAAATTGCTCACGATAACTTTGCTGTTGAAAGCGCTCGTGAATCGATTGTTTTACTTAAAAATGACGGTGCATTACCATTAACTCGTGACTGTTTGGTTTCTGTTGTTGGTGATTTGGTAAAAAATAAGGAATATTTCTATGATTATTCAGGTCGATATGAGATTTATACCGACCTTATTTTCGATTGCATAAATAACTACGAAAGCATTAACACTGTTGGTTTCGTTCATGGTTATCTTAAGAATGACCAACTAGATAACGACCTTATTTTAAAAGCAAAAAAGCTAGCATCTACATCGGATAGTAGTTTAGTTTTCCTTTGTGCTGACAAAAATGCGACGTCCTTACCTGATGCACAAATTGAGTTGTTGCGTCAATTGTCTTCTACTGGTAAAAAGATTATAGCAGTTGTCGTTGCAAATAAATTGATTGATTTCTCATTTGGTCAATATTGTTCAGCTATCCTTTTTTCATACGGACTTAGTCAAGGTTTTTCTAGGGCAGTATTAGATATCGTTAGTGGAAAGGTTTCTCCATCAGCAAAAATGGTTGAAACTACAAATGATGAAAACGAAGATAATATTCCAAACTATTCAGTTAACCAAAGCGAATATCCTTTTGGCTTTGGTTTGTCGTATGCAAAATTCAATTACGTAAACTTTTCACTCTCTCATGCAGGTGCAAGCGTTACAATAGAAAACGTTGGAAAGTTTGATGCTTATGAAACGGTTCAACTCTACGTATCTAAAGAGAATTCAAAAATTTCACATTCTAACAAGCAATTAAAAGGTTACGCCAAAGTCTTTATAAAGCAAGGTGAAACTCAAAGGGTGTTCATACCATTTGACGACAATACTTTCAACGTTTATAACGAAGAGCAAGCTTCTTTTGTAATTGAAGGGGGAAAGTATACCGTTTCGGTTGGAAATTCTTCTCAAGAGCAAAAATTCACATCTACAATTAAGTTGAAACCTTTCTCTAATAAGGTTATTTTTGCAAATAGGGTAATTGAAGAGGGCGACGAAAAAGCCATAGATAAACAAATTGGAAAAATTGCTGAAAGCACAGACCAACAAAGATTCATCAAGAAGAATATGTTACTTTCATATAAGCAAAAAATTGGTTTATCTGTATTTTTGTTGCTATATTTTAACGTTTTATCATTCTTATTGATTCTTGCCCACTTTAAGGATTTATCATTATTTGAAATCGACCTATTTACATTAACAGTAGGATGCCTAGATTTAGTTTTATCTATAATTTTGATAGTGTCTATGTCCATTTTTATATCTAAGCGAAAAAGACCTGAATACGTTGCATACGACCATACAAACGATACTTTATCCGAAATTGTCGATAGAGTTGGAATCTTCCATCTAGAAACAACTACAACTTTCTATCAAGAAGTTGAGCCGGTTTTAGAAGAAGCTATTGAAGAGCCTGTTGTGGAAGAAGAGAAAATCGACGTCTTAGAGGAGAAAGTTGAGATAGTTCCTGAGATTGCTAAACAAGTTTCTTCTGATAAAGTTGAAACGGTATTAATTGACGATTTATATCGTAAATACACGGCTTTTATACGTAGTAAAGGATTATACGTTGAACCCTTCTATTTAAGAAGCGTTGTTTCTGCGATTTTTAATTCAAGCCTAATTTTCCTTAACTGCGCTAATAAGCAAAATTTAGAAAGATTTGTTTTGGCGACTCAAGAGTTTTTTGCTTGTAAACAAAAAATAATTGAATTTTCAAATGATGCTAATAACATTGAGGAATTCTTTAGTTATCCTGCTGGTGTTGAAAGGGTGGCTACTGATTTTGCTAAGGATTTAGCAAGCGTAAGTTCATCAAATAATTTAAGTATTTTTGCTATCTCTGACGTTACCGTTGACGGAGTTACTAAAACCTTAAGTGATTTTATAATTTTCAACGACAATCCAAGTGTTAATAGAGTTGTATCGATTACTCAAGATTGTAAGATTGCCTTAAGGAAAAATATAGTTTTAATACTTATTCCAAAGGAAGAAAATTATACCGAAATTATGCCTGAAGTTCTTGCTAGAGCATCAGTTTCAATTAATCTAAGTATTAGAGACGTTCAAGAAGAAGCGTCTTGTGATTATTTACCTGTGCCAATATCTTATCAAGATGCTTTAGACCATCTTTCAGAGGTTAAAAACACATGTTTCCTTCAAGAAAACTCCTGGAAACTTTTTGACGAATTAGAGGATTTATTAAACACTAAGGAAGGCTTTGCTTTAGGCAACAAGTTTACTATTTTTGCTGAAAACTTCTCATCTCTATTCATTAATTTTGATGGGGAAGATTATGATGCGTGCGATAGTCTTCTTGCATTTAAGTTATTACCTGTCTTAAAGTGTTTGAATGTTTACAAGAAAGAGAATGGCGACCAAGAAGTTTCATCATTACTTGAAAAAATATTCTCAAAGGATAACCTTGATAAAACGTTAATAAATGTAAAAAAGGTTATTATAGAGATTGAGCCAGAAATACCTGTTCAGCCTATAATCAATGATGAAACACTTGATTCTAGCACTGAACAACCTGAATCTAGTTCATTAGAACAAGATGTAGATATTGCAGACACAACAACTGAATTTGTTACTAATAACGTTGTTGGCGAGGATTAATAAACGTTAAATTTAGGTGTTATATGTTAGGTATGTTAAATTTAATGAATTCCAATGCAAATACAAATTTGCAAAAAATATTGGATATTTTAACTAGTAAGGTTGCATTCATTATATATATAGGGGTAGTTTTATTCCTTGTGTTTTTCCTTATAGTTAGGGTTATGGTTAATGAAAGCAATAAAAAAGCCGAGATTATTAGTAGGCAAAAAACGGCTGAGGAATTAACCAACCAAAACGTGATTAATAATATTACAAAGTCTTTAGACTCGACTAAAAAAGAAATTCAAGATAGTATTGACGAGGTTAGATTTAAGGTAAATCAATTAAATTACCAAATTGATGCTACCAATTTTAGCGCACCTGTTATATCTAATCCTGTTGAGTCCAAAGAGCAATCACAAGAGAGCGACGAGAAAGAAAAAGAAGTAAAAGGCGCAGGGAACAGATTCTACATGCTATCTCAAATAGATAAGGACATGGAAAACTACGTTGCGCCAAAGTATGAAAAAGGAATGACCTTGCAAAGTATATGTGAAAGTTTTAGAAACTTTTCA
>JAZRSF010000007.1:0-6557 GCA_045651365.1 Christensenellaceae bacterium
GGTTTATAATGACAATGGGAAACAATTAATAAGCAATGTTTATTTTAATTATAAAAAAGGGGTATTGGAACTCAATGAAAAAAAATATGAGTTAAAAAATGGAAAATTAATTCTTGAAAAAGAGAAATACAATGGAAAAAAATATGAAGTTGAATTTTTAAAAAAAGAAGTAAAAGATTTAGTAGGTAAAACTTTGGGCGATGGGAAATTCGAGTATTATGTACAATCTGATGGGTTATCTATTAAAGCGCCTGATACAATAGATGAATCATTGCTTATAATACCAAGCGAGTATGATGGTGTACCTGTTATTGAAATGGGGTTTGGTGCTTTTAGCGGTGGGACATTTTCATCGGTCAATATTCCAAATTCAATTAAAATTATCGGATACGATGCTTTTCAATACTGTAAAAATCTTAAATCTATATCAATTGGAGATAATGTAGCCGAAATCAAATCAAATGCATTTGAAGGTTGTAGTAACCTATCAAGTGTTACGTTGGGAGATGGTATTAAAGAAATAAGTTATTGCGCCTTTAAAAATTGCACATCATTAAACTCCATTTCGATACCTAGTGGAGTTGAAGAAATAGCCTCTAGTGCTTTTTCCGGGTGCTCATCATTAAAAAGTTTAATTCTTCCAAATGGATTAAAAAATATCGGTTCGTCTGCATTTCATCCATGTGTTTCTTTAATAAGTATAAATATTCCAAACACAGTGACAACAATTGGAAAGAATGCATTTAGAGGGTGCTCAGCCTTAAAAAACATTACTATTCCAAAGAATGTTGCATCAATTGGAGAATATGCCTTTGGCGGATGCGATAAATTAACTATTAGTTGCGAAGCTGGGTATCAACAGTCAGGATGGGATTCAACATGGAATTCTTCGAATTGTCCTGTTTTATGGGGTGCAACATCAACTAATCCAGGTAGTACATCAGCAACTCAAATTGCTTCTTCACTATTAACTGTAGGAAAAACATTTAAATTTGGTAAATACGAGCAGGATAATAATGCATCAAATGGTATGGAAGATATAGAGTGGATTGTTTTGAAAAAAAATGATGGTGAAGCCTTACTTCAATCCAAATACTGTTTAGATACATTAACTTTTTCAACAACACAAAGCAAATTAACATGGGAAAATTCAAATGTACGTACATGGTTAAATAATAGTTTTTATAATACTGCTTTTAATTCAATTGAAAAAAATATTATAATAAATTCAAGGTTATTAAATGAAGGTGATAACCCGACATACGACAATGTGTTCTTGTTGTCTAAGGGAGAAACTGAAACTTATTACAGTTATAAAAGTGCAAGAAAAGCAGGATATACGCAATATGCAGTTAATAGAGGAATATATACCAATCAATTTTCTGATGAAAAAACAACGTGGTATTTACGAAACATTGTAAATAATGCATCGGTTTTAGTAGGGCTTCAAGGCGAATTTGCTGAATGGGATACTTGGTATGGTGATGAATATTATACTAAAGCTGGAATTCGTCCAGCAATTTGGGTAAAAACCGTATAATTATTAGGAGAAGTATTATGAATAATCAACCAAAAATCGAAGCGTTTAAAAGCTTCTATCAACAAGGAAAAGATTTATATAACACTGGAGATATGCAAGGTGCAAGAGATGCATTCTTAAAGGCAGCTGAACTTGCTAATGATATTTCAGTAAATTCTACGTCCTTTGACGTTAGAATGGAATATCATAAAAATGCAGCAAAGATTTTAGATTTTGTTAAAAACAATTGCCATAATAAGCAACAAGTTACTCCTTCTGCCCCTGCGCCTTCATCCAATAATGAAGAAGAAAAAGAAGAAGTGGTTGAAGCTCAGGAGCAATCGGAGATAACGTTTGCTGATGTTGCTGGTCTTGATGATGTTAAAGATCAAATTAGATTTAAGGTCATTGAACCAATGAAAAATCCTGAGCTTGCTAAAATGTTTAAGATTAATCCAGGGGCAAAAATTTTACTTTATGGGCCTCCTGGCACAGGGAAAACATTTATCGCACGTGCAATTGCTGGTGAAGTAGATGCAGTCTTTTATGCGGTCAACTGTCAAGATTTGATTTCAAAATACATGGGTGATAGTAGTAAGAAACTTGATGAGCTATTCGAAAAAGCGCAGAAGAATGAAAGAGCAATTATATTCTTTGACGAATTTGATTCTGTTGCAAGTAAACGTGGCGATGGTGCTGATGGTATCGACCAAGAAATGGCAAGGTTTGTTGCTACGTTCTTAACAAAGGTAGATGGCTTTAAAAAGAGTAAAACAAACAAAATGCTTTTGCTTATCGCTGCTACGAATAGGCCATGGGCTTTAGATTCTGCCATGTTACGTGGTGGACGTTTTGATACGCATATTTATGTTGGTGTTCCAGACCAAGCGGCAAGAGAATTTTTGGTAAATAAAGTTTTGAATGGTTTACCGATTGAAGACGACGTAGATTTAGCAAAGTTGGCATGGGCATTGGAAGGATATGGTGGTGGTGACATTACAGCGATATGTGAGAAAATTAAAGTAAATGCATATATGCGTTCGTTAAAAGTTGGTGTTCCACAAAAAATCTCTAAAGACGATTGTAATTCGATTCTAACCAGCGTTCATAATATGATAACTGCCGATGATTTGGCTAAATTTGAAAAATTCCGTTTGACTGGTAAAATTTAGGAGGATAATATGGATTTTAAGACAAACAAGTGTTATGTTTGTGGTTGTGAAGAATTAATCGAAATTTCTTCTAAAATTATTGAAGGTAATAATTTCCATACATATAGGTGTAAAGCTTGTGATGAAACGTTTTCTACGGAAAAGTCATTTAAGAAAACCGAGGATGTTATTTGTAATGAAGAGAGTTTTACTGTTATTGATAAAAATACTAAACCACTGAACACAGCTAAGGAAGTATACCAAATTAATCTAGAAAACACATTAACAATAACTGGCATTAGAGGTGAAGCCGCAATTTTAAGCACTGGATTCATGATTGGTAACGGTTATATTTTAACTAACAAACATGCTGTAGTAGACACTGATGAGGATGGGAATATTCTAGGTGTTTGTGACCAATGCTATGGTAAACTTGAAAATGGTATGAGTTCTGAACTTGAATTTGTATATGCTGATAAAGATAGGGATATTGCGTTATTGTATTGCAAGGCAATGCTTAATAAAGTTTCTATTTGTATAGAGCCTGTAGAAGTTGGTGATAAAGTCTTTTCAATTGGGAACAGCAAGGGTGACGGGATGTGCTTTCTTGAAGGTATTGTAAGCGATAATGAAAGAATAGCAAAAAGCAACAAATATATACTCATAACTGTTCCAGTTGTTTCTGGAAACTCTGGTGGTCCATTGTTTAATGAACAAGGTAAACTTGTTGGAATGATTGCCAAAGGACGTACAAATGTTCAAAGCATGAATTACGCAGTTCCTGTGTCTGAAATTTTAGATTTTATTCGCGATGCTGAAGTTCAAGAAGAAATAAAAGTTTTTTAATAGGGTTTACTATGGATGCAAATAAGGAAAATAAAAATCATTTGAGTGTAAAACAAAGTATAATTAACGCTATAGATGAAAATCACAATAATGAAATAGATATTGAAGATATTATAATTAAAGGATTAAAAACGCCAGGAATTAAAATTAAAAGAAGTGATTTTCTTAAAAAAGAGTTTGGATTAAAATATCCTGAAGAAACTCTAAAATTAATTATCAATAAAAGTCCTTTAGATGCCGGTATTTCTATGGAGGATATTGATAAAGTAGCTCTTGAAAGTATTAAATTTGAAAGAAATTGTGTTTCTGGAATATCTGCATTATTAGGAGCACCTGGTGGATGGGCAATGATTGCAACAATTCCAGCAGATATTATTCAATATTATGCATACATGATTAGAGCGGCACAAAAATTAATGTATTTATATGGTTTTCCCGAAATTATAGGAGGAGAATCTGGAAATATTGATACAGAAACGATTAATCTTTTAGTTGTATGTTTGGGAGTAATGTATGGTGTTGCTGGCGCAAAGAATGCTTTATTATCAATATCTAAATGTCTTGCTAAAGGCGTAGAGGCGCAATTGTTAAAAACAGCATTAACTAAAGGTACCGTATATCCTATTGTAAAAAAGGTTGCTAAATGGTTTGGCGTTAAAATGACGAAAGAGGTTTTTGCTGGATTTTTCAAAAAAGCAATACCGGTTGTTGGAGGCGTAGCAGGTGGTGCTCTTACGTATGTTTCATTTAAACCGTGTTGTGATAAATTAAGAAAAGCTCTTAAAGATAATTTAAAACAAGAATAATGTGAAAGTTAAATACGTTAAAACCCCTTATAAATACTAGTGATTTTAGCTTGGGAGTATTCTGGGAGTAATTTGGGAGAAAAATGAAAGTAAAATGGAATTGCTTTGGGAGTATGACCTGTGTTATAATAGTATCGTGAAAAAATTTAATCAATTTTCAAAACCAATTTGATGGCGTACATCAGGTTGGTTTTTTCTTTTATGCAAAAGGAGGTATTTATGAAAAGAAAAAAGAAATCCATAGTTATTGATGATTCTGGTTATGATGGGTATTATGATGATGTCAAACCAGAGGATTATAACGTTGAAGAAGAAAAGGTCAAGGATGATTCGTCGATAAGTATCAAAGTTGGTGCACTAATTTTTAGTGCTATACTTATCATTTCGGCAATTGTTGTCGTAACGTTTGCATTTTAAGGAGGTTTCTATGAAAATACTAAATGTATTGCCGTCAGCTATAAGAAAAGAAGTTATTAAACGTCTCTTGTATGGATTAGGTGCAGTATTATTCTTTATTGTTATTCTATTAACGTCAAAGGATTTTTTACTTTGTATACCGTGTTGTTTGATTTCATTATTTTCTTTTTTTCTATCTGGAATTATGATATATAACTACAAGAAAGGTAGAGTAATTTCTATTATAGGTATTTGCACTGTAATAGAGCGAAAAAAGATAAGAAAAACAATTGCGAGTATTTTATTGGATGTAGATGGAAAAGCTGTTAAAATCCAAATTAAAGGGCGTAAAACGAGAATTAACGAGGGGGATACTGTTCAAGTGTATATCTTAGAAAGTTCAAAAGTATATAATTACGAAAACAAATTTGTTATATCAGACTATTATGCTTTGGAGGTGCAAGATGTAGTAATCCAATAATTATTTAATTACTTCTAATCCGTGCATAAAATAGTCTTTTATTTATTTATGTTATAGATTTTAATTGAGTTTCAAATTTTCTTTTTGAAAATATAGTTTCGTTTAGTCGGTCATTAGACCGATTTTTTAGTTTCAATTAGGTTTCATCTTGAGCAATCAAGTAGAAATAAATAAATTTATAGCAGGTAAAACCTGCAAAGGAGTATTTTATGTTTAAAGTTTATTTAACGAATGCAGTTGTATCCAAAGGATATGACAAGAACCCTGCGCTTAACTTTTCCGAAAATGGTAAAAGTGTGCGCTTCCGTATCGGCAAAGGTCTTTACGACCCTAATGCTGAGAACAACACGCGTTGGCTTAACAAAACAGTTAAGGCTTTCGATTCTGTGTGCGAGAAGATTAAGAACATGAAGCTTAAAGAAGGCTCACGTATTAATCTTGTAGGCAACGTCATGTTGGATGTTTGGACCGATGAGGAAACAAAAGAGACTAAGACAAATGAGTCTATTGTTATTACCGACATCGAATACGCATCAACTGGCGGTGGTAGTTCTGAAAAGAATGAACAAGAATCTAAGCCTGATGATAAGGCTAAAACGCAAAAGAAAGCATCAAATAATAGTGCATCTGATAATTCTGGGAATTTTGAAGGGTACGAAACGTTTGGTGGAACAAACGCATTTTTCTCCGAAGATTAATAATCGGAAATAAAATGAAACAGGTGAGAGTAAACGCATAGGATTTATCTTATGCGTTTTTCCATCTGCTTTTCTTTATGAGGTGAATTTATGCGTAAAAGAAGTTGTAAAAAAGAAAATGCTCACGAGGCAGTCATCATTTGGGGTGTAATTACAGGTGTATCATTATTACTTAGAATGTGGTTATTGTTTTTTATTGGTTTAAGTGTTTTTATAGTTTTATACATTAAGAACAAAAACAATAATATCCAAGAAGGCATAGAGGAAGTAGTTAATAATATTAACGTAATTGTATCACGTAATGATGAAGAGGACAGTTATATTGTAATAATAAAAAAGCTCACTGAACTTGTTCATCTTGATTATCCACAAGCTAAATGGATTTGGAAAAATCCAAACGCTAAGAAAAGTATTCAATTGGGAGAAGACGTATTTATAATACTGAATCAAGCAGCTGGATATAAGCAGGCGAAGGTTATTATTGAGAACAATCAAGTGTGTGGCTTAGATTTTACAATACAACAAAACTGTAATACTGATTCTGATAAGGATGAAATTAGTGTTGACGCCGAACCAAACAACGGTGTTGTAGCAGAAAATTATGAGTTACTTGCCTACGAGTGGGTACAGGATAATATTATGCTTCTTAATGAACGCTTA
>JAZRSF010000008.1:0-3986 GCA_045651365.1 Christensenellaceae bacterium
TCGTGAGACAGTTCGGTCCCTATCCATCGTGGGCGTAGGATATTTGAGAGGACTTGTCCCTAGTACGAGAGGACCGGGATGAACGCACCGATTGTGCACCTGTTGTCGCGCCAGCGGCATGGCAGGATAGCGAAGTGCGGACGAGATAAACGCTGAAAGCATCTAAGCGTGAAACTCACCTCAAGATAAGATATCCCAACCAAAAGGTTGTAAGACCACTTGAAGACAACAAGTTTGATAGGTCGGGGGTGTAAGTGCAGTAATGCATTGAGCTAACCGATACTAATAGGTCGAGGGCTTGATCTCAAAGAAAAGAGAAAGAGCGCGAATTAAGAAAGAATACGAACACTTGACAGAAGAAAGATTTTAGCCAGGTCAAAATAAATGTACAAAGTCAAAGAAAGTTCTATGCAGTTGTGAATCTACCGTGTAAAGAAATTGACGGGGATTATATAATAGTGTATACTAGGGTATACACAGAAGAGATATTAATGGGCGAAAGCCTAGAAATATACCATTGCGGTGACGTTAGCGATGAGGTCCCACCTGTTCTCATACCGAACACAGAAGTTAAGCTCATCAGCGCGGACAATACTTAGCTGGCGACGGCTTGGGAAGATAGGTAGTTGCTGCATCCAAAACGTAATTCCGCAGAAATGCGGAATTACTACATTGCCCCTTAGCTCAGTAGGTAGAGCATTCGGCTGTTAACCGAAGTGTCGTCAGTTCGAGTCTGTCAGGGGCAGCCAAAAAGAAAGAACACCAAAAAGGTGTTCTTTTCTTTTTGCTTGCCTACGGCAACTCCCCAAGACAGCGCTAGGAACTGACGAACAACTTGCTGTTGCAAGTTGCAGTCGTCGACACTCGTCCGCTCGTTGCAACTCGCTACCGAGGGTGTGTTGCACGGTGTTAATAGTAATTTTATGCGTGTCAATAGTTTTGGCAACACACGAACACGAGTCTGTCAGGGGCAGCCATCTTGCACTTACAAAAAAGCTGTAAGTAGCAAAAAAGACGAGATTTATTCAATCTCGTCTTTTTTATTCGTTAAAAACTGCATAAAATGATGTAAAACGGAATAATTATTCACTCAAAAAGTTGGACAAAAATGTTACAATTTAGAGCTGTCATTCTAGAACCTATAGGGTTTGAACTGAAACAGCAACATTTTTAAAATTTCTTTATTCGTTTTTAGGTATCGTAATTTGCTTTTGTTTGGGTAAAGGAAATTATTCTATAAGCAATGTAAAACTTGTTGACATCGCAACAAGATTTTGCTATAATATAATGGTTGTAATTACAACTAAAAAGCGAGAAAGGGGGTAGAGTCTATGCTTTCACGGTTTGAAAAATTTACTGCTTTAATCACAAAAGTAAGTAGAGGTATATATAAGATTAAAAAAGAAGAAATGGCAGAGTACAATTTGAAAAGCTCGCACGTTTCTTGCTTGTACTATTTGTATAAAGAGAATACGCTTACAGCAAAAAGACTTTGTGATTTATGTGGGGAAGATAAGGCGAATATATCAAGGTCAATTAAATATTTGGAAAGCGCAGGATATATCCATCATCAAGCAATGGAACAAAAAAGGTTCCAAAATCTTTTACTTACTGAAAAAGGCGAAGAGGTAGGGAAAGACATTGCTGAAAAAGTCGATAGGGTATTAGCTGAAGTAGGTAATGGGTTGACGAAAGAAGATAGAGATATCTTATACCAAAGCCTATCGCTAATTGGTGAAAATCTTGAAAAATTTTGTTCAAAATACAAAAGATAAAGAGCAAATTATACAAGGTAAAGACGGTTTGGGTTTATAGAAACTTAAAAAATCAAGGAGGCAAAAAATGGTAAAACTTATGATAGATTCTGCCGCAGATATTGGCAAAAAAGAAGCGGAAGAAAAAGGTATAATAATGATACCTATGCTGATTACGATAGGAGAAGAAGAATTTTACGATGGAGTAAATTTATCTCCGCAAGAATTTTGGGAAAAATTGATTGAAAGCGACGTTCTGCCTAAAACAAGCTTAATTAACGAATATAGATTTGAGGAAGCGTTTGAAAAACATACGAAAAACGGAGATGAGCTTATAGTGATAACGATTTCTTCGAAACTTTCGGGAACGTATGCGAGTGCGAAACAAGCTGCGGAAAAATTTGAAGGCAAAGTGTATGTTATTGATAGCCTTAACGCATGCGTTGGTGAAAGATTGCTGTGTGAATATGCGCTGCGCTTAATAAAGAAAGGTCTTTCCATGCAAGAAATTGTACAAGAGTTGGAAGAAAAAAAGAGTAAAATCAAAGTAATGGCGTTGCTTGGTACACTTGAATATTTAAAAAAAGGCGGAAGAATATCGAGTGCAGTGGCTTTTGCAGGGGAATTGATTTCTCTTAAACCCGTTGTTGGGGTTGTAGACGGTGCCGTAAAACTGATAGGAAAAGCAATGGGCTCAAGGAAAGGTGCTAATTTATTAAATAAGTTGGTTCAAGAGTCGGGCGGGATTGATTTTTCTATGCCTTTCGCTACGATTTGGTCTGGGTTGGATGAAGCGTTATTAGATAAATATATTAAAGATAGTGCAATTCTTTGGGCTGGGCATACCGATTCCGTTCCCAAACATATACTTGGGGCAACCATAGGTACGCACGTTGGGCCGGGGACTGTCGGCGTGGCGTTTTTTGAAGGTAAAGGGAATAAGAAATGATAAAAATATTTGTCGATTCGGGTAGTAGTATAAAAAAAGAAGAAATAAATTTTTACAACGTGGAAGTTTTACCGCTTAAAATCCTTTTAAAAGATAAAGAGTATTTAGACGGTGAAGATTTATCAATGGATATATTTTATAAGGCGTTGATTGAAGATAAGGTGTTCCCTAAAACTTCTTTGCCGTGTTTGGAAGATGCCGAACGAAGAGTAAATAAATGTGTTGAAGAAGGATATAACGTTGTTATTTTAACAATTTCATCGGGGATTTCGGGAACGTACAACGCGTTGAGTATGTTGTTTTGTGATAATCCGCAGGTGCGTGTAATTGATACGAAAACGGCTTGTGGCGGTATAAAAATTTTGGTGCGAGAAGCGAATAAATACCGCAATGAATCGTTGGATTTTATAGAAGAAAAATTAAACGCTTTAATTTCTCGCATCAAGGTCTTAGCCGTTCCTGAAACGCTTGATTATTTGCATAAAGGCGGAAGATTGAGCGAGGCAGGTTGGATTGTTGGTACGTTGTTAAGAATTAAACCCGTTATAGAGTTAAAACATACGGTTAGAGTTGCGAATAAATCATTTGGCTTAAAAAGCGCAATGAGATTTATTTTGTCGGCGCTTGAACGTTGCGATACGAATTATCCTATCGTTCCGTCGTATACGTATACAACGAGTAATCTTGATGAAATGATTTTAAAAGCAAAACAGGACTATCAAGTTGTAATGATAGAAAAAGATAACTTAGATCCAGCGGTTGCCGCCCATTGGGGACCTAACGCTTTTGGTTTTATTTTTGTTGAAAAAGAAGCATAGTATCTTTTTCACTGACAGCTTTTTTGTAAGTGTAGGACAAAAAAAGACACCGAAAAGGTGTCTTTTTTGTTTTTGTTAGAAGTTGATAAATAATAAGCGTGTGTTTAGAACTTATCAATATTTATTTTGTAAGTTTGCTTATTCTATCGCACCAAAGTTTCCAAACGTCAAGGCTAATAGGATTTTTGCCTGTAACAAAATGGTTATAATAAGATTTGCCGTCTTTATTCCACTCTATAATTAAAAGGGTAGGGGATTTAGGTTCAGGAATGCGTTGGAGCATACGTGAACTATTTTTTTGTTCATCAAACTGACCAAAAGCCAACGTGCGTTCATTACCTTTATCATCTACGGCAATAATCTTATAATCGCCAAAATGTTTATCAAGGGTATTGTTTGAAGAATACAAAGCGATTTCACCATCAAGTTCGTATCTAACGACCATTAAGGCAAACGGTTGTTGAG
>JAZRSF010000009.1:0-16788 GCA_045651365.1 Christensenellaceae bacterium
CATACCGAACACAGAAGTTAAGCTCATCAGCGCTGACAATACTTGACTGGAGACGGTCCGGGAAGATAGGTCGTTGCTGCATCCATTAAAAATCGGGTTTTGAAAACCTCAAAACCCGTACATTGCCCCTTAGCTCAGTCGGTAGAGCATTCGGCTGTTAACCGAAGTGTCGTCAGTTCGAGTCTGTCAGGGGCAGCCACTAGTATGGGTCTATAAGTACTTTGCTTATAGACCTTTATTTTTATATTTTCGCGCTGAAATCAGCGTTTGATAGCAAAAATTAAGACCTATAATAGCATTTTTACGCTTTTATAGGTCTTTTTTAATGTAATTTTTTAGAAAAATCCCACGATAGATTTTGTCCCACACACTTTAAGTCAATGTATAGTAAAAACACCCCACGATGGGATTTGAACTATATAATTGTTTTACAAAGGGCAAAAGGGATTGATTTTTTTGAATAAATATGCTATACTAGTATCGCAACACAGTTAAATATTTTTAGCACAGGCATACTATTGGTAAAAGCGTATGCCCTTTATCCTGTGCTAATGGGAACTGTGTTGCAACTGTGGGTGATGCGTTTTTCGGTGCGTTGCCTGATGGTAGCGCACTTTTTATTAAATAAGATTATTTGGAGATAAATTTGTTAAAGTTATTTGAAATTAAATTATATCCATACACAGTTGATATTTTCGAAAAGAAAGTTGATAAAATAAGAACGGATTTTTATAACGATTGCAAGGCTCAAAAAAGAACTAATGAAGAGTCTATGCGATTATATTCTTATTTTTATGGTAAAAAAAGTAATATAATTGATTACTCTGTTGGATATTTAGAGATTTGCTATAGTTTAGGTTGTATAAGCTATAATGCAAACCTTATGTTAACAGAACGAAAAACCCCAAAGAAAGATATTGAACAGATGCTTATAGAATTACAAAATGAAACAGATTTAAATGAAGAAGAAAGAGAACAAAAAGAATATGCTATAAAAAATAGCCATTCTATTGAAATTTATAAGCCACCACTTTATACGGAAAAAAAGCATTATATGCAACAATATAAAATTATGGGTTTACATACATATATAGGAGATTGCAACAATTTAGAGATTGTTGAAAAAATTAAAGAAGATATACAAGATATACAAAATGATGAGTTTTTTAAAAACATTTATTTTGACCTGTCAATTTTTAACGCACTTGCTAATCATATAGATTTTAATGCGTTGTTTGATAGACAAAGGTAGACATGAAAGATTTAACAAATAAAAAATTATTAAAAGAATGGAAAAAAATAGAAACGGCAAATATATTTTCAAACTTAGAAGAATTTGCAGACTTTTATTATGCAAACGAGGAAAAATCTTGCTTTAGAATAATAACAAGTGAGCCGTGGTCAAAAGATAATTTTTTCTTTGGTGATTATCTAGAATTGTTAAATTATTATAAGAACGAATTCCCCAAAAGAAGGATTGGTCAAAAGTTCCACTCGCTTACCATACTAGATGTTTTTTATAAAAATGTTAATGGGAAAGAATTGCTTTACGCAAAATGCAAATGTGATTGTGGTAATGAAACTGAAAAATTGTTGGACGCTATAACAAAGGGAAATGCTCGAACTTGTGGTTGTAGAGAAGGTCAAGGGTATCGAAAAGTAGAGAAAGAAAAATTATCAAAAGATGTCATTGATGAATATTGGGACTATGAAAGAAACACAGTAAATCCTGAAACTATTGAGCAACGCAGTAAAGAAAAATTTTGGTTTAAAGATAAAGACGGACATAGTTATAAATTAGCACCATATACCTATGCTAAAAATGAAACAGCAACGTCTTTTCCCGAACAATCAGTTTACTATTATGTAAAAAAGTTCTTCCCCGATACAGTGAATAAAGCGCAATATGTCACAAAATATGGAGAAGTTCTCGAAATTGACATATTCATTCCAAGCTTAAATGTCGCTATAGAATATGATGGCTTATATTGGCACGAAAAACGTCTTAATGGAGATAATGAAAAAAACAAAGCATTAAGCGAAGACGGTCTTTATGTTATAAGGATAAGGGAAAGTGGGCTTCCTACATTAGATGCGTTTAATGGTTTAATCATTATAAGAGAGAAACCTCTTAATAAAGATGAAAGTTTGATTATTTCAATAAATAAAACACTTCTAAAACTAAAGAATATTTCTCAAAAAAATATCACCAAAATTAAAGAAGAAAGATTTGACAAAGATAAGCTTTCAATCTTATCTTTTATATATAATGTTCCAAAAGAAGATAACTTATCAAATTATAATTTTAATTCGGTTTGGGATTATAAAACAAACGGAAACTTAAAACCAGAGTGTATAGATTTTTCATTTCCGTATAGCTTGAATTTTAAATGCCAATATGGATTTAAAATATGTGCCATACCTAAAAACATGGCTAAAAAAGTAAAAACTGAAACAAAAACATGCCCATTATCATGCTATTGTCTAGTAGATTATAAAGAGCCTTGCGACTTTTATGTGCAAGATTATTTGTATCAAAAAATAAAAAGTGGTCGCAGAAAATATCTTGCGAGAGCGGCTTGTAGAATTAGTGAAGAAACGTTTCTTAATTTTGTTTTTAATGCAAATTCAATAATATATAATGATTTTCCAATTGAAAAATCATTAAAATTTGCATTATTTAGTTCGTTTGAATATAAATATTCAGTATTTAAAAAAATTTTAAATTTCATATTCGGTAATGAAAAATTTAATATTAACTTTACTGAGTTTTTTAAATATATTTACGAAGAGCTTGAGATAGAAGAACTTGTTGCGCTATTAAACGAAAAAGACCTATATGGAAATATCATTGACTTCTTTTCTAAAGAAACTTGTTGCGACATTATAGAAAAAGAATTTAAGTTTTGTGGATATTCAAAACTTTATTATCTTGCCCAATTTTTACATAAAGTTAGCAATAAGTTCTCTGATTATGATTTAGTTGATATTTTTCATAAATTGAAAATTACGAATAATGAAATGGCTTTTTCGTTTTTTATTGCAGAGTTGAAAAACTTAAAAGGTAATGTAAGAATTTGTAATATTCTTAAAAATTCACACCTAGACGTATTTAATAATTCTATATTGTATTTTGACCATTTGCTTAAAAATAGTAGCAATATTAGGCATGATATAATTTCTCTTCAAAAAACAAGTCAAGCACAATTTATTTATTATTTGTATAAAACTAAACGCTTAAACAAATTAGTGTTTTATCATGAAACCCTTAGAAGAAATGATGTGTTTATTCCACAAAATTTGGATTTATCTTATATTGCAAATGAAAACGAGATTAAAGAAATTTATGCTATATTCAACAAATTAAAGCCAAAATTTGACTCCGTATCATTGTCTTTAGACATTGATATAAAAATTAATGAAGAAAATGAAGATTGTGAAAATTCTATTGTTTCAAAACTAAATACGTTAAATCGTTCTATTGAAAAATCTGTAGAAAAGGTTAATAAGCCGACAAATGATTTTGCCGACTTGTGTAAGCCTAAAAAAGAGAAAAAGAAAACGGATAAGAAGAAGTCTAAAGATAGGGCAAAAAAAATATTTAGCATTATTTGGTTGATATTAAAATGGTTTTTTTATATTTTATGGGAAGTGTTTAATTTTTTATTTTTGGTCTTGTTGTTTTTTATCGGGTTTCTCGATGGATTGTTCTTTCATAAAATACGAATGCAAGGCGTTTATAAAAGAGCGGCACAAAAGGCAGCAGCTACTAGAAAGCGAAATGCTCCATATAAAAATAGCAAACGTCCAAGGGCATATAATTTAAAATAGTAAAACCTATCGGGAGGGTTGCGTAAACCTAAAATACATTATCATTGAGATATCATACTTTCATCTTATAAAAACGGGTAAAAGCGGGCAAAAAAACAAGATAATGTCCCAAACATTATACCAAAAAACGAGATTTAGTCCCACACATACAAAACAAAAACACCAACCAATCGGTTGGTGTTTTTGTTTTGTTTGCTTCGCAATGCCCCTAGACAGACTCGAATAGATAACTTTGTTTCCACAGATGAATTTATGAGGCTGTTCAACTGGGCGAAACGTTAAGAAAACAGTCCAGTGGACTGTTTTTAGTGAAAGCCGGGCACGAATAGTGCCCCGTGAGTGGCGTCAGTTCTTCTATCTTTTAATGGGTGCTTTTATTTTTGTATTGTTCTTGTCGCAAGACTCAAACTTGCGTTCGTTACGCCTTTGACGGACTTTCTTTGATGGGCAAAGTGTTGGCGCAAAGTCGCCAACGCCCTGTCAGGGGCAGCCACCTATATTTTTTATATTTCACGCCGAAATCGGTGTTTTATAGCAAAAATTAAGACCTATAAGAGCATTTTCACGCTTTTATAGGTCTTTTTTAGTGCAATTTTTTACAAAAAAACCACGACAGATTTTGTCCCACACACTTTAGGTCAATGTGTACTAAAACTCTCCCACGATGGGATTTGAGCTTATATAATTTTCTTTCATACGGCAAAAGAAATTGAAATTTTTTACAATATATGATATAATACTAAAAAGTATATCAGTAGCAAAGTATAATTATTAAGAATATAAAGGAAAAAGAATATGAATATTTGGACTGCAATGAGCATTGAATTCGCTAATCAAAAAAATTACCTTGACGAGTTGTACAAGGTATATCCTATTTCTCCAAACTTACGCAGAGAACTCTCACCTAATATACAGAGTAGCATTGAAACTGCATTTCAAAATAGAGATAATGAAGCGCTTATAAAAAATTTATTACAGTTAGACTTGTTTCCTATTAAGGACTCTTATGTTGCTTATTTGCGTGGAGACCCATCTTCCATAAAAAGAAATCCACAAACAATAAATAGAATTGCTGGAACTATTTATGAAATGGGCTATGATGTTGTTATTGAAAAATGCACTGAACCTAAAGAAACAAACCGACAAATTGGTCCTATGTTTAAGTATTGGCTTAATAAAGGAACTTTTGGTGTGCCAGTATACAAAAATATTTCGGACTTTTTGCGCAATCCAAATGAAAATGCTATTTTGAATGTTTCAGATGCAGAAATGGCTCATTTTGCAATTAAGTATTTTGGTTATAGCAAGGAAAAAGGTTTGGATTTTTTAGCTAGATTTAATAATAAATATATTGTCGGAGAAGCAAAATTCATAACAGCGTTTGGTGGACATCAGAATGCACAATTTTTTGATGCTGTTACAACTATTACTTCAAAATTTCATTCTACAACATTAAATGCCGAAGTTATTCCTATTGCTATTATGGATGGTGTTCTCTACATCAAAGGAAAGCATAAATTATATCGCTATTTAGAAAACCATGAAGAACAAATTATCATATCAAGTCTTTTGCTTAGAGAGTTCTTATATTCCTTATAAGGAGTAAATATAATGGAATTGCTATTTGAAAATAAAGAAACGAAAGAAGATATTTTATCAAAAGCAAAACTTTTTTTACCAATTACTATAAGCGACGGCATGTCGTATTTGTTTAGTGGCGACAACTTTGAAATAATGTCTGCTTTGTTGAATAGTAGAAAAGGTTTTATAGATTTAATTTATATAGACCCACCTTTTAATACAAATCAAATTTTTTCTATAAGTGAAAATCGTGCAAATACTATAAGTCGAAAAAGAAGTAGCACTATTGCGTATAGTGATTTAATGACCGACGATGAATTTATTAAGTTTATGTACGAAAGATTTGTTCTCATGTATGAACTTTTATCGGAAGAAGGTAGTCTTTATGTTCACATAGATACTAAAATGGGTCATTATTTTAAGATTATTTTAGATGAAATTTTTGGCGCGAAAAATTTCAAAAATGATATAACCCGTATAAAGTCGAATCCTAAAAATTTTGATAGGAAAGCCTATGGAAATGAAAAAGATATGATTCTTTTCTATTCCAAAAATCCGCAAAAAAACATCTGGAATGAAATCAAAATTTCTTTAGAAGAAAGTGAATTGGCTACAAAATTTACTAAAATTGATGCTGACGGTAGAAGATATACAACTATTCCTTTGCACGCTCCCAGTGAAACAACTAATGGGATAACGGGAATGGCTTGGCGTGGAATGTTGCCTCCTGCTGGTAGGCATTGGCGTACAAGCCCTGAAGAATTTGATAGAATGGATAAACTTGGTTTAATTGAATGGTCAAAAACAGGAAATCCACGTATCAAAAAATACGCTGATGAGCACAAAGGAAAGAAGATACAAGATATTTGGAAATATAAAGACCCACAAGCGCCGAAATACCCAACTCAAAAAAATCTTGAAATGCTTGAATTGATAATCAAACAATCTTCAAGAGAAAATAGCATAATTATGGATTGTTTTGCAGGTAGCGGAACTACACTTTTAGCCGCAGCAAAATTAGGCCGTAAATTTATAGGAATTGATTCGTCTGAGATTGCTATAAATGTCATTAAAAATAGATTGAGTGAAAATGGGATAACTTATAATTAGAGATTAGTATTACTTTTCAAAAAATACTTTTTGTCCCACACACATACCCTAAAAACGAGATTTAGTCTTACACATACAAAACACCAACCAATCGGTTGGTGTGTTTGTTTTGTATTATTTATTAATTAAAATTTGCTTATAAATATCTTGTCTCTAAAATTATTTTTTAGCCAATACCTAACGTAGGCTTTATTTAAAAGTAAAACAAAATTATACTTCTGCTTATTAATCGATTCCCTAAAACTCTTTTATTCCCAAAAGATAGTCAGCCGACACGTCATAAAGTTTACACAAGAAAATTATTTGTTCATAATTAAGTTCAAAAACGCCATTTTCGAACCTACTATATTGCTGTTGCGTCATTAACATTTTAGACGCAACCTCTTTTTGTGTGTAACCTGCAAGACGCCGAGCATCCTTTAAGCGTTTACCGACCTCATTTTTAATATTCATTTTCTTTCCCCTAATCATATTATTACCTTACTATATAATATAAAATACATCATAAAATGATTTGACATACATCATAAAGTGGTGTATAATTTTGTTAAGATTATTGTTGGGAGTTAAAAATGACGTGTCTTAACGTAGAATGTGAGTTTTGTGTAATATGTGGCGCCCCAATTCCTGAAGGAAGAATGGTCTGCCCTAATTGTGAAAAAGAGTTTAACGGCGAGGAAGAATAATAGCAACACCTCTAGTCTTTGTGTTGTGTAATCAATTTTTCTCTAAACAAGGCTTAGTTTAGGGAAAATACTTTTTGAGGTAAAAAAATACAATAATCGTTCTTATTCGTAAAATAAATCCCAAGTCAAACGCAATCTATTTCGTTTACTTTGGGATTTATTTTTCAAAAATTTTAAGCACCGAAATAATCGTAAAAAATATCTTTACAAATTAAATTTTTAGTTGTATAATCAAGGTGTATTTTTTGAATCTTTAAGGAGTATGTCTTATGAAACTAATTATCAAAGAAAATTACAACGACTTAAGCCAATGGGCTGCAGAACATATTGCTAACGCAATAAATAGCCACAAAGAAGACCGTCCTTTCGTTCTTGGCTTACCAACCGGTTCTTCACCACTCGGCGTTTATAGAAAACTTATCGAAATGAATAAGGCTGGAAAGGTTACTTTTAAAAACGTTGTTACCTTTAATATGGACGAATACGTTGGCCTTCCTAGAGAACACGACCAAAGTTATTGGTATTTTATGCACGACAATTTCTTTAACCATATCGATATCCCTGCTGAAAACATCAACATCTTAAACGGCATGGCTGAAGATTTAGAAGGCGAATGCAAGCGTTACGAAGAAAAAATCGCTTCTTATGGTGGAATCGACCTATTTATGGGAGGTAGTGGCGTTGACGGACACATTGCTTTTAACGAACCATTCACTTCTCTAACCTCAAGAACAGGCATTCGTGCTCTTACCGAAGACACCCTTATTGCTAACTCTCGTTTCTTCGACAACGACCCTAATAAAGTGCCTAAAACTGCCCTTTCTGTTGGCGTTGGAACCGTTTGCGATTCTAAACAAGTAATGCTACTCATTAGTGGTCATAACAAGGCTCGTGCCCTTCGTCATTGCGTTGAGGGTGGCGTTGACCACGCTTGGACAATTAGCGCTCTTCAATTACACCAAGACGGCATTATCGCATGTGACGAGGCTGCTTGTGGCGAATTAAAGGTTGACACCTATAAATACTTTAAGGAAATCTACAAAAACGAAAAGTAAAGTTTATAAATCAACAGATAATTATAAATTTACGACTATAAGTTTAATGCTTATAGTCGTTTTTTTATAAAATACTTAAATTTTTAAAAAAATTTTAAAAAAATTTTTCTTTCTTGTTTTCGTTTACACGATTTGAAATTCCCATATTGAAATTTGCTAAAGACCTCAAAAAATGATAAATTCACCCCTTTATTTTAAAATCGTGATTTTAAAAAAAATGCTAAAATTGGCTTTTTTGAGCAAAAAAACCCTCTTTTTTTTAAAAATACAACAAGAAAATCATTTGACAAGTAGATATTTTACCCCTAAAATATGAAAATATGTAACACGCTTCCTTTAAGGTATCTATAATATTATATGGAGGGAAAGATATGAATTTTAAACACGGTAAAAACCTAACTATAAAAAACGAACATTCCGTTTTTATCGATAGTAGCGTTATAATAGGAGACAACGTAACAATATATGAGAATAACAGAATTGAAGGCGAAACCATCATTGAAAACGGTGTAACTATTTTGCCTAATAGTTTCATAAAAGACACCGTGATTGGCGAAAACACAGAAATCAATTGTAGCCAAACGGATAAGGCAATAATAGGCAAGAAATGCTCGGTTGGGCCTTTTGCGAGGTTGCGCCCTAACGCCGTGCTTGACGACGAGGTTAAGATAGGAAACTTCGTAGAAATAAAAAACGCTAACGTTGGAAAAGGAACCAAAATAAGCCACTTAGCATACGTTGGCGACGCCGATATTGGTAAAGACTGTAATATCGGTTGTGGAGCGATATTCGTAAACTATAATGGAAAAGAAAAAAATAGAACTAAAGTGGGTGACGAGTGTTTTATAGGTAGCAATTGCAACGTAATTGCACCGGTAGAAATTTCCAGTCGCTCATATATATGCGCAGGCACGACGGTTACAGAAAACGTTAAAACCGACGACTTTGTAATTGGAAGAGTAAGACAAGAAACAAAGGAAAATCGAGCGCATAAATACTTAAAAGAGAAAAAAGGAGAAAACTAATGGGATTGTTTTTTGGCACGGACGGTCTAAGAGGAAAGGTCAATGAAGATTTAACTCAAGACATAGCGTATAAAATTGGAAACGCACTTTCCATATTAAAGGAAAAACCAACTATAATTATAGGTTCGGACACTAGAATTTCAAACACCTATCTAACTCTAAGCGTTGCAAACGGCGCAATGAGTGGTGGCGCTCGTGTAATAGACGTTGGCGTTGTTCCTACGGCAGGCATTGCATATATAACTAGAAAAATTAAGGCAGATTTCGGCGTAGTTATTAGCGCTTCTCACAACAGTGGAGAGTATAATGGTATTAAGGTTTTTAACAGTAACGGATACAAACTTTCAGACAAGGAAGAAGAAAGAATAGAACGTTGTTTTATTCGTGAAAAGATTAACGACTTCCCTAACATCGGCACTTATGAACAAGATTTTACATTAATAAAACTATACAGAGATTTTCTAATAAAGTCTAGTCAAAGCCGTTTAGATGGCTTGACGATTGTTTTAGATGGCGCTTATGGGGCTGCTCACAGAATTGCACCAGAAGTGTTTAGGCGACTAGGCGCTAGCGTAATCGCTGCAAACTGCGTTAATCAGGGACTAAAAATAAACGATAACTGTGGCGCACTATACCCTGAAAACCTTGTAAAAAGAGTTTTTAGATACAAGGCAAACATGGGTTTTGCTTTTGACGGAGATGCCGATAGACTTATTGCCGTTGATGAAAAAGGCAGTATTATAGACGGCGACAAAATCATTTGTGGAATTGCAAAATACTTAAAAAAGTTAGGAAAACTTAAAAACAACACGGCAGTTGGCACTAGCCACACTAATATGGCAATAGAAGAGGAGCTTAAAACCTGTGGTATAGACTTCATAAGAACGGATATTGGCGACAAATACGTTCTTGCCAAATTGGTTGAGAAAGATTTATCCGTTGGTGGCGAACAAAGTGGGCACGTTATTTTAAAAGATTTAGCAACGACTGGAGACGGCATTCTTACTGCAATTATAGTTGCAAATATGCTTATTGACGAGAAAACTACTATGTCTAAGGCTCTTAATATTGAGTTATATCCTCAAACAAACAAAAACGTTATAGTAGACGATAAATTTAGGATTATGAATAGCGACGAACTCATCAAGGCTATCACTAAATACAATACTGAACTTAATGGAATGGGCAGATTAATGATTCGTGCTTCAGGCACGGAACCTAAAATTAGAGTTATGGTGGAAAGCAAAGATAAGGATTTGAACGATAGAATAGCAAATTCTATGGTAAGCCTAATAAAAAATATTAATACAGACGTATAACTAGAATAAACTTTGATTTTCTTAAATTTACAATACGGCGAAGCGTTTTAACGCTTCGCCGTTTTTAATTACCTTTATTATAATAGTGCCAACGATAAATGCCACCACTCCCCCACAATTAGCCTTGACTTTTTAACGCTAAACAAATATAATATGGAAGTAACGCATAGAAGGAAAATTGCATGGAAGAAATAATCTCTTTTTGTTTAAGCACGTTTGGCTTAATTGCATTAATTATTGCATCACTAATCAAGGGCGAAAAGATGAAAAAGACGCTAATCTTGGTATTTATTGGCAATGCCTCGGTTGGAATTAGTTATCTTTTTTCGCCAGATGGAATCAATGGTGCTGTATCGTGTTTTATTGGTGCAACCCAAACGCTAATTAACCTTATATTCTTTTCAAAAAACAACAAAACCCCTATTTGGCTCGTAATTATATACGCTGTTGCCTTTGTTGTCGGCAACCTTGCCGTGCTTGATTCTTATATTGGAATTCTAGCACTACTTGCAACGCTATGCTTTGTCGGTTGCGTTACTGCTAAAAGTGGAAAGGTTTTTCGTTTATGGCAAATTATGAACAATATCCTTTGGATTTCCTACGATATTTTATCAAGGTCGTATTCGCCATTATACGTCCACGTTGTAATGTGCTCGTTCACCATTATTGGGGTATTTATTAACGACTTAAATTTTAAAAAGAAAAAATCTATTAACTCATAAAGAATTTTCTCTGATTAAATTTGCCACCAAGGAGAACAAAATGAAAAAATCTAATAAAATAACTCTATCCGTTGCAGTTAGTTGTCTTGTAGGTTTTCTACTTTGGACGTTGCTTGTATGTGTAGTTAACGTTAAACCCATAGGACCTAACTCGTCTATCGTAGGTCTTGCTAGTCTAAACGGCTTTGTAAGAGATTTAATTGGTTGTAATATGCTACTCTATATCATTACCGATTGGCTAGGCCTAGTGCCTGTTGCCGTAGCGTTAGGTTTTGGCGTTTTAGGACTTATACAATGGATAAAGCGTAAACGCCTTTTTCAAGTTGATAGCGACATCTTAATACTCGGTGTGTTCTATATCGTTGTATTCTCCGTTTATTTAATGTTTGAATACGTAGTAGTTAATCACAGACCTGTTTTAATTGACGGATATTTAGAGGCATCATACCCTTCATCAACAACCATGCTCGTGCTTTGCGTAATGCCTACTGCGATTAGCCAATTTAACAAGCGTATAAAAACCCTAACGCTTAAAAAGGTTTTGGCGTATTCGATAGCGATTTTCATGGCATTTATGGTTATAGGAAGACTAATTTCGGGTGTGCATTGGTTTAGCGACATTATTGCTGGACTTTTAATCAGCGCAAGCCTTGTCGCCTTTTACGAATTTTTCGTAAAACTACTAATAGAAAACAATTCTATATAGTTATTACTTCAATTCTTACTAAAGAATGATTATTAAAATGCTTCTTAAAAATGCGTCTATTGACGAAAAAAATCTCGTGTGATATAATAATTGTTATAAATGCAAATATACATAACTTTTTAACAATTTAACATAATATTTTATTTTTCTCACAATATAGGTAACTATGGACAAAAAAGAATTAACCCTAGAAAAACTAAAACAAGTGGAACTTGATTTACTCAAAAAATTTAGAGACGTTTGTCAAACAAACGGCTTTAATTATTCTCTTATGGGTGGAACCCTGCTTGGAGCAGTAAGACACGGTGGATTTATTCCTTGGGACGACGACATAGACGTTATAATGCCTCGCCCTGATTACGAACGCTTTGTTGAACACTGTAAAACACATGAAACCTCGTTCAATCTAATGTCAACCGAAACTAACGACGGATATGCCTATTTGTTTGGTAAAGTTATGGACCCGAACACCGAGCTTTATGAAAACGTTGGAAATAGGAACAACGTTAACATGGGAGTATACATAGACATATTTATATACGACGGAATGGGAAACACTCTACAAGAGGCTAAAAAGAATTTTAGGAAAAGTTCTTTCCAAAGAGAACTTTTGGTGGCCTATAACTGGAAAAAATTTTCTAGAAGTAAAACCAAGGCATGGTATTACGAGCCTATAAGACTTGCCATGTTTTTATTAAGTAGAATAGCAAGCCATAAAAGAATTATAAAAAGTGTGCAAAAAAAATATAAGGACTTTGATTTTTATTCTTGTGAATACGTAGGAAACTTATGTAGCGACAAGCGTGAACGCTCGATTATTAAAAGAGCCGAAATCGACACTTATACAACCCTTACGTTTGAGGGTGAAGAATTTTCAGTTTTTAGTGGATATAAAACTTATCTAACAAACATGTTTGGAGATTATATGAAGCTACCACCCGAAAACAAACGAATAACACATCATACCTTTACGGCATATTCAAAAAATGATAATTAATTTTTGGATTTGAGGAGGAAATTTTATGCAAGCAGTAATTTTAGCGGCAGGCATGGGCAAAAGACTCAAAGAACTTACGCAAAACAATACAAAATGCATGGTAAAAGTTAACGGACAAACACTTATTGAGCGTATGCTTTCTCAACTTGACTCAAAGGATTTTTCAAGAATAGTTATAGTCGTTGGTTACGAAGGACAAAAACTAATGGACTATATTTCAACACTTAATATTAAAAAACCAATACTTTATGTTGAAAATCCCATATACAACAAAACAAACAATATTTACTCTCTATCACTTGCAAAAAACTACCTTTGCGAAGAAGACACCATGCTCTTCGAATCTGATTTGATTTTTGAAGATTCCGTTATCGATGCCCTACTTGAAGACCCTCGAGAAACACTGGCCCTAGTTGATAAATATGAAAGTTGGATGGACGGCACATGTGTAAAGATTGCAGATGATGACTCCATAGAAGCATTTATCCCCGGTAAAAAATTTAAATTTGATGAAATTACAAGCTACTATAAAACTGTAAATATTTATAAATTTAGCAAGCATTTCTCTCAAACTCACTACGTTCCTTTCCTTGATGCATACACCAAAGCTCTTGGAAATAATGAATATTACGAGCAAGTTCTTCGTGTAATTACAATGCTCGACGACCCCGAAATTAAGGCAAAGAAACTAAATGGGCAAATTTGGTATGAGATAGACGATATCCAAGACCTTGATATTGCGACCTCTATGTTTACACCAAATTCAGATGAAAAGGTGTCTCTTCTTAGTGCAAGATACGGTGGATATTGGAGATATCCAAGACTTTTGGATTTTTGCTACCTAGTCAACCCATATTTCCCTCCTCAAAAACTCATGGATGAAATAAAGGCAAGTTTTGAAACCTTAATAACCCAATACCCATCAGGCATGAGAGTAAATTCCTTGCTCGCAGCAAAAAATTTTGACGTGCACGTAGAAAATATTCTCGTAGGCAACGGCGCAGCAGAATTAATAAAAGCTCTTATGGAACAACTTGGTGGCATAAGTGGCTTTATTCGCCCAACATTTGAAGAATACCCTAATAGATACTCAAACGAAAACTCTATTTACTATACTCCTGAAAACAACAACTTTGAATATAATGAAGACGATGTTATAAATTTCTTTAACGATAAAAAAATAGATAACCTAATCATAGTAAACCCTGACAATCCTACCGGAAATTATATTACTAAAAAAGGATTACTAAAACTAGTCAATTGGAGCAAGAACAAAGGTATTCGCATTATTATTGACGAATCTTTTGTCGACTTCGCAGAAGAAGAAAATACTTTAATAGAACAGGCTTTACTAGATTCAAACCCTCATCTATTCGTAATGAAAAGCATTTCCAAATCTTATGGAGTTCCTGGTTTAAGACTTGGCGTTTTAGCATCTGGAGACAAAAAAGCAATTGAACTGTTAAAGAAAAACGTTTCTATATGGAATATAAACTCATTTGCTGAGTTTTATATGCAAATAGAAGAGAAGTATAAAAAGAACTATTTGGAAGCCTTAATAAAAATACGAGCTGAAAGAAATAGATACATTAACGAATTGTCCTTAATCAGTGGCATTAGAGTAATTCCATCACAAGCAAATTACGTAATGATAGAATTAGTTGGTGGAAAAACCTCAAGAGAGGTTACCAAGAAACTTTTAATTGAACATAATATACTAATTAAAGACCTTTCTTCCAAAACAGGTGGCAAACAATATCTAAGACTTGCTGTAAGAAATACTAAAGACAACAATCTTTTAATTTCTGCACTTAAAGAAGTTCTTTACTAATTTAAATTAAGCGAAATTGATATTATATTTATGAAGATAACAATTGTAGGTGGAGGTAACGTAGGCACACAAATTGCAGTTCATTGTGCCGAAAAAAAACACGACGTTACCATTTATACTTCAAAACCTGAAAAATTTAACAAACACTTGATTATCGTAAACAAAAATGGCCAAACGATTCATCAGGGCGAAATAAAAACAGTTACGTCAGAAGAATACCAAGCCTTTAAAGAATCAGACGTGATATTTATAACAATGCCTGCACAATGTATGGAGCAAGTTGCAAAAAAAATATATCCTTACGTCTATGAAGGCATGAAGATAGGAATAATTCCTGGAACAGGTGGCGGAGAATGTGCCTTTAAGAGTTGTTTACAAAAGGGTGCTGAAATATTCGGGCTACAAAGAGTTCCTAGTGTAGCTCGCCTTGTGGAATACGGTAAAATTGTATGTGCTACAGGATATAGGGAAACATTGCACGTGTCAGCCCTTCCTAATAGAGCCACGGAAAATATACGAAACATAATTGAATCGATTTTTGATATGAAATGTGTTTCTTTACCAAATTACTTAAATCTTACGCTTACACCTTCTAACCCAATTTTACACACGACCAGACTAAGAACGTTGTTTGAGGATTACAAACCAGGAAAACATTACCCAGTTATACCACTCTTTTACGAAGAATGGAGCGACAAATCTTCATATTTACTTTTCGACTGCGACGACGAAGTCCAAAGCATTTGCCAAGCGATAACCGAGTTTGACCTTTCTTTCGTGAAATCCTTAAAATTACACTATGAAAGCGATACACCCGAGGCACTTACTCGCAAGATTCGTAGTATTAAAGGGTTTAAGGGACTTACAACTCCATCAATTAAACAAGAAGACGGCTATATCCCAGACCTTAACTCAAGATATTTTACGGCTGATTTTTCGTATGGATTATCGATAATTAAACAAATTGCCGATATTTACGAAGTTTCCGTTCCACATATTTCAAAGACTCTTGAATGGTATGAAAAGATTTCGATTGAAGATTCAAAATATAGTTTTTCGAAATACGGCATCAACACTCGCAAAGATTTAGTTAATTTTTATAAATTATAAACAGAAAACCACTCGTTTTGAACTGCAACCATTTAGTTCACTTCTAACCGAGTGGTTTTTTTGTTTTCCAGAATTTCTACCCTTTTCAGCAACTACCATGTGTCGTGTAACGACATCACTTCTTAAATCCCCCATTTCGCAGCAACTACCATATGATTGCGTTAAGCAATCATGTCGATAAGTAGTAAAAAACTACTTTCACTTAAATTAATTTAGAGCCACTATCATTCGTCATATAACAATTTAAACTCTCGACTTCTTCCCGTAGGGAAGATGGTAGTGCTGTCCAAAAGAAAAAACCCAACCTTTATGGTTGGGTTTCTCTTTTGGATGCAGCAACTACCTATCTTCCCGGACCGTCTCCAGTCAAGTATTGTCGGCGCTGGTGAGCTTAACTTCTGTGTTCGGTATGAGAACAGGTGGGACCTCACCGCTAACGTCACCGCAATGGTATATCATTAGGTTTCCCTAAGTAATATCGCTTTTAGTGTATATCTAGTATACACTCTTTTTGATTCTCCGTCAATTTCTTTACACGGTAGATTCACAACTGCATAGATTTTTTTCATTAAAGCCTTTCTTTTTGGCTCTCAGCTAAATTGTATAGTCTTTGTGTTCGTATTAGTATATTCGCTCTCTATCTCAATTTCTTGAGATCAAGCCCTCGACCTATTAGTATCGGTTAGCTCAACACATTGCTGTGCTTACACCCCCGACCTATCAAACTCATTGTCTTTAAGTGGTCTTACTATCTTATGATATGGGATATCTTATCTTAAGGTGAGTTTCACGCTTAGATGCTTTCAGCGTTTATC
>JAZRSF010000010.1:0-155551 GCA_045651365.1 Christensenellaceae bacterium
ATACTTTAACAAAAGTGCAATCCAATTCAATATGTGATACTTTTTGTCTGATAAGTCTAAAACATTAAGACCATTTAAATCTAACAAATATTCATTAGCATAACCGTCATTATTATCAGGGCAAGCCCATTCGTTAGCAAGTTCTATTTCTTTCGTACAATAAAAACCAAAGCCATAGTCATTTGTTTCTTTACCGCCTTTAAGTGTTGGTTTTTCAATAATTTGTTTAGAACCGTGATATAAAGTAATCTTATTTTCCATAGCAATATCTCCTTTTGCAGCAATATTATATCACTTTACTGATACATTGTCAATATCATTATGACCATTTTTCTTAAAAAATATCAGTATAGCGATACTTTTTATTGTATTTTATGATTCTCATCTACATTTAGGTCAATACGTTAGCAATAAAAACAGTCATTAATTTTATTATCACACTATAAACATGACATCCTTTGTCATATAAATAAAAACGACGGATAAATTTCCGCCGTTTCTTTATTATTTGCTACACAAGGCACCGTCATTGTTTGAAAGATTATCCGCATCAATGCCTACTCTATTGCAGAACTCCTCAAAAAATTCTTTTGCAAACTTTTTTTCTTTAATATCAGTTTTAACTTCAGCAATATCTCTTAATATTTGCGCAGCTTGTACGTCAGATAAATATCTATGAAGCCCCGAATCGAACCTTATAACATCCGTTGCATTAGGACAACGATAGTAGTTCCAAAATAAAATTTTAGAAGCCTCTTCCGGTGTTAATTCTATTTTCCATTTTGAATTAGTGGTAACGTATCCTGCTTCTCTATTATCGCCCTCATATGCTTCATCCACAAGGAATGCTGCAAAAATAAATCTATCTTCCTCAGAAGCATTCGGCAATCTAGTAGTAAGTACCGCCAAACTATTAACCTGAACCTTTTCCATTCTCATTGGTTTGCCTTTATTAATTCCCGTTCCAATAATGCCCGCTTCAGCTCTCCATTTTTGCAACATTACACTTTCATAGCAAAGACTACAATTTTTAAACTCTTCTTGAATGTCTGAATAAACAATTTTCCCTTCTAAAAACTCTTTGCACTTTGAACCTTTAGAACACCACTCGTGTTTATCAACCAAAATATTATGGTTTATATTTTCAACCGAACAAGGCCCAAAGAAACCCACTCTACTTGCGCTTCTTCCACCATCACAATAATTACACTTAAATGCAACGTTTTGACGACCAATTTTTACGGTTTTCTTACGTTTAACTATCTCTTGTTCTCTTTTCTCTTGCTCTCTGCGTTCACGCTCAATTCTTTCTTGCTACTCAGCCTTTTCTTTTTCTTCTAATTTAATTTTCATATCAGCTAATGCACGCTCATTAATGGCTATGTCTTCAACTTGTAAAAAACCTTGAGTAAAAGCTTCCGGATAAACAAATTTTTTATCGCCTATATCAAATTTAACTGTAAAATATCCATTATCATCTATGGTTATGATTCCTTCTCCCCATTTTTTATGTCTAACCTTAACATTTAATAAATCCATATTCTTCTCCTAAGTTTAAATAATGCTTTTATCTTTGATAGTTTTCTATAAATTCAACAACTTTCTCTACAAACACCTTGTTTTCTTCACCTTCAGCATACCAAACGTTTGATTGTCCGAAACCAACACCTTCATTATTCGCTCTTGGAATTTCAAACGTCCTTTCATTTTCAGGTAGTAAACAAGCATTGCAAACGTCTGTACGTAGATTATAAACTCTACCGTTATATTCAGGTCTTCCTCTAAAAACGGTAGCATTATCATACCATCCTACAATTACTGTTTTGCCGTTTTGAGGCTTTGCACAAAATACAACTAAAACGTTTTGTACATAACCTTTGTTTTTAGCACTTGCATCTATTCTTTCAATATGCAAAGTATTAAACGTGTTTGTTTCAATACCAACTTTATAGCCAAGATAGTGTTTCGTTTCAACAAATCCACGATATAAACCATCTGAGCATTCTTCAAAATTATGTTTTTCTAAAGCATCTTGATTATCAGCAACATAAGAACCACCATTAACGGGATTTATGTTATCACGGGTTGTATCATAATAAGGTAAATAAGCAACGTTACAAAATAAAATTTTTTTCATATTAAAATCCTCCAATTATAAATATCTACTAAATACTGTTTTCATTTTTATTGCTGTTTCGATAAGCCAATTATATATTGAAACATTATCGCAATCAAAAGCAAACTCTTTTTTATAAGTAATACGAGTTGCCAATTTATCATCTAATCTCTTCCATTCAAAGTTTAAACCTAATTCATTTTCGATTGAAACCTTATCAACTTTAATAACGTCAAACAGTTCTTTGTTTCTAGTATGAAACTCAATAATTACACTTTTGTCTTTAACATTCCTAGAAAATGCGATTTGCGTAAAATCTGGGGCAAGAGCCAATTCATATCTTGACTCATAAGTAACGTTATATAATTTCATGAAGTGAGAAAGAAGCCTTCCATCCTTCTTAGCATATTCATTAAAAGCTGACCAAAAATGTGAATGCGGGTTTTGATTAGATACGTTTTTCTCAAACACTATATATTCTTCTTCAAGATTAACTTCTACCGTTTTATAATTAACTGACAGCCAACTTAATGCTATGGAGTGTGACGTTGAATTAGCCCAAAACTCTTTATGCTTTTTAGCTGAGTCTGCCAACTTAAATTGTAAAATGTTTTCAATTTCACTAAAAGTTAGTTTAATTGAATATTCTTCACTATCTTTTAGATATGCCGATAAGAATCTATATTTTTTACTAGACTTATATTCTTCCGGCGCAGCTACGCACACTTGTTTATCGTTTTGAGCACTTTCAAGCATAGCCACCTTTTCTTCAAGAGTAACTATCCTATCAAACATTTCTAAAATCATTTTTTCATAATTCATAATTTTATCCTCCGACAATAATATAATAACATCTAAAACTTTATTTGTCAACTATTTTTATGATATTTTAGTATTTTTTAGTTTTTAACATTAAAGCAGACTATTAATGCGCGTTAAAATAAAAAAGATTGCCCGATTGGACAATCTTAAATTAAACGATATATAACATAAAATTGAATCACTAAAATTTCTACCGTACTTTAAAATTTTCTATTCCGAAAAAGTATTCTTTATGCATGCAACTATTACTTCACATTGTTCATATTTTTTAGTAAATTTTTCTTCAATCTTATTTTTATCAAAAACCATATTTTTTTCATACAACAATAAGAAAACAAGGCTTTCTATTTGAGGATTTTTCTTGTAAAAATCTCCTAGTCCTTCTATAGTCTTTAATACCTCAGCCTCTTTACTCTCAGAATTAATCCACTTTGCCTCAATAACAATTTTGTTATTGCACAAAGCAAAATCAGCGTATTTTTCATTTCCATCAAATTTTACCATAAACGGTTCTGATTCTATATCGTAGAAAATTGGTTTTAGCATGAAGTGAATTAGATTTTGAAAATCATATTCATTTTCTATTTTTATTTTATTAAACGAAAAATTTTCCGCTCTTTTTTGATATGAACTCGGAATATTAAAACTATTTCTAACTATTTTTATAATAGACTCGGTTATTTCCCCTATTGAACCACCGGCATAATAGGTAATTATCCCTTCTTTTTTAAGTTTTTGAATATATTTATTTACATCCACATTCCCTACAGTGGTAACATTTGAGGGAATAATGCTCATTGAAAAATCGACACCTATAGCACTCCTTTGTTCCCAGTCATCAAAAGAGGTGCTAAATCCATTCCCACTAGACCAAAGCAATATAGCATCCAATTGATCTATTATATCCTTATACGCCCATTTACCTTCATTAAAACAGATAACACTTCCATTCATTATAGAATGTGCAAGTTTATAATCAGTCGTCAAAAACAAATCCACACAAGGATATACTGCATGAATTTCTTCATTAATATTAGCAGGAAATGGTCTATCTGCCACAACAAGCAAATCGATATCTGATACAAGACTTCCAGTTTTATAAGCTCTAGAACCAAAAAGGTATACTTCTTTTATTTCAATTTTAGTTTTTTCTAAAATTTTCTCTCTTATATATCCAATAATGTCTTTTAATTGCCAAATATCTTCTTTCATATTTTATCTACCTTACTATTTAACTTTTCTAAAATTGTATGCCGTTTAACACCATATCTCATCAACACTTTTGAACTTGTGTTTATTTTTTTCCACATATTCACGACAACACTTTTTATATTTCTTACCACTTCCACACGGACAATGATTATTTGAACCCGTTTTAGAATAAAATAACGGATGCAACGGCAAGTAAATATCTATTTGCATTGTTCTATACAATTCAAAAAACAAAAAAGCTAAAATTACCGTACTTTCCATTTGTTCAATGCACGCTTTTGCTACTGAAAATAATGATGCTTCATAAATAATATTTGGGCGTGTTTTGTCTGGACAATACTTTATAATTTGAGTTAATCCATTATATTCATAATCATTATGACCTATGGCATTTCTCAGTTTATTTGCTGAATCATCTAGATTAAATATGTGAGCAAAAAACTCAGTTTTATCAAGAGTATTCACCTTATTAGCATTTGACAATTTAGTTAATTTCTCAAAATCGAGAACTCCTGGGAATGCATCATAATTGCCTCTGTATTTTATATTATCCAGCGCCTTTATAACAACAGACAAGTCCGCCAATAATTCATAAGAGTCCAAATAAAAAGTTTTTACATCCTCGAACGTACAAGTACTTAAACCCTTTTTTGCATCTTCCACATAAGCATTATTATAATATTGGGTGCTAATTACAGGCAATAAGTTGAGTGAGATTTTAAGAAAATCATCATATATTTTAAATAATTTCTTCTCAATGCAGAATACTCTATTTGTCCTCAAATAATAATTACAGAATTTTTTAACTTCTTCTTTATTTAGGTGAAAAAATTCGTAATTTATTTCCCTTAAACACCTATTTAGTACATTAGGTTGGAACATGCCATTTGCATAATTGAACCAGCTATAATGAATAAACCTAGCCACGTCATATTCATCAGTTAATGAATAACCTTTATTTAATGCTGTCGTAGCATAGTTTTGAATAATTAAATCATATTTACCATCAAAAAACAAATCGAACGGTATTCTTTCCCTGTCCCAATTTGCTTTAAGCTTTTCGATTTTTTTTGCATACCAAATATATTTACTTAATGATTCTGGCTTAATTTGCCCCATTACTTCCATTGCTGGAGAAAGAGTATGAGGCATTTTGTCTCGGTCTTTTTCCTCAACAAAAGTAATTTTTTGCGACAATAATTCTCCAGAAGTTTGCCCCTCGTATTCATAGTTAAGCGTTTCGTCTATAGTACTACAATTAACTGGAACAAAATAAGCCTTAACATTATCATTGTCGCAGATAAATTCACCTGTCAATAGCGTATTACATTTACCACAATGTATATGAACTGGTTGCTTGTATATGTAACCAGCGGGAGTTCTCATTCTAGTTATTGCTCCGCAAATTGGGCATTTGATAAAATAATTAACAGTCATAACCTCTATCCTTGTATATCGATATTATATCAAATTTAGTGAAATAAATCAATTTGTTTTAATCCCCATTCCAACTATATCTAATTATAAAACCAGTCTTTTTCGTGATGAAAAAGACTGGTTTTTGGTCTTCCCGTCGGGACTCGAACCCAAATCGGTCGCTTAGGAGGCGACTGCGTTATCCCGTTACGCTACGGAAAGATTTTATATTAAATCTATAATATTCTACTACTTAAAAAGAATTTTGTCAATAAAACGATAGGTGTTAGAAAGTAACTTTTAGACATAAATATTTTTTCACTGAATATACTTATCAAATACGAGGGATTACATGAAAAATTCAATTATTCTTTGGCAAGTAGGTGGAGCAACTTTTGTTGCAATTTTAGGAACGCTATTGCATTTTGCATTTGATTGGACTCAAGGGTGCATACTTGTTACGCCCATTTCTGCAGTAAACGAATCGACGTGGGAACATATGAAAATTATGTTTTTCCCAATGCTTATATACACCTTAATTCAAGCAAGATTTTTTGCAAAAGATTACCAAAACTACTGGACTATTAAATGTATTGGCACGCTCGTAGGAACGCTTCTTATCCCCATTTTGTTTTACTTGCTTAACGCCATATTAGGGAAAACTCCTGACTGGCTAAACGTTTTGATTTTCTTTATCTCATTAGGCGTTGCCTTTTTAATTGAAGGTATATTACTAAAATCACAGCGTCTACCTCTAACTAATCAAACCATGCCAAAGATTATCCTAGGAATAATTGCCTGCTTATTTTTCCTTTTCACTTTCTTTCCACCAAAACTACCTATCTTTTTAGACCCTATATCTCGACAATTTGGCATTCTAAAAGCGTAGAGATTCTCGCTTTTAATCTTAAAAACTGCATAATATAGTTTATACAATTGCTCTCAACTAGAGGGCAATTTTTATTTTTCGATAAACTTGCTAGGCGTAACGCCTTCTTCTTGCAAAAAGGTCTTGTAAAAATGGCTGTAATCGTAATACCCCAACTCCCAAGCCGTTTCGGTGGGGGTATAGCCCATCTCAAGCATAAGTTTCTTTGCATATTTCATTTTAGAAACCCTAATCTGCTTACTCAAAGATTCCCCCGTTTTATCCTTAATCATTTGATTAATATAATTTCTATGATAACCGAACTTGTCTTCAAGACCTTTTGCACTAAGGTCTTTAGTTGGATTTTCCTTTATATATCTTAAAACCTCTTGCACCTTATCTTCTTTTCGTTTATCTACCGAAGAATTTAAGCTAATAATCTCATATACAACCTGCATTATTCTTAATTTCAAAGATAGTTGCCTAGAATACTCCAAATCATTCTCACGACCATTTGGCTCGAATAATTCTAAACTGTCCGTCAACTGAAACACTCCACTTTGATTTAAGGCTATGGCATCATCAAAAACGACTTTTTGAGAGCATTTGCTTGTATCAAAGGCTTGGTCGTAAACACAAGCGAAAGTCCCTAAAGTAACTTCTTCCATTTCGACGTAATCAAAAAACACATTATATAAAGAGAAGTCTAGTCCACAAGGAATAAACCTATAAAAGTCGCCCGGTATTAGATATATCACGTCGCCTTTTTGACAATTAAACTCTTTTTCGTTAATTTGAACCCTTATTTGCCCACTTTGAATAATCAAAAACCTATAAACGTATTGGGTTTTTAGGCTATTAATTTTCTTATAATCATTTTTTTGTGTGGAAAAAGTAAACTTGTGCCAAGTATATACTTTTGGATTAATTTGAGAAACTTTCATAAATACCTTTGATTTTTACATAAATAAATTGTAAATTTACATTTATATTAAAGCATATTGGGTATATAATGTCAATAAGATATTTAATTTTTACATAGGTGTTTATATGAAAATTTATGAAAGTGCAATAATTGGCTCGGGTTATACTTCAATAGGTTACGCCCTAGCCAAAGGCAACAGCATAATAATTGAGCAAAACGAAACTGCAGACGTTGGATTTTATTTATGCTTAAAAAACTACAATCACGGCACTTACGCTCCTACAACACAAGCAGGTAAATCGCTTTTAAGCCTTTACCAAAATCTTAACCTAATTAATGAAAAAGAGCAAAATTTAAGTGGTTTTGAGTGTGGTTTTTGCGAGTTCATTTTTCAAAACGGACTTGAAATTCTTTTTAAGACTAGAGTTGTTGAAACACAAAAAGAAGATGGCATTTACAAACTTACCCTAATAACGAGTGGTGGCATTGACTACGTTTACGCTAAAGACGTTTTAGACCTAACTAATGTAACTCCTGATAAAGAAAGTTTAACCATCTTATATCATACCGACACGCCCAACCAAACGGAAAGCGACCTTAAAACGGCATTTAAGGGTTGTGTAGTTGAAAATGCTTTCTTTGAAAATAGGCTTGCAGTTAGAATTCCAGTAGAAGTTAACAAAGATTTTAACGCCGCTAAAATTGAAATATTCGACAAGTGGAAAGAAAGCAAAATAAATGCAAAAATCCTTTATTTTGCGCCTATTTTTGCAAAAATTTACACTACCCCAAACAATGCAATGCAAGACGGATATTATTCTAACCCTTTTGAGGCTTTTGAATACGGCTATAACCTTGCAAATAGTCAAAAGGAGGGCAAATAAATGAAATATTCTTTTGTAGAAACGGGCAAAATTAAAACCCAAAAGATAGACGACGTTAACTTTGACCTTACGGCTGACGTATTGGTAGTAGGTGCTGGTTGCGCTGGAATTTATGCAGCAGATAGCGCGTCTAGACTAGGAAAAAAAGTTATCCTTTTAGAAAACGGAAACTCTGTTGGTGGAATGCACGTAGAAGGCAACGTTGGTGGATATTATTACGGCTTTACGGGTGGCACTTATGAACAAGTTGACCAAGAAAGCCTAAACGACAAGCCTTACTTTTTTGAGAGCGCATATAAAGATAGAAAGCAAATAGCCTTTTTAAAACGCTTAAAAGAAAGCAATGTTACCTTACTTTGCGAACATACCCCTACTGGAATTTACACCATAAATAACCAGGTTGTAGGCTTAAAAGTATTATCTAACCAAGGTTTAATTAACATTAAAGCCACAGTTACCGTAGACGCAACAAGCGACGGACATTTACTAAGAACGTTAGACGTTGAAAAACGTTACGGAAGGGACGTAGATGGAAAAACCGTTCCGTTTAGCGTAATTTCAAACTACGTTTGGAATAATATTAGATGTGGCGTAAACGAAGACGCAGGACACGTAAACCAATACGACAACCAAGATTTTTCGCAAAAAATCGTGTATGCGCACAGAACGGCTGTAAAATACTTTACTAGAGGCGATTATTTATCGCTTGCCACTAGGACTGGACTTAGAGAGGGCGTTTCTTACACTGGCGAACAAACGCTTAAATATAGCGATATAATACTAGATACGCCACCACAAAAGATTTTGTTTTGGGCGTATAGCGATTTAGATAGGCACGGCAACGACAGAGCGATTGACGAGGAACTTTTCCAAAACTGGTGGGTTGTATCCAACCTTGCAACTATCGCTATGAGAATAGGCGTTCCATTAGGTAGTGTGATTCCAAAAGGTATTAAGGGTTTTGCGACGGCAGGAAGATGTTTTTCTTGCGATTCATACTCTCAAAGTGCCGTTAGAATGATAAGAGATATGTTCCGAATGGGCGAATGCGTAGGTGTTGCATGCGCTATGGCTAGCGAAAACAACGGCGACATTTATAATATCGACTACCAAGAATACCTAAATAAGGTAACCCAATTAGGTTGTTTCGGCAGTGGAAACACTAAAAAAGTGGGTTTTGACTCTCCTGGAAATAGAATACCTTACCTCCCAGTTGAGTTTGACGTAGACAAAAACCTTGAATTATTAAAAACAGAAACGCCTGGTGTAGCGATTTGGTCTTGCTTTGTAAGTAAAGATTACCCTGCAACCAAAGAAAAACTATATTCCCTTATTAAAGACGCTCAAACCGACCTAGAAAGATACAACTGCGCATTGGCTCTTGGAATAATGGGCGACAAGACGGCGTTGCCTTATTTAAGGGAAATTGTTAACAATAGAGATTGCTTTTACTTTAAGGACTGCCGTAGGTCTAATCAATTTAGAACGGCATCTGCGATATGCTTGCTAGGAAGAATTGGCGAGCAACAAGACATAAAACTATTAGAAGAAATCGTGTTCAATAAAGAAGAAATTAAAAACCCTATTTATCACACGCTTGAGCCAAATTATTTATACTATAAGCACGCTGATAGAAACTTCGTGTTTTTCGACGTATGGACGCACGCTACAAACTCGCTAGTAAAAATATATAAGAGACTTAGTTTAGACCTATCCAATCTAAATAAAGCCTTGGTTAACCTATCAAACGACAATGAATTTATCGAAAGCGTCGTTCCTAATCAACCTGCCGAACATACAGCACGAGTAGAACTTACCGACTTTATCGAACAAATGATAAAACAAACTCAAAGTTGACATATAGACCTATCGCCCTAACCGAAAAGTTAGGGCGATTTTATATTATAATGGTATATTAACTAAAGGTATGGGAAATCATATAAACGATTAACCCATTATAATAAAAATACATAAACTAATAATGGGATAAGGCATTGGAGAAAGTATGATTAAACGAGGAGAATTATATTATGCCGACCTAAGCCCCGTAGTAGGGAGCGAACAAGGTGGAGTTCGCCCTATTTTAATAGTTCAAAACGATACGGGTAATAAATATAGTCCAACCATAATAGCCGCCGCCGTTACCAGCAAAATGACAAAAGCAAAACTGCCCACCCATATCGAAGTAAACGAGGGCGAATTTGGACTTGAAAAAGATTCGGTAATTCTTTTAGAGCAAATACGAACACTCGATAAAAAACGGCTAAAAGCAAGAATAGGCGAACTTTCCCCAATCAAAATGAAAAAGGTTAATACTGCCCTACTAATAAGCCTAGGGTTTGGCGAGCATAATTTTTTAGACAATTAAAAAGTCCTATTCATATAACGAATAGGACTCTTTAATTATATTTCGACTATAACGTTTTCTTCAGGTTTTCTTATCTTGTTTCTAATAGGGCTATCCGAATAACCAAGAGCAATAACGATATTGCATCTTTCATCTTCAGCAAGGTTTAGAATGTCTTTCATTTTATCAGCAGTAACCCAACCAATTATACAACTTTCTACACCTAGGCTTTTCGCTGCAAGGGTTATGTAGGCAATAACTTCACCAACGTCGTATTGAACGAAGTGGTTTCTATCAAACTTTGTCATTGCCTCTGGCTTTAACGTAGCAACTTTATCTGCCACACAAATAAATGCTTTAGCGTTATCTAAAAATTTATTTTGCAACTTCCATTGAACTGATTTAGCAACTTCAGTAACCTTTTGGCTATCGGTAACGCAATATAGTCTCCAAGGTTGGCTGTTGCAAGCAGATGGAGCAAGCATAGCCGTTTGCGCAATCTTTTTAACTAAAGCCTTATCAATAGGTTTATCGTTAAAATCCCTACATGCCTGTCTAGTTTTTATAAATTCTAAAAATTGTTCGTATTCCATAATTCACCTCTAATATATTATATCTTAAATATAAAAAAGTGTCAACTATGATTAATTACCAATAAGTATCGCCCTTTCTTTTTTATACCTTTCAACTGCTTTTAGATATTTTTCCGAAAGTTCTAAGTTATATCTTTGTTGCTCTTCGTAAGAAAGGCTAGCGTAAACTTCCCTTTCCGTAAGCCTACCTATGGCGTTAGAAATTTCGCCTTCTTCGTCTAAAATCCTTTTTACTTTAGCATAAAACTCGTCGTTTTGTTCTTTTGGGTTTTTAATATTGCCACTAATTTGTTCGTTGTAGAAGTCTTTAACCTTAGACACCGAAAGTCCTTGTTCTTTGGCTCTTTCTATTTCCGTTTGCAATTCTTTATGATAGTCTTGCCAAAATCCCCTCTTTAGCCTTAATTTTGCTTCTCTGCAATATTGCTTAACCGTTTTTCCCTCTTCTTTCATACATTCTCCTACATTTTTCTACAAAGTTCTACTTTTTTCTTAAGATAAAAATAAAACCTACCAAGGATTTCTTTGGTAGGTCTAATTTTAGCCTTTAATACTGCGTTTTCTCGCTGCTTCAGATTTCTTCTTTCTTTTTACAGAAGGGCTTTCGTAGAATTCTTTTTTACGAAGGTCGCCGATAATACCATCACGAGAACATTTTCTCTTGAAACGTCTTAAAGCGCTGTCGATATTTTCGTTTTCGCCAACTCTAACAATACTCATTCTTTTTCACCTTCCTTTGCCCTAGGCAGTTTCTAGCATAGATAATTATATTTAATAATAATTCTTTTGTCAACTTAAATTCACTAATAAACTAAAAATTGTTAATGAGCGCTTTTATTCGGTAACAATTTTTTCTTGAATTAATAGTTCATCTTCATTCGTGCCCGTTTCTTTATTCTTAAAGAACAAGAAATAAACTACTATTGCTATTAGACATAAGGAATATGCGGTTATTACGATACCTAATCCGTTACCACTAAACACACGCACACCCGCCTTGTTTTTGGGGGCTATTATGTCTATTGCGCCAAACAATTCTACAACTATGATTAGAACAGGCGTTACGTATTTTACCATAACGGCAAAAACTTTACCAAACAAACCAAGCTTAAGATTGTCATCCTCTAAACGGCAATACAAATGCATTGGATTAAATAACTCACCCTTATTTTTAGGTTTGTCTAATAACCAGCCTATCGTTAAACAAGCGCCAAGCGCACCTAACGGCATAAGCACAACGTTAGTTACCATGTCAAAAAAGTCTAGCCAATTTTGTCCACAAATAAGCATGGATTTATCGTCATTAAGAACTTTTCCAAGTGAAATACCTATTGGAATAGATAATATAAAACAGATAACTGCAACGATTAAAATTGCCTTCTTTCTTTGAACGCGGAATTTTTGAATAACGAACTGCGTAACAACCTCAAGTAGTGATATAACTGACGTTAGCGCTGCAATAACAACCATCGCAAAAAAGAAGAAAGAAATAATTTGTCCAAGTGTTCCCATTCCTTCAAAAACCAAAGGCAACGTTTCAAACATTAAGAGAACTCCGTCCATTGATACGTTGGAATTACCACCCACAGCTTGATAATGATAAACTGCAGGAAATATAGCAAGACCGCCTAACAAAGCCACTAACGTATCAAACAAGCAAATCATACCTATTGATTTACCTACTTTAATTTCTTTACCTGCATACGAGCCGTATGAAACCATAATTCCCATACCTAACGATAACGAAAAGAAGGCTTGACTCATAGATGCAAGTATTCCGTCGAATCCAAGCTCTGAAAAATCAGGATTTAAATAAAAATCTAAGCCCTCAGCAACACCCTTTCCTAGGCAAAGAGAATAAACTGCGATAGCAACCAAAATTATGAAAAGCGCAGGCATAAGAACTTTAGATGCTTTTTCAATACCACCCTTAACACCTGCCATAACTACTACTATTGATAAAATCATAAAAATAGCAGTAAATAATATAACTTCCCCAACGTTACCCACAAATGGCTTAACAATTCCTGCATTGCCAGAAAAAGAATTAAGGGTAAACTTTACCGTGTATCCACCCAAAATGCAATAGTAACAGATGATAAAAAAAGGAATAATAACCGCAAATAAACCTAGCCAACCAACTTTGTTGTTTGCTTTTTTATAAGCTGACACAGGGTTTGCTTGCGCTCTTTTCCCAATATGAAGTTCAGCTACCATAACTATAACGCCTATAATTAAAACGCTGATAATGTAAGCGAATACAAAAGCAGCCCCACCAAATTTAGCCGTTTTATAAGGAAAACTCCATAGATTTCCAAGTCCTACGGCAGAGCCCGCGGCCGCCATGATAAAACCTAAACCGCTAGCAAAACCATTTCTCTTTTTAGTATTTTCCACAAGAATACTCCAAAAATTAATTTTAACCTTGTTATTTTATCATTTTTAATAGAATTTGTCAAAGATTTTGAAAATGAAAAACGCCTTGAAACAAGGCGTTTTTCATCTTTAACTATTATTTAATCGATTATGTTTTAGTTAGCGTTTTCTCTTCTTTCTTTTAACGCCTCGGTCATTTCGGCAACCTTTTTCTTGCTTAAGCTATAGATAAAGGTGATAGAAACGAACATAACGATTGCGCTAAAGGTATATAAAGCGGCAACTAACCATTTCATGTTTTCGGCAACGTAGAATGGTTGATTTGCACCGAATTTCCCATCGTATCCTAAAACACCCATAATGATAATTACAAGTGAAGGTCCAAGACCTTGAGCGAGTTTTCTAAAGAATGAGTGAAGTGAATAAACGGTTCCCTCTTCTTTTGTGCCGTTTTTCCATTCGTTGTAGTCGATAGCGTCTGCCATAAGCGCCCAAGAAACGCAGGTGTAGAAACCTAGCCCTAAACCGAAGAATACTTGAGCAACAACGTATCCAACTAATCCTAGTTTTCCGTTACCTAGAGGTAAGAATAATAACAGCGCGCCGAATACGCTAACAGCAGTTCCAACCGAGCATGCCTCTTTCTTGCCCCACCTATCAACGATTTTCTTAATGAAAGGCATAAAAAAGAACATTGGCAAATAACTAATTAGCATTATCACGCCTGAAATTTGAGCGTTCTTAAAATACGCTTGGAATAGAACGGTTGTTGCAGTTGAAGAACCTTGCATGCCGATAAACATTGCCATTGCAGCGAGCGTTGCACCGATTGCAGGTGGGTTTTTCATAAAGTTCTTCATAGCAGAGAAAACGTTGAATTTTTCCTTTTTCTCGCTAATTTGAATGGTAGATTCGTCAACTCTAATAGTGGTGTTCTTAAGCATAAAGATAAAGCATGCTAAACCTAAAACACCCATTATGATTGCAACTAGGAAAACGGTGTTTCCCTTTAAGTTGTTGCTTGCGTCGTAGCAAAGTATTGGCAACAAGACCATAGGAATAATATTACCAATCATAGAGCCGATTGAACGCCAAGTAGATAGTTGAGACCTTTCAGAGCCATCGGTAGTGATAACTGACATCATAGAGCCGTAAGGAACGTTTGCAACGGTATAGAAAGCGTCCCATAAAACGTAGCCTAAAATAAACATTATACATCTCATTACCTTTGGAGCGTTAGGAATTGGCAAGAAGAAGAATAGACCTGAGAACAATAAGCCCAAAGCGCCTATAAATATATAAGTTTTGAATTTACCGTGTCTATACTTTCTCTTATCCATATCGAATAAAGAGCCTAATAACGGGTCGTTAATAGCGTCCCAAACTTGAACAACTAAAAGTAAGGTTGCATAAAGTGTTTCGCCAAGCGCCATAAACTGTGTCCAGAATATAGCCATAATCGTGCTTTTAAGGGCAAAACTCATATTGCAACCAAGGTCTCCGGCAGCGTATGAAACTTTATCTCTCATTCCAAATAAAGGCTTGCCGTTTGCGTCTAAAGTAACTTGTTTACTCATGATTTCCTCCGTATATAATTATCATATACATTTTAGACTATTTAATACCAAATGTCAATATGGGATTTTCGACTCTTGCAAAATACCTCTATTGACAATTTTTATAAAATAATATATAATTTTTTATTGCAAATGATATTATTATGGAGGAATCTATGAGAAAGATTATTAACGTAAACGAGGGTTGGAATTTTTACAAAAACTCAACCGATATAAACGCTAAAGAGAACGGTGTGCTCGTTAACCTTCCCCACACTTGGAACGCTACCGACGGACAAGACGGTGGCAACGACTATTTTAGAGGTAGTTGCGTATATTCTAAAATCTTTAACAAGGCTGATTTACCTGAAGGCGAACTAGTTTACCTAGAAATTACGGGTGCTAATTCTTCGGCAGACGTTTATTTAAATGGCGAAAAACTCGCCCATCACGATGGTGGATACTCTACTTGGAGAGTTAATCTTACCGACGGATTAAAAGAAGAAAACCAAATCGCAATCGTTGTAGACAACGCTCCAAACGATAGAGTTTACCCACAAATGGCAGACTTTACTTTCTATGGTGGACTATATCGTTCGGTCAATCTTATCGGCGTAGCAAAAACTCACTTTGACCTTGACTACTACGGCGCTCCTGGAATTATGGTTACCCCTACCGTGGACGGCAAAAATGCAAAGGTTGAAGTTAAAACCTTTATCACAGGCGAATACGACGAAGTTGTTTACTCTGTTTACGACGCTAATGGAAATGAAATCGCTAGCATAACGGAAAAAGACCTTGCTAACTTCGAAATTGCCGACGTTATTTTATGGAACGGCAGAAAAAACCCTTATTTATACAGCGTAAAGGCTACGCTAATTAAAGACGGCAAAGAAGTTGATTGCGTTTCTACAAACTTCGGTTGCAGAACTTTTGAAATCGACCCTGAACGTGGATTTATTCTAAACGGCGAAGAATACCCATTACGTGGCGTATCTCGTCACCAAGACAGACTTGGAATTGGCAACGCTCTTTTACCTGAACACCACGAAGAAGATATTTCTTACATTATGGAAGTGGGTGCTACGACCATTAGACTTGCCCACTATCAACACGACCAATATTTCTACGATTTATGTGATAAGAACGGTTTAGTTATTTGGGCAGAAATTCCTTATATTTCTAAACACCTTGACAATGGTAGAGAAAATACCATTAGCCAAATGAAAGAACTTATTACCCAAAACTATAATCACCCTTGTATCGTTGTTTGGGGACTTTCTAATGAAATCTCTATGAACGGCGCTACCCCTGAACTTATTGAAAACCATCACGCATTAAACGACTTGGTGCATGAAATGGATAAAACTCGTTTAACCACCGTTGCTTGCGTTTCTATGTGTGATATGGACGAACCTTACGTGCATATTTCCGACGTAGTTTCCTATAACCACTACTTCGGCTGGTATGGTGGAGACACCTCTATGAACGGACCTTGGTTTGACGAGTTCCACGCAAAATATCCTAACAAGCCAATCGGCGTTAGCGAATATGGTTGCGAGGCGTTAAATTGGCATACCTCTAACCCTGTTCAAGGCGACTATACCGAAGAATATCAAGCATATTACCACGAAGAACTAATTAAACAACTATTCACTCGTAAATACATTTGGGCAACTCACGTTTGGAATATGTTCGACTTCGGCGCAGACGCAAGAAGCGAAGGTGGCGAAAACGGTCAAAACCATAAAGGTCTTATGACCATGGATAGAAAATACAAAAAGGACGCTTTCTACGCTTATAAGGCATGGCTCTCTGACGAACCATTCGTTCACTTATGTGGAAAGCGCTACGTAGATAGAGTTGAAGAGGTTACTAAAGTAACCGTTTACTCTAACCAACCTGAAGTTGAATTGTTCGTTAACGGAACTTCCCTTGGCAAAAAGCAAGCCCCAGACCACTTCTTCTATTTCGACGTGCCAAACGTAGGCGAATCTACTCTTCTAGCAGTTGCAGGCGACCTTAAGGACGAGGGAACTATACGTAAAGTTGACGAAATGAACCAAGACTATATCCTTAAAGAAAAGGGTGCAGTTCTAAATTGGTTTGACGTTGACGCTCCAGAAAACAGATATTCACTAAACGATAAAGTTGAGGATATTATGAAATCGTTTAGAGGTAAGATGTGGTTTATTAAACTAGCGCTTAAGTTAAAGAAAAAAATGTCTACTAGTAAAGCCGAAGACGGAAAGGCTACGGCTGCAGGCTTTGAACTTGGCGAAGGCGTTATGAAAATGATGGGTGGCTTTACAGTGCTTAGACTTACTTCTATGATGGGAATGGTTAACGTCAGTTTCACTAAAGAAGAACTTCTAAAACTTAACAAGAAGTTAAACAAAATTAAAAAGCCAAAGGATTTAAGAAAATAATAAAAAATATGCGCCGTGCAAAATTGCACGGCGCTTTTATTTTATTTATTTGTTTACGCTGGTGTCCAACCCATTTTTTGACCTGATAAAATGTGAATGTGCAAGTGGAAAACAGTTTGACCTGCGTCTTCCCCTTGATTTATTACAAGACGATAGCCGTTCTCAAGTCCCAATTCCTTAACTAGGGTTGGGATTTTCTTTAAACATTTTTTTACAAGTTCGGCTTGTTCGTCTGTCATTTCTGCTAAAAGTTTAAAGTGGCTTTTAGGGATACATAAATGATGGTTTTTAGCCTTTGGGTCGATATCCTTAAAGATAAGCATATCGTCGTCTTCGTAAACCTTGGTTGCAGGAATTTCACCTGCTATAATCTTACAAAATAAGCAATCGTTCATTTTAATTCTCCTATAATATCTTTCCAATAGCGCCGTCTAAATATGGCTCTATCACTTTAACCTTTATAATTCCTTTGTTCGTATAATCGCCCTTTACGTATACCCTTAAATAGTTTTCGGTATAGCCAACGGTGTAATCGCCAACCATTTCTTCTGGCAACCAATCTAAAGTTTTACCAACTTGAGAACGAGAAAAATCTTTTTTAAGGCTTTCCTTTAACTCTAAAAGTTGTTCTAATCTAGCCTTTTTGATTTGTCCGTTTAAGTCTTGCATTTTATATGCAACCGTGCCACTTCTAGGGCTAAACGTGAATGGGTGAATATCGCTAAAATTAACCTTTTTAATTAAATCTATCGTATCTAAAAGGTCTTTTTCCGTTTCGGTTGGAAACCCTGCTATAACGTCGGTGGTAATTCCTGCGTTAGGGAAATATTCCCTAATTAAGTTAACCTTTTCTAAAAACTGCTCTCTCGTATAGTGCCTATTCATACTTTTAAGCACGGCGTTTGAGCCAGATTGCAAAGAAAGATGGAAATGTGGTGCAAAGTTTTTAAGATTTTTAAGCGCCGTTAAAAATTCGTCGTCTATAACGTTAACTTCTAACGAACCCAGTCTAATTCTACAATCTTGGTCTTTAAGGGAAGTTATAAGTCCCGAAAGTGTTATTCCGTCATAATCGTATGCTGAAAGGTTAATGCCCGTTATTACTGCCTCTAAAGGTTTAACCGTTTCAATCTCTTTTACAACGTTTTGTGGATTTCTTGCTCGATTTCTACCCCTTAAATATGGAATAATGCAGTAACTACAAAAGTTGTTGCAACCATCTTGAACTTTAACGAAAGTTCTAGTTTTAAGCGTTTTAACGGGTAGAAGTTCTTCGAATTCAAGGCTAGACTGTGCAACGCAGTTGCCACTATTTGATAGCATTTCTAAAATTTTACCCTTTTCAAAAACGCCCGTAATTAAGCCGTCTTTATTTTTATTTTCAAAAGCCGTAGCGTCTTTTTGTGTAGCACAACCCGTCCAAATTATCTTTGCGTTTGGGTTTAATTTTTTAATTCTACTTGCCGTTTGGCGAGATTTTTTCTCTGCCTCTTGGGTAACGGCGCATGTGTTTACGATATAAAGGTCGGCAGGCTCTAACTTATCGGTAACTTGGTATCCTAAGTTGGTTAGCCCTGTCGCTAGCGAATGGCTTTCGCATTCGTTAACCTTGCAACCTAGAGTAAAGACTACTGCTTTCATAGGTCGAGCCCTTTTTTCATAACGAGAGCCGACCACTCGCCCTTAATCTTTTGTTCGGCAAATACAAAGCCTGCCTTTTGGTAAGCGTCTTTAACCTTTTCTAACCTATCGGCTAAAATGCCACTTAAAATTATCGTGCCACCATCTTTAAGATTTCCACCAATATATGGGGCGAAGAATATAAGCACTTCTGCCATAATGTTACAAACGATTACTTCACCTTTAACCGACGTGTCGTCTAAAAGGTTTTTAAGCATAACCGTGCCGTTTGTAACGCCGTTTAATTTCATATTGTGTTCGGTTGCAGTAACGGCGCATTCGTCTATATCGGTCATAATAACTTCTTTTGCACCTAGTTTGCAAGCCGTAATACCAAGTATTCCACTACCACAACCAACATCTATAACGGTATCGTCTGGAAGAACGTATTTAGACAAAAACTCAACGCACATAGAAGTGGTTTCGTGTTCGCCCGTGACAAACGCCATATTAGAAGGGAGAAGTATTTTAATCTCGTTATCTTGTGGTTTATAATCAATCCATTCGGGAACGATTACTACCTTACCGATATGTATAGGCTTAAAATGTTCTTTCCATTGTTCACGCCAAAGGTCGCCGTCTATTTCTCTTTTAGAAGTTTCTAGCGTGCCAAGATTAAACGGACAATTTTGCTTTAACGAAAATAGTTGATTTTCTATCTCGCCAATTTTATGGCTTTCGTTAAAAGGAATATACGCCTTTACTAAAACCGTTTTGTCGGCTTTGTAGATGCTTTCGTCGGCATAGTCCCACGCCCTACCACTTTTTTCAAGGTCGATAACGTCTTGAATATCGCTAACGGCAACGCCTAGGTCGGTATATTGCCACAAAAGGTCGCTAACTAAATCGCTACCTTCGTGAGTTGTTAAGATGGTTAATTCTGTAAATTTATTCATAATTATTTTTTGTATGGGTCCTCGCCATACATTGCTTGAATACTATCTTGATATTTTTTCATTTGAGGGCAATTCTTGATTTCCCCTTCGCTATCGAATTCTTCAAGCGCTTTCTTTTGATTTTTGCTAAGCTTTACAGGCACTTCCACAGTAATCACTATGTAGAGGTCGCCCGTGCCTCTTGAAGTTTTTATGCCCTTGCCCCTAACGAAGAAAATCTTTCCACTTTGAGTGCCTTCTGGAATGGTGTATTCAAAGGTATCGTCGATAAGTGGAACTTTAACCTTTCCACCCATAACTGCCGTTTTGAAACTGATAGGAAGTTCAACGTATAGGTCGAAGTTTTTACGCTTAAATATACGGCTAGGTTCAACTTTCATAACCACGATAAGGTCGCCGGCAGGTCCACCGTTTTTACTAGCCTCGCCGTAGCCTACCTTTCTTATATAACTGCCGTTGTCTGCGCCGGCTGGAATGTCTAGCACGATTTTGGTGTTAGCACGATTGTAGCCCTTGCCTTTACAAGTTTCACATTGTTCGATAATCTTTTTGCCCGTGCCTTTACATTCGTCGCAAGCACGCACGCTTACTTGACGGAAAAAGCCGTTGCCCGTAGTATATTGAATTTGTCCCGTGCCACCACATTTTTCACAAGTTTTATAAGCCGTGCCACCTTTTGCGCCCGTTCCACGGCAACTACTACAAGTTTCGTTTCTAGAGTAAACGACTTCCCTTTTGCAACCTTTTGCAGCATCTAGGAAAGAAAGGGTTACTTCTATAGTGATATCTTCACCCTTTGTTTTGGTTTGCGCACGACTTCTTCTGCCACCACCAAAGCCACCGAAAATATCTCCAAAAATATCTTCAAAACCACCAAAGCCTTCACTAAAGCCACTAAAACCACCTGCTCCACCGAAGCCACCCATTCCACCGTTAGGGTCGCCATAAGTGTCGTAGTTTTGTCTTTTTTTAGGGTCGGATAAAACTTCGTTAGCCTCGTTTATCTCTTTGAATTTTTCAGCCGCCTTTGCGTCGTTAGGATGAAGGTCAGGGTGATACTTTTTAACAAGCGTTCTATACGCCTTTTTAATATCGTCTGCCGACGCATTCTTGTCTACGCCAAGAGTTTGGTAATAATCTTTTTTTGCCATAATAGTCCTTTATTTTAGGTTTTTATTTTCTTCGGGGATACCCTTTATATCATAACGAATAATTGCAAGTGTAACTGAAATAGTGCTGAACACGTCGCAACAAAGTGCAACAGGATACATTTTGAATAAACTGTTACCAAGCCATGCTACAGCATAGAAAAATGATAGAAATCTATACTTTTTAAGGTCGATACAAAAATATGCAAACACGCCCACAACACCTGCGGCAAAAGCGAATAAATCTTTCCATGATTTAAAAGCAAAAACAGAAAGCAAGCACTGAATTGCTACAAATAGTATCAGCCAGCAAACACTTCTTGCCCATTTGCATTTTTCTCTTTTAGAAAAGATAAATACGCTTGTAAACGAAATTATATTTGCAATTGCACTAACAAAATCGCCTTGAAAAACAAAGTATAGCACCCATAAAATCAAAGCAAACATGGCGAATAAAAATATAGTATTCCTACCGCGAAATTGATATTCGCAAACTTTACAACATATTGCTATAACGCCAAAGGCATTTAGTATTATTAAATACCAAATGCCAAGCGAATTATCTAAAATGCTTACTAATTTGTTGGAAATTTCCACAAAAGAGAAAAGTAAGTTATGCATAGATTACTTTTTGTTAGTACATTTATCTTACGTTAAGCGCCACGCTTATTGGCAATGCCCTAAATCTTATTGATGGAACTCGGTATCTCCTGCGTTTCCAGCGTTAGGGTCTTGTCCGTTAGGGTTTGCTTGTTGATAAATCTTTCCAAAAATGGTTTGTGAAGTTTGAGAAAGTTTTTCGGTTGCGCTAACCATTCTGTCGTTGTCGTTAGATTCAAGTTCGGTTTTTGCTTCCTTAACTGCTTCTTCAAGTTGAGCCTTGTCTTCGTCGCTAATCTTGTCTGCTAAGTCTTTGATAGACTTTTCTACCGTAAAGATAAGTCCGTCTAGTTTATTGTGGTTGTCAACTACTTCCTTACGCTTTTTATCTTCTTCTTCGTATTGTTTAGCCTCGTTAACAGCCTTGTCGATATCAGCGTCTGAAAGGTTTGTTGAAGAAGTAATAGTAATGTTTTGAGATTTGCCTGTTCCAAGGTCTTTAGCAGAAACGTTAACAATACCGTTAGCGTCGATATCGAATGTAACTTCGATTTGTGGAACGCCACGAGGAGCAGGAGCAATACCCGTAAGTTCAAACCTACCTAGGGTCTTGTTGTCTTTAGCGAATTCTCTTTCACCTTGCAAGATATGAATGTCAACTTGTGGTTGATTATCAGCAGCAGTAGAGAAAACTTGAGATTTCTTTACAGGGATAGTTGTATTTCTTTCGATAAGTTTGGTGCAGATACCACCAAGAGTTTCGATACCTAGAGAAAGTGGGGTTACGTCTAATAATAGAACGTCTTTAACTTCGCCAGATAAAACGCCACCTTGAATTGCAGCGCCAATAGCAACGCATTCGTCTGGATTGATGCCCTTGAAAGGTTCTTTACCAGTAACTTTTCTAACTTCGTCAACTACTGCAGGAATACGAGTTGAGCCACCAACTAAAATAACTTTGTCAATGTCTGCATATGAAAGTTTAGCGTCGCTCATTGCGTTTTGTAAAGGTTTGATGGTTGCTTGAACAAGGTCAGCAGTTAAAGCGTCGAACTTAACTTTAGTAAGGTCTACGTCAAGGTGTTTAGGACCGGTTGCGTCAGCCGTAATGAAAGGAAGGTTAACGTTAGTTTGGCTCATGCCTGAAAGTTCGATTTTAGCCTTTTCAGCAGCCTCTTTTAATCTTTGCATAGCGAGTTTATCGTTAGATAAATCAATGCCTTCCTTTTGCTTGAATTCGCCAACTAGATAGTCCATAACTCTCTTATCGAAGTCGTCGCCACCAAGTTTGTTGTTGCCGTGTGTTGCTAAAACTTCGAAAACGCCGTCGCCAATTTCCATAATAGAAACGTCGAACGTTCCACCACCAAGGTCGTATATAATAACCTTTTGCGTTTTGCCTTCTTTATCTAGGCCATAAGAAAGCGCAGCAGCAGTTGGTTCGTTTATAATACGTAAAACGTTTAAGCCTGCGATTTTACCTGCGTCTTTAGTTGCTTGACGTTGGCTGTCAGAAAAGTATGCTGGAACGGTTATAACTGCGTCGGTAACCGTGCCACCTAAATAGCTTTCAGCATCTTTTTTAAGTTTTGATAAAATCATAGCAGAAATTTCTTGTGGGGTGTAATCTTTAGCGTCTACGGTTACTTTATAATTTTCGCCCATATGTCTTTTAATAGATGCAACCGTTCTGTCTGGGTTAGAAACGGCTTGACGCTTTGCTACTTGGCCAACAAGTCTTTCCCCGTCCTTTTGAAATGCTACTACTGATGGAGTAGTTCTAGAGCCTTCTGCGTTAGCGATAACGACAGGTTCGCCGTTTTCCATAACTGCTACGCAAGAGTTAGTTGTTCCTAAGTCAATACCAATTGTTTTCATAATATATAAATCTCCTTATTTTCTATTTTGTAACGCTTACTTTAGCGTATCTAATTATTTTTTCTTTCATTTTGTATCCCTTTTGGAATACTTGTTTTACCACGTCGCTTTGTTCGCCTTCTTCGGCAGGAGCTTGCATAACTGCCTCGCTAAAATTAGGGTCGAAAGGCTCGCCAACGGGGTTAATCTCTTCGATATCCATTCCCTTTAAGGTTTCGTCGAATTTTTTTCTTATTCCACGAATACCCTCTTTAGTTTGCTCGTCTAAATCCATATTAAGCGCCCAATCGAGACTATCGCCTATTGGAAGTATTTTAACGATTACATTTGAAATACCTTCGTTAAAAGCGTCCGTCCAAATTTTTGCGTTGCGCTTTTTATAGTTGTCAAATTCGGCAACGTTGCGCATCCACTTGTCTTTGTAGTCGTCGGCTTGTTTTTTAAGAGTTTCTATTTCTTCTAAAAGTTTAGCCTTTTCGGTTTCGGCTTTGCTTTTTTTTGTTGCCGTTTGCTTTTCGGTTTTTTCGCTCGTTTCTTGAGCGACGTTTGTTTTGTTCTCTTCCATTTTTGCTCCTATTTTTTCAACATATCTTCTAGAATTTTACCAACGCCCTCTAAAACTGAAACGACTTTTTGGTAATCCATACGAAGTGGTCCAATAACGCCGTAAGTTCCCATTTTTACGCCACTTGCCGTGTAGGTAGCAGTAACAAGTGAACAATCCTTTGGAACGTTGCTATCTTCTTCACCACCGATTTTTATGCTGATTTCTATGTTTTCGTTATCGTTTGCAAGTAAACTTGATAACTTCTCTTTGCTTGTTACTACCGACAGAAAGTTTTTAACTTTTTCGGTATCGTTGTATTCAGGGTGTTTTAGAATTCTATCTTGACCTTCTAGCACAACTTTTGGTTTATCGACTTCGATATACTCTTCTATTGCCGACATAACCTTTTCGAAAATCTCTCTGTAAACTGAAAACTCTTCTTCAACAATTTCGTTTAGTTTAACCGTTTCGTTAAGCGCCTTTCCTACCAAAAGTTTAGAAAGCAATTCGCTTGCCTCGCTTATTTGCTTGTCGGTCATGCTCTCTGGAATCTCAATAAACTTATCTCTAATGAGAGTGTTTTCCGTTACTAACAATAATAGTGCTTGATTGGTTTTATACCTAAAGATTTCAATCTTAACAATCTTTTCGTTGGCATTCCTAACGGTGTAACCAAGCGAAGTGTAATCGGTTAACTCGCTTATAACTTTAACTGCATTTTGAACGACTTCTTCAAGGTTATCGGCATGCTCTAAAAAGGCGTGTTTAATAAGCCCTAATTCCTTGGTAGAAAGTTTACCTTTATCCATTAACTCGGAAACGTATAACTTATACGCCTCTACGCTAGGAACTCTACCACTAGAAGTGTGAAGTTGGGTTAAATAACCCATTTCTTCTAGACCTGAAAGTTCACTTCTAACGGTAGCCGAACTAATATCTTGCATGTGCCTTTCGGTTATGCTCTTACTCGAAACGGGTTGAGCCGTTGCGATATAATCGTCTATAACGTATTGAAGAATTTTCTTTTTTCTATCGGAAAGTTTCATTATTTTCCCCTTTTAGCAAAACCAACGCTTTTTTGTTAGCACTCTTTGTTGTTAATTGCTAATTTTACACTTATTCTACACTCTATAATGAACTTTGTCAAGGGTTTTATGCACATTAAAATATATTTTTAAAAAAAGGAAACCTGAAAGGAAAAATTTTCCTTTCAGGCTGTAAAAGGGTAACTGCGTTAATTATTTATTGTTATAAATAACGTTAACGCCTTGGTATGATTTAATTCCTTTAACACCGAACTGAGCACCACCAAATATTTGGTCAAAAGCGATAACTTCCTTACAATGAAGGTTACATCTTGAATGGTCGTAGTCTTCAGCAATTCCAGTATATGCAAAGCCATCTTCTACACGCTTCGCTCTTTCGCCTTCAGCACGACAATAACGATAATTTGCCCAATCGCTATAAACAACCGTAACGTTGTTACAAGTGATGTCATACTTACTTAAATCAGGATAGTTTGAATTTTCAATGGTAGTTGTTTGTGCTAAGCGTCCCATAATCATTCCACACATACGATAATTATAGTAGTCGTATGATGCAGTGCAATCGTTAAATACGTCTAAACGACAAGCAATATAAACGTTTTCAAATGAATAGGTAGAAGGCGCAGGTTCTGCTTGACCTACTATTCCTCCAACAGAACTATCAAACGAACCCCATAATCCACCAAAAATTACGTCTTCAGCAATATGTATATTCTTAAAGGTGTAGTTTCCTTCTCCAGACCAACCAATAATACCACCTATGCCGTTGTTGTAGGTGCCGAATTTGCTGTTTTTTATTTGTATGTTCTCAAAAACACACGCTCCAGTGGCACTACCTGTAATTCCACCGATATCGCCACCTTCGATTTGTGCCTCATATCCATTTATTATTACGTTTTTGATAGTTGCATCCTTAACCTCGCCAAACAAACCAATTGAGCCATATTTACCCCACTCATAGCCAAACGCCCAACCACTTTGATAAAGATTGTTTATAGTATGTCCATTTCCGTCAAACACACCCGAGAATGTCGCTTTATTGCCAATCGGCTCAAATGAAATAGGGTTTCCATGCTCGTCTTTTAATCCTAAATCAATATCGTTTTGAAGGGTTATAGTCTTTCCTTCAAAGGTAACCGGTTCGTTTTCTTCTTCGCTAGCAGGCATTATAGCACTTCCGTTAACAAGACTTGCAAATCCAGCAAGTTGTTCTGCCGAACTTAAAGAATATTCCTGTGCTTCGATATTCTCGGAATACCAGCTTACGTCGATTTCTCCACTCCACACAACGGGAGGTTGAGGAGTTTGCCCACCCTCGTTAGAATTTGAGCCGTCTTTACTTTCATCACCGTTTTTACCAAGGCATGCACACACAACAAGCGTTCCTAAACCTGTTACTAATAAAAGAATTATCGACATGCTTATTGCAATAAAACCTTTACTTCTAATCTTTTTCTCTTTCATAGCATTTCTCCTAAATTTACTAAAAAATGCGTTCTTATAACATTTTTCAAATTCGAGTTTTAATTATAGTAAATATGTTTACTAAAGTCAAACAAATTTCAGTAGTTTTAGTAAATTTTTTTACTAAAATTTTATAAGCTATATTTTTGTTGATATAATAATTTTTATGGGGGTTAAAATGAACCAAGCGTTCCTTAAAAGATTAAAGGATTTAAGAGAGGATAATGACTTTACGCAACAGCAGGTTGCAGATAAATTAGGCACTTCTCAAACAATGTATGCTAGATATGAACGTGGGGCTAACGAATTACCGATAAGACATTTAATTATATTATCTAAACTATATAACGTAACCACCGATTACATTTTAGGTTTAGAGTAAAATAAAAAACAATGCACCTTAAAGAAGTTCTTTAAAGGTGCATTTTTCATTTTAAATATTTAACTTTTACTTTCTAACTGCGCCGTTGCCTATAACAACGTATTTGTAACTTACTAGCGCCTCTAGTCCCATTGGTCCACGAGCGTGAAGTTTTTGGGTAGAAATGCCTATTTCTGCACCTAGACCGAATTGAAAACCATCTGAAAATCTAGTAGATGCGTTGTGGTAAACGCAAGCAGAATCTATTTGGTTTAAGAACTTATCGGCGTTTTGTTGGTTTTCGGTTACGATACATTCCGAGTGGGTTGTAGAATGTTCGTTTATATGCTCGATAGCCTCGTCTATATCGTTAACTGTTTTAACTGAAAGAATAGGTCCTAAAAATTCGGTATAGAAATCCTGACTAGTAGCACTTGCAATATAAGGATAATCTTTAATTACATCATATGCGTTTTTGTCGGCACGGATTTCCACTTCGAAAGGCATTAAAGCATTTGCGATTAATGGCAACGCCTCTTTTAAAACGTCTTTATGAACAACTAGCGATTCGCAAGCGTTACAAACGCTATAACGTTGAGTTTTGGCATTTACTACTATATCAACTGCCTTTTTAAGGTCTGCCGTTTTATCAATATATACGTGGCAGTTGCCCGTTCCCGTTTGAATAATAGGCACGGTAGCGTTTTCGAGTGCCGTGTTTATTAAAGATGCGCTACCCCTTGGAATTAAAAGGTCGACGTATTTATTCATCTTCATAAACTCTACGGTGGTTTGACGAGAAGTGTCCTCAATTAGCGTAATCACGTTAACGTCTAGTCCGTTTAGTTCAAGAGCTTTTTTAATAACCTTAACGATAGCCTTGTTTGAATTGATTGAATCGCTACCACCCTTTAATATTACTGCGTTAGAAGTTTTAAAGCAAAGCGCAAAAGCATCTAGCGTAACGTTTGGGCGAGATTCGTAGATAATACCGATAACACCGAAAGGAACTGCTCTTTTTTCAAGGTTAAAGCCTTGTTCGTTGTCGCTATAAGTGTAAGAAACGTTACCTACTGGACTAGAAAGCAAAGCAACTTGCTCTACACCGAGAGCAATGTTTTCGATAACCTTATCGCTTAAGGTAAGCCTGTCGATAAACCCACTTGAAAGTCCTTTTTGAATTGCATTTTCTATATCTATTTTGTTTTGAGTTTGAAGTTCAGCCTTATTTTCCCTAATAAGTTTTGCGCACGATAAAAGGGTATCGTTAATCTTCTGTTCGCTAACGCTTATTAAACTATGCGAGGCTTTTTTTGCATTTATGCCAATACTTACTAATTCAGTCATTTTTGTTTTCCTTATTTTTATTACGGATTAACTTATTTTTCACTCTGCCCTTAAAGTTAAACGCTTTCTTTTTAAGTTTTGTAATAGCACCATCACGATACCATCTTTTAACTTGTTTTTTGTATTTTTGGTCTTGAACGGAAATTTGTTTTTCCCCTTTATAAAAGAAAGTCATTATCCCTAAAACCCATTCTTTGGAAATCTTTTCGCTAACAAACTGCGAATCGCCACGCATAAGATATCCGTCTTCTAAAACTTCAACAACCCTATGCAAAACGTAAGCACCGTCTGGTCTAACGTAAAGCAAAACGTCTAACCTATCAATAGGTCTAGAAATTTTTTCTATAACCACAGATTGTTTATGGTTTTTTATAAACGGCCACATACTATTCCCGTTTGGTGTAAACGACAAAACGCCCTTTTCTTCTAGCACCTCACGGTAATCGCCTTTTATGATAACACTCATTTTTCACCCTATAAAATACTTTTTATTTGCGATAACTTATCTATCTTATAGTCAAATATCTTGGATTGTGGTTCTATTTGATTTAAGAAATTAAACCAAATAGTCTTCATCCCATAATCACTTCCACCTTTTATATCGGCAGTTAACGAATCACCAATCATAACACATTCTTTTGGGCAAACGTTATTCAACCTAGAAAATGCCCTATCAAAGTACGCTTTGCTCGGTTTTTCTGCTCCCAACTCTTCGGAAACAAACATATATTTCACGTAAGGGTAAAGTCCCGAAATCTTAAGTCTATTTACCTGTTGTTCAAAAAAAGCGTTACTTGCCGTGCAAAGAATATACTTGCTTGATAGATATTTAACAATATCCAAAGCACCATCTACTAATGCCACCGTATCGTATAGATTATCTAAAAAGCATTGTTCAACCTTCTCTCCGTCGTAATTTATACCGAGTTTAGAAAATAGAATATTAAAACGTTCTTTATGAAGTTGCTCTTTAGTATATCCCCCAATTTCTATCTTTTTCCATAAAGCGTTGTTTATTGGAAAAAACTCTTGCATAACTTGAGGCGAAAATTTAAGACCGTTTTGAATAAAAGCCTTTTCAATAGATAAAGCCGAACACTTGTTAAAGTCTAACAAAGTATTGTCTATATCGATAAATACTACTTTTATATTAGAATTCATAATCTACGGCAACCGAACTTAATCTTACGGCGTGCATATGTTTTTTAACCACAGAACAATGATATGGGTCGTTTTGATATTCGTCTAAAGCCTCTCTATCTTTAAGAGTTACTTGTAAAATTATGTCGTAAGAACGTTCGCTCTTTAAAAAATCTTCGCCAACTTCGATTTCTAATGCAGTTGGAACGTTGCCTTTCATAGAACGTAAAACTTCAGCCGCCTTATGAACGTCTTCCCCTTCCTTTAACTTAAAACAAACTATATGCTTAATCATAAAAATCTCCTTTTAATACCTTTTATAAGTATTTCCCGTTTTAGCGTAGAATTCTTCCACGAATTCGCTAAAACTATCTTGCAAGATAGCTTCTCTCATTCTTGCCATTAAGTTGTTTAAATAGGTTATGTTATGAAGGCTAATCATCATACCACCCATCATTTCACCAACGTTAATCATATGGCGAAGATATGCTTTTGAGTAGTTTTGGCAAGCATAGCAATCGCATTCTGGGTCTAACGGCGTAAAGTCTTCCTTGTAAATGCCGTTTCTAACGACGATTTTTCCGTTTGAGGTAAGTGCCGTGCCGTTTCTTGCTATTCTGGTTGCTAAAACGCAGTCGAACATATCTATACCACGTTTAACGCCTTCTACCAAGCAATCAGGGCTACCAACTCCCATCAAGTAACGTGGGATATGCGTTGGGTAAGAAGGCAACATACTATCCATAACGTCATACATTATCTCTTTAGGCTCGCCAACTGATAATCCACCTATACCAATGCCGTATTTAGCATATGGAATAGTTTCTTTGAGACTAGTTGCTCTTAAATCTTTATACATATTGCCTTGAACTATTGGAAATAAGGCTTGATTATCGTTTTTATGGTAATTATAACAACGGTCTAACCATTTTAGCGTTCTATCCATAGCCTCACGACTTTTAGCATAGTCTGCGCCGTATTCCGAGCATTGGTCGAAAGCCATAATTATATCTGCACCGAGATTGTTTTCTATCTCGATTGCTTTTTCTGGAGAGATAAAGTGTTTACTTCCGTCTACGTGAGAGTTAAACCACACGCCGTCGTCTTTAATTTTATTAAGTTTAGCGAGCGAGAAAACCTGAAATCCACCACTATCGGTAAGAATAGGTCTATCCCACGCCATAAACTTATGAAGTCCACCAGCATTTTTAACTAGGTCGTCGCCTGGGCGCATATAAAGGTGATACGTGTTAGCAAGAATAATTTGAGATTTAGCGTCTTTTAATCCTTGAGGGGTAACACCTTTAACGGTGGCTTGTGTGCCAACGGGCATATATGTAGGCGTTAAAATATCGCCGTGAGGGGTATGAAGTATACCTGCTCTTGCGCCCGTTTTGGCATCTTGTTTAATTTGTTCAAAGTAAAATTTTTCCATAATTTTTAATAAATAAACATACAGTCGCCAAACGAAAAAAATCTATATTTTTCGTCTACTGCAGTTTTATAAATATCTAGTATTTTTTCTCTCGTCGAAAGACAAGAAACTAACATTATAAGGGTTGATTTTGGCAAGTGAAAGTTAGTAATAAGCGCATCTACACACTTAAATTTATAAGGTGGATATAAGAATATATCGGTATCCCCTTTTTCAGCCCTAACCATTCCGTTTTGTTCGCAAGCGCTTTCTAATGTTCTAACCGAAGTAGTGCCAACGGCAATAACTCTTCTACCCTCGCTTTTGGCTTTGTTAATAATGTCTGCCGACTCTTTGTTTACCTCGTAGAATTCGCTATGCATGTGATGGTTTTTAACGTCGTCTACTTTAACGGGACGGAAAGTTCCTAGTCCAACGTGAAGTAAAACGTCTACGATTTCCACACCTTTTTCTTTGATTTTTTCTATAAGTTCAGGGGTAAAATGCAAGCCTGCCGTAGGTGCCGCTGCCGAGCCTTCAACTTTAGCGTAAACCGTTTGATAACGCTCTTTATCCTTAAGCTTTTCGGTAATGTAAGGTGGAAGTGGCATTTCGCCTATTCTAGAAATAATATCTTCGAAAACGCCTTGGTAAATAAATCGAACCATACGGCTACCCGTTTCTTCTATGGTAGATAAAACTTCTAGTGAAAGTTCCTCGTTAAATATTAGTTTAGCACCGGGCTTTGCTTTTTTGCCAGGTTTAACTAAAACTTCCCAATCGGTAAGGTTAACCCTTTTAAGTAATAGCACTTCCACCTTGCCACCGTTTGGGGTAAAAGCAAACATTCTTGCAGGTAAAACTCTAGTATTATTTCTAACTAAAACGTCGCCCTTTTTAAGGTAGTCTAAAATATCGTAAAAGTGTTTATGCTCTACGTTATCCTTTCCCCTATCGAAAACCATCATTCTAGAATGGTCTCTTGGGTAAACGGGCGTTTGCGCTATTTGTTCTTCGGGAAGAAAATAGTCAAAGTCGTCAGTTCTCATTATTCTTCCTCGTTTTTGCCTTGTTCGAATGGATATTTAAGACCAATATGAGCGTAGCCTTTTGGTTGCAAAGTTCTACCCCTTGGCGTTCTTGCTATAAAGCCTAATTGAAGAAGATATGGCTCGTAAACGTCTTCAATTGTATTAGCGTCCTCGTTAACGGTTGCGGCAAGCGTTTCTAAACCACATGGCCCACCGTTAAACTTTTCAGCCATTGATTGCATAATTCTTATGTCGATAGCGTCTAGTCCTAAATCGTCGATTTCTAACATTTTAAGAGAGGCTTTAGCGTCTTGTAAGGTTACAACGTCGTGTCCTTTAACTATTGCGTAATCTCTAACACGTCTTAAAAGTCTGTTGGCTATTCTTGGCGTTCCACGACTGCGTTTTGCAACTTCTAACGCTCCCTCCTTTTCGATTGCCACGTTAAGTTTAACGGCTGAACGCTCTACTATTTCGGTAAGTTCTTCTACCGAATAGTTTTCTAGTCTACATAAAACTCCAAATCTATCACGTAAAGGAGAAGATAATCTTCCTGCCTTGGTGGTTGCGCCAATTAGCGTAAACTTTGGTAGTGGCAACTGAACGTTTTGCGCAGAAGGACCTTTGCCGATTATAAAGTCTAGGGTATAGTCTTCCATTGCAGGATATAAAATTTCTTCTACGTTATGATTAAGACGGTGAATTTCGTCTATAAACAAAACGTCTTTTTCGTTTAGGTTAGTTAAAATTGCGGCAAGGTCGCCTGCTCTTTCTATAGCAGGGCCACTAGTGATTTTTATTTGCGTGCCAAGTTCTCCGGCAACGATATGTGCCAGAGTGGTTTTTCCAAGTCCTGGAGGGCCGTATAATAAAACGTGGTCTAATGCGTCCCCACGAAGTTTAGCAGCGTTGATTGCAACTAAAAGGTTATCCTTAACCTTTTCTTGACCAACGTAGCCATCCATCGACTTTGGGCGAAGAACGTTTTCAATAACGTCTTCTTCTTGATTAAAAGTGCTTGTAACTAATCTATCGTCTTCAAAATTCATACTACTTAATACTCTTTAGCGCTAAACCGATTAATTTTTCTATTTGAGTTTCGCCACTTTCTTGCGCCTTTTTAACGGCTGAAACGCTTTCTTGTTTAGAAAAACCTAAACTCATTAGCGCAACGACTGCGTCTTGATTAACTTCCTTTTCAACTGGTTTATCGTTAAACAAAAGCACTTCGCCCGTATCAACGTCTACACAACCGATTTTTTCACGAAGTTCAAGAATAATTCTTTCAGCCGTTTTCTTTCCTAGTCCTTTAACTTTAGATAACCCCTTAACGTCTTGAGTGGCAATTTTAGTAACTAGGTCTGGTAGCGATAACCCCGATAAAACGGTTATGCCCATTTTAGGACCTACACCCGAAACGGATATAAGTTTTAAGAACATAATTTTTTCTTCTTGAGAAACGAAACCGTAAAGAGAAATCCCGTCTTCTCTAACAGCCATATACGTCCAAACTTCGCCACTTTTACCTGCAACGAGTTTTTGATATACCGAACTAGAACAAGCGATTTCGTAGCCTATTCCGTTGTTTTCTAAAATAACGATTCCGTTTGCGCTAAACAAAACGTTTCCTTTAATATAACCAATCATTTTTCACCTTTAAATTCTAAATAATCCACCGAGTTTATTCGTTTGAGCGTGAGTAAGTGCAACTGCCAAAGCGTCGGCAGCGTCGTCAGGACGAGGAATTGAATTAAGCCCTAAAAACTGCTTTACCATTGCTTGAATTTGCTTTTTATCTGCCCTGCCGTAGCCCGTTAATGCTTGCTTAATTTGAAGTGGCGTGTATTCAAAAATTTTTCCACATTCCTTATTAGCAGTAAGAAGTAAAACGCCCCTTGCGTGCGCAACGGCAATAGCCGTTTTAACGTTTTTAGCAAAGAAAAGTTCTTCCATTGCAATTTCGTCAGGTTTAAATTTATCAATAACCTGTTTAATGCCTTTTTCTAAAAGAGCCAACCTAACGGCAAGGTTTTCATCTTTTGGAGTGGAAATTATGCCGTAGTCTAGCATTTTAGGTTTAGACCTAATATTCTTTTCAATTACACCGTAACCTAGCGTTGCTAAGCCAGGGTCGAAACCAACGATAATCATACGTAATTATTTTATACTTTTTAAACTAAAAAGTCAATGGAATATATAAAAACGGCAAGGCGAAAATGCCTTGCCGTTGGTTTATTGTTAAATTTAGTCGCTTACTCCGTTATAGTCGCCAGTGTCGCAGAAGATAAACTGCCTAATATTGAGAGTTATGCTGGTGTCTCCTCCAGGAGAACGAGGAACGATTAGAGTTACAGTATCTCCAAGGTTTAGATTTGCCATAAGAGTAGTAAACTGAGAATATGAAGAAATTACAACCTCACTACCATCGTTTACCTTAACCTTTTCAATTATATCGTTTTTCACTAGACCTGCAAGGGCTGACAAACTGTTAGCCGTTACGTCTGTTACTCTAACTATTTCCTTAAGTCCGGAAGTCTCTTTAGTAACTGTAAAACCTAGTTTTTCTCTTCTACCGGTAACGTAACCGAAATTACCCTCTTCTCCGTTATAAGTGTAAGTTCCAATAAGTTGACGAGCAACGTTTACAAAGCCGTTATCCATACCGTTTACCGTTACTGAAACGGGGATAGCGTTGTTTAAGCCATTTTGAGATTCTAAGCCGGAATTAGTTATTCCAATAAGTTCGCCGTAGAGGTTATATAATCCACCACCCGAAGAGCCTGGGTTAGTATCTACGTCAATTTGCATAAGTCTCATACTGCCAACACCTGAAACGGTAACGTCTCTTTCTAGGTAACTGATAATACCATCTGAAACGGTTCCAGGAAGTTGCCCCGTTGGATTACCTACTGCAAAAACAGTTTCGCCACGTTTTGCGCTATAACTTTCAGGTGGAACTTTTGCAAAAACTAGGTCGTCATAAACTAATTTATCGCCAGAAAGAGCACGCTTACTTAAGTCTAGTCGAAGAATTGCAATATCCGAATCTTGGTCGCCACCGATTAAGGTAACGGCTGTATCCATAGTTTGCGAAGTGTTGAAAACGTAATATGGCGTAGTATTAGATGCCCCTACTACTCCACCGAAAATATAGTCTGGGTTATCATATTTAAAATCGTTGTCTGGAATAGCAACGTTAATAACGCCTTTACCCGAAATTACGTGATGACAAGTGATAATGTATGCGTAATTGGTATCAGGAGTAGATGCTCCGTCGGTAGAAACTTCTAGTAACACGCCACTACCGGCACTGCCAGCGCCCGTGTAGATTGCAACCGAAGTCCTCTCTACCATTGCAACGGCGTCGACTAAAGATAATGGAACTCTATTTTCACCCTCACCCGTAGTTTGCATTCCAATAGTAACTGAATTCTTTGCCTCGTTTGAATCAATCAAATCGCTAATGTCGCCCGTATCCCTAAAAAGACTACAGCCGTTACTAAAGCAACCACCAAGAGTTGCAAAAATCATAATTGATAAAACACAAGCCACTATTATTCGTAAATGTTTTTTCATTGACAAACTCCTTTGGTTTAATACATATCTATTTTATCACAAAAAGATTTAAAAAAACTTAAAATTTAAAAAAATTTTAAAAAGAATTTTAGTTTTTTATTCTTCTTCACTTAATTAATAATGATTTTCTCTATTTTATTGCAAGAAAAATAAAAAAAGGGTAAATTTTTTACCCTTTTTTTTCATCACATTCGTTTGCGACGTTTCACCGTAAACGACTGCGTTATTTAAACGGCAGTAATTTACGGTGTTTTTCGATTAGGATATAAAAAACAACCTTACTACCGACAAAATAAAGTATCGTCAATAAGATTGTTTTTATACTTAAAAATATAAATTATTCTTCGTCTTCTACTGGAAGGTCAACGTTGTGATAAACTTCTTGAACGTCGTCTAAATCTTCTAAGGCGTCAACTAAACGTTGGAATTTAGCGAGGTCTTCGCCATCTAAAGTAATCATATTTTGAGAAACCATTTCGATTTGAGCCTTAAAGAAAGTTAAACCCTTTTCCTCTAAATACTTTCTTACGGTTGAGAAGTTTGCAACAGAAGTTTGAACTTCAAAAGCGTCGTCTTCAGCGATAAAGTCGTCTGCACCAGCGTCTAGAGCGTATTCCATAATAACGTCTTCGTCTAGGTCTGGGGTTCTTTCGATAACGATAATACCCATAGTGGTAAAGGTAAACGACACGCAACCTGCGTTACCTAACGAGCCACCGTGTTTTCTCATAGCCGTTCTAACGTAGTCAACCGTTCTATTTTTGTTGTCGGTAAGAGTTTTAATAATAACTGCGCTACCTGCTGGGCCGTATCCTTCGTAAGTTAATTCTTCGTAGTTATCCCCTGCCATATCGCCTGCAGCCTTTGCAATACATCTTTTAATGTTATCGTTAGGCATATTAACAGACCTTGCTTTTGCGATAGCGTCTGCAAGTTTACTGTTGGTGCTTGGGTCTGGGTTGGATTTTGCAGCAACTGCGATTTCTCTTCCTACTTTGGTAAAAATCTTACCTTTTGCTGCGTCGGTTTTTGCCTTTTTTGCCGCAATATTGGCAGCATGACTGTGTCCTGACATATATAAATCTCCTTATCGTGCGTTTTTAAGGGCATACATAAGTATACCGGCAGAGATGCCTGCGTTTAGGCTTTCCATCTCTTGTTCCATAGGGATTTTAACGCAATAATCTGCTATATCCCTTACTTGTTTACTAACTCCATGCGCCTCGTTGCCTATAACCAAACAAAAATCTTGTGGAGCATTGAACTTGAAAACGTCTTCTCCACCCATATCGGCAACGATAATCGGCAAGTTTATTTGATTTTTAAGGTTTTCTCTTTCCACTTGAAAGATATTTACGCTATAAATGCCACTCATACTTGCACGAACTACTTTTGGCGAAAAAACGTCTACGCAATCGCTTGTTAAAATAAGGTTCTTGTAACCCGACGCAACCATGGTTCTAATTATAGTTCCAAGGTTACCTGGGTCGCTAACCCCGTCTAACAGCAAGGCTATGCCTTGATTTGGCATTTGCTTGGCAGGTATAGGCTTTTCAATAACTGCCAAAACTCCTTGAGGTGATTTTTCTTCGCTTATAGAGGCGTAAACTTCTTCACTAACTATTTCAATGGGGAAATCGCCCACGTTTAATTTTGAAAGATTGATTTCGGTAGCAATAACGCAAAGCACTTTTTGATTAAACTTAAAGGCTTCGTTAACCATTTTAACCCCTTCTACAAAGTAACGGTTAAGACTTTCACGAAACTTTTTGTTTTGCAAAGAGCGAATTTCTTTAATTAGTGAATTTTGTTTTGAAATTATCATTTTAATTGAAATAAAGCCTACTTTTTAGGGTAGGCTTTTAAAAACTATTTTAAGTTGGCTTTTGCTTTTTCGCAAAGAGTAGTGAATACTGCAGCGTCGCTAACAGCGATTTCAGCTAAAACTTTTCTATTAAGAGCAATGCCTGCATTTTTTAAACCAAACATGAACTTGCTGTAAGAAATGTTGTTTAAACGGCAAGCAGCGTTGATTCTTGCAATCCATAAAGAACGGAAATCACGTTTTTTAGCCTTTCTGCCAATGTAAGCATACTTTTGTGCCTTCATAACGGCTTCACGAGCAACTCTATATCTCTTACTTCTGCCACCCCAGTAGCCTTTTGCTAATTTTAAAATCTTTCTACGCTTTTTTACAGCGTTAACGGCTCTTTTAATACGCATAATCTAAAATCCTCCTTACTTGTTGTAAATAAGCGTTTGAATAGTCTTTTGTTGAGTAGCATCAACGAATGCACCATCACAAAGATTGTTCTTTCTCTTTCTGTCTTTCTTAGTTAAAATGTGGTTTTTTCCTGAACAAGCACGTTTAATCTTGCCAGTTGCGGTAGTTCTAAATCTTTTTTTAGCCGCACTCTTAGTTTTCATTTTCGGCATAATAATACCCTCCGTAAAATTTTTTATAAATTGATTACGCTTTTAGAGGCGCTAACATCATAAAGATGTTTCTGCCTTCCATAAGCGGTTTCTTTTCCATTTGACCTTGTTCCTTGACCATTTCAAAGAATCTATTCATAACTTCGATACCGAGTTCTGAGTGAGCCATTTGACGGCCACGCATTCTAATAGAAACCTTAACCTTGTTGCCTTGAGATAAGAATTTAAGCGTTTGCTTTGCCTTTACGTTAAGGTCGCCAACGTCGATAGTCATTGAAAGTTGAACTTCCTTAATTTCAACAACCTTTTGGTTTTTCTTTGCCTCTTTTGCTTTTTTGGTAAGCTCGAAAAGGTATTTTCCATAGTTCATAATTTTACATACGGGTGGATTTGCCGTAGGCGAAATTTTAACTAAATCAAGACCTTTCTCGTCTGCAATGTTTTGGGCATCTCTTGAAGACATGATGCCTAGTTGCGCACCGTCGTCGCCGATTAGGCGAACTTCTCTATCACGAATTTCTTCGTTTATTTGATGTTCTCTTTTAATGGTTAGATACCTCTCAATAAAATTTTCCGTTAAACGGAATTTACCAAAAAAAACAGGTTGCTCTAATCAAAAGCAACCTGATACAATACGTAAAAAACTAGTGTATTACTACACTTTTAAGTATTGAGCCGAACGAACTTTTCCGTCGGCGAGAAGGGTTGCTTCTGCTTGGAACAATAATATAATACTCTAAAAACCCTTTAATGTCAAATAATTTTAAGGATTTTTAAATAATTTTTTCTATCGAATTATTATGGCTAAAACTACTCTACTATTAAGGAGTTAAGCGCAAACTTTCTAACTGATTCTAATGCGCTAACGCACCTATCTAGGGTGTCGTATGCCTCGCCGATACAAATAACTGATTTTTGAACGTTTCTAAGTTTATAATAAAACCTACCGAATTTGTCTTTGTCGATTATAAAGTTACCTAATTCAGCGTTCTTTTTAACCGACTCGATAGCCTTTAGTGCAGTTGATTTTTGAGAAACGCTTTCGGTTGAAAGCATTACTTGACCGTTGTTTGCGTAAAGTCTAGCAAAATATCCGTTTTGGTCTTGCTCGATTTTCCACTTACCTTTTGCGCCCTTAAGTGTTTCAAGGTCTATTTTTTTAGGGGTATAATCTATAAAGCGTTGACCTTCAACCACAACGTCGCTAATAGGTGAATCCTTTGCAATTCTCTTAACAGATTCTATTGCAGAAAGACAGCCCTCCTTAGTTTTGTATATTTCGCCAGCGCAAAGAAGTTTGTTTCCACTTGATTTAAGCTTGAAATAATTATCCCCGTCTTTATCGTTGTAAACTACGAATTTACCCTCCACAACGCCCTTTTGAATGGTAGAAATACCACTCTTAGCACCTTCGAAAGAGGAATAAACCTCACTATTTAACATAATTTCGCCGTTGCTAGCCATAAGTTGAGCAACGAACTCGTTATCACGCTTTTTAACCACAACCCACTTGCCGTTAAGCTTTTTGCTTTCTTTTTTTGGCTCTGGCTTTTGTTCCTTTTTTGGAGCTGAAGGTTTTTTTGCAGTCGTCTTCGGCTTATTAACCTTTGGCTGTGCAGTTTTTTCCTTTATAACGATAACCTCTTCGGTAACCGAATTTTCTTGAGGCTTAGGGGTATTAGTTTCTTCCACCACCTCGTTAGTAGTTGCAAATTCTTTTTCAGCCTCTTTAGAAAGGGTTTCTTGAGCCTTTCTTATGCGAGCATTTTTTAAGCAAACTAAAATCGTTACTATTACGACTGCCACTAGGAAGAGAGCTACAGCACCTAAAATAAACCACGCTAAAAGTTCACTAACGCCAATTAATTTTGCCAATTTTAAAATTAAATCTTTCATACTCTCTCCTTTCTATTAGTTTTTTCTATTTTCCCTTATTCGCCGTCGTTATAATATAAAATACCGAGTGTGTTAGCACCACAATGGCTTGCAATCGTGCCACCTGCAAAAGTTTTGTAGATATTTTCAAAACCCATATTTTTACAAGCCGTTTCAGCAGCCTCAATCATCTCTGGGGTAGCCGAGGTGTAAGTTATAAATACCTTGGAAAGGTCTGGGGTTGAGAATTCTTCAAAAACCTCTTCGCAATATTTAGCGATAACCTTGCCCATTGGTCCACGGTATTTTTTGTCCGAACCCATTTTGCCGTCTTTAACCACGATTCTTGGACGAATGTGAAGTAGGTTTGCACCAAAACGAGCCATTGCACTACATCTTCCACCTTTATATAGATAATCAAGTCTTTCAACGATAAAACTTGCTTGAATATTACTCGTTCTTTCTTGAACTTTTCTTTGAATCTCAGCAGGTTCTTCGCCTTTTAACGCCAATTCCTTAGCGTATAAAACGGATAGGCCGATACCCGTAGAAAGATTTTTGCTATCTACAACGTAAACGTTTTTAAGGTTGTTTGCAGCAGCTAAAGCGTTAGAGCAAGAGCAAGACAAACCACTTGATAGACAAATATGAATAACTGCGTCGTAATCTTTTAATAAACTTTCAAAAAATTCGGTGTATTCAAATTGGTTTAACGCCGTAGTCTTTGGTAGAACGCCCGTTTTATCAACTTTTTCAAAAAGTTCTTGAACGGATAGTTCACCATCCTTAAAAACCTCGTCTGCTATTGAAATTTGAAAAGGAACTACTTTTATATCGTATTTTGATAAAAGACCTTGGCTTAAATCATTGGTAGATTCGGTTGAAATTGCGATTTTCATTTTGACCTCTTAAAATCTTTTTTAATTATTTTAGCATATAACCGATATTTTTACAATTCTTTTTTAATAATTTTGTTTCAATATTTATAAATGATTAAATTTATTTCAAACACTTGATTAAAATTTATTAAAATGTTATTATATTTGTAGTTTGATTTTCTAGGAGAACTTTATGGAAAAAATTAACGGCAATTTAGTAAAAGACACCGTAGATTTTTGCGACTTCCCTTCATACGACGGACAAGTGGTAAGCATCAAAGGAAACATTCACCGTATTCGTGAGATGACGGGGTTTGCTTTCGTTATTATAAGGACTTCGAGAGACCTTATTCAATGCGTATACGAACCATCTTTTTCCGATTATCGTTGGGACGATAAACTCTGCGAAGAAGCCTGCGTTAAAGTTACCGGTAAGGTAGTTGCAAGTCAAGACGCAAAGGGCAACAAAAGATACGAGATGCAAATTCACGGCATTGATATTCTTTCTCTACCAGCAGAAGGTTTACCAATCGTTATCAATAAAAAACAATTAGATAATATTCAACTTTCCACCGTTTTAGACCTACGACCAATCTCTATGAGAAACCCTAAAGAAAAGGCAATCTTCAAAATTCAAGAAGGTATCGCTAGAGGCTTTAGAGAATATTTAATGAAGAACGGATTTACTGAAATTCGCTCGCCAAAAATCAACTATGCAGGCGCAGAAGGTGGCACTAACGTATTCAAGTTAGATTACTTTGGTAAGGAAGTTTACCTTGCACAATCACCACAATTATATAAGCAAGCGTTAGTTGGCGTTTATGGAAGAGTGTTTGAAATAGCACCTGTATTCCGTGCCGAACACCACGATACTTCTCGCCACTTAAACGAATATACTTCTATGGACCTTGAAATGGGCTTTATCAACTCGTTTGAAGATATTATGAATATGGAAACGGGCGCTCTTAAGTATATTATGAATTTACTTAAAACGGAATATCAAAACGAAGTAGAACTTCTTCACGCAGATATTCCTGAAATAGAGTCTATCCCTGTAATTAAGTTTATGGACGCAAAGGAACTTATAATGAAGAAATTTAAGTATACCCCAAGCGACATGAAAGACTTTGACCCAACCGAAGAAGAATTACTTGGAAAATACGCTAAAAAAGAGTTAGGTAGCGATTTCTTATTCGTAACCCATTATCCATCTAAAAAGCGTCCATTCTACACAATGGACGACCCTACCGACCCAGAATATACCCTATCGTTCGACCTATTATTTAGAGGCCTAGAAATTACTTCTGGTGGACAACGTGTTCACGATTACAAAGAGCAAGTTGCAAAAATGGAAAAATGTGGCATGAACCCAGAATTATTTGAAACCTACCTTATGCTCCACAAATACGGCGCTCCACCACACGGAGGACTTGGCATTGGTTTAGAAAGACTTACCATGCACCTACTCGGCTTTAAGAACGTTAGAGAGGCAACCATGTTCCCACGCGACATCAACAGAGTTACCCCATAAAAACAAAAACAACAAAAAACGACCTAGAAAACTAGGTCGTTTTTCTTTTTTTAATATTATTCACCACGTTTAATACACAAAATATCGTCGGCAGAGCAATCTAGAACTGCACACAACTTTGATAAGTTAGCAAGTGTAGGTTGCGCCCTCCCTGAAATATATTGTGAAATAGTAGCACGAGATATACCGAGAGCCAAAGCAATATCGCTCTTTTTCATTCCCGACTGCTCTATTTCACGTTTAATATTTTCGCTAATTAATTGGTCTAAATTCTTGTTCATGTTTTTATTATATTAGGTATAGCCTAACAAATGCTTGACAATTAGGCATTGCCTAATTATAATGATTTAAATTAGAAAAATTATTTACAGGTTGAAATGAAAACTTGCTCAATTATTGGACATAGAAACATAGAAATTACCGAAGAACTAGCAAATAAAACTAGAAAAATTGTTATAGATTTAATTCAAAAAGGTGTGTCTACTTTTCTTTTTGGTAGCAAAAGTGAGTTTAATTCACTTTGCTATGAAATTATTACAGAAATCAAAATTGATTTTAACACATAAGAAGAGTATTCGTCCGTGCAGAATATCCCTTTGTTTCAAACGAATATGTTAACTATTTGCTTGAGTTTTATGAAGATACTTTTTATTTTGACAAAGAAGGAAATTCAAGCAAATTTAATTATATAAAGAGAAACGAATATTTAATAAACAACAGCGACGTGTGTTTGTTTTATTTTGATAGTGATTATAAACCAAAGAATAGAACAAGTAGTGGAACAGCAATATCCTACAATTACGCACAAAATAAGAAAAAAGAAATTATTAACGTAGCACCACAAAAAAACGACCTAGAAAACTAGGTCGTTTTTCTACTATTTTATAGTTGATAGAAACGAGCGTGGCTAGGCTCGAGAGCCAAAACAGACGAGACTAACCTTGCTGGTTATCGAGATTGTTTTGGCGAATCAGTTAACGCAGATTAACGAAGTTTATATCGTTTTTATAGGTGATAGAAACGAGTTAATCAAGGCTCGTGAAGTGTTTTGGGTGAGATAAACCTTTTTGGTTATCGAAGTCAAAACACGAAACAGTTAACGCAGATTAACGAAGTTTATATCGCCTAGAAACCCATTCCACCAGCAGGCATTTGTGGCATTGGGTTAGCCTCTTTAATATCTGCAACTACTGATTCGGTGGTTAGGAATACGCCTGCAACTGACGCTGAATTCATAAGTGCTGAACGAGTTACCTTGGTTGGGTCGATAATACCACTAGCAACCATATCAGTGTATTCGTTAGTTAAAGCGTTGAAGCCGTAGTTTGCTTTGCCTGACTTTAATACTTCGTTAAGAATTACAGAGCCGTCTAGACCAGCGTTAGATGCGATTTGCTTTAATGGTGCTTCAACTGCTTTAAGAACGGTTAACGCACCCGTCTTTTCGTCGCCTGAAAGGGTTTCTGCATAAGCCTTTAATGCTGGAATGGTAGAGATAAGAGCAATTCCACCACCAGGAACGATACCTTCGCCTACTGCAGCCTTGGTTGCATTAAGAGCGTCTTCAATACGAAGTTTCTTTTCTTTCATTTCGATTTCGGTAGCAGCACCTACGTTAATCACAGCAACGCCACCTGCAAGTTTTGCAAGACGTTCTTGTAATTTTTCCTTATCGTAATCAGAAGTGGTAACTTCGATTTGTGCTTTGATTGCTTGCTTTCTTGCTTCGATTTGACGTGAGTCGCCTGCACCGTTGATAATGGTTGTATTATCTTTATCAACCTTAACAGAGCCTGCTCTTCCTAGCATATCCATAGTTACGTCCTTGAATTCGTAACCCATTTCGCTAGAAATAACCGTGCCACCGGTTAAAATTGCAATGTCTTCTAACATAGCCTTTCTTCTATCGCCAAAACCAGGGGCTTTAACTGCTACGCAGTTGAACACGCCCTTTAACTTGTTTACAACAAGCGCTGCCAAAGCGTCGCCTTCAACTTCTTCTGCGATAATAAGTAATCTCATACCTTGTTGAGCGATTGGCTCGATTATAGGTAAAATTTCTTGAATTGCAGAAATCTTTTTATCGGTAATTAGGATAACAGGAGATTCTAAAACAGCCTCCATTTTATCGGTGTTGGTAACCATGTAAGCAGATGCGTATCCTCTATCGAATTGCATACCTTCTACAGAAGAAAGTTCGGTTTTCATAGTTTTACTTTCTTCAATGGTAATAACGCCGTCTTTACCAACCTTTTCCATAGCCTCTGAAATGAGTTCGCCGATAGTTTCGTCCCCTGCAGAGATAGATGCTACTTGGCAAATACCTTGCTTGTCGGTAACTGGTTTAGAAATCTTTTTAAGTTCTTCAACTGCAACTTCTACTGCGCCTTGAATACCCTTTTTTAAGATAACAGGGTTTGCGCCTGCAGCAACGTTCTTTAATCCTTCGTTAATCATTGCTTGTGCCAAGATTACAGCCGTAGTCGTGCCGTCGCCTGCAACGTCGTTAGTTTTGGTTGAAACTTCTTTTACAAGTGATGCGCCCATGTTTTCAAAAGCATCTTCTAATTCGATTTCCTTTGCAATCGTAACACCGTCGTTAGTAATCAAAGGTGCGCCGAATTTTCTTTCTAAAACAACGTTTCTTCCTTTAGGTCCTAACGTGATTTTAACGGTGTCTGCTAACGTATCAACACCCTTTTGAAGAGCCTTTCTTGCATCTTCGCCGTATTTTAATTGTTTAGCCATGTTATTGCCCCCTTATTATTCAACGATTGCCAAAATGTCGCTTTGGCGAATTATGGTTAATTCCTTTCCGTCTACCTTAAATTCGCTACCTGCGTATTTAGAGTAAAGGACTTTATCTCCTACTTTAACTTGCATTGTAATTTCCTTGCCGTCGATAACGCCACCAGGACCTACTGCAACTACTACTGCCATCTGTTGTTTTTCTTGACTTGCCGATGGAAGAATAAAGCCACTTGAAGTTTTTTCTTCAGTGCCAATACTTTCAACGACAACTTTATCGAATAATGGTTTAACTTTCATAATTAAACACCTCCTACAAAATCAAATGTTAGCACTCTCGTATCAAAAGTGCTAACATTTATTATATATATAAAAATTTATTTGTCAATAGAATACTGATACAAATTTAAAAATTTATTTTATCTTACGCCGTTTGTTCTTCTTTGTCTAAAACTCCCTCTCTTTCTTGACGGAAATCGGTAGAAATCTTCTCTGCGAGATTAAATTTTCTACGCAAATTTTTGAAAACGTTTGCAAGAATTATGACGAAGGTTATTATTGTAAACACCCAGGTTATAGGATAAACACAATATAGCATAGCTTCGGTTGGTTTGATTGGGAATATAAACCATATCCAAAGCACTCTAAATAACACGGTTCCCGAAAGGGTTACAATCATGCCCGTAAGGCTTTTGCCGACACCTCTTAGTGAATAACTCATAGTATCCATAATTCCACATAGAACGTAGAAGGCACCTATCCATAAACTTTTTGTTAACGCTGCCCTAGCAACTCGAGGGTCTCCTGATATTAAGTTTATTAAAGGATAAACTAGCGATACTAATAAGCCACTTACGCATATTCCAACAACGGACACCACGCCAATAGATATAAAGAAGGTTCTTTTTATTCTTGGGTAATTTCTTGCACCATAGTTTTGACTTACAAAGGCTTGAGCAGAAAGCGCTATTGCGTTCATACCAACGTAGATAACGTTATCAAATTGATTAGAATAACCCGAGCCTGCTACTATATGACTGCCGTATAGAGCGCCAAGTTTGTTGATAGAAGAACTTATTAACGTATTTGAAAAACCGAATAAAGCACTATTAATGCCAGAAGGCACGCCAATCTTAAGTAATTCACCAAACTCGTGCTTAAAAATTCTAAAATACTTCCACTCGAACCTAGCGACCGACTTATTAGTTAGTAAAGCCCTAAAACACATTATGCTTGCAAACATATTACTAGCAACGGTTGCTAGTGCAACGCCTTCTACGTCTAATGGAGTGAACACTACTAAAATAATATTCAAAACCACGTTTATGACGCCACCAATGGTAATATAAAGCATTGGGCGAACGGTATCGCCAGATGCTCTTAAAATATTCGCTGAATAGTTATAAAGCAACATAAAAGGAGAGCCACAAAGATATATCGTTAAATAGGTCGTAGCATAGTCTATAAACTCGTTACTTACACCAAGCCAAGTTAAAAAAGTTCTCGAGCAGAATGTACCAACTAAAACCAAAATCGCACCTGCGATTAAGCTAATAACTATCGAAGTGCCAATGGTTCTTTTAACCTTTTGCTCTTCTCTCGCACCGATAAATCTAGCAACGACAACGTTTGCGCCAACCGATAAGCCGATAAATAACGAAATTATCATATTTATCAAAGAACCGGTTGTAGAAACTGCACCTACGCAAAGGTCGCCGTCGTCGGCAAAAATACCTAAAACGAAGGTATCTGCCATGTTGAACGCCGTTTGTAATAAACTTGCTATTACTAAAGGAATAGCAAACGCAACCAAATTCTTAAAAATTGGCCCTGTGGTCATATCCATTTCACGTCTTTTAAGTAGTCCCATTTTATTACCTTAATACCTTTTTTTTAAGTAACATAAAAGGGAAACGCCTTTGGCGTTTACCCTTTTTCGTTAAAAATCTTTAATTTCACTGTTTTTATATACGGTAAATCTTATCGTATAACCGTTAGTTTCGATAGGCTCGCCTACTTCCACGCAAGACCAATTCGGCAAAGCGTCTAAATTTTCGTAAAACACTTCTGCCCCACCGTCTGCGTCGACTTTAGTTACCAAAACTTCACTACAATATGGAAGCATTGTTCTATAAAACATTGCACCACCAATTACAAACACTTGGTCGGTGTCGTATTTTTTTAGTTCACAAGAAAGTTGCTCTAAAGTATAAACGATAGTGCAATCGTCCCTTTTAACGCCTTCTGGCGCTAAAACTATATTAGTTCTATTCTTTAGTGGTTTAGAGTTAGGGAAAGAAAGTAAGGTGTTATATCCCATACACACTACCTTTTCCTTGGTCTTTTCTCTAAAATATTTCATATCTTCTGGAAGACTGAAAAGAAGGTCGTTTTTCTTTCCAATTCCCCATTTTTTATCAACTGCAACAATTGCTTTCATTATACTGCAACCTCGATTTTATCTTCCAACTTATTGTATTCGTAACCCTCTAGCTTAAAGTCGTCAACTGTAAAGTCGTAGAAATTTTTAACCTCTGGGTTTATCCAGAACTTTGGCGCTGGATATTGAGGGTTTTGTAAAATCTTTTTAACGATTGGAACGTGTCTATCGTATATATGAGCGTCGGCAATAACGTGCACTAACTCGCCAACCTTAAGACCTGAAACTTGAGCAAACATATGAAGTAACACTGCGTATTGAACTACGTTCCAGTTATTAGCCGTCAAGACGTCGTTGCTTCTTTGATTAAGAATTCCGTTCAAGGTATCGCCACTAACGTTAAAGGTCATAGAATATGCGCAAGGATAAAGGTTCATTTCGTTTAGGTCTTGATGAACGTAAATATTCGTCATAATTCGTCTTGATTGAGGATTATGCTTTAAGTCGTATAAAACCCTATCTACTTGGTCGAACTCGCCTTCTTTATATTTATGTTTAACGCCTAATTGGTAGCCGTAAGCCTTACCAATCGAACCCGTTTGGTCTGCCCAACTGTCCCAAATATGACTGTTTAAGTCGTTTACGTTGTTAGATTTTTTTTGCCAAATCCATAAAATTTCGTCTATTGCAGACTTAAACGCCGTTCTTCTTAAACTGATAATAGGAAATTCTTTAGATAAGTCGTAACGATTTACGATACAAAATTTTTTTACCGTGTGTGCAGGCGTTCCATCAAGCCATTTAGGTCTAACGTCTACCTCGGTATCCCACCAACCGTTTTCAATTATATCGGTGCAGGTGTTAATAAAAATTTGGTCTGCTCTACTCATAATTTCCCTCTCGTGTTAAAAAGCGTCTTTAGTTTGTTTTTTCCATCTGTTGGCAATAAACTTTAGCACAATTCTTCTTGGCACTATTTTCATTATAAAATATAATAGCTTATTAAATGCGCCAGGTATATAAATAAATTGATTTTTTTCAACTTTTTTTAAAGATTTTTTTGCTACGAACTCGGGTGTTTTTGCAGAAAGTTTTCCCCAAAGTCCTTGACCTTTAATATCTTCAATAATATCCGGTCTAGTATACACGCCTCCTGGTAAAACGGTGGTAACTTTTACTCCATCTTTTTTTAGTTCGTAGTGAAGAGAAGTAAAAAAGTTAGTCAGCATAGCCTTTGTTGCGCTGTATAATGCAAAGTATGGCATTGGACTTACGCCGGACATACTTGAAACGGTTAATACTTCCGTTTTAGGCGCTCTCATATTTAGCAGTGCGTGAGTAAGCGTTATGGTCGCCTCACAGTTTACTCTTAACTGGAAAAGAACCTTTTCCATAGTGTAGTCCATAAAGGCTTTTTGAGTATCTACCCCTGCAACGTTTATTATTTTATCGAACGTTAAGCCTTTATTATCAATATAAGAAAGCATTTTTTCTCTACTTTCGCTATCGGTTAAATCACAAGCAAAACACTCTACCGAAACGCCGTATTTTGAGCAAATCTTTTCCTTTAAGGCTAGAAGTTTTTCTTGGCTTCTACCGGTTATAAAAAGGTTAGACGATTTTTCAGCTAATGCATGGCAAAAAGCACTGCCGATTCCACCCGTTGCCCCACTAACGAAAGACCACATCTAGTTAGCCACCAAAACCTTACTGGTAACCCCTTGCAACATACCGAGTTTACCCGAAAGACTATTGATTTTTTCTTTGGTTGATTCTACGCAAACGGTTATAACGTTTCCTCCGTCTCTATGAGGAATACCCATTCTACCAACTATCTCGTCTCTAAAGCAAGAAAGCAGAGAGTTAACCCTTTCTATACTGTTAACGTCTTTGATTATAATAGCTATTACAGCAAGATTTTTATCCATTTTGCGCTCCTTTTTTTAATTGTAACATAAATAAAATGGTTTAGCAATTAAATTGTGATTTTTCTAGAACACTTTTTAATTTTTCTATCGCCTTTTTTTCTATGCGTGAAACGTAGGAACGAGAGATTTTTAAAAAACAAGCGACTTCCCTTTGAGCGTAACATCTTCTGCACTTTAATCCATAGCGCAAACACATTACTGCATATTCCCTTTTGGTTAGCGTCTTTTTAAGAATTGCTATAAGCTTTTCGCCCTCAATACTTTTATGAACTTGTGCAAAAACAGCGTCTTCTTTTTCACATAGCAAATCCATTAACGTAAGCTCGTTTCCGTCTTTATCTGCGCCAATCGGGTCGGATAAATGCACGTCGTTTTGATGCTTTTTGTTAGTCCTCAAAAGCATTAGAATTTCGTTTTCTATACATCTTGCCGTATAAGTTGCAAGCCCCGTTCCCTTACTCTCGTCGTAAGTGTTTATTGCTTTGATTAAGCCAATACTGCCTACTGAAATTAAATCGTCGTTTTCAGCCGAACCAGAATATTTTTTTACTATGTGTGCAACTAATCTCATATTATGATTAATTAACTTTTCCTTACAGCAGACGTCCCCTACCTTCATCTTTTCAAGGCATTCTTTTTCCTCCTCTTTTGAGAGAGGCTTAGGAAACGAACTTCCACTAGCTATTGCCCCCGTAAAAAAAGTTATCTTACTTATAATAAACAAAATGGCATCTAAAAACATTTAATTTACCTCCATCACTAAGTTATGAAGATAAAAACTTTCATAGAAGACAAAGCAAGTCCGTTTTTTAAGTCATAAAGGTATTGCGTTATAAAATTTTTGTTTTATGCTTATTAAGGCGTTTGGAATACATTTTTTAAGGGGGTATCTTTGATAGGACAACGGTATATAAATTTCTATCCTTTTTATAAAAGGTTATATAGTGCAATGAAAAAAACAAACCTACACTCTGCCCCCTAAGGCAGGTGCATTATGAACTTAATAATTTTAAAGGAGTTTTTTGCAAACTACAGCTTATCTTCGATTATAATGGCGATTATAATTTACGTAATAACCCAGTTAATCGAAAAATTCATCAAAAGCAAAAAGGTCAAAAGTCTATCAAGCGTTATTTCCTTCGTTTTGGGAATGCTTTTAAATTTGGTTTACAGCTTTATCGTAACCGACCGAATTTTTATAAACACGCAAATTCTTTCAGCTGGATTTATGAGTGGTTGGTTATCCCTTGCCATAAAAGTTATAATAGACAAAATTATCAAAGGCGAAAATTTGCCAGAGAGTGAATACTCATTGGTGATTAGTGGAATTATTGAAGGATACGTGCCTAAGAACGCCATTACAGACGTTTGCAGGTATATTGAAGAACTCATTAGTAATAAGGAAGACGAGGTCGACACGATAAGTAAAATCGCCCACCATCTATCCTTGAACGCTTTAGAGGGTTTTACTTCAAGCGATACACTTGCCCTTGCTAGCTTAATTTTTGCATCTACGAAACAAATAAAAGAATAATTCTTTTTAAGGGCGTTTTAGCCCTTTTTTCTTTTGTTCTCACATAAAAACGGCAGTTAAGATAATACTAAACTTATGAATTTAACCACTTCACTTGATAAAAACCTAAAAAGTTTGAAGAAAGTTTTAACCTCAAGCGACATTGCCTTTACCGATATAACGGTTGGAGAGGCTCAAGCTACTATAATTTTCACTAAAGATTTAGTGGACAAAAATTTAATTGGCGACCTTATAATTCGCCCTGCAAGCGTGTTCAATGGAAAACCTAAAGAGCAAAATTTTTTAAAACTTTTCTTCAATCCTGAAAAGCAAAAAGTTTTAACCTTAAAAGAAGTGGTAAACGAGGTAATGTTAGGTAATGCCGTTTTAATTTGCGACGGCATTTCTCACGCTATCTCTTTCGACGTAAAGAAATTCGAGAAGCGCACCATACAAGAGCCACCAACTTCTACGGTTATAAAAGGCCCTAGAGAGGGTTTTGTAGAAACTCTTCCCGTAAACGTTAGCCTTATTAGACGTAGAATTAAGTCTCCTCACTTAATAATGAAAAATCACGAGGTTGGAAGATTTTCTAAAACCTCGGTTACCGTTTGCTATCTAGATAATATCGCTGACAAAAACCTAGTAAAGGAAATTGAGCAAAAACTTAAAAAAATAAATATTGACGCCATTTTAGATTCGTCTTACGTGGCAAAATTTTTAAGTGATAAAAAGCCGTCGCTATTTAAGGACGTTGGAAATACTGAAAAACCCGACATTCTAGTGGCAAAAATGCTTGAAGGTAGAGTTGCTATACTCGTAGACGGTTCACCTATTGCCCTAACCGTTCCTTATCTATTGATAGAAGACTTCCAAAGTCCAAGCGACTATTATAATTCGCCATATTCGGCTACTATAGCCAGATGGGTAAGGGGTATTTCCGTCATATTGGCACTACTTTTACCTGCCCTTTTCGTTTCGGCAGAATTATTCCATTTGCAACTAATTCCAATCTCTTTTTTATTGACAATCGTAAACAGTATAAAGGGAATACCATTATCGCCAAGTTACGAAATGTTTTTTACCTTTTTAATATTTGAAATATTAAACGAGGCTAGCGTTAGAATGCCTCGATACGTAGGCATGGTGGTTTCAATCGTTGGTGGTTTAGTCCTTGGTGAAACGGCAGTAAACGCAGGCATTATTTCCCCTCCTACCCTGATGATAATCGCCCTTTCAGGAATATGCCTTTACACCGTTCCCGAACTAGAACAACCCCTTTCGTTTATAAGGCTATTCTTCTTAGTCGTTGCAGGTTCAATTGGTGTTTACGGACTAATCGTTTCGGTAAGTATAATGCTGGTTTATTTAACCACTAAGGAAAGTTTTTCTGCACCACTACTCGCACCCTTTTCACCACTCATTAAAAAAGACTTGAAAGATTCCTTTTACAAGGGTTTTTTAGCCGAACAAGAATCTCGTCCGTTGTCCCTACAAAATAAAAACAAACGAAGAATGGGAGGAGATGAAGAATAAATGAAACAACTTAAAACTAGACAGATTTGTTTATTTTATATTGCATTCGCACCAATGATAAAGTTGTTTTATCTTCCTAGCGTTTTGGCAGGAGTAGCGTATGAAGATATGTGGATATGTGCAATCGTGAACCTATTACTCGACCTTATAACACTCCTTCCTATACTAATCGTTTGCGAGCGTGAGGAAAAAGACTTTATTAGTCTCATAAAAGAGGGTTTTGGAGCAAAGGGAGCCAAATTTATATTTCTTTTATACGCTTTATACTTTTTCACTAAAGCATTCTTGCCCTTGCAAGAACAAAAGGAATTTATAAAGATTTCTCTATATATAAACTTGCCTACCGACTTGTTTTTTCTACCCTTTTTTATAGCAAGTTATTACGTTTGCTTAAAGCCGTTAAGGGTTTTTGGAAGGGTTGCCGATATATGCTGGTTTTTCACCCTTTTTGGATATCTTATTTTAATGTCTTTAACCATAAACAACGTGGACTTTTGCGCTATTTTACCCGTGGGCGCTCAAGGTGTAAAAAGAGTGCTTAAAGGGAGTTATTTTGCCACTAATTGGTGGGGAGATTGCGTGTATTTAATGTTTTTTATAGGTAATTTTAGAAGTTCTAGAAAATCGACCAAACGAATAACGTTAAGTTACCTTGCCGTGGGCGTTATGGTTATTTTAGCACTTATCTTCTTTTGGGGAACGTTCACGTCTGTTGCTCCCGAGCAAAAGTTTGCAATGACACAACTTTCTAAATACACCACGGTTATCAACAACACGGGAAGATTTGACTATTTTGGAATACTTTTTATTTTGTTTTCTTGCGTATTCTCGCTATCTATTCCAATATACTTTGCGAGCAGTTTGTTAAACCAAGTTTTTACTCTTAAGCAAAAATGGGTTATTCCACTTATCGTTAATCTTTCAATGATGATTTTAGTAATTACTCTTAACTCGTATATGGCAACGATTACAATTTTTTTAAGGGTTTATCTAGGTGCATTCTTTTTAATCATGGGCAACCTTTTACCTATATTTACCCTACTACTTCACAAAAGGAGAAACGCTTATGAAAACGCTAAAGCCTAAATTAGCACTCTTTGCGCTATTTTTAATTTCGCTATTGTTTTTTTCTAACGACTTTGGACTAATCGATATAGAAAAAACTGCTATAATAACGGCAATAGCCGTAGACAAAACTCAAGACGGCGAGTTTGAAGTTACCTGCCAAATTGCCGTCCCCGAGGCTAGCAATGCTTTATCCGAAAATCAAAAGGCACAAATGACGGGAAAAGGTAGCACAATAGGAAACGCAATTAAAAACGTGGGTAGTTTATCTGGGTGGTTTCCCCAAACTATTTTTTGTAACCTTATAATTATAGGCAACGATGTTTTAGAACAAGACGTTATCGGCGTTTTAGATTACTTTCATAAGACTATGCGAGTTCAAGATTCAGCACAGGTTATTCTAGCCGAGGAAAAAGCCAAGTCGTTACTTGACGCCACGACGCCGTTAGACAATATTTCTTCATTTGCCATTCAAAAAATTCTTCTAAAAAACCCTGGATTTGACCAAGACGTTTACGCCGTTGATATTAAAACTTTTTGCGTAGGATATTATGGCAGAACAAAATCTTCGCTTATGCCTATCGTTAAGGTTATAACCGAAAAGCAAGACAACACCTCGTCTAATTCTTCTCAAGGTCAAAACTCTTCTTCGCAAGGGGATACCAAAACCAAGGGTAAAAACGCCTTTGATGCAACGACGACTGCTCTTTTTGTAAAAGGAAGAAAAGTTGGCGAACTTGATAAAAACCTAACTAACACACTTAATATGCTAACAAAAAGGGTTAACGGCTCGGCATTTGCAGTAAACGACGTAGATGGAATTAACTATTTGCTAACCATAAAAAATAGCAAATCCAAGATTAAAATTAGTGCTGACCAAAATTCGCTATCGGTAGATTTAGGCATATCACTATATTGTCAAATAAGCGACCAAACGTCTACCCTAAACGAAGGAGTTTTCGCTAATAGCGACGTTTTGCCCGATAACGTTAAAAAAGCCACCGAAAACATGATTACACAAAACGTTCTAGATTTATTAAAGACTTCAAAACAAACGGGGTGCGACTTCTTGTATTTAAAAGAAAAACTGTATCGCTTTTGCAATAAGCAATACAGTAGATATAAAGATAATTATTTAGACGCTATGAAGGTAAATATTAAGGTTGACATTTATGGTCAAAAATAACTACTCTTCAAAAATGGCATCTACCATTTCCTGCCCGTTTGCGCCTTGTATGTAAATATGTGCATTTTTAAACACGTTTTCAAAACTGTCTTTTGAAAACAGCAAGCCGTTAAGATTGGCGATAAATTTGCTAATATCTTTAAGGGTAAAAAAATCTCCCGTCATAACTGCGTTTTGAATTTTGCCTTCTTCTACGTCGAAAGAAAGGTTAATTTCCCCAAACGCAAATCGCTTGTTAAAAACCGTTTTTCCTTTTGGAGAATAACCCATATTCCACTCGTTTGTGGAATATTTTTCTTTTACGAGTTTATCTATCCCCTTAATATCCTCAGCCGACAATTCGTATTTTTTTAGGGATTTCTTAAAGTAATCACACAAACCTAAATAGAACTCGTCTGCCGTCATATCCATTTTTAAGTGTTCGCTAACGTTTGTTACCCTAGCCCTGACCGACTTAACAGCCTTACTTTCCATTTTTAACTTGCTTGGTTTGATGGCGTTTTCTAGGGCGTTCATATCGGTTTTAAACAAAATCGTGCCGTGGTGCATAATTCTATTTCCGTAAACCGTTTGGGCGTTACCAGATATCTTCTTTCCGTCGACGGTAATATCATTTCTACCTGAAAACTCTGCATTAACTCCAAGTAATTTTAGATATTCTATAACGGGTTTAGTAAACTCTTTGTAGTTTTCCTTACTGCTATCATATGGGGCAATAACCGTGTAGCAAATATTATTTAAGTCGTGGTAAACCGTTCCACCACCCGTCAATCTTCTAACTACTTTTATATCGTTATTTTGAGTATAGGAAAGGTTAACTTCGCTAAAAGCATTTTGATTAACGCCAACGATAACGGCAGGAGCATTACGCCAAAGATAAACGTAAAATCCGTCGGTATGTTTTAAAAGATATTCTTCGCTTGCAATGTTAAAGTATGGCGAAGTATTAGAGTGTGTTAAAAAATAAGTTTGCATAATTTAATGAAAAAGGGAGCAGTATGCTCCCTTTCCTTTTTTGTTTATTTCTAGCCCATATATCAACGGAGCGAAAGTAAAGGCTTATTATACACCCTTTTTAGCCTTGCGAAGTGCTTCTGCGTCTGAAGTGTTGATAGTGCTAACGTGTCCTTTAAGAGGTAAAATCTTATCGTTGATGTTATCGATAATCCAGTTTGCTTGTGGGAAGAATTCAGCGTCGAATTCGTATGGAGGAGTAATCCAGTTTTGAGCGCCACAAACAACGGCAGGAGCATCAAGATAATCAAAGCATAAGTTAGAGATGTTGGTTGCGAAGTCGTTTAAGATACTTCCTCTAGCACAAGCATCACTAGCAAGGATAATTCTACCAGTCTTTTTAACCGATTCAACAACCTTGTCGTAGTTGAAAGGAACGATAGAACGAGCGTCGATAACTTCTGCTTCTACACCGTATTTTTCAGAAAGAATTTTAGCCGCTTCCATAGCCTTGTAAAGTGTTGCACCGATAGTTAAAATGGTAATATCGCTACCAACTCTCTTTACGTCTGGTTCGCCAAGAGGGATTTCATAGTAACCTTCTGGAACGCCTTCCTTATGGAATTCTTCGCCCTTGTCGTAAATTCTTTGGCTTTCAAAGAAGATAACAGGGTCGGTGCCGTTAAGAGCGCTATTCATTAAGCCCTTAGCATCGTAAGGAGTTACAGGGAAACATACCTTTAAGCCTGGAACGTGTGCAGGAAGAGCAACCCAGTCTTGAGAGTGTTGAGCGCCGTATTTAGAACCAACTGAAACACGTAAAACAACAGGCATTTTAAGAATACCACTACTCATTGCTTGCCATTTAGCAAGTTGGTTGAAGATTTCGTCGCCTGCTCTACCCATAAAGTCGGCATACATAAGTTCTACTATAACTCTACCACCACATAGACCGTAGCCTACTGCTGAAGAAACGATTGCTGCTTCTGAAATTGGAGAGTTGAATAGTCTGTGATATGGTAAAGCCTCGGTAAGTCCTTTATAAACTGCGAATGCACCACCCCAATCACGAACGTCTTCGCCGTAAGAAGTTAAGGTTGGGTCCTTATAATATCTATCAATAATTGCTTCGAATAAGCCGTCACGGATATTATATCTCTTTAAGTTAGAAACTTGTTCACCCTTTTCGTCGAAAGCAAAACGCTTTTTGCCAGCGATTTGTTTAACTCTTGGGTTTTCTTCTAGAGGAATTTTAACGTCTTTGCCGATTTCGATAGGTCTATCTTCCATCTTTTCAACAGCGCCGTTACTGAACATTAAGTTTTCAACGTAGTAAGGGTCTTTCTTGAAGTCTAGATATGGAGATTCTGTAGTATCGGTTGCAAGTTTACAAAGTTTAAGCATTCTTTCGCTGATGCTTGCTAGGATATCGTCGAACTTGCCGTCGCTTTCAATCTTAGCGTCAACGAGTGATTTTCTATAAGTAACGATTGGGTCGTATTCTTTCCAAGCGGCAACTTCTTCTGGAGTTCTGTAACTCATAGAGTCTGATGGAGAGTGTCCACCGTAACGATAGGTTACAACGTCCATCATTGCAGGGCCTTTGCCTTCTAATAGAAGTGCTTTCTTTCTCTTCATTGCTTCGATAACTGCTAGTGGGTTAAAGCCGTCTACTCTTTCAGCATAAAGTTGAGTTGGAGATACGCCTGCGCCAAGACGAGCCAAGAAGTCGTAAGCCATAGTTTCACCACGGGTTTGACCACCCATGCCGTAACTGTTGTTGAAGAAGTTAAATAGGATAGGAAGTCCACCCTCTTTTTCCCAAAGTTGCTTGAATTGGTCCATAGCGGCAAAGTTCATAGATTCGTAAACTACGCCACAACCAACAGAGCCGTCGCCGACGTTAGAGATAACGATACCAGGTTTGTCGTTAACCTTTTTATAAAGAGCAGCGCCGAGAGCAACCGGAGCAGCACCACCAACGATAGCGTTGTTTGGATAAATACCGAATGGCAAGAAGAAAACGTGCATTGAACCACCCATACCTCTGTGGAAGCCCGTTCTTCTAGCAAAGATTTCGCTCATAAAACCGTAGAGTAAGAAGTCTACTGCTAAATCTTTAACGTTGCCAGTTTTGTTAAGTTTTTCTACAGGTGCTAGCGTTTCGCCACCCATAAAGTCTTTCATTATTTGGTAAAGTTTTTCATCAGGAAGTTTATGAATAGATGCAAGACCTCTTGCTAAAACTTCGCTGTGAGAACGGTGAGAACCGAAAGTCATATCGTCTAAATCAAGGATATATGCTTGGCCAACGGCAGCAGCCTCTTGACCGATAGAAAGGTGAGCAGGACCTGGATAGTTGGTTTTAAAGCCTTGGTATTCTTGCTTAACCTTGATATCCATAATCATGCTTTCGAATTCTCTTAAAACGGCGATATCGTTAAAGATTCTAACGAAATCGTCTTTAGAAAAATTTGCTTTTTCGTCAGCAATAGTTTTGTTGTATTGGTTTACAGGGATATCTTCAAAAGATATTTTACCTGCTTTTCTAAGTTCGACTGGGTCAACGAAAAGTTGTTTACTCATTTTATTTTCTCCTTATTTCGATTATATTTGGAAAATCGCTTCGCGAACGATTTCGCATACGGTTGGGTGTGGGAAAACAAGTTTTTTGATGTTTTCGATATCCACTTCTAGGTCTACCATTGCAGAAACTGAAACGATAAATTCGCCTGCGTAACTGCCGATAATGTGAGCGCCTATAAGAGTATTGGTTTTGTTATTGATAACGAGTTTACAAACACCGTCAAGAGCAGTGTTTTCGGCAACGTATCTTCCAGAATAGGTCATTGGAATAGAAACACACTTAACGTCTAAACCCTTTGCTTTAGCGCTTTCTTCCGTTTCACCTACAGAGCCAACTTCAGGGTTTGTATAGATAACTGAAGGGATAACGTTGTATCTCATAGCGTCTTTCTTACCTAAAATGGTGTTGATAGCAACTTCTGCTTCACGGTAAGCCGTGTGAGCAAGCATGATTTTGCCGTTAACGTCGCCAACAGCGTAAACGTTTGCAACGTTAGTTCTCATTTTATCATCGGTAACGATTGCGCCACGTTCTAGGTTAACGCCAATGTTTTCTAAACCGATACCTTGGGTAACTGCACGTCTACCGATTGAAAGAAGAATTTTATCTGCCTCAACCTTTTGAGATTTGCCGTCTTTTTCATAGATAACGCCGTCTTTTTCAATAGCAGTAACCTTACAGCCAAGATTGAACTTAACACCCTTTCTTTCAAGAGATTTTTGTAGTATTGAAGAGCATTCTTTTTCGGTTGGACCTGCGATTTTATCAAGCATTTCAACAACGGTAACTTGAGTTCCAACGCTAGAGAAATAACTTGCCATTTCTAAACCGATAACGCCACCACCGATAACTACTAACTTGCTTGGAATTTCTTGTAGGTCGAGAATTTCTCTATTGGTTAGAACTACTCCACTTTCAAGGTTTTCTTTTAAGCCTTGGATTGGTGGAACTACAGGCATAGAACCTGTTGCAACGATTAAACGCTTTGCTAGGAATTTTTCTTCGCCTGCTTTAATAACGTAACCGTCGTCGCCCTTGCCTTCGATAAAGCCTTCGGCAACTTTCATGGTAACTTTGTTTCTCTTAAGTTGGGCTTTGATACCAGAAACTAGCATTTTAACAACGCCGTTCTTTCTTTCAACAACGAATTTTTGGTCGATAGACTTTTTGCCTTCTACTTTAACGCCGTAAGCGTCTGCGTGATTAGCATAGTCTAAAACTTTAGCAGAGTTAAGAAAGGTTTTACTTGGCACGCAACCTTCGTTAAGGCAAACGCCACCGAACTCTCTTTTTTCAATAACGAGTGTTTTTAGCCCTGCGTGTCCTGCTCTTTCAGCAGCGAGATAACCACCTGGGCCACCACCTAATACAACTAAATCAAAAGTTTCCATATTTTCTCCTTATATGCATTTGCTATCAGCGAGTAAATTTAGGCTGAAGTTTTCTAAATAATCTTTTAAGTCTTTTAAGAATCTTGATGCAGGCGCACCGTCTAACGCTCTGTGGTCGTAAGAAAGAGAAAGGTTCATAGCCGTGTAAGGAACAACTTCTCCATTCTTGCCAAGCTTAACTCTAGTTTCTAGAGTGCAAACGCCTAAGATACCCGTTTGTGGAGGGTTAACTACAGGGGTAAAAGATTCAATGCCCATAGTTCCAACGTTACTGATAGTGAAACTACCACCCGTTAGTAATTCTGGGGAAATCTTTCCTTCGATAGCGTCAGTAGAAAGTTTTTTAGACTTAGTAGCGATTTCGCTTAAACTCATAAGGTCTGCCCCGAAAAGGGTTGGAACTAAAAGTCCTCTTGGAGTATCGGTTGCAATACCCATATTAACGTGTTCAAAATAACGCATAGTGTCGCCGTTGATTAAGTGAGCGTTTAAGTCCTTGTGCTTTTTGATTACACGAGATACGGCGTATACTATAATATTGTTTATAGTGATTGATGGAAGTTTAAGTTTTTCTGCGTTATCTTTAAGATATTTTCTAAACTCCATAATATTTGTGCAATCGAAAGAAATGTTATGGGTAAGTTGAGCCATAGTTGAAAGACTTGCAACCATGTTTTTAGCGATAACCTTTCTAATGTTAGACATCTTTTCGTCTTTATAAGCCTTAACGTCAACGTTAGCGTTTTCGGTTGCTTTTTGTTCAACCACTTCAGTAGTTGCAACTACCTTTGGATTTACGCTAGCCTCACGAATATCTCTTTCAATAATTCTTCCGTTAGGGCCGGTTGCCGTTGCACTTGCTAGGTCAACGCCTAATTTTTCTGCTAAAGCCTTTGCTCTTGGAGATGCAAAAACCTTTCCGTTATCACTTGCAGGTGCGCTCACTTGTGCAACCGTAGTAGTTTCAGGTGCTTTAACTGTAGCCTTAACTTCTTCAACAACAGGTGCGCTTACGCCCTTGCCTTCTGGAGCAAAGTAAGATGGGTCGTCGCCGTGTTTACCGATTACGCAAACGTTGGTTAGAACAGGAACTTCGTCCCCTTCTTCACAGAATAGCGCTAAAACTTCGCCCTCTAATTCACTTGGGAAATCAAAAGATGCCTTGTCGGTTTCATAAGAGAATAGGTTGTCGCCAACTTTAACTGCGTCGCCTACCTTTACAGACCACTTGGTTAAAATACAACTTTCAACGGTTATACCTTGTTTTGGCATTGTTACGCCGAATGCAGTTGCAGGTTTTTCGCCCTTTGCTTTTATAGGAGCAACTTCCTTTACTTCTGCTTTAACTTCTTCTACCTTGGTTTCTTTTGCGCCATTAGAGGTAAACGCTGAAATATCTTCGCCCTTTTGTCCAATTACGCATACGTTGGTTAAAACGGGAACTTCGTCGCCTTCTTCACAGAAAAGTGCTAAAACTTCACCAGCTACTTCTGCTTCAAAATCGAATGCAGATTTATCCGTTTCGTATGAAAATAATACGTCGCCAACTTTTACGGTATCGCCTACTTTTACAGCCCATTTGGTTAAAATACAACTTTCAACCGTTATACCTTGCTTGGGCATTGTTACGGGATTTGCCATCTTTAAATCTCCTTTATTTTTAAGCCTTAAATAGCCATTTTTCGTCGTATATATTGTATCACAAAATTTTATTTTTGTAACCACGTATTTTAAAGTTGCAAAACAAATCAAATTGTGATAATATATAATCACAAATGAAAGCAAATGAACACATTTTTGCTAATTTTTAATAAAAGGGGTGCAAATTTATGCTCACTTTAGAACGTCAAGACGAAATTTTGGCAATTTTACAAAAGAAAAACTCGGCTACGGTAGAAGAACTTTCTAACGAACTTTACGTTTCGGGGGCTACCATTAGAAGAGATTTAAGGGAGATGGAAAAGCAAGGGTTGATAAAGCGCTCTCACGGTGGTGCAATGCTATATAAATCTAGCGCTGAAGATTCAGCGTTTGCTCTTCGTGAACAAGAGAACACAGGGGCTAAAAAGATTATAGCAAGTTTAGCGACTAGGCTTGTATCTAACGGCAATATTTTGTTTTTAGATTCTTCGTCTACGGTGGGATTTTTAATTCCACAGTTAAATTCCTTCGACTCGTTATCGGTTACGACTACGGGACTACGAAATGCCCTACTCTTATCTCAAACAGAGCATATTAGAATTTACATTGCAGGTGGGCAAATATTAAACCACTCTAACTCGATAATCGGCTCGGATACTATTGATTATATTTCTAGAATGAATGCCGATATAGCCTTTATGTCTTGTTCTGGCGTGGACGTGAAAGGGTTTACAGACTCTAGCACCGAACAAGCCAAACTAAAAAGGAAGATGAGAAGTAACTCTAAAAAACTAGCAATGCTTATAGATAGCACCAAGTTTGATAAGACTTTTTTATGCACCGACTTTTCTTTTGACGAAGTTGATTATTTAATAACGGATAAACTACCACCAAAAAAATACGTAGAGGCATTAGAAAAGAGTAATTGTAAACTTATATGCCCTGAAAACACTAAAATAGATTTTTAATAAAGGTAAACGAAAACCCCAAAAGCGAGTTCGCTTTTGGGGTTTAATATTTATTTATGTTATGCGCAAATAACTAATGCAACTACTAGACTTAACGTACTTGTAAACAAACATAAGGTTGAGAAAACACCAAACACCATTGCAATGAAAGGTTTTTGCGCCTGCTTATGAAAGGTTAACGTTGGCTTGCACTTATCGTCTACAAAATGAAAAACGTAAAAAGTTAAAGCCGTCATAACTACGCCGATAATAAGCATTATTAAAGAAAGTTTTAAAACTAATGATTGCATGCTATCCTCTTTCGATTATGCTTGATTCAAAAAGAAGTCCCAAGCAAATTGTTGTCCGCTAGTATATCCACGGTCAGTAACCCATTTTTGAGTGCAAATGAAATATCCAGTATTGTAGTGGTGTTTCATCATAGTTGCCCATTGTGAAGGGTTAGTTGGGTCGAATTTGGCTTGGGCATCCTCGTCGCCAAGAGCCCAAAGTGGAATATAGTCACGTAGCGTTCCGTCTTTAGTTGCACCACTAACACCACCTAGAGAATAATATCCCCAAGTTAATTCTGCACCGTTACCGATTTCAAAATAGTTAATCGCAGTTTCAACGAATGCTCTTTGATAAATTCTTTCAACGTTGTTACCAATAGTTACGGTGGTAAGTTTACTACAAGTCATAAAAGCTTCGTTTCTAATATCTTTAACGTTGGTTAAAGTAAGTGAAGTGAGGTTCTTACAGTTTTCAAAGCAGTTAGCCTTTAAGTATTCAACGTATTCCAAATTAATCTCTACGATACAACTATCGCCTGCAAATGCTCTTTTCCAAATAGTTTTGGTCGAAGAAGAAAGTTTAACTTTGTATAACAACGTGCAACTTTCAAAACAACCTTCTGGAATTTCGTTTAATGGTGCGCCAGTCATATCAACTTCGCGAAGTTTTATTGCAGAGTTAAAAGCATATGCGCCTAAACTCTTAAGACTGGACATTTTAATATTGGTGTTGGTGGTAGCAAAAGATTCTCTAAAAGCGTCGTTACCGATAACTTCAACGTTTTCAAGGTTGATTTTTTGTAGTTTAGTGGTTCCTCTAAACGCAGCGTAGCCAATTTCCTTAACCGTGCTTGGAAGAGTAATTTCTTTTAATAATTTACTACCTCTAAAAGCCTCTGCCCCGATAGCGACAACCTTCTTCCCTTCAACCTCTTCTGGAATAGTTATTATACTACTTTCAATGTTAGACGAAGTAATAGAATAGGTATCCGTTTCATTATCAAGAGTATAAGTGATTCCTTCTATAACAACGGTGTTAGCGTCTCCGGAGTTTCCTCCATCTCCATTACCGTTGCCACAAGCAACCAATCCAATAGTAAGGCAAGAAACACATAAAATTGTCAAAATAAATAATAGTTTTTTCATAAATATCCTGTGGTTTGTTTTTCCTAATTTTATTATACACTAACTTAGGTGGTTTTTGCAAACTTTTAACAATAATTTTTAGTTTTTATCATTTTAGGTCAATATAACTAAAAAAGCGCTATGCAAACGCCACGGTATTTTATAACGCTTTAGTTTTATCGATATTTAATATCCTATAAAAGTTGCTAGCAAAATAAAGCCGATTGTTACGGCAAATATTATTGGGAATAAAAATTTACTCTTTTTGAGCCAATCGGTATATCCCTGCCCCGTCATAGAAAGCCCTATTAGTAGACAAGGTGAAGTTGGGAATAACATATTGGTAAAGCCATCTGAAAAGACGTAGATTAGAACGAGTAATTCTTTTGAAATAGAAAGTCCACCCGAAGTGATTACCCCAGACAAAACGCCCATAACGAAAACGGCTTTTGCAGTTGAACTGCTTATAAAAAATTCCAAAATCAATATAATACCGAACAAAATCAAAACGGTAAGATATTTAGATTTTCCGTCGATTGTCGTTGCGATAAAATTAGTAATAGTATCTAGAATTTGACCCTCTACTAAAATGAACTTAATAGCAAACGCCAAAGAAATCATAACTACGGCTGGAAGAGTGCCTACTGCTCCTTTACCGAAACTATTAAGGGATTTCTTAAATCCAAAAGAAACACAACCGGCAATAGCGCCACCAATCAAGAAAACCACTGCAAGCAAGGGCGTTGACAAGTCTCTTAAAAAGGAAATCGCCGTAAATGTGATTAAACAAACGAGAGCAACAATTAAGAAAAGCGTCCACGAAAGGAAGGTTTTATTATCCTCAGCCTCTTGGTTATATTCTGCTTGATTAAATTCTTTTTCTGCCAATTCAGGTTGTTGCTTCTTTAGTTTTAGGGAATGCAAATAAATAAAGCCGAACAGTATGGCGTAGAAAGTAAGAAAAGCTAACGCTCTAAACCATAATCCACTAAACACGTCAGCACCTATGTAGTTAGAACTATAAACGACGGTAAAAGGATTAGTTAGGGCAACTGAAAAGCCTACGCCCGTAGCGAGTGAACATACCAAAAACCCCATAAAAGCGTCGTAGCCAAGACTAACGCAAACGGTTACTACCATTGGAAGTAGTATAAGCGTTTCTTCAAAAAGACCAAAGAAAGAGCCTAGACACATAAAGAAAAAAGTTAATATTGCTAAAAAGAGCAACCTCTTTTCCTTGAACGCATTAACTAGCCTACTAACGATTGCTTGCATACCACCACAGTCGAGCATCACTTGAAACACGCCTGCTATAACCAAAAGAAAAATCGATAGCATTAATGGTTGTAAAAAGCCGTCGGTAAAAAATACTAAAACTGGCGAAAAGATTGCCTTGAATATATTTATTCCACTAGCGTCAATGGCTAAGTATTTAGAATAGTCTGTCTCGCCGTTTTCTCCCACAAAGAATTTACCCTTAGGCAAAACGTAAGTTAAAACGGTTGCTAGAACGAGAAAAAATAGCAAAACTGCTATGGCAGATAAAAAAGATTTAGTAGAAATATCAACTATCTTTTGTTTTTTCTTCATTAGCTTTTCTCTCCTGTAAAATATCCCACAAAATAGACCATTTAACTACGGTTTTATTGTCTTGAGGATAGAAATAATACAATTTCTTATCAACGTAGAATTCGAACTCTTCCCCTGCTGAAAAAGCAAGCGCTTGTAAAGTATCTAGTGTATGAACAAAAGTTTTATCTTGACCGAAAATCTTACCTTCGAAACGGATTTCTCCCTCTTTTATGGTGCATTCGCCCTCACCACAATCAATGAGTTCGCCTTTTATATTATCGAAAGCCTTGACCTTAACGAAATCTTTTAGATTAATTTCTTCTTCTGATAAAAGAAGTTTTTGTTCGTTATATAACGTAGAGATAGTTTTACTAGAGGTTAAATAATTATCGTTAAATATAAACTCTTCCTTGCAATGCTCACAAATAAGCCTATCTTTTTGTGAAGTCATAACGAATTCTTTTTTACAACTAGGACAAACGAATAAAACGTTTTCAAGCCCCGTTACGTCAACTGAGTTTTTCTTAACGTCCTGTCTTAATGCAAACTTAGCGCATTCGTCGTAATTAAACTTTTGGTCTAAAATTGCTTGAATTTCTTGCTCGCTCATATTAGATACTTGTTCGGCTGAAAGAAGTTGCTCAATCGTTATTTCAACAGGATATCTAACGTATTTTTTACGCCATTTAGGTTTTGCAAAATATCCACCGACAGAAGATTCAAAGTATACAGGCATAGCAAGTTTTTTGATAAGATTAGCCGTCCCAACGGTAACCGGATAGCCTGCGCCACTAGAAGATAATCTACCTTCTGGACACATATACAGCGTTAGACCTTTCTTCTTTGCCTCAAACATCTTCTTTATGGTTTCAGTATCAGGCGTAAAAAGACGCTTAGGAATAACGTGAAGTGTTTTCATTAGAAATCTGCAAGGCTTATAGTCTACGAAGAAACGATTTGCAACTACGTTAATTCTTCTTGGGAAAACGGCTTTTGCAGCGCAAACGAAATCTATTGCGCTAGTATGAGCACCGAGAATAATATACGATTTATCCTTTATCTTTGGGCAATCTTTTTTAACGAATTTAACTTTGCGCCAAAAGAATAATCTCACGAAGAAAAATATAACGTGATAAGAAATAAATCCCGGTCTTTGAACAGGTTTATAAAAGAAATAATTTTTAATTATGCTAGCGATGCCGAATAATAGAACGAAAAAGCCAATGGCAACGACGCAAACGGCAAGAATAAACCATTTCGTGCCAATAGTCAAAGCCATAACGTTTCCTAAAACAAAGGAAGATAAAACCGAAGGTAGAACACCCGTTGCAACTACTAATATGTATCTTCTATAGGATATTTCACTAGAGGCTGCAAAATAACAAATAGCGCCAAAAGGAATTAAAGGCATTACGAATAAGAGATACATAATTATGGTAATAGACGCAGGACGGTTTATCTTAGTAACTAATTTTTGAATCTTTCCTACCTTTTTTTCCATAAGTTCCAATCTAAGGTGGAATAGACGGACGATTGAAAATATTGCAGTAGCACCCAAGCAAATACCGAACACACAAATAGGAATTGCAAAATATATTGGATAAGCAAGTCCAGCAGCAATTTGCACAAACTCTGCAGGAATGAATATTACAATCATTTGAAGCATTTCAAGAATAGCAATTAAAATAGCCCCCGTAACGCCAAACTCTTGCAAATATAATTTAACAGCGTCGTAATCCTTAGTTTTGCTCATAGCGAAAATATCAGCCACCTGATTAGCAACGGCTAAATAAATCAACGCAATACTTATAAGCAAAATGAATATAAAAGAATATTCAAATATTCTCTTTTTAACGTTTTTAGAAATCATTATAACTTTTTCCCTAATTTTCCTAACCTATATATAATACTCTTATTTGCAAATAATATCAATCTTTTTCGATATTTTTTCTAGTTGTTGTCAAAAATAACGGTAAAAACAAAATCACTCGACGATATCTTGTCGAGCGATAGATATAAAATTTTATATAAAAACCATTCCTAAAACTACCAGTAATGCCAAAACCACGTAAACGGCAACTACAACGCAAATACTTAAAGCAACTATTCCTAGTGCTTTCTTGTTGGTTTTAAGTTGCTTATGCGCCTTGTAACCCGATAAATATATTAAAGATGGTGGCACCAAAATAATGCCTAAAGCAGTAATTCCTGAAATTATGGTTACGATTAGAGCAATAGGCAAGAACAATAGCCCAAGAATTATTTTAACAAGTAACTTTAAGTCATAAAGGATAAACATTAATAAGGATAAAAGTTTAGGCACGTAAAGTAGCAAAACCTTAATTGCAAACCAAAACAATGGGAATGCCAGCGCCAAACAAATGGCAGAATAAATTATAGAAGAATACCCTGCCCTTGCCCTTTGACTAATTTTGTTAATTAAAGATACGTAAATTTTAGTATTGGACTTGTCTTCAATTCTAAAACCACGGTCCTTAAAATATTTCCATAGAGCATTGTAGTCGCCCTCTTCAAAAGCCGATTTACTGCAAACGATTTCGTCGGTATATTTATAACAATGAATTAAGTAAAAAATATCATATTCTTCAACGGCATCAATATCTTTAATATCGACTAATATTTCAGGCTCGTCAGGGAATAAAACTTTAATTTTATCTTGTTCAAAAATAATCTTGTAGCCACCGTTTTCCCTAATCATTCTTTTGGTTATTGGAAGATTTATAAAATAAACTGCCATAAACAAAGCGAATGCGCAAAAAACGATTAAACCGGTAAGAATATTATCGCTAAAAAGTTGTTGTGCGCTTTTTATACTGTTTCTAGGAATATTTATTAAACAATAAGCACCAATGCTAACTAATAAAACAAGAAAAGCGTATACCATTTTAAGGGCTATTTTTTGATTTTTATGAATTAAAACGGCTTTAACTGCCCTATCTTCGGGCGCAGAAAACTTAACCAAAACGCTTATCTCCTTTGTGTTATAAAAACATTCTATCACAATTACAAACTAAAAACAACAAAAACTTTTTAACTAGGCTAGTTTTTTATTTTGGTTTGTGCTAAAATAGTGTTATGAACGAAAAAACTATAACCCCAATCGCATATATAAAAACTGATTTTAAGGAAAAATTCGGCATACCCCGTCAAAGTGGGCGTTCGCCTAAAAGCCTTGGCGAAATAGTATTTTTACCTGAATACGCCGTAAACGACGCTTTTAGAGAAATCGAGGGGTTTTCGCATTTATGGATACTCTTCGACTTTTCTGCCGTTGATAAAAAAGAATGGTCTCCACTAATTCGTCCACCAAGGCTTGGTGGAAACAAAAAAGTTGGCGTGTTTGCAAGCCGTTCTCCATTTCGCCCTAATAATATAGGATTATCTTGCGTTAAACTAGAAAAAGTTAATCACACCGAAAAGGGCGTTAGCTTAACAGTTAGTGGCGTCGACCTACTAGACGGCACGCCTATCTACGATATAAAACCTTATATTCCATCAGCCGATTGCAAACTAGACGCTGTTGGTGGATATGCCGACGGGGTTAAAGATTACAAGTTAAAAGTAGTATTTGATGGCGAGTTAAAAAAGAAAATTCCTAGCGATAAAATAGACGCTTTGATAGAATGTTTAAGCGACGACCCACGCCCATCTTACCAAGCAGACGGCAGAGAATACGGAATGGCGTTTGCAGGAAAAAACGTTAAATTCGTAGTCCAAGACGGCACGCTAACAATAATCGATGTAGAATAAAAAAGGAACCTTTCAGTTCCTCTTTATTTTATATACAAAAACTTCTTTGTTTTTTGATTTTGAATAATCAATGGTGAACTTCGTCCCTTTTGACTGTCCGTCCCAAAAGGCAATTAATATATCGCAATATTCGACTATTAATTCATTTCTTTTTATTGGCGCACCCTTGCCGTAAAGGGAATATAGTGGCAAAAACTCAATTAATTTAATATCGTTTTCTTGTGCGAATTTTTTAGCACAACTATCAATACCTTTAGCACCACCCGAAACAATTTCCGTGATGGTCTCTGGTAAATAATTTCGTAGGTTATCAATAACCCCACCCCTAGAACCTATAACAGCAACTTTCATAATAACCTCACTTTAGGCACACATAAAATACGATTTGTGTTTATTTTTACCATTTTAACACAAAATAGGTTTAAAGTAAATGCAAAATGAATGAAATAAGGGGTTATTATGGCTGTAAAAAGTTTATCTATTAGAATAGATGAAGAAATGTTAAACAAATTACACGTGATTGCTGATTACGAGGGACGCAGTGCAAATAGTCAAATTTTGATTTTGATTAGAGATTGCATTGAAAAATATGAAGATAAACACGGAGAAATAGATTTTACTACAAAAAAATAAATTGAATAAATAACTAACGGCTTTTGCAGTTTGCAAAAGCCGTTAGTTACTATGTTGTTCGTCATGTTAGCGAAACGAAGTGAAGTCGGGCGTAGCCCATCGTAGTGTAAACGGAGATGCAACATCTCAAACAAAATAGATTCTTCGGCTACGCTCAGAATGACAATAGGAAATAGATTCTTCGATTACGCTAACGCTCCACTCAGAATGACTAGGGGGAAATCGTTTTTTCGACAGGCTCTAAATGATATAAAAAAGACACGGAGCACCGTGTCTTTTTATTTTTTTAACTTAATATTTTACGCTATAAAGTATATCCTCGTATGATGGATATGGGTTAAAATCTTTGCCCATGATAAGTTCCATCTTATCGGCATATTCACGCAAAGTAGCCATATCTTTAACGAGTTTGTCTCTACAATAGGTTGCCTTTTCTTTAGCCGACCATGAAGAATTATACTCTTCTATATCCTTTTCAAGTTGGTCTAAAGCGTTACTAAACTTTTCGGAAAGATTAGAAATCTTAGTTAAAATCTTGTTTTCGAGCGCAGTAGAGAAATTACCAATCTTGTTTTTGTTTTTCATCTCTTTGGTAATGAAACTCTCATACTTGATAACTGCAGGGGCAATTTCTTTTGTAGCCATATCAAGAGCCGTTAAAGCCTCGATATGCACGATATTAGCGTAGTTTTCAAGCAAGATTTCCATTCTAGAATGAATTTCGCTCTTGGTTAAAACGTTATGGCTTTCAAACAATTCGACGTTCTTTTTGTCTACGTAGTATGGAAGAGCGTCAACCGTAGTTTTTAGATTTAGAAGCCCACGCATTTCTGCTTCAACTTGCCATTCGTCTGCATAATTGTTGCCACTAAATATAATTCTACCGTGCTTTTTAACCGTCTTTTTAAGTAGGTCGTTAAGCGCAGTATTGAAATCTTCTGCCTTTTCTAGTGTGTCGGCAAACTTTTTAAGTTCTTCAGCAACGATAGTGTTTATAATAAAGTTTGGACAAGCGATATTTGCTGACGAGCCTACCATACGGAATTCGAACTTATTACCCGTGAACGCAAAAGGTGAAGTTCTATTTCTATCGGTAGAATCCTTTGGAATAGGTGGCAACGCTGAAATGCCAATTTTAAGAACTGACTTTTCCTTTGCGCTGTAACTCTTTCCACTTTCGATTGCCTTTAATATGCCTTCGATTTCTTCGCCTAGATAGATAGAAATGATTGCAGGAGGGGCTTCGCTAGCGCCTAAACGGTGGTCGTTACCAGCCGTCGCAACTGAAATACGAAGTAAGTCTTGATATTCGTCAACGGCTTTAATTACAGCCATTAAGAATAATAAAAATCTTGCATTATCTTGAGGGTTTTTACCAGGGTCGAATAAGTTTTCGCCCTTGTCGGTAGATAGCGACCAGTTGTTGTGCTTACCACTACCACTAACCGATTCGAAAGGCTTTTCGTGTAGTAAACATACTAGTCCGTGCTTGTTTGCCACGCTCTTCATAACTTCCATAGTTATTTGGTTGTGGTCTGACGCTAAGTTCGCTGAAGTAAACACGCAAGCAAGTTCGTGTTGACTAGGAGCAACCTCGTTATGTTTAGTTTTAGCGTATACGCCGAGTTTCCATAGTTCTTCGTCAACGTCTTTCATAAACGCTGAAACTCTAGACTTAATAGCACCGTAGTAGTGGTCTTCTAGTTCTTGTCCTTTAGAAGGTCTCGCACCGAAAAGCGTTCTACCACAATGAATAAGGTCTAGTCTACTTTCATATACTTTTTTATCGATTAAGAAATATTCTTGTTCTGCACCGACGGTTGGAATAACGTTTTTAGTTTCGTTATCGCCGAATAGTCTTAAAACTCTTAATGCTTGTTTATTAAGTGCAGTCATTGAACGGAGAAGTGGCGTCTTTTTGTCAAGTGCTTCCCCACCGTAAGAACAGAATGCAGTTGGAATGTATAAACTGCCGTCTTTTACAAATGCGTAAGAAGTTGGGTCCCAAGCCGTATATCCACGAGCCTCGAAGGTCGCCCTTAATCCACCACTAGGAAAACTACTAGCGTCCGATTCGCCTTTTACTAAAGACTTTTCAGAAAACTTCATAATAACGTTGCCACTACTGGTTGGTTCAATAAAACTATCGTGTTTTTCGGCCGTGATACCAGTCATAGGTTGGAACCAATGGGTAAAGTGAGTTGCGCCGTTTTCAATAGCCCACTCTTTCATTGCACCGGCAACTACTTTTGCCGTTTCATTGGTTAAAGGCTCGCCAAATTCTATCGCACGTCTAACTGCGATATATTCTTTTTCTGGCAAGCGTTCTTTCATAACCTTGTCGTTAAATACCCTTTTGCCAAACTTTGCTGGGATTTCAACTGCCTTCATAATTTCTCCTTAAAGAACTTCTTTCGTTTCAAATAAAACACGATTTTTATAAATTTTATCACTAAAAACCTACTTTGTCAATTTATATTATATTAAATAATTCCACTTAAGGCTTTTTTAAGGATATTTTAGCCCTACTTATTTTAGGTATAAGTAATTTTGCTATAAAATTTTGTTCGTATTCTTGACATTTATAAAAGAAAAACTTATAATTTATTTAATCAAATTCTTGGAGAAAATTTTATGGAATTACCAAACAAGCGTCCCGAAGATATGCAAAGGATAACCACCCCTGAACTAGCAAACGCTTTTATCGACGAACAAGTTAAACTCGTTCGCGAGCAAGTTGGCGATAAAAAAGTGCTTTTGGCTCTTTCTGGTGGTGTAGATAGTTCGGTTGTTGCAGCACTACTTATTAAGGCTATTGGCAAGCAACTAGTTTGCGTGCACGTTAACCACGGCTTAATGCGTAAAGGCGAAAGCGAACAAGTAATTGAAGTATTTGGAAAAGAGTTAGACGCTAACCTTATCTATATCGACGCTACCGACCGTTTCCTAGATTTACTTAAAGGCGTTAGTGCTCCTGAAACAAAGAGAAAAATTATCGGTAACGAATTCATTAAGGTGTTCGACGAAGAGGCTAGCAAGTTAAAAGGCATTTCTTTCCTAGCACAAGGCACTATCTACCCTGACATTATTGAAAGCGACGGCGTTAAGGCACACCATAACGTTGGTGGACTTCCTGAAGATATGCAATTCGAACTCGTTGAACCTGTTAGACTTTTGTATAAAGACGAAGTTAGAGTTGTTGGTAAGGCATTAGGATTACCTGTTAATATGGTTGACCGTCAACCATTCCCAGGTCCAGGACTTGGCGTTAGATGTTTAGGCGCTATCACCCGTGATAGATTACACGCTCTCCGTGAGGCTGATGCAATACTTCGTGAAGAGTTTGATAATTGTGGACTTGCCGGCAAGGTATGGCAATACTTTATCGCAGTTCCTGATATGAAGAGCGTTGGCGTTAAAGACGGAAAGAGATACGAAGGTTGGGCGGCAATCATTAGAGCCGTTAACACGGTTGACGCTATGACTGCTACCATTGAAGAAATTCCTTACGCTGTTCTACATAAGATTACCGATAGAATTACTAGCGAAGTAGAAGGTATCAATAGAGTTCTACTAGACCTAACACCAAAGCCAATCGGCACGATTGAGTGGGAATAAACTATTTTTCCTAGTAGTATTGCAAGAATTCGTAAATATGATATAATATACTCGGTTAAAAATTTTGACCGAGTTTTTTATAAGGAGAAAATATATGCGTGAAAAAACGACTAAGCTATTCAACGTAGCAGTTCACGTGCTTGAATATTTTATCGCACTTTTAACTTTGGTAGTATTGATAGGGCTTATTGGATACGAAATTTACAAAATGGTATCTGTAAACGGATATTTTGAGTCTTCGCATACCTACCTACAAAATATACTTACTATCGTGGTAGGACTTGAGTTTGTAAGAATGCTTATCAACCTAACCCCTGCAAACACTTTGGAAGTTTTAATCGTCGCTATTGCCCGTCAAATTATCGTAGACCATTCAAGTCCATTAAGCAACGTTGTATGCGTAGTTTGTATTGCAGGATTGTTTGCAATTCGTAAGTTCCTAGTTTCTAAAAAAGACCTAGTTCGTGAACTTTCGGAAGGCGAAGAACAAGACGAATGTAGCAAAACCAATTAAGTCGTTAAATTATTAATAAAAGGTTAATAATTTTAGTTTTTGGTATTGCATAAAGTAATTATTATGATATAATATACTCGGTTAAACGAAAGAGTTTATCGAGTATTTTATTTTTTAAGCAGTTTGGAGAAAAATTATGGCAAAATCAAAGAAACCCGATTTAAGAATTGGTATTATTAGCGACCCACACTTAGGCTTCTTAGGGCACTACAACCCTAACTATTACGGATTTGGTCAAGGACCTTTTGGTAACCAAAACTTGTGGTATGAATACGCACTTCGTTATTTTAAGTGGCGTGGCGTAGATGCCGTGGTAATTCCAGGTGATATGTCTAACGCATGTGGATACTGCGATATTGACGACCCAAATCCCGATAAAAAAGGCGTTCCACTATACAAGTGGTGGAATGACGAAGAAAAAACCTATGAAACGGGCTCTCTTGCTTCACCTGAAGAAGTTATAGAATCGGGAAGAATTTTTAGAAAGGTTTTTGCTGGAACGGATACGCAAATTTTCTGTATTTACGGCAATCACGATAGACCTGCTCAAGCATTAGAAATGGAAAACGGTGGTAATAGAAACGTATGGCAAGAAGCGTTTGGCGAGCCATACAGCCGTGTTCCAATAAAGAAGATTAAGGGTTTTACCTTTGTCGGTGGACATTGGGATTATGAGAGTGAATGTAAGGAAGCATTAGACAAGGCTTGCGCTGAAAACCCAAATAAACCTGTTTTCTACGTTCAACACCCTGTAATTATGGATACGACAATGGATAGTTACACGGGCGCACATAGATTTGAAACTGGTAGAGAGTTAGTTAAAGACCACGAAAACGTTATAGCGCTTATAGGACATACTCATTGCCCTATCACGGACGAGAGAACTATTTGGCAATCTGCTAAAGAGGGAGACGCTAAATGCACGGTTATATCTTGTTCTACCCTTAACTATGCCGACTCTACGGGCGACCTTGTGCGTGGCGAAAACTTATGGACCAAACACGGACTAATTTTAGACGTAAACGGCGACGATATTAGGGTTGAAAGATTAAGTTTCTATACCCCTGAAATGCTTGCAGTTGCAAAGGGCGAAAAGAAAAAAGCAAATCCTAAAAAGTGCGTTAAATCTTGTGGCGCAGATTGGAATTTTACCCTAAAGGGTAAAGAAATGGATTGGGAAAAACGCTCTCAAAATGCAGTTGCCCCAGAATTCCCAAACGGAGCAACGGCAGGTCTTGCGAGAGGCACTAACTTTGTAGAAGTGCACTTCCCTGCAGCCATTCCACTAGACGTTGAAAACGACCTACTTCACGACTACTATGCAGAGGCTATTGAAGAAGAAACGGGCGAAGTTGTATCTTCTAATCAAGTAGTAACTGAATATCACGTAGACCATACAAGCGATTTCTTCTCGCCATACTACCAAATAACCCTTTGGAACTTAAAGCCAGACACCAAGTATGAAATTAGAGTTTACGCAAGAGATTGTTGGCAAAAAAAGAGCACTAAACCTATAGTAGTAAAGAGTTGCTTTGCTAAAACCCCAAAAGAAGACAAAGGCAGATTGAAATAATATAAATGCACATACGTTAAAAGCCACGGAAATTCCGTGGCTTTTTTATTATTTCATTTCTGGAGCGTTTATTATTAAATCTGCCGTGGCAACGTTGGTCGCTATCGCTACGTTGTATACGTTTGCTATTCGTAGTAATGCCTTATTATAAACTGAATTTAATTTTTTTCTAAAATCGTTTGTATATTATTTTAATATATGATATACTAAAAATGCCAAATCAACTGAATATCAACGCAAGGACTATTTTTATTCTTTTGAATAATTATATTATTTTTATACTATGTCCATAATGAATTTGTAAAAATGCAAATTCCTACTGGGCATAGCATAGAGTTGTTCTTGCTTTTCAGTTGGTTTGGCGACTATCGGAGTTTGCGTTTTAGGCGTCAACTTCGGTTGGCGCTTTTTTATTCTATCTATAAAATCTAAAAAATAAAAACAGGAGGTTTTTATGAAAAAGAAAACAGTTTTAAAACGTTTGCTAAGTTTAGTTTTATTATTCGTTTTCGCTCTTCCCCTAACGGCTTGTAGCATTCTACCTGAAAGCGATAACAATCAAAACGATAGCGAGCAAAACAACCAACCTAATGCAGAAATTTACGCAATATATACTTTATATGCTGAAAATTCTGCACAAAACGGCGAAACACCCCTATCATACGAAGACTGGCTTAAAAGCATAAAGGGTGAAAAGGGAGACCCTGGTGCACCTGGTAAGGACGGCGTAGGTATAGTTGATATTTACCTTAGCGACGACGGATATCTTTACGTTAAGTTAACGGGAGATACCACCTATCGTAACCTAGGTAAAATATCTGGTGGAACAAGTAGTGGCGAGCCAACTACCCCAACTGAGTATAGTCAAGGCTTAGAATACTGCGCAAATAGCGATAAAACGGGATATGCCGTGAAAGGCGTTGGTCTTTGTTTAGACAAAGACATTAAAATTCCAGCCACACATCTAGATAAACCTGTTACCGAGATTAAGTATGAAGCTTTTTATAACGAAACAGCAATAACGTCCGTAGTTTTACCCGACACTGTAACCACCATAGAAGGAGAAGCATTCTCAAACTGCACCTCACTTGAAAGTATAAATATTCCAAATGGTGTAACTGAAATTGGCTTTTTTGTTTTTGCTAATTGCACGGCTCTTTCAAACATCAACATACCAAATAGCGTAGTAAAAATCGGACATGCCTCTTTTAACGGTTGCACATCTCTAAAAAGTATCAACATACCTAATGGTGTAACCACAATTGAAGCAGGTGCATTTTATGGTTGTGGTCTAGAAGTAGTTTCTCTACCAAGCACCATATCCAGCATCAAGGATTCTGCCTTTAAAGATTGTTCCTCACTAGCAATTATTAATTTTGAAGGTTCGACTGACGCTTGGAGAGTAATTTATAAAGGAGAAAATTGCACTGAGGGTATTCCTGCAACACGAGTAATATGTTCTAATGGTGAGGTCGAATTTCAAGCTACTCCGATACCACCGGAACCAACATGCACCATTATCAATATCCAAGGTTATGAAGCCGGCATTAACTTAGACTGGTTGAGAGAACTTGCTGCTGAATTTGAAGCACTCTATAGCGACTATTCGTTCGAACCTGGTAAAACTGGTATTAAGTTCGAAATAGAAGGCGTTCGTTCAACCGACACTTCTTCTATGCTTCAATCAAACATTCACATGTACGTAACGTCTGGTTCAAATGGTGCAGACTCTGGTAGAACCATGTCTGCGAAACAACTCGTTGTTTCAATCGACGATATCGTTAGCGAACAATTCGAAACTAGAGAAGACGAAAACGGTGAAGAATATTTAGTTTCTATTAGAGAAAAGGTTATGCCTAACTACTATAACGAAACTTTATGTTCACCAGACCTTTCTTCTAATCAAACCATTAGCCCATACTACAAGGCTAAATATGGTTTAAGCGATAACTTTAAGTTTAACACTTGTTACGCAATGCCATCTTATGGTATAGAAAACGGTGGTTTATCATACGACGCATATAACTTTGCATGCTACGGTTTATATCTTGCCGACCCAACTTGGGCTGCTGCAAATCCTAATAAAGTTTTTGAATACACTTCTAAATTCGGAACTGCAACCTTCGTTAAAGGCTCTGGAACAGGTAACGTTTTAGACGGCGCTAAATTATATTGTGGTAACGACGGTATTTGTGGAACTTGGGACGATGGTTTACCAACCACTTTACAAGATTTCTTCATTCTTTGCGACTATATGAAGAATGAACATGGTATCGCGCCTTTAACTGCTTATGGGGCATCAATTGGTCAAAGAAACCGTATCGTAACTGCTTTCAATAATGCACTTTCAGGTTCAGCTGCAATTCAAGCTGCTTACACTTACGATTCAGACGGTGAAGAAGTTGAAATCCTTAATGAAACTAGTGCTTTCTCTGCTGATTTATTGTTCGGTAGTGCTACACCAAATCACTTTAGAGCAAACACTTCAAAAGTAGTGATTACCCCAGAAAACGGTTATTTAGCACGTAGAACTGCTGGTAGATACTATGCGCTTGTTGCAATGCAAGTTGCTTATGATAACGACTGGTATTCTGCAGGTAGTAAAAACCCACTTGACTCTCACTTAAATGCTGAAGAAAGATTCGTTCTAAACGGTCTGGATGCTAGAGAACCTTGTGGTATGTTATTAGAAGGTAACTACTGGTATAACGAAGCAAAGAAAGCAGGCGTAATAAACAAGTTTGCTGACCAAGCTTTCTTCGATAAGCCTGGTATGACCGAACCTGATATTAGATGGATGCAAATGCCAACTGCTGTATTCCAAAGCGAAGCAGTTACCGAAGGTAACGGCAGACCTCACAATGGTGTATGTACCGGTGGTGCTCCTATCGTTCTTAACGCTAAATATAAAGATGATGCTAATATCGTAAATGCACTTAAGATGTTTATGCAATACATCCACACTGACGACGCTCTATCACTATATACTGGTAGCCAAGGAGTTTACAGAGCAGGTATGGACTATGAAATCAAAGACGCTGACTACGAAAACTTATCTTCTTTCCAAAGAAGTTGGGTAGAATCTTATGCAAAACGTGAAAGAGCTATCGAACCTGTAAGCTACGAAGGAATTACCGATTCTAACTCAGGTCAAGTAAACCTTGGTAATGGTTACGAATATTACACCATATATCAAGGTGGTTCAGGTGTTGAAGCTACTAATGCTAGGAACTTGTTCATAAGGTCTACCATGAGTTATAACGATTGGATGGCTTGTGAAAGCTATTGGCAAAAATTATTGCAAAAATAAAAATTGTTTACAAAATGTATTTAAACTTAAAAATCGTCTATGGGTTTTCCCATAGACGATTTTTTCTTGTTCATAACTATTAAAAACTATTAGAGGTAATTATTAAATCTGCCGTGGCAACGTTGGTCGCTATCGCTACGTTGTATACGTTGGCTATTCGTAGTAATGCCTTAACGTCAGGGTCATGTGGTTGCGCCGTCAATGGGTCGCATAAAAATAACACGAAATCTATCTTTCCTTCTGCCACTAATGCGCCTATTTGTTGGTCGCCACCTAGTGGTCCTGACAAATATCCTTTTACTTCTAGTCCCGTAGCCTCGCTTATTCTTTTAGAAGTCGTTCCCGTTCCACATAGGTCGTATTTTTCTAAAATGCTTTTGTTTTTTAAGCACCATTCAACTATTTCTTGCTTTTTGCTATCGTGAGCAATTAACGCAACTTTCTTTTTTTCCATTGTTTCTCCTTTATTCGTTTGTTAAACACTTTAATATTTTATCGGTGATTTCATATCTTAAACTTGCATTGCCTTCGGTATTTATCAACACGGCAACTCCATACCCACTTTGTTTATCGCACACCAAGTTAGCATAGTATGGTGGAGCGCTTCCTAAATGTCCATAGGTTAACCTATCTCCAAATTTGTGCAACATCATTGTTAGTCCGTAAAAATCGCCCATCCCCTTTTCTGCAATAGGAACTAGCATTTTCGCCATAGTGTTACTATTTACTATAATCTCTCCGTCGTCGTTTTTCCCGTCGTTAATAATTAATCTTGCAAGCTTGCATAGTTGCTCACTCGTAGAAAATAACCCACCTGCACCCAAACGCACGGCGTTTTCCCACGATTCAACAGGCACTAGCCCTTGTTCTTTCTTTACGTGTGGCAATGACAAGGACTGCTTTTTAGCCTCGTCAAGAGAAAAGGTCGTATTGGTCATTTTAAGTGGTTTTAACACAAGGTTTTCAGCCACTTTAGAATATCTTTCTCCCGATACTCTTTCAATTATTAGAGAAACGAGCCTTATTCCAACGTTAGAATAAAGATATGGTTTATCGTTGCCAACAAGACAAACGTCGACCTTGCTTAATTCTTCTTTAAGGCTGTTTTCTAATAGACTTTCGTCTTTAGGACCACTAGGTGTATACTCTTTTGGTAAACCTGCCGTGTGAGATAAAAGCGATTTTAGGGTAAGCGTGCTAAACGGTGGTTTAAGCCATTCAACGTATTCCCCGATAGGACAATCTAACGAGAGTTTACCACTTTCAACCAAACGCATTGTCGTAAGTCCTGTTATAATCTTGGTTATAGATGCAATTCTAAACGTGGAATCATTTGTAACGGCAGTTTTAGTTAAAGTGCTTTCTACACCAAAATTATAAACGCCTAACGTTTTATTTGCATCAGTTATAGCAACACTCATGCCTGCGATATCGTTGCTTTCAAAAATTTCATTTAATATATTTTTAATTTTTTTCATTTGCTTTTATAATTCTTAAGACGTTTTCCGTTGTAAATGCTAGGTTTTGCTTACTATACGCCATACTAACCGACAAATCTTGTGGCAATCGATTTATGGTAAATATGGAAGTAACACCTTCTTCATATGCTTTTGCCATATCCCCCTCTGCACCACCAACGATTGCTATTACAGGAACGCCTAACTCTTTTGCTCTTCTAGCAACGCCTATAACCACCTTACCACCAAGGCTTTGACTATCTATTTTTCCTTCTCCCGTAAACACGGCTTTTGCACCTTTTGCTATGTGGTCGAACTTAACGGTGTCTAAAACTACGTCTATTCCCATTTGTAATTTAGAATTAAAGAATGCCACCATTCCTGCGCCCATAGCCCCTGCTGCACCACCACCTTTTTGGTTTGAAAGGTCAATTCCTAGGTCGTTTTTAACGACTGCGCATACGTGCTTAACGCCTTCGTCTAGCATTCCAACCATATCCTCATCTGCACCCTTTTGTGGTGCGAACACTCTCGCTGCACCACGTTCTCCAAAAGGTGGATTATCTATATCGCACATAGTAATTATTTCAAGGTCTTTTAATCTAGCGTCCATGCCTGATAAGTCGATTTTAACTATGTCTTTAAGAGTGCCACCAGTAGGGATAAAAGTTTTGCCATCCTTATCAAAAAACTTAACGCCACAAGCGCAAGCACAACCACAACCAAAGTCGTTAGTGCAAGAGCCACCAAGCCCCATAATTATCTTTTTTACGCCTTTATCAAGTGCGTGCATAATAAGTTCGCCAACCCCGTAGGTAGAAGTTAAGGCAGGGTTTTTGTTGCCTTCCACCATAGGAAGTCCAGACGCAGCCGCCATTTCGATAACTGCCGTTTTGCCGTCTGCAAGTATTCCGTAAAAACTTTGACTAGGGGTTAAGTAAGGGCCGCTAACGGTTACTTCTATTTCTCTGCCACCAATCGCAGTTAAAAAACAACATACGCTACCCTCTCCTCCGTCGGCAACGGGAATTGCATATATATCGCTATTAGGATAATAACAGCGAATACCTTGCGCTATTACGTCGCAAATTGTGGTTGAAGATAAAGTTCCCTTAAACGAATCGGGAATAATAACGAATTTTTCCATAAACACCTATTAATTAAACGAATAAGCTGATTAAACGAACGGCGACGTTATTACACGCCGCCGACATATTTTATTTTGCAAATTCAGTTGCACGCCATTCTCTAATAACGTTAACCTTGATTTGACCTGGGTATTCCATTTCTTGTTCAATCTTTTTAGCAATATCTTTAGCAAGGAATAGAGTTTGAGCGTCGTTAACTTGTTCTGGTTTAACCATAACACGAACTTCTCTACCTGCTTGGATAGCATAGCACTTTTCAACGCCCTTGAAACTACTAGAGATTTCTTCAAGTTTTTGTAATCTCTTAATGTAGTTGGTGGTCGTTTCACGTCTAGCGCCTGGGCGAGCACCTGAAATAGCGTCAGCAGCAGCAACTAGAACTGCCTCGATACTCTTTTGCTCAACGTCGCCGTGGTGAGCCAAGATTGCGTTAACTATGGTGTGGTTTTCTCTATACTTCTTGGCGATATCTGCACCAATTTGCATGTGAGTTCCTTCGATTTCAAAGTCAACTGCCTTGCCTAAATCGTGTAGTAAGCCTGCACGTTTAGCAATTTGTGGGTCTACGCCAAGTTCGGTTGCCATAACGCCTGCTAGGTGCGAAACTTCAATCGAGTGGCGTAAAACGTTTTGACCATAACTCGTTCTAAACTTAAGTCTACCTAAAGTCTTAACGATTTCTGGGTGAAGTCCAAATACTCCACATTCAAAGGTGGCAGCCTCGCCAGCCTCTTTAATTTGCCCCTCAAGGTCTTTCTTAACCTTTTCAACCGTTTCTTCAATACGAGCAGGGTGAATTCTGCCGTCTTGAATAAGTTTTTCTAAAGCGATTCTAGCAACTTCCCTTCTAACAGGGTCGAAACCAGAAACGATAACAACTTCCGGCGTATCGTCGATAATAAGTTCGATACCGGTAGCGTTTTCAAGAGTTCTAATGTTTCTACCTTCTCTACCGATAATTCTAGCCTTCATATCGTCGTTAGGAAGTGGAACTACCGATACGGTAATTTCGGTGGCTTGTTCGGTGCTACATTTTTGAATTGCTAAACTTACGATTTCTTTAGCCTTTCTTTCGCCCTCTTCTTTAGCCTCTGCCTCGATACTTTTAACTAGACCAACGGCGTCTCTCTTAGCCTCGTCGGTAATAGAATCGATAAGTTGTTGTTTAGCCTCTTCTTTAGTCATTTGCGAAATCTTTTCGAATTCGGCAATCATCTTGTCGTGTTGAAGAGATATATCGCTCAACTTCTTTTCGAGTTCTGCTTGCTTATCCCTTAAAGAATTTTGTTGACGAGTGGTTTCTTCGTTTCTCTTGTTGAGATTATCTTCCTTTCTGTCAAGTGATTCTTCTTTTTGGTTGAGTCTGTTTTCCATTTGCTTTAGTTCAATACGCTTTTCTTTGCTTTCACGTTCGAACTCAGCACGTAGTCTTTGCTCCTGTTCTTTAGCTTCTAAAATAGCCTCTCTTTTTATGGTTTTGCTCTCTTCTCTAGCGTCGTCGAGCATTTTTTCGGTAACTTTTTGAATATCACCTTGTTTTTTTACAAAAGACTTATTCTTTAATACCATACCAAGAAGAACGCCAACTACAGCGCAAACTGCCGCTGCGATAACTACTAATAAAATAGCAGTCGTGGTATCCATCGTGGCTAAGAACAGGGAGCCGTAATTAAAATTTTGCATTAATATGCCCTCCTGTTATTTTTTATCGCAAACTTGAGGCTTGCGAGTTATTTACTAATTACATTTTACTATATATTTAATCGAAAGTCAATATTTTAAAATTAATAATAGCAAAAGAAATGCCAATTATTTTCTTTCGTTAAATGCTGCGATTATTTTGTTTTGAATTTCATCAGCAACTTCTTTATTTGCTTCTAAATAATTGATTGCTTTTTCTCTGCCTTGAGCGAATTTTTCGCCGTTATACGAGAACCATGCGCCATTCTTTTCTAAAATTTCGTATTGTAAGCCTAGGTCGATTAGCGAACTTCCCTTACTAATGCCCTTGCCGAAAATTATATCGAATTCTGCAGTTTTGAACGGTGGAGCAACCTTATTTTTAACGATTTTTGCCTTAGTGTGGTTACCGTAAGCACCGTCGCTATCTTTAAGAGCGTCTGCTTTTCTAACGTCGATACGAACGCTTGCGTAGAACTTAAGCGCCTTACCACCTGCCGTAACTTCTGGGTTACCGAACATAACGCCAACCTTTTCACGAAGTTGATTGATAAAGATTATACAAGTTTTGCTCTTGTTGGTTATTGCTGTTAATTTTCTTAATGCTTGAGACATAAGTCTTGCTTGTAGACCTACGTGGGAATCTCCCATATCCCCTTCGATTTCAGCTTTTGGGGTAAGCGCAGCAACAGAGTCTACAACGATAATATCAACTGCTTGGCTGTTTACTAAAGAAGCAGTAATATCTAAGGCTTGTTCACCCGTATCTGGTTGAGAAACGTATAATTCGTCTAGGTTAACGCCTAGATTTTTAGCATAAACAGGGTCTAAGGCGTGTTCAGCATCGACAAACGCAGCGATTCCACCTGCCTTTTGAGTTTCTGCTATGCAATGCAAAGCAACGGTGGTTTTACCTGAAGATTCAGGTCCGTAAATTTCAATAATCCTGCCTCTTGGAAGACCACCAACGCCGATAGCAAGGTCAAGAGAAAGACAACCGGTAGGCAAAACTTCGATATTGGTGTCGCCTGCCTTTTCGCCAAGACGCATAATTGCGCCCTTGCCGTATTGCTTTTCTATTTGAGCCATCATTGAATCTAACGCTTTTAATTTCTTTTCATCCATTTTTGTTTTCCTCTTATTTTATACTTTTAAGTTTTTTTATTGCCAGAAACAGCGCAGTATTCTTTGCCGTTTCGGTTATTTCTTCTCTACTTCCGGTAAAGTTGAACTTATAGGTATGAATACCGTCTAACATACCTACGGCGATAAAGCAAAGTCCCGTTTTATCGTCTTTATCGTCGGCTTTAGGGCCTGCAAACCCCGTGGTCGATATGGCTATATCAGTATTTCCCGATTTAAGTAGCCCAGCCGACATTCGGTATGCCGTTAGCGAACTAACGGCGCCCTCTTTAATAATATCTTCTAGTTTTATGTTAAGTCTTTTAGACTTACTTTCGTTAGTATATGCGACAACACCTTCGTAAACGAAGGAAGATGCACCAGGGTTAGAAATAACGCTATTTACAACCCTGCCTGCCGTAAAGGATTCTGCAGTTGAAAGTTTAAGATTTTTAATTCTTAGCAAGTCAAAGAGCCTTTCGCCAAGCGAACTATCCGTTTCGGCGTAAACTTCATCTTTTAGCCTAGATAAAAATTCCCTTGCAAATTGGTTTGCTTTTTGAGTTTCCCCCATAGCGACGATTTTATAATCGCCATAACTACAAGAGATAGAAATTTCTATATCACCACCAAACATGCTTTTAGCTAGGTTTATGGTTTGTTCTAGTTTATCTTTTGCACCAAAATACTTAAAGACTAATCTAGAAGTTTTTGTATTTAACTTCTTTTCCGTGTAAGGCGCTAGATATTTTTGACAAGCGAGATTAAATTCCTCTATTCTTTCTGGAAGAACGAACATAGCAAATCCGTTTTCTTCTAGCATAAAGCCTTGGAATGCGCCCGTAACGTTAGGAATAAGGGTTGCCTCTAACGGCATAGTTGCGTTAACAACGTCGTATTCAACGCTGTGAGCGTTTGAAACGGCATCTAAAAATTTAAGAGCGTTTTCGTTTTCGACAAGCGCAGAATCCATAACGTCGGCTATTATTTGCTTATAATCGAATGAAACCTCGCTTGAATTAACTATAACTAAATTATTAACCGAACTTTTGTATTCTTGTAGCCATCTTCTAAACGCTAAATCGTCGTTAGTTCCTAAAACGCTTACGTTAGAAGTTGGAAAGCCTGCGTGCAAAAGCGAGTTTGCGATTTTACTTATATACCCTGCATCTAACTCTGCAAGGGGTGATTTGAATAGTATAATCGCTGTTTTCATATTACTTACTTGCTATAACTCCCTTATTTTTTATCATACATTCAACACCCGAATAAACGGTTAGAATGGTTGAAAGATAGAATGCAACTTGTCCAACGATATTAACAATATCGAAAGCGCTACCCGTAAGGTCTAACGATACAAGTAGAATAACGATAGCAACGTCGGTTAAAAAGGTTTTAATTTTCCCCGACTTATCGGCAGCGATAACCATACCCTTATTTGATGCAACAAGCCTAAAACCACTAATGATAAGTTCTCTTGCTAAAATTACTGCAACGCATACGCCAGCCACCCATAAACTAAAGAAAAGCCCTGGAATGGTAAGCATCACGATTAGCGCAGTAGAAACTAAAACCTTGTCTGCGATAGGGTCTAAGAACTTACCAAAATCGGTAACTAGATTATATTTTCTTGCGATATGACCGTCTAAAAAATCGGTAAAGGCTGCAAGAGCAAAAACTACGCATGCCAAAATATAGTTTACGGGTATCATAGTTAGATAGAATATTGCGACGAATACAGGAATCATAAATACTCGAAGCAAGGTTAATTTGTTTGGTAAATTCATATTTTTTCTCCGTATAAATCGTAATCGCTAAAGGTTTTAATTTTAACGTCGTAAATATTGCCGTATTCAATCTCTTCGCCACTAAAGAAATAAACTTTTCCGTCGATATCAGGGGCGTTAAAATACGCTCTGCCGTAATAGGTTAAGGAATTTTCGTCAAATCCCTCTGCAATAACCTTGACGGTTTGCCCTATTAAGGCTTTAAGATTTTCTTTAACAATTTTCTTTTGCTCTCTATAAAGGGTTTTTAATCTTGAATTCTTAACTTTTGCTAAAACTTGGTTTGGAAGCTTATATGCAGGAGTGCCTTGTTCTTTGCTATAGGCAAAAAAGCCTGCGTTAAAGAGTTTAGCTTTTTTGATAAATTCAACTAGATTATCAAACGCCCCCTCGTCCTCTCCTGGGAAACCAGTAATAAAAGTTGAACGAATAACTATTTGAGGAATTTCCTTTCTTAACTTACCGATAAGTTGTAAATAACCTTGTCCAGTGCCTTTTCTATTCATAAGTTTAAGCACTTTATCGTCGGCGTGTTGAAGTGGAATATCTAAATACTTAATTACTTTAGGATTGGTTTTAATTTCCTCAATTAACCTATCCGTTATCCTTTCTGGATAACAATATAGCAGTCTTATATGACAAACTGTGTCAAGTTTAGAAATTTCTCTTATTAAGTCGACAAGGTCAGTTTTTTGCGTTAGGTCTAACCCGTAACTAGTAGTATCTTGAGCAACGAGAATAAGTTCTTGAACTTTTCCTAACCCCTTAACTTCTTCCAGCAACTTTTGTTTTTCAACCGAACGATATTTGCCACGAATTGCTGGAATCAAACAATAGGTGCAATGATTAGAACAGCCGTCGGCTATCTTAAGGTAAGCGTAATTTTTAGTGGTTAGCACCCTTTTAGTAGTAGGTTCGCCTTTAGGAATTCCTACGGCGTTAACCCTTTCGCCTTTAAAAACTTTGTCTAATACTTTTGGTAATTCGGCGTAATCGCTAATTCCTAAAAATGCGTCTACCTCTATTAGTTCAGGGTAAACTTCTTCAATAAACTTTTGTGGTAAACAGCCTGTTACAACTATTTTAAGACTTGGCTTTAATGCTTTTAGTCCTATCGCCCAAAGAATTTCTTCAATAGCCTCTTCCCTTGCTTTTTGTAAGAATGCGCACGTGTTGATAATTATAACGTCTGCGTTTTCGGGGTTAGAAGAAATATCGTATTCCCCTTGAAGAATACCTAGCATTTTTTCGGTATCTACTCTATTTTTATCACAGCCTAGGGAGATAACGCCAATCGTGTGTTTCTTTTGCATATTAATCCTTAAAATTCGTCTTGTGGCGCTTCGCCGTATTTTTCAATGAAATCTTCCCTTGATAGTAGAACTTTTCTTGGCTTACTACCCTCGATAGGTCCAACGTAGCCGTTTCTATCCATTCTATCCATAATGCCACCAGCTTTAGAGAAACCTATACCAAAACGGCGTTGCATTGAAGAGATTGAAACCGAGCCTGCGTTTACGGCAAACCAAAGTGCTTTAACGAAAATATCGCTATTTTCCCCACTTGCATCTCCCCCCTCGCTAGAAACAGGCATTTCAGGTTGAGGGTTAGCCGCTTTTTCTAAGAAGTCTTTTAATTCGTCGTCAAAGTAAGCGACGTTGTGCTCTTTGATATAACTTACGATATTATTCACCTCGACAGGGCTAATGAATGCACCTTGACATCTTTCAACTCCGGGCATTTGAGCGTTCTTGTAAAGCAAGTCGCCGTTACCAAGTAACTTTTCAGCACCAGCCTCGCTTAATATTGTTTGCGAGTCGGCAAAGTTCATAACCTTGAAGGCAATTCTAGATGCAAGGTTAGCCTTAATAGTTCCCGTAATAACGTCAACCGACGGACGTTGTGTAGCCAATACAAGGTGAATACCAGCCGAACGAGCCTTTTGTGCGATAGCACAAATTCTAGCCTCTAAATCACGCTTGCAAGTTTGCATAAGGTCGGCAAGTTCATCGATTATAATAACGATACGAGGCATTTTAGCAACGGTGTCGCTTGCCACCATAGAGTTATATCCGTCTATATCAACGACTGAAGCGTTACTTTCTCTAAAAGTTTGGAAACGCCTTTGCATTTCGTCGTATGCCCACTTAAGCATTTCAATAGCCTTTTGTGGAGAGGTTATAATCTCGTCTATCATTAAATGTGGTAAATGCTCATACGTAGCAAATTCCACGCCTTTAGGGTCTACTAAGAAGAGTTTTAAGTCCTCTGGACTGTATCTCATAATTAAACTTACTATCATAGTGTTAAGACAAACCGATTTACCTGAACCGGTTGCACCTGCAACTAGATAGTGAGGACCTTTTGCAAGGTTTTCCATAATAGCCTTGCCGACTATATCTTTACCAACGGCAAACATAAGCGAACCAGGTTTTGATTTGCCCTCTTCGGCGGCTTTTTCCATAACCTCTCTCAAACCTACCGTTTGGGCTTGCTTGTTAGCAACTTCGATACCTACTAGGTTTTTGCCAGGGATAGGTGCTTGAATACGCACGCCTGCTTTACTAGCAAGTCTCATTCTCAAGTCGTCGTCGTATTTAAGAACGTTTCTAACCGAAATACCTGCCGGCATAGTTACTTCGTATCTAGTGATGGCTGGGCCTTGAACGTAGTCTTGAGGCTCAACGTTAATATGGAAGTCTGCAAGCGTTTGTTTTATAATTTCTTTATTTTGCTCGTGGTCTTCGGTAGGAGCATCGATAGGTGGCTCGTATTTAGAAAGAAGGTCGAGAGGTGGACGGAAATACTCTCTATTGATTGGAATAACGGGTTTTTCCGGTTTTTCTTCTACTTGTGGCTCTACAGGCTGTTCAACAGCAAAACCCATTCTTCTACTTCTAGAATTATTGTCAGCTTCAACCCTACTAGTGTAACTAGGTTTTTCACTTTCTTCCTTAGGAGCGAGGCCTTGGTCTTGAGAAAGGAAGAAATTTCTAACCCTTTCTCTAGGAGTAGCAGGTTTTTCTTCTATTTCAACCTCGTAATCGTCTTGAGCATTTTGAATTTCTTGAGGTTGCTCCTCGCCATGCCTTTCTTCTACGATTTCCTGAATAAAATCGTCCGTTTGTTCTACTACTTCCTCTTGGAATTCTTGAGTTTCCTCTTGAACTTGGTCTGCGATAAACGGCCTAACGATTTCAGTAGGTTGCACGTCTAAGTTTTCAGTAGAGCCGTCGTCGAAATCTGCAAGGTTAGAAAACCTTGCGGCGTGACTCCCTGCGTCGTCTTTATCCAAATTTTCTTCGTGATGTTCAAAAAATGGAATATTCTCCACGGAAATTGGCGTTTCTTCTATCGCTGGTTTAACTTCTTCCACTGTGTTTTCGATAGGTTGAGTTAGTGGAGGTTTAGAAATGTAATCGGAAATCTTAGTTGAAAGTTCTTCTTTTTGATAATAAGAAGAATTGGCAGTATTTAATGGAGCTGGTGTTTTAATATAGTTAAGCTTAGACTGCATGTCGCTAGAATACTCTTGCGAATAAGTTGATGGACAACTTGCAACGCCTAATCCCCCCTTGGTGTAATCGACCTTTACGGATACGGATTGGTTTTCCCTGTTCTTTGAAGATTGTCTAAAATCGTCCTTACGAGGGTCTGCAACGAATAACTTTTGAACGCCGTGCGTTTCAACTGGAATGTCGATATCCACGGGATAATCTTTAACTCCTTGAAGGTTAACGTCAACGTCGGGCATTTCCGTTTGCTTTGTTTTAACGAAAGAAGTTCTTAAACTTTGTTTTGTAAATACAGGCTTGCCGGTTTTTTCTTCAACCACGGTTTTGTAAACCATAAAGCCACAAATTGCTAATAAAATAGAAAGAACTACGTAACTTCCCACGTTTTTTAGTATTGCAGGAAAAACGTATGCAATAATAGCTGTGAAAAAACCACCACCAGAACAAGTTGCAAATCCGTTTTCTTGAGCCATTTTGTATGAAGTTACTATATATTCGCCGTAACTACCCTCAAAAGCGTGCATTGAAATAACGTGCACTAATAAAGCAAGAGTAATCCACGTTAGGGTTAAAAATACCTTTAGCCTAATAGAAAAGTTTAACGCTTTTCCCGTTACGCATACTAAACCGTAATAAAAAGCGTAAGCAAGAACGGCATAGGCAAAATATCCAAAGCAACCAAAAAAGAAGGTGTTAACTGCTTCACCCGGGGTAAAGAAAATATTCCCCCTAGTAATTAAGCACACCAAACAAAGGGTAGAAAAAAGCATTATAACTACGCCCAAGGTCTCCTTGGTAAATATAGTTAACTTTTCTTGATTATCAGCACCGTTGCCGTTAGGTCTATTTTCCATTGCGTTATATTTTACCTTTAATTATAATTATTTTCATTATACCAAAAACGCCGTATATTTACAATGCTTTAGAAAAAAATTTTTTATATTTTATATTAATTATTTTATATAATATATACTTAAGCGTGATTAATAACAGTTTGTTTTTAAAAATAATTGCCGAAGGATATAATCCTTCGGCAAAAATACTAATTTTTAGTATTTATTTCTATTTTTCCACGTTTTGATATAGAAGTCTTCCACATTGGTCACACTCTATAACCTCACCGTTTTTAAGTTTGTTAAGCTCAAGCATGGAAAGTTCCATTCTGCACGCTCCACAAACCGAATCGGTAACCTCAAAAGCAATTGGGAAAATTTTGTTAGCACGCTTTTTTTCGTATTTTTCCATAAGAGCAGGGTTAACCGACTTTTTAAGCGATTCTAATTCCTTATTGATAGCAAAAATGTCCTCTTTATAGCCTGCTTTAAGTTTATCGTATTCTTCTTTTGCTTCAGCGAATTGAACTTGAGCAGATTTGGTTTGAGTTTTTATACCTGAATATTCTTTTACTATTTTTGACGACTCTTCGCTGTTTTTATTAAGCTTTTGAACGAGTGTTTTAATTTGGTTCAATAACTCGTCTGCTTTTTTAGCAAGATAACCGACTTCGTTTTCATCCGTAGCAGAATCTATTGCTTTAGAAATATCTTCAAGCTCTTCTGCTATCTTTTTTTGTTGTTCGAAAAGACTAACGCTTTCATTTGCGACTAATTCAGCCTTGTCGTCTAGCTTGTTAACGCTGTCGTTTACGCCTTCTAGGTAAGCTTTAGCAGATGCAGCTTTCTTTTTGGCTACGCTAGAGCCTAATTCTTTTTCGATTTTACGCAATTTAGCGTCTGCGTTTTGATAAGCCAATAATTCTTTTATCATAGTAGTAGTCTCCTATACAAATCTTTTATCTTCAAAATAATACGCTTGGACTTGGTCGTTAAAGATAGACTTCGTCTTTTGGTAGAATTTCTTAAATCCGTAGTTTTCAGCCGAATAGTGGGTTACGACTATCATTGCTTTTCCCATTTCGACGATTTCTTTAATAACGTGATGAGGCACTTCCGAAGTAACTATTACGTCTGCCGTGCATTCGCCATTTTTAAGGGTTTTTAATGCAGTAGAACTGCCTGCGCCACAAAAAGACGCCACCTTATTAAAGAAAAAATTTTTCTTACCATAGGTAATAACCCTATTGGTTTCTAACTCCTTTTTAACCTTTTGAGCAAGGCTAGAAAGGGTTGTTTTGTTTAGACAAAACTCTCTTCCGTATCCGTAGTTTTGATAGATTTTTTCTATAATTTTCGCATTCGTAGCACCTAGTGCCTTGGATAGATTTTCATCTATTCCGTCGTCAGCAAAATCAAGGTTAAGGTGCATAGATATAACGTTCATTTTATACTCTATCGCTTTAACGAGTGCAACTGAAGAATAATCTTCTACGCTCAACTCTTTAATAGGCGTATAAATGGCTGGGTGATGAGTAACTATGGTGTCGCAACCTAGCCTTTTTGCACGATTAACACTGGCTAACGATAGGTCGAGCGAGAAAAGAATTTTATTAATTTCGCTATGCGTGTTAACCAATATCCCACTATTATCGTAGCCACCGTTATTAACGACCTGCCGACTAATTTCAAAAGGCGCAAGGTCGTTTAATACGGAATAAACCTCATTTATCTTCAACATAATTTTCTAACCTTTGAATTTCTTCTTGCATTTGCTCTTTAGTCCCTTGCTTTAACTTTTCGCCCTTCAAAAAATCCCTTAGTTTTTTTATTCTTAATTTGATTTGTTTAGTAAAAGCCGTGGGTTTTTCTTTAAGATTAGTTCTTCCAAACTCTGCCTCTTCATCGGTTAAAGAGTCCTTTCCTTTAACTAATAGGAGCAAGTCGTAGAATATTTTCCCCGTAAAAAAAGTATAATCTTTTTGAATTTTATAACCTAACTCAACAGCCGTTTTTCTAACCTTTTTAGTATTCTTCATAGGTTGTAAAACGATTTTTTCGGGAAGAGTTTTCGCCCTTTTTAATATTCCTACGATTTCTTCTCCACCCATACCGGCGATAAGTGCCAAATCACAATTACCAACCTTTTCAAAACCGTCGCTAACTACTGCAGTAGCTCTACCCACTTCAATTTCGTTACTTAAAAGAGCAACGGCTTTATCTAGACATTTTTGGCTAACGTCGCTAATAATAACCTTCTTGCATTTGCCACTCTCCAACATTTGCTTTGCAACGTATCCGTGGTCACAACCTATATCTGCAAAAGTTTCGCATTTAGGTAAAAGCGAAAAAATTTCTTCTAATCTTGTTTTCATCTTATTCTAAAAAGTCCTTCAATCTCTTAGAACGGCTTGGATGACGAAGTTTTCTAAGTGCCTTTGCCTCTATTTGACGAATTCTTTCACGAGTAACGTTAAATTCTTTTCCAACTTCTTCTAGCGTTCTAGGTCTTCCGTCGTCTAAACCGTAACGAAGTCTTAAAACCTTTTCTTCTCTTGGGGTAAGAGTATCTAAAACGCCTAAGAGTTGTTCTTTAAGCATAGCGTAAGCAACTGCCTCTGTAGGCGCAACGCTACCTTCGTCCTCGATAAAGTCTGAAAGATGGCTATCTTCTTCTTCGCCAATCGGCGTTTCTAAAGAAACGGGGTCTTGAGCGATTTTTTGAATTTCCATAACTCTTTCTTCGGTTATACCCATTTCAACTGCGATTTCTGCAGGGTTAGGCTCTCTACCGAGCTCTTGTAAAAGTTTTCTCGAAACACGAATTAGTTTGTTAATAGTTTCAACCATGTGAACGGGAATTCTTATAGTTCTCGCTTGGTCTGCGATTGCTCTAGTGATTGCTTGGCGAATCCACCAAGTAGCGTAGGTAGAAAACTTAAAACCCTTTTGATAGTCGAATTTTTCAACGGCTTTCATAAGACCTAGGTTGCCTTCTTGAATAAGGTCTAGAAATTGCATACCTCTGCCCATATATCTTTTTGCGATAGAAACAACTAAACGAAGGTTAGCCTCGGAAAGAAGTTTTTTAGCCTCTTCGTCGCCGTCCATCATGCGCTTAGCAAGTTCGGTTTCTTCCTCTGGTTGAAGAAGAGGAACTTTACCAATATCTTTAAGATACATTTTAACGGGGTCTGCCATTCTATCTTCTTTGAATAGCAAATCGTATAATTCTTTGTCCTTTTCGTATTCGTTTACTACTTGAATGCCCGATTTATCGAAAATTTTATAAACTTCCTCTAGTTCTTCTGGGGAAACTTGCATTTTATCTAGCTTGTCGAAAAGTTGAGAACTAGTTATACTACCAGCTTTTTTAAACTCAACTAATACGTCGCTTACAAGTCCTAAAAGTTCTTCGGAAAGAGTAACGGGCTCGTTAGGTTGTTTTTCTTCGTATTTACCACTTTCAATCAATTCCTTGATTTCATCCATCAGTTTATTCCTCCTACGGTAGTTACCGTATTAAAATCTTTTATTTTTTTCAGCGAGCAACTCGTTAAGTTGTTTTGCAATGTTTTTCCTAGCTTCGGTGTCCGTTTCGCTAGTAAACATTTTATTAAGCGCTTCTATCCTCTCGTTTAGGAAGTGCTTCTTAAGCGTCTTTAAACAGTCGAAAAAGTAAACTGCTTCGTCGAAGTTTCTTTGTTCAGTTTGTAAGCCTGCAATAGCAGAGAGTTCGTCTTGGCTATCATCTGGCAAACTTTCGTATAGTTCGTTAAATTTTGCCTTTTCGCCCTTTGACTGCTTGTCTATTAGGTAGGCTTGAATTTCCCTGTATATAGGTAAAGCGAATTCCAATTTTGCAACGTCGGTTTCCAAAGCGTAAGGTTTGTTGAATAGATAAGAATAGAGTATAAACCTTGACGCTAAAGTAGTTTTGCCCCCTGCGTGGTCGCTGTATTCTGGGGTTGTCACGTTTACTTGTTCTTTTACCTTTTCAGGTTCCTTGTAAAGTTCTCGTTTTAACGCCTCTAACGTAGTTCCCGTAAGATTTCTAACCGTTTTAAGAAGGTCTTCTTGCTCAGCTGGGGAAGAACTTTCCCTAATGACGTTAATAGCGTTTGTCGTAAACTTTCTCCTGCCGTCGACAGTGTTAAGGTCAAAGGTCTTCTTAAGCACGTCCAACTTAAAGTCGACAAGAGGCATAGCCTCTAATAAAATCTTCCTATAAGCGTCTGCGCCTAGTTCCCTAATAACGTCGTCGGGGTCTTTACCCTCAGGCATAACGGCAACCTTGACGTCAAGGCCTTCTTCGCTTAAGATTTCAAGACCTTTAATCGCTGCTTTTTGCCCTGCAAAATCGCCGTCGTAACTAATAATTATTTTGTCTGAATATCTCTTTAATATGCGTGCTTGGTCTTTAGTAAGTGCCGTGCCCATACTAGCCACGACGTTTCTAAAACCTGCTTGGTTTAACGAAACGACGTCTAGGTGCCCTTCAACCATAATAACGCAATCAATACCTTCTTGGTTTTTTACCTTTTTAAGGTTGTTTAGGTTAAATAGCGTTTTACCCTTTATAAAAACCGAAGTTTCTTTGGTGTTGATGTATTTTTGTTCTTTACCACCGTCTATTCTTCTGCCGTCGAAGGCAACGACGTTGTTAAATTGGTCGATAACGGGAATGATTAATCTACCACCAAGCCAATCGAAAACTCTGCCGTTTTTCTCTCCACAAGCACCAGAGGCAACCATTTCTTGCTCAGTGTAACCCTTTTCCTTGAGGTATTTAGGTAAAGAACCAAAGTCGAGAGATGCGCCCATGCCAAAAGTGGCAACCGTTTTAGAATTAAAGCCACGCTTTAGAATATATTCGACGTGTGGATAAGCCTTTTCGCCTTTAAGGTTAGCAACGTAATAAAGCGCCGTGTCTTTTAGTAAGTCTAAAAGACGTTGCTTGGTTCTTTTTTGTTCTTTAACCTTTTCGTCATCGTAATTAATCTCTGGAAGAGGCATTTTTACACGTTCGGCTAAAAACTTAACGGCGTCGCCAAAGTCGAGAGATTCGATATTCATAATAAAAGTAACCACGTCGCCACTTTGATGGCAACCAAAGCAGTAAAAGAATTGGTCAATTCCATTCACGCAAAAAGACGCTGTCTTTTCGTGATGAAACGGACACCTTCCCCAGTAATTACTGCCACGTTGTTCTAACCTAACGTAGTGGCTAACGACGTCGACAATATCGTTTTTACTCTTAAGTTGTTCTAAAAATTTAGCGTCGAAACCCCTCATTAGCAATCCTTACAACTCCCATTTTTTAGGGATAAATAATCTTGTGAATTCTTTAACGGCATACGTGTCGGACATACTCGAAATGTAATCGCATAAAACAGTATCGATATCCGTTGTTAATAATTCTTTTTGATGAAATTCCGGCAAAGCGTCGGTATGCATTTTATAATAATCGTAAAGTGCAGAAATCATTTTATCTGCCCTTTCTTCCTCGTCCTTAAAGGTTTTGTCGTTGTAAACGTTTTGGAAAAGGAAATCTCGTAGCGTAGTGGTAGCGTGGGCAACTTCTTCTTCCATTTCAACGATAGGCTTGCCGTCGCTATTTTTGAATATAGAATAAATCATGGTGTTTATTCTTTGCGAAGAAGTTTCGCCCAAGATTTTTATAGCAGACGCAGGTAAATCTTTGGCAGTTATAAAGCCACTTTCAATAGCGTCGTCAATATCGTGATTTATGTAAGCAATACGGTCGGCAATATTAACTGCTTTGCCTTCCATAGTTTTTGGCGTGCAACTAATTTTGTGATTAATTATGCCGTCTACAACTTCTCTAGTTAAGTTTAAGCCTAAACCGTCTCTTTCTAGGTAGTCGACAACTCTTCCCGATTGAACGTTGTGCGAGAACTTGTTGGTTTTATTAAGTTTTGCTAAAATTCTTTCCCCAGAATGACCAAAAGGCGTATGACCTAGGTCGTGTCCTAAAGCGATTGCTTCGGTTAAATCTTCGTTAAGCGAAAGCGCCCTAGCGATAGCCCTAGCCACTTGCGAAACGTTTAGGGTGTGAGTTAAACGAGTTCTGTAATGGTCGCCCTCTGGCGAAAAGAAAACCTGCGTTTTATTCTTAAGCCTACGGAACGACTTGCAATGTATAATTCTATCCCTATCACGTTGGAAATCGGTCCTCATAGGGCAAGGCTGTTCAGCACGAAGTCTGCCTATGGTATCGGTAGATTTAGTAGCGAAAGGGGAAAGGAATTTTTCTTCTATATGTAAAGTTTTATCTTTCACGGTATTTCTCCAAAATCACTTATCGTATAATAATACGCCAAAACTTTAAGATTTCCTTTTTTTGGAAGAAAATTTATTAAAATATATATATATTATTATAAATTAAAAGCAAAAACGCCTATCTAAGTGATAGGCGCTAGAATTATTTGTAAAATTAGAATGACCTTAAATTCTATGCGAACAAATTATTATCTTTGCCATTTTGCGTATAGTTTAAGTTCACAAAAGTTATAAGTTGTAGAGCCGTTAGCCTCTTCTTGAAACATCTTTTGTGGAACTAGGTCGTTACTAAAATCCCATTTATTTATGCACTCTGGCTCTTTATACCAACCTGCAAAAGTATATCCAACCCTGGTAGGATTTTTCGGCACGTAGGATATTAGTTCTCCGTCGTAATCGTCTACCCAGTAAACTTCGTTATTACCCACGTCGTAATTGTATAGGAAAGTTACGTTTGCAGGGTTAACTCTCTTTGGGTTATAGTTATTAATGCCCTTGCCCTTATACCAAGGTTTTAACTTAAAATAACAATTAGCAGACACTTTAACGTTGTCGTTTGTTATCTCACTTAAACCTTGAGAATTTAAAGACATAATAATTACAGTGCAGTTTGCCTCGTGCCCCATTACACTATCGCTATAAGCACTATCACCATTAACCTCTACGTTAAAAGGAACGAAAACCTTAGTTAATTTTTGGCTATTAAACATAACGTGTTCCATTCCATAACTTTCAATGATTTTGTCTCTATAAAATTTACCTTCGCCAAGCCACCTAACCCTTCTACCATCAATATACTCTGGAACTACTATGATTTTTTGTTCTAAACCTTTGTCTGTTAAGCCAACAATCGATACGCCGTAAACTGAACTATAATCCGAGATTTCCAAAATAAAGTATCCATCTTCAAAAAGACCTTCTTTTCGAGACTCACAACTACTAAGTGAACAACCACAGCCAATTAGTGCCATAAACACAACGGATAATAGAATAGATAATAGTGGAACAATAATCCTACTATTTTTTTTCATTTTTTAATCCTCCTAAGTCAAGCATTTATAAGAGCTTGATTAAAATGGGTCTTGATACGCCCAAGTGAACTCTGGCGAATTTTTATCGCTTAAAGCTACGCAATACATAGTTTCATAATACGTTCCAGCCTTTAAATCCATTTTGCATAAAGGGTTAATTCCTTAAAATGATATACACCAACCCCATATTCTTTTGCAGGAACTATATCGGTTTCAAAATCCCATTCGTTTATACAACCTGGTTCCGTATACCAACCTGCAAAGGTATAACCTGACCTAACTGGGTTTTTTGGCACGTAGGATATTAGTTCTCCATCATAATCGTCTACCCAATAAAGTCCATCGTTGGGAGAATTTGTGTAGTTATAATAAAATCCTACGTTTGCTGGCATTACGTTATCAGGATTCCAGTATTTTATGCCTTCTCCCCTATAATAATCAGTATTTTCATAAAAACATTTGGCCGAAACCTTTATACTATCTTTTTCAAAGTAGCGCATATACCTCTTCTCTATACCCATAACGATTATAACACAGTTAGCATCCCCACCCGATACGGAGCCCCAAAGACTCGCTTTTGCTCTAATTTCTGTAGGAATATATATTCTCTTCAACTTTTTGCTATTAAACATAATGTTTTCAGAGCCGTATTGTCTTTTAATTTCCTTTCTATCTATTCTGCTTGCACCTATTGCACCAACCCTATATCCCCTTACAGTAGTGGGTGCAACCAAAATTTCTTTTTGCAAACCGGAATCGGTAAGTCCTATTATAGCAACCTCATCACTATTATTGACTTTGAGATATATAAAATCTCCTTCTGCAAAAACCTTGCCTAAAACACAACTACACCCTACTAACATCATTAGCATAGTTGATATTATTAAAGAAACGACTGCAATCACAGGCTTTCTAATTTTTTTCATAATTTGTCTCCTTATAAAAGCAAAAAAGCACAACGATACCCTATTATTATCGCTATGCCTTACAATCTAGTCTATTCATTGGTCTTACCCCCAACTTTTTATTTAAGTTACACCTTAAAATTCTCTTATGTTTTTACCTTCTTTTGTTTTAATCATTATAGCATATACTATATGCCTAGTCAATAGGGTTTTGCTAAAAAATAACGCCTGAAAACGACTATCGTTTTCAGGCGTATTGATTAATATTTATGACCTTCTCTGTCGAAAAGTTTTTTAAGGAATTGCCCCGTGTAACTAGATGGGTTTTTGCAAATTTCTTCGGGCGTGCCCTCTGCTATAATCGCTCCACCACCGTCGCCTCCTTCTGGACCTAGGTCGACGATATAGTCGGCAAGTTTAATTACGTCTAGGTTATGCTCGATAATAACGATTGTGTTTCCACCTTGTTGTAATCTTTGTAAAACGGTGCATAGTTTATCTATATCGTAACTATGAAGTCCTGTCGTTGGCTCGTCTAGAATATAAAGGGTTCTGCCCGTTGCCCTTTTTGATAGTTCAGTTGCTAGTTTTACCCTTTGCGCTTCGCCACCAGATAGCGTTGTTGAAGACTGACCTAGTTTTATATATCCCAAACCAACGTCTTGCAAGGTTTTGATTTTATTAAATATTGATGGTATAGCCTTAAAGAATTCACAAGCCTCGTCAACGGTCATTTCTAAAACGTCGCTTATGTTCTTGCCTTTATATTTAACTTGCAAGGTTTCTCTGTTATAGCGCTTGCCTTTACATACTTCGCAAGGAACGAACATATCTGGTAAGAAGTGCATTTCTATCTTGATAACGCCGTCGCCTTCGCAGTTTTCGCATCTTCCACCTGCAACGTTAAAGGAAAATCTTCCTGCCTTATATCCACGCTCTTTTGCATCCATAGTAGATGCAAAAAGTTCTCTTATTGCCGAGAACACGCCCGTGTAGGTTACAGGATTACTTCTTGGAGTTCTGCCGATTGGAGATTGGTCTATTTGAATAACCTTGTCGAAATGCTCTTCGCCTAAAATTGCTGAAACTTTACCCTCTCTAACCTTGGCGTGGTTTAATCTCGACGCTAGATAAGGATACAAAATTTCATTTACTAGCGAACTCTTTCCTGAACCCGAAACACCCGTTACTACAGAAATTAAACCAACGGGGAATTTTGCCGTTACGTTTTTAAGGTTGTTTTGGTTTGCGCCGATAACTTCTAGCCATCTTCCGTCTGGAAGTTTTCTCTCTTGTGGAATTTCTATCTTTCTTCTACCTGCAAGGTAATCGCCCGTGATAGAACGTGGCTCGTTCATAATATCTTCGATGCTACCAGTTGCTACGATTTCCCCACCGTGAACTCCTGCCTTTGGACCGATATCTACTATATAGTCGGCAGAGCGCATTGTATCTTCGTCGTGTTCAACCACGATTAAGGTGTTGCCTAAATCTCTTAAGCCTTTTAGTGCGTCTATTAGTTTGTTGTTATCCCTTTGGTGAAGCCCTATACTAGGTTCGTCTAGAACGTATAGAACGCCGGTAAGTCCACTTCCTATTTGAGTGGCAAGCCTAATTCTTTGCGCCTCGCCACCAGACAGCGTGGTTGCCGTTCTTGAAAGCGTTAGATATGAAAGCCCAACGTTGATTAAAAAGTTAAGCCTTGCTTTAATTTCTTTAAGTATTGGCGTTGCTATTTGAGAACGTGTTTTATCAAATGTTAACTTTTCGATAAATTCATATAGTTTAACCACCGACATATCGGTTAGTTCGCTTATATTTTTATCGCCTATGGTAACGGCTAACGCCTCTTTTCTTAACCTTTTGCCGTTACAAGTAGAACAAGGCGTAATGGTCATATATCTTTCAATTTCGCTTTTTGTATAATCGCTTGTAGTTTCTCTGTAACGACGCTCTAAATTAGGAATAATGCCTTCCCAAGACGAGTTAAAACTTCCACTAAAGGTTTTAGTGGAATAATCCATTTTTATTCTCTCTCCACCATTGCCGTATAAAAGCATTTGATAAATTTCCATTGGCAAATCTTTAACGGGAACGTCTAAACTAAACCCGTAGTGTCTAGCTAGTGAGTTAAAATTCATTTCAGCCATTTTGCCACTATCTAAATTCCAGCCCGTTACAGTCATTGCGCCCTCTCGCAAGGTTTTATTTTTATCCTTAACGACAAGGTCTGGGTCTACTCTTTTGTTAAAGCCTAATCCGTGGCATTCTGGACAAGCACCGAAAGGATTATTAAACGAGAATAATCTCGGCTCGATTTCTTCTAGGCTCACGCCACAATCAGGGCAGGAATACTTGGTTGAATAAAGAGTTGATTCGCCACCAAGCACTTCTACGCTAACTAATCCTTCGGCAAGTTTAAGTGCCGTTTCTAGGCTATCGCTAAGTCTTTTTTCTATTCCCTCTTTGATTACTAATCTATCTACGACTACGCTTATATTGTGCTTTTTGTTTTTATCCAGTTTAATCTCTTCGTCTAGGTTGTAAACCACGCCGTCGATTTCCACCCTTACAAAGCCACTTTTTTTATAGCCTTCAAGTTGTTTGGTGTATTCGCCCTTTTTGCCACGAACAACAGGGGCGTTTACTAAAATTTTAGTGCCTTCTTCTAGGCTCATTACTTGGTCGCAAATTTGGTCAACCGTTTGGCGAGATATTTGCTTGCCACATTCAGGGCAATGAGGAACGCCCACCCTTGCAAAGAGCAGTCTAAAATAATCGTATATTTCAGTTACCGTGCCGACGGTAGAACGTGGGTTGTGCGAAGTGGTTTTTTGGTCGATTGAAATTGCAGGGGAAAGACCTTCTATACTGTCTACGTCTGGTTTTTCCATTTGCCCTAAAAACATTCTAGCATAACTAGAAAGGCTTTCCACGTAACGTCTTTGACCTTCAGCGTAAATAGTATCGAAAGCAAGCGTAGACTTCCCAGAGCCAGATAACCCCGTGAACACCACGAGCTTGTCTCTAGGAATAGTTACGTCTATATTTTTAAGGTTGTTTTCCCTTGCGCCTTTTATAATAAGACTGTTTTTCATTTTGTTTATGCTTGCCTCATTTTTTGTTTTAGTTTGGTAATGGTATCCCTAATTTCAATACACTTTTCAAAATCAAGGTTGTTAGAGGCGATTTTCATAAGCGCCTTTAATTTTTCGATTTCTTCAGGAATATCCTTTAGTTTAACGTCTTTAGTTTTATCCACCTTTTTGGTGATTTCTAGACTATTTACTACTTCTTTAATTATAGTTTTTGGAACTATGCCGTGAGCGTCGTTGTATTCCTTTTGAATCTTACGCCTACGATTGGTCTCGTCGATTGCCCTTTGCATACTGCCCGTGATGATGTCGGCATACATTATAACCTTGCCTTCTGCGTTTCTCGCCGCCCTACCTATCGTTTGAATTAGCGAAGTTTCGCTACGCAAAAAGCCTTCTTTGTCGGCATCTAAAATGGCAACGAGTTTTACTTCTGGAAGGTCTAAGCCTTCTCTTAAAAGGTTTATTCCACAAAGCACGTCGAACTCGCCCGTGCGTAGCCCTGAAACAATATCTATTCTCTCTAAGGTGTCTATGTCGCTGTGCATATACCTAACCTTAATTTTATTTTCTTTTAGATATTCGGTAAGGCTTTCAGCCATCTTTTTGGTTAGCGTGGTGATTAAAACTCTGCCACCCTCTTTTATAGTTTGGTTAATTCGTATGAGAAGGTCGTCTATTTGGTTTTTGGTAGGCTTAATTTCAATTTCTGGGTCTAATAGTCCGGTTGGACGAATAACTTGTTCTACAACTTGCCCAGCCTCACCTAACTCGTATTTAGCAGGGGTTGCAGAAACGCATATCATTTGCCCTACTCTTTGGTCGAATTCACTAAAGGTTAAAGGACGATTATCGAAGGCAGATTTTAACCTAAAGCCATATTCTACTAGGCTATTTTTTCTGGACTTATCGCCGTTATACATTGCACCTATTTGTGGAATGGTCATGTGCGATTCGTCTATAAACACTATGAAATCTTCTGGAAAATAATCGAGCAAGGTAAAAGGAGGGTCGCCAACCTTTCTTCCGTCAAAATAACGGCTATAATTCTCTATGCCGTGGCAAAAGCCTATTTCTCTTATCATTTCTATATCGTAGTCGGTGCGTTGGTTAAGACGTTGTGCTTCTAGAAGCTTGCCGTCCTCTCTTAAAAATCTAACTTCGTCTTCCTTATCACGCTCGATTGCGCATAGGGCAAGGTTGAGTTTTTGTTGCTGAACGGCGTAGTGGCTAGCAGGGAAAATCACGGCGTGTTTTAATTCAGAGATTACTTTGCCCGTAACGAATTCTGCTTCGCAAATTCTATCGATAGTGTCGCCGAAAAATTCTACACGAATAAAGATTTCGTTGTTAGAAGATGGGAAAATATCAACAGTATCCCCCTTAACTCTAAACGAAGAACGAGAAAAATCTACGTCCTTTCTCATGTATTGAATAGCAACCAATTTTCTCATTAATTCGTCCCTATCCATTTGGTCGTTAGGGCGAAGAGAAAGCGCTAAATCATAGTATTCTTGTGGCGCACCCAAGCCGTAAATACACGAAACGGATGCAACCACTATAGTATCTTGTCTTTCGGCTAGTGAACAAGTAGCCGAGTGGCGAAGTTTATCTATTTCGTCGTTTATAGAAAGGTCTTTTTCTATATAAGTATCGGTAGAGACGATATACGCTTCAGGTTGATAATAGTCGTAATAAGAGACGAAGAATTCCACTCTGTTTTCAGGAAAAAACTCTCTAAACTCGTTGCAAAGTTGGGCGGCAAGCGTTTTATTGTGAGCAATTATAAGGGCTGGGCGTTGAACGTTTTTTATAACGTTTGCCATGGTAAAAGTTTTACCCGAACCAGTAACGCCAAGAAGAACTTGCGTTCTTAATCCGTCGTTAATGCCTTCGGTTAACTTTTCTATCGCCTGTGGCTGGTCGCCCGTCGGCGCAAATTTAGAATGAAGAATAAACTCTTTTTTTTCCATTTTCACTTAATTTTGCCCTTTTCTATAAATTAAATACCTTGCCTTTGTTTAGGTATATTTTATTACAAAAAGTAAAAAAAGGCAACACTTTACGCCCTTTTACACACCTAAATAGAAATACTATCCTGGTTACTCTATATTGAAATTTTATTTTTAGAACCTTTTTTACAAGAATAGCATATGATATATAGATAAATCCAAGGAGGATTTTTATATTAATGTGTAATTTTTTCGGTTGCAACTCTTGTTCTAACAGAAGTGGACTTTTTGCTACTAACTCTCTAAACAATGGTTGCAACAACTGTGCAAATTATAGATTGGTTCGTGGCCCACAAGGTCCTGTCGGTCCTGCTGGTCCAAGAGGCCCTCAAGGTCCACAAGGTCCCGTCGGTCCAATAGGTCCTACGGGTGCTACAGGCGCAACTGGTGCTACGGGTGCTGTCGGTCCTCAAGGCCCTCAAGGCGAAACGGGTGCTACAGGTGCTACTGGTGCAACCGGTGCTACGGGTCCACAAGGTCCAGTCGGTCCTCAAGGTCCTCAAGGCGAAACGGGTGCTACTGGTGCTACTGGTCCACAGGGTCCATCGGGAACTAGCGATATAATTTACGCAAACAACGACGGCGCTACCGTAGATGCTGGAGCGATTATTCCTTTAACTCTTTCGACCTCTACTACAGGCACTACCATGAGCGTTCAAAACAACGCAGTAAACCTACCCGAAGGTGGAACTTATTTAGTTTCGTATTATGCTAGTGGTGAAACGGGAACGGGCGACGCTTCAATCTCTTTATACCTTGATGATGCGCCTATTACTGGGGAGACTATAACCCTTTCTAACCAAACAGGCGATAGTTTTTTAGCAAGTAAAACCATTTTAGTAACCACGGCAAATGCAGGAAGTTTATCTCTTTATAACACTTCTGCTCAATCACAAGTGTTTACAGGTGCATCTTTAACCGTGCTAAAAGCCGAATAACTCTTTCTAAATTTTATCAAAAGTGGCGTAGTGGATTCACTACGCCACTTCTTGCTATTATTAACTTAACACGCTTAGTTTTCCATTGAAATCGACAGCTAAAGAAATATCCCCAAATACGTCTGTTCTTAAAATTTTAACACTAGGGTTTACCATATAAAGATTATTTATTACCTCTGCCGAAGGATGTCCGTATACGTTGTTTCCACCTACGCTAATAACTGCGATTTTAGGTTTTAGGATGCTTAAAAATTCATATCCACTACTATCAGCGCTTCCGTGGTGGGCAACCTTTAATACGTCTATATCGTAAAGATTAATATTTCTATCGTGAATGAGATTATATAATCCTGCTTTGTAATTAAGCATTAGCACGCTTTCTTGTTCTTTGGTGGCGTCTCCAGTAAACAAGAATCTAACGCCCTTATATTCTAAATAGATAATAGGCGAGAGACTATTTATATCATTTTCGGTTGGGGACAAAAGACCGTTAAAATAGCCGTAATAATCACTTGTGCCGTCTAGACACGGTGATAAAAAACATGCGAAGTAATTTCTTCCAATAATGCTTTGATATATGTTAGAATAGGTCATTTCTACACCGGCGTTTACCAAACTACTATAGGCGTCGTTAAAAACCTTGTATAACGACTTGTTGTATACGTTTGGAATGAACGCTTTTTCTATTTTATACTTAGAAAGAAGGTTAGAAACGTTTCCTACGTGGTCTACGTCAGGATGTGTTAAAACCAAATAATTGATTTTTGTCGTATTATAGGCATCTAAAACTCTACAAATATTATCAAAGTAAGTCGTGCTAGAAAAGCCACAATCAATAAGCATATTTTTGCCGTCGTCAAACCTAATAAAAATGCTGTCTCCGTTTCCAACGTCAATAAAATTAACCGAAAAACCTTGCACCGTTTTGAAACGTTTATCTTTTTGACAAGAAGAACATCCACTTAAAAAACAGTATAAAAGGGTAACGAGTATAATTGTTATACTTATTACCCTTTTAAAGATTCGTTTTAAGTGGTTTTTCATTTGTAATTAAATTTTTCCTTTATTCTTGAGCGTATCTATATCATTTTTTATTTTAGGCATCATCTCTATAGCCGTTCTATATCCTATATCATACATTTCGTTTCCATTTTTGAACGAAACGGAAGAATATCCCCTTAAATCCGGATGAAGAATCACGTTACTAAACTCGTAACCTTTAGCCCAAGGCTCTTCAACCTTGCCCTTGTAGGTTGGAAACAACTTGCCTAGTATGCCACTTTGTTTTGGCTCGTAGTCTTTAAGGTCTATTCCAACTATGTAATCAGCTCCCATTCCTTTTACTAGGTCGGCAGGTATAGAATTTGAAAATGCTCCGTCTACGTATCTCTCGCCGTCTATAACCACCGGCTTAAAAAATGGAGGAATACAACTTGATGCGCTTGTAGCTAAAGCCACACTACCACTATCAAAAACGTATTCGTCCCCTGTTTCCACGACGGTAGCCACGCATTTATAAGGCTTTCTTAAATCTTCAATGTTGAGCGAGCCGATTGCCTCGTCGACAAGTTTATATATAGACGAAGTGTCCATATTTATTATATTTGGGAAAGATGCAACTTGAGAGAAATCTATTCTTCTAATAAGCTCGAACATATCGTTTGAGGAATAACCGTTTGCATAAAAAGCACCTACAATACTTCCTATGCTCGTTCCTGCTACGACGTCGAACTCTATTCCGTTTTCTTCAAACGCACGAATAGCGCCAATTTCTGCAAAGCCTTTCGCCCCACCTGAACCTAACGCTAAGCCAAGTTTAAGTTTCTTAGGCTTTGGTCGCTTAAATATCCAAGAAAAAAAACGCATTACTTTACCTCTCCGTTCCTTTCGGTAGGTTTTTGACGAACGATTTTAATAATCATGATAACCAAAAGTATTATCGCTAAGCCGAATAAAGTGTAAAGAATATAATCCAAAACTACTATATCGCTAAAAACTACTAAACACAACTCTGCAAGACCACTAATTAATAAGCCTGCTACGAGATTTCCAACCACTATTGGTAAAATAGCGTCCTTAAATTTTAAGCCTATAAACACGGCTATCGCAGTTCCCATCCAAACTCCAGTCATAGGAAGTGGAATGGCAACGAACACAAACACGGCAAGTTGCTTTATAAAGGTCTCGCTCATAACCTTTCCGTTTTTCTGCTTTTGCGTTTCGACAGCCTCGTTTGCCTTAGTTTGAACGTATGCTTCGGCTTTCAAAGCAATCTTGTTTACAAATTTGATTTTTTTAAGTAAATTCAAAACTGGAACGAGTAGGAAAAAAACAGGCGCAACGACGAGTGAAGAGCCTAAGAAAGCAAGCCCTAGCGACTCAAAGAAATTAAACCCAACACCCCGTGCAAAAACTATTCCACCTTTTAACTCGATAAGGGGAATTAAAGAGACGATTATAACTGAAATAAGGTCGTTTTCTATTAAATTTTGAATAAATTCTACCATATTGCACCAAAACACCTTGTTTTTTTAGTCAATAACAGTATAATATAATATGATTAAAAAATCAACTAATTAACTGTTTAAGGAAAATAATCAATGACTACGCAACAAATGCTTTCTAAATTAAGAAAGGGAATAACTAAATATAAAATGATTAAAGACGGAGATAAAATAGCCGTTGGCGTTTCAGGGGGAAAAGACTCTATAACCCTATTAAAACTCCTAGCCGAATATAAGCGTTTTTCTCCCGAGAAATTCGACCTCTTGGCTGTAACCGTCGACTTAGGTTTTAACGGCAAGGAAACGGACTTTTCACCCATAAAAGCTTTATGCGACGAATTAAACGTTGAATATCATATTGAAAAAACCGACATAGCACAAGTTGTGTTTGACGTTAGAAAGGAAACGAATCCTTGCGCACTATGTTCTAAAATGAGGAAAGGAGCGTTATACTCGGTAGTAAAAGAAAAGGGATTTAACAAGATTGCACTTGGTCATCACGCCGACGATTTAATCGACACTTTTATGCTCTCTGCCCTTTACGAAGGTAGACTATCGACCTTTGCACCAAAAAGTTATCTAGATAGAACCGACCTAACCTTAATTAGACCAATGATTTTTATTGAAGAGATAGATGTATGCTCTTATTCAAAAGGGCTACCCGTTGTAGAAAGCAGTTGCCCTGCAAATAAAAACACTAAAAGAGAATACGTAAAGGAAACTATCTCTACTATAGGAAAAGAGATTCCTAACGTAAGAGAAATGCTTTTTACTGCCCTGATTCACCCTGAACGATACAGTCTCTTCGACAAATATGAAGAGCAAATAGATAAAATTTAATATCCAACTCTAACGCCCAAGTGATTTTCGGCGTTTTTTATAGAATAACGCCTCTACGTTCAATAATTGAAGAAAATACTATTTGGGTTTTAGTCCTTCCGTATCTTTGAAGTGCGTTGATAAACTTATCCATTTCTAAAGTGTTTTTTATAATAACTTTTAATAGAATGGAATATTCGCCCGTTACCCTGCTAGCCTCTACAACCTGAGGAGAAGAACGCAAAAAATCGTAAAGTTCTTCCTTTCGTTCCGGGGATACTTCTATATCTATATAGCTAGTAATGACGTTGTTTATTTTAGAAACATCAATTTCAGTATAATATCCTTTTATAATACCCCTCTCAGTCAAACTCTCTATTCTTGTGCTTACCGTAGGAGCAGAAGCAAAAATCTTCTCGGCAATCACTTTAACGGGTGTTCTTGCGTCGTTTTGTAAAATTTTTAAAATTTTTAAGTCTAATTCGTCAATTTCATTATATTTCATAGCAACTCCTCATTTCCTTTAATTTTATGATACTTTATTTTTATAAAAAAATCAAGCCTATTTTTTTAATATTTTTAAGTTTGGACATTATTTTTTTTAATTTTATAACGATTTTTATTTTATTTAACGTATAATTGACTAAACGCATTTTAAGTGCTAAAATCAAGTTAATAAATTAAATCACTCCAATCTGTTTAGCGTTGGCGGAAATTATTTCCGCCTTCGTTTTTTTAAAAAAATAAATCAAAGTAAAAGCGTAGCGATTAGTCGCTACGCTTTATTGTTTATTATTTATTATGAAAAATTTTATCGTTTTCTTCCGGCTTAGTATACTCTATGCAAGCAAAAACGTTTACACCCGTTAATTCTTCTATTTCAGATTTATCCTTTACGGTGTTGTCAAGAAGATACCTAATTAGGTAATATCCAACGGCAATAACCAAACCAGCAATCGCACCGATTATTAGGTAAATTTTATAATCGTATCTCACGCTTTTAGCGTTTACGTTAGTCGTTTCTTTTAATTCTACGTTATCGGCAACGAGTTTGTCTTTCAAGTATTCTTTAGCTTCATTTACTACTGCGTTTAATTTTTTGCCTGCAAGAACTTCGTCTGAGTCAGTATATGAGATAGAAAAAATTAAACTCTCGTCGTTATAATAAGTAACGGTAATAGCACCTGCGTTAATTTCGCCTTTTCCACCGTTTTGCTTGTAGGTTTTGTTTACAACCGAAACGAAATTATCGCTTTTTAGTAGCTCGTTAACGTCGCTTATCCAATATTGAGATAGAGCCATATCTTGAGTATTAGAGGCGTCCTCGTTAGACGAATCTACTTCTGCGAGTAGCATTACCGAAGTCGATTCTGTATAGATAGGCTTTTCTTTTAGAACGCCTATCCCCAATCCTACCAATAAACCTAAAACTATTGCTAATATAATAATGAATAGATTTTTATAAAGGAGTGAGAAAAACGATTTTTTTGTTGAAATTGACTTTCCAGAAGTTGAATTATTCATGACTATACCTCCTCCTGTGCATCAATACAAGCAATGACTGGGCATTCGGCGATTTTCTCTGCTTCTTCCTTAGACTTAATAGTTTTATCAAGCACGTAAACTAGATAAACGCTAATCAGACCTAGCACAACGCCAATAGCCAAAGCAATAAAAATTATTAACGTGTTAGAAATGTCAACTTCACATGAAATTAGTCCTAAATCGTCAATAGTAGTATTTTTAGCCGTAAAGAAATATGAGGATTCTATATTGAATGCTAAAACTAAAAGCCTAACTTTTTCTTTGGCTAGAGTTTCGTCTGCCTCGTTGTATGAAACGCTAAACACGAAAGATTTTTCATCTTGCTCGGTAGGGTTTATGCCAATTGCCGAAGCCTCAATATACTCTTGCTTTCCAGCCATAGCTTTTATTTCCGGCTTAGTTATATCATAATAAAGAATTTGTCCTTGGTCGCTAGTTTGAAGGTCTAGAATGCTATCGTCAATTTCTTCAATTCTCTTTGCATATGATTGTTGAAGTTCAGCTCCATTAGCCTCGTCGTTCTTATCCAAGAAAGTTTGTGCGAAAATTGAACTGTAACTTATATCATTATTTATTTCTAGACTTTGCATATCGTAATGTCTAGCGTCGTAAATAACGCTTAGATACACTTCGTCGGTAATCAAATTAGGGTCTTTCTTGAGCAAGGTAGATAAATTCTTCTTGCAAGTATCTATACTATTTTGAAAAAGACTAATGGTGGTAGGGTCGTTAGATGATTGAAGAGCAATTTCCTCAAGTCTTATACGTTGCATTAAGAAAGTGCATCCGTATAATATTAGCCTTTTTGCAAGCAACTTGTCCCTTACGCTGTCTATAGAGCTTGAAACGTGATTCTCTTGTAGAGTTGTAGAAATCGATTGAATTTCTTCCCAAATTTTTCTTTCGTTAGAATAACTATTGATTTGACCTTCTAACGATTCAACCATTTGAATAAACTCGTCGAGTTCTATTTTATCTTCACCTTTACTATAAAATTCGTAATACTTAGTGGCGTAATAATTAGCCCTATCTACAACTTTGCCTTGATTGGCAAAAGATTGAACGGTTGACTTATATGCGCTCATGGTATTGATATCGTCTGCAATATACGCCGAGTCTCCCATTCGAAAAAACAATTTCTCAGTAGCGATATAGCTTGGTTTCCTCACGTTAGCATAAGTAAAACCTATTGCAGTAACTACAAAAATGATAGCAAGTAAAAGAATTACGTTTCTTTTTAGAACGTATATTATTTCTCTTAGAATGCTTTGATTACCCGTTGAAGTTTGGGTGTTATTTTGTTCCATTTAGTCCCCCTATACGTATTTAGACAATATCTTGTCGATAAGGTCGGTTTTTCTTAAGATATCTTTTGCAAGGGCAATTTGATTTCTCGCTCTGTCAAGATTATGCCCTGGATATTTGGTTTTGAAATAAACGTCGCCGTTTATATAGTCGGTTAAAAATCTAACGGCAAGTTCCACCGTCATAGTGAACACGCCTAAATTTATAGTTTGCTTTTCAAAATCGGTTAAATGTTCTTTTAATTCACCGATAAAGCCTTTAGCAAAAGCCTCGTATTTTTTAAGGTCTAACGATACCCTTTCGATATAAGGGTCGTCTTCAAGCGCAGTGTTAGCGATAAACCTAATAGCGTCGCCAAAATCGTAAGCAAGAGCACCTGGCATAACCGTATCTAGGTCTAACACGGCAAGAGCCTCGCCCGTGTCTTTATCAAAAGCAACGTTATTGCACTTGGTATCGTTATGAGTAACACGAAGGGGAAGTTTACCTTCGTCTAAATATTTTTGTAAAAGAGAGGCTCTCTCTTCAAATTGTCTTAACTCTTCTATTTCCTTAACGACGTTTTTAACACGTTTTCTAGCGTCCTTTTTAACGGCAGAACGCAAGGCTTTGTATCTTTTTGGGGTGTTGTGGAAGTTAGGGATTGGAATAAACAAGGTTGATGCATCAAATCCATCCAGACAGTCTTGGAATCTTCCAAACGCCTGACCAACACGTTGAATTATTTTAAGGTTATCAGTTTGGTCGTAGGTAGTAGAATTTTGAATAAATCTATAACAACGCCAATAATCGCCTTGGTCGTCCTTACAATAAGGTCTTGCCTTTTTCTTTGAAAGGAAAACTCTTAAAACGAATCTTTTTGTAGAAAGACCTTTCTTAATAACGTTTTGTCTAACGTAGTCGGTAACGCTAACGATATTTTTCATTAATTTTTTAGGCTTTTTAAATACCGACTTGTTAATTCTTTGAACTATATAATCTTTTCTCATGCCGTCACGTATATATTCTACGTGATAGGTGCAATTTATAATGCCAGTTGAAAGTTCCTTACAACTGACGTATTTACCACCTATGTCAAACGACGAGCAAATTTCCTGAATAGTCAACTCTTCCCCCTATTTACGACTTAATCTCGTAAAATTTTTTAAAGTAAGCAAAAATTTTCAAGCGCACTTTCGCTCGAAAAGGATAACCCTACTTACATTTTAACATATTTTTCTAAAAAATCAACACAAAAAAGCATTTATCAGGCATATTTTGTGTATTTTTACCCTTAAATGAACCTTTTATCTTCTACTTGAACAACTTTTTGGCAAGATTGAGTTGCCGTATGTCTATGCGAAATTAAAATTATGGTTTTGCTTTCTAACGATAGAAGATTTTTTATAACCTTTTGTTCGGTTATCTCGTCTAATGAACCCGTAGCCTCGTCTAATAACATTATTGGCGCACCACTTAAAACTGCACGAGAAATGGCAATACGTTGTATTTGACCTTCTGAAAGTCCTAGCCCATTCTCACCTACAATGGTATCTAACTTATTAGGTAAATTATCTATAAATTCATCTGCGCAACTTACTTTAAGCGCATTGTTAATTTCTTCCTCCGTGGCCTTATCGTTTATAAAGGTAACGTTATCTCTTATAGTTCCACTAAATACCATATTGCCTTGTGGAACGTAAGCAAATAGTGAACGAGTATATACGGTAACGGGCATATTTTCGCTCTCTAAATCTAGGTAAATATCCCCTTTATGAACGGGGTAAACACCGAGCATAAGTTTCATAATGGTGCTTTTGCCTATTCCCGAAACGCCCGTTATGGCAACCGACTGACCCTTTTCTATGGTTAGAGATGCGTTGTCGTAAACGTCTTCTCTATCGCCGTATCCAAAGCAAATATCCTTTATTTCGATTGAACGAAGTTTAGTATAAACGTCGTCTACGTCAACCATTTGAATAGCATTATCTTGTTCTAGGTCTTCAATTTCCATAATTCTTTCGGTAGATGCCGTGGTTGCATATAGTTTAGGCATTAAACCAGAAAGTGTAGCGAAAGGAACTTGAACGCTATTAACTAATTGAAGAATAGCCGATAAGTCGCCATATCCAAAGCCAGGAACTCCCTTAAATAACTTTATAGCACCAAAAATTAAAGCGAAAACATAGCCTGCGCTAAAAATGAAATTATAGGTCGCATTGCCCAACATAGTATAGTTACGACGTTTTATTTTAACCTTAAAGTTTTTCTCTTGAAGGCTACTTGCTATCCTATTGGTTTTTTCTTCAACTGCAAAAACCTTGATTGCTAGTAGATTTTCTAAACATTCTTGCATAAAAGAACGAGTTTTGCCGTCTGTTTCTTGAGACTTCTTATGTAGCGATTTAAGTTTTTTGCGAAGTAAACCTATAACTAAAAACACCAATAATCCTGCAACAATAAAGGCTAACGCAAAAAGCCAATCTATTAAACATAAAACTACTACGGCTGTAATTAATCTAGTTACCGAAGCCACCACGGTTGGTAAAATTGTAGCCATTCCGTCTGCGACTACGCTAACGTCTGCCGTCAAACGATTTTGTAGTTCGCCACTATGATAAGCAGTAATTTTTTGGTATTTCTTTGTTAAAATTTCCTTAAAAAGTAAGGTTTTAAAAGTAATTTCAAGTCTATATTTAATTCTTTCGGTAAGTCCGTTTATAATCAAACGGAATACAAACTGCAACAACACGATTGTTACTATTGCAATTCCACCCACGATAAAGAGCGTTTTATCTTGGTTTACAGCCCCGTCGATAACCATTTTGATAACGTATGCAAAAGACACCGTCATAACAGCGAAAAAGGCGTTGGCTAAAATAAGCCATATAAGGTTTGCCCTTTGGCCTTTAGAATTTTTTATTAACCATTTAATTGCACTTCTTTTCATATTTATGCACTTAAGTCCTCAAAGGTTATCGCTAAACTTGGCGTTTTATAATTATAACACACTTTTATATATCTTGTAAAGATATATTTATAAATGAAATTTCTCTTGAATTTTTTATTCTTTTGCGATATAATAATTAATATGCAAAACGCAAGTAACATAAAAACGTCAAAATGGTTTGATAAAAACAAAGTTTTTGACTGCATAGACGAATTCTTTTACGGATACGCTTACCCCGTTATTTTAGCTTTCATAACGGTTTTTTGCTACGTTTTGAAACTTCAACTTGGTGGAATCGCCTTGTTTTTTATACTTGGTAGCTACTTGCTAGTTACTCATAGAGATGCAACGCCAATACTGCCTATATTAATGTTCTTTATCTTTTTAATACGGGATATTTCAGTTACGGGAAGTTTGGTTTTTTATTTAATGGTTATTCCACCTGCAATATGTTTAATAATACATTTTGTTAGATTCCCATTAAAGCATTTCAACTTTGGAAGATTGTTTTTACCACTGTGTTTTATAATAACGGCGTTATTTTTAGGTGGACTATTATCCCCTTACGTATCGGCTTACAAAGAAGGTCTTTTATACACCATTCCGTTAGGACCTGTTTTGCTTACTATATACCTTTACTTTGCCAATTATATTGAATATCCGGAAGATTTCGATATAAAACATTATTTTGCATTCCTACTCTGTTTGGTTGGATTTATCGCTTGTTTTGAATTTTTATATTATTATCATAACTTTATAGTGCTTGAAAACAACGTGTTTTCAAACAGCGAACTTGGTTGTGGAAACGTTAATATGATTGGAACGGTGCTACTTATAGCAATTCCAGCCGTATGTTATCTAGGTGTTAAATCTAACAATATATATCCTTACGTAATAACCGTTTTAGCATTTTATTTTATAATCTATAAAACGGGAAGTGACGGCAGTTTAGGCGTTGCCGTAGCCTTCTTGCCTATTTTGGCATTATTAGTGTTTATGAGAACTAAAGGCAAAAACCATAATCGATTTACTCTAGTTGTGTTCCTTGCGATTTCGGGTGCAATTTGCCTTGGTCTTGTAATAATTTTCAAAGACAAAACATATCTTATAACCGATTTAATTGATAAGGCTAAAAATAGCGATTCGGGAAGAACCGACCTTTACCTTGACGCCGTTAGAATATTTTTAGAAAACCCATTGTTTGGCGCAGGGTTCGGCTATCATAACCACCAACTTTACGCTCCAACAGGCGCAGGTGGTTTAAGATTATATAATTCTCACTCTACGCTATTCCAAGTTATGGGAAGTTTAGGTTTAGTTGGTCTTGGCGCATACACCTATTACTTTTATAGCCGTTTTGCCGTATTTATGCAAAACAACAAAGACTTTAACACCTTTGCCTGCGCATCATTTATTATGTGTTCTTGCTACGGTTTTGTAGACACTGTAGAATTTTCTACTATACCAACTATGATACTTTTAACCTTTTTGGTTTTGATTACTGAATTTAACAACGCCGAAGAATACTACGAATTCCCAATATATAGAAAATACGCTAAAATATAAAAATTAATAAAACTAAAAGGTGAGTGCTTTTGCACTCACCTTTTTATTTTGCAATTAAATTATTTTTCAACGGTTACTAGGTAAGAGCCGTTTGCAGTAAGAGTTAAATCGAAAGAGTTGCTATCAGCAACGAATTGCTTAACTGGTTTTAATCTTCCCTCTTCTCTTAATTCTTCTAATTGTTCTTTGGTCAAATCGTAATCCCAACCCTTTCTTTGGAACATTCTGCAAGGGTTAGTGGTATCTCTATCGATAGCCCAAATAGTAACGTTCTTGCCCTTAATATCTTCGTCAAAAGAAAGAGTTTCAATCTTATCTTCTAGGCTTTCGTCGAAATATGTTTCCGAATAGGTAAACAATAGCGCGTAATCGCCGTTGTCTTGTTTTGTTGGAACCATTGAGATATATTGGTTATCGGTGTTGAACGCTAAAAGATTTTCGCCAAGCTTGCTTCCTAAAATGTAAGCGTTATAAATAGGCTTATTGATAAAGTTTTTGGTAAGGAAAGTTCTGTTACCAGAGAAATCGAATTTTTGTCTATCTTGACCTGATAAACAAATGAGCATACGTCTTAACTTATTGCCACGATTAATGTGTTCATAAATAAGTTTTACATAGTAAGACGAGAACCATTCGTTTTCTCTATAAATAAGTTTAGGACATTCGGTAATAGAACGAACACCTTCGGTGCCTGCACCCCATTCGTCTACGATTAGAGGAACGTCTTCTAATTGTTTTTCTTTAATAACAGCAAAACGGTTATCGTAAACGTTAATGGTGTTCATTACGTTAACCCTGCCCCATGGAACGTTGTCGTTTAAAGGCTTTGGACCGGTGCCGTATGTATGAATAGAAATAAAGTCAAGACCAAGTTTGTTTTCCTTAACGTAATCTAGCCAACTTCCAAAGAAATTCAAATCGCCGGCTAGTGCGCAACCACCTACTTGATAGTCTTTACAAACGCTCTTAATAGCACGTTGGAAACCAAAGTATAATTTATTGTAGTGGCCTGCTCTTTCTTCTGCTCTTTGCTTTGAATATCTCCAATCGTCGTCTGGTGGATAATCGCCTAGGAAGAAACTACAACAGTCTGGCTCGTTATAGCATTGGAAGAACCACTTACTAACTCTCTCTGCGCCGTATCTTTCGGTTAAGTGCTTGGTATATTCGTAGCAAATCTCTTCCCATTTATCGTAATTTGCAGGAGTTGATAGGTTAATTACCTTATTTTTATATCTAATTTTTTTGCCTAACGCCAAATAGTATGACATAGGACGCTCTGCAACTGCATCAGGAATGTAGCAAAAGGTGCAAAGAATATCAAAACCTTTTTCGATAAGGTAGTCCATTCTAAGGTCGTTAATACGGAAGTCGTATAACAATTCGCCGTTATCCCCTTGATAAACGATATCTTCAAACATGGTGTAAAAACGAATCATTTTTACAGCGCCGTCTGCCGAATATTTGTCAATAAGTTTTTTACCCCAAGCGTCTTCAATAGCGTCAGTTGGGTGGAAGTGTGCGTGATTCCAGAAGTTTTCTTGCTTTTTAATGGTTTCTTTGCCAATATTAATCATAATCTATCTCCTTACGATTATTTTTTGTTTAATTCACAGGCTTGCAATATACCTTTTAGGTAGCCTATTGCAAAAAGTCTTCCCATAGCGTCGTAACCTGCAACTTGAGATTTTTCGCCTGCGTAAGTTGGAACGTGGTCTACCCTAATAGGAACGTCTACGCCGTTTTCGATATAGATATTCATAAGTTTAGCCATATCAATATCGCCGTTATCGTGGAAGGTTTCTCTAAAGCCGTTTGGAGTTCTAGTAGTATTTCTAAAGTGAACGAAGAATATCTTTTTAGCAAATTCCTTAATTACCGATTCTAGGTCTTCGCCCATTATATGGAAGTTTGCTTGACACATACAAAGCCCTAGATTATCGCTTTTAACGATATCGTAAACTGCCTTTCTAATGTTTTCACGGTTAATCATAATTCTTCCCACGTCGCCTAGGTTTGGAACAGGTGGGTCGTCTGGGTGAAGAGCAAGTTTAACACCATATTTTTCGGCGTGTGGAATAACTGCTTTAATGAAATATTCGTAGTTATACCAAAGTTCTTCTGCCGTAATTTTTGCGTTAGTAGGCTTAAAGTCCTTCATACTAAACTCGGTAACCATTGCGCCCCCACGTTCTGGGAAAGTAGAAGAGGTGCGTAGCCAACCGATATGCGCCATAAAGTTAAAGCAAATTCCTTCTATGCCAAGTTCTTGCATAATAGGAAACATATTAATAACTTTTTCTATGCACTCGTCTCTCTTTTCGTCGCCAGCCTTAATGTGGTCGTGAAGTTCGTTTGGCATTGGCTCGATTAGAAGTGGCGTAATGCCGTAATCGGTAAATCTTTTATGAACTTCTCTCCAATGAGAGTAGTTTGTAATATCAAAAGATGGGTCTTCAGGAAGTCTTATTACACCTTTATTTACCCCTGATTGAAGGGCAAAATCCCAAGTAGCATCTTTTTGACTTCTAAAATAATCTGTTAAAATCATTTTTCCTCCTAACTAGGCTTATACACCACCTAGGGTTAAGAATCCACCGTCAACCGGAATAGTGATACCAGTAACGAAAGAAGATTGTTCTTCGTTTAATAACCATTTAGCACAACCAACAAGGTCTTTAGCCTCGCCAAATCTACCCATTGGGGTATGACCGATAACCTTTTGTCCTCTTGCAGTTAAGCCTTCTTCAACCGTGCCAAGATAAGTTTTGCTACGTTCGTTAACCATAAATCCTGGGGCGATTGCGTTAATTCTAATGTTTGCAGGTGCGTAATATGCTGCAAAAGATTGGGTTAAGTTGCTAATAGCCGCTTTACTCATAGCGTAAGCAAAACAACGAGTAAGTGGGCAGTAACTATTCATAGATGCAAAGTTGATAACGCTACCACCACCAACTTTAACCATTTGTTTAGCAAATTCCATAGTTGGGATAACAGTTCCCATAGTGTTTATGTTAAGAACGCTTTCAAAAGCCTCTAGGTCGATATCGTATAGACCTTTGGTGCCTTCTGGAAGAGTGCCTTCTAATTCACGTGGGTCGAACTCGGTTATGCTTGGCATAGCCTTAACGTTGTTTCCACCAGCACCGTTAACTAGGAAATTACATGGACCTGCAGTTTCTTCAACGAATTTAGCAAGTTCAGCAATAGCCACTTTATCGGTAACGTCTGCAGCGTAGGTTTTAGCCCAACCACCGTTTGCGATAATTTCTTCGGCAACTTTTACAAGTTTGTCTTCCGTTCTACCAACTAGGAAAACTTTAACGCCGTCTTTAGCAAGTTCTCTTGCGATTTCAGAGCAAAGAGTTCCACCTGCGCCTGTAACAACTGCAACTTTATCTTTTAAATAATTTGACATAATTTTAACTCCTTATAGTGAAGATTGTGTATCGTTAGGGTCGCCGTTAATAGCAAGGTCATATTCTAAAGACCAGTCTAAATCTCTATAATCGATAGCCCTATCGTCGTTTTTAATGAAGTCCATAAGTAGGTCTAACATTTCAACCGTCCAAGTATTTCTGTCTATTTGAGCCGTAGTGAATTTGTTTTGAGAAATCATTTCAAAACCGAACATGTCCTTAACTTGCGTTTTTGCAGCACCACCAACAACTTCTTCTACTAGATGGCTAGGAATGAATAGGACGCCACCACCTGCGCCGAATACTACGTCGCCAGGAAGACATACTGCGTTACCGATTCTAGTAACTGTGTTGTATCCCGTCATAATGAATTCTCTTATAGGAGTTGGGTCGATACCACGATAGTAAACTTGAGTGTTTTCGATTTTAACCATTTGCTCGGTATCACGAACACCACCCCAAACTACTGCACCACCGTTAGGGTTTTTGGTTTTGTTCTTTAAAGCAGTGGTTAGATTACCACCAAGGAATGTTCCCTTGTAAATTTTATCATACATATCGATAACAGGAACGTCGTATTCCATAAGGTTATCTATTACCCATTGGTTGTAAGTTCCCGTTCTGCCTTCTTCCTTGCCCGTAGCTTTAACAACAGCGTCTAAGTCAGGTCTAAACGGGCAGTAGGTAGCAGTAACTGCTCTACCGATAAGTTTTCTGCCGTCGTTATGTAAGGTTTGAAGTCTACCTTCGAATTGGCTTTCGTAACCCTTGATAAAGATAGGTTTCCAAACTTCTTCTAGAGTTAGGTTTTTAAGGGCCTTAAGGTATTTTTCGTCTACCTTTGGTCTGCCGTCAGGAAGTCTTTCTCCCTTCCATTCTGGGGTTAAAGCGATAATATCTTCTTTTACGTTAAATCTCATAACTATTTCTCCATTATTATATTTTTAGCGTTTTGATAACACATTTTTTCGATTATTGGTTTATAAAGTTCCTTGTCTTCTGGAAGTTCGCCTTTAGCAACCTTGTCGCCTATCCATTTGCAAAGTGCTCTTCTAAAGTAATCGTGTCTTGAAAAGGATAGTAAACTTCTTGAGTCGGTAGTCATTCCTACAAAGGTAGATAACACGCTGAATACTGCAAAATTATCTAACATTTCGTTTATTCCTTGAAGATGGTCGCACCACCACCAAGCAGGGCCTTGAGTTACTAGTGCGCTTACGCCGTCTTTTGAATAAGAGCCACTAAGTATTGCCATAACGGCGTTGTCGCTTGGGTTAAGGGTAAACAGAATTATTCTTGGAAGACCTGCCCTTTGCTCTACGTCGTCGAATAGGTTGGTAAGCGACTTAACGTCAACCGTGCTACCAATGCCTGCATATCCACCAGCCTTACCTGCAAGGTTTTTAAGTCTCGTGCTAGTTTGTCTTTGAGCGCCCACGTGAAGTTGCACCACCATGTTTTTGCTAACGTATATAGCGAATAACTCTCTTAAAACGTAGCAAGAAATTTGAACTTTATCTTGGCTAGACAACTCTTCGCCATTTAGAAGTTTAGCAAATCTTTGAGCGTTCAAGCCGTCGTCTTTAACATAGATAAAGCCGTTATCTAAAGCGTGGTCGCTAAACTTACAGCCTACGTTATGAAAGTCGTCAATTCTCTTTGCTAGAGCCGAGATATATCCGTTAAGGTCTACTATTTCTTGACCGATTATTGAAGAAAGTTTTTTTATTAGGTCAAGTGTAGGAATTAACATATCGTCGCCACGAAGAGAAGGCACGCAGTCTGGTGTAGTAAAGAAAGATAAGTCGTCTAAAATGCCTTGGCAAGGCGCAGAATATTCTACGTTAAATAACTTTAATAGATAGTTTGCGCTAATGCCTTTTTCTTTAATAACTTCGTTTGCCTTGTCGAAAATGGCTTTTGCGTTTTCTTCGCTTGGCATTAAGTCAATATCGAAAACTCTCTTAAGTTCGATTAGCGACCAATCGAACACGGGTGTTCCCACAAGTGATGGAAAGATTTTACACCAAGCAAAAAACTTTTCGTAGTTGGTTGCTCCACCGGTTATAAGTTCTTCATTCACGCCACAAATACGCATTAACCTATGCTTATAAGGGTCTGCTTTTACCCAAAGTTCGCAAATATCGGTAAACGGAGTGTCGTTTAAGGTATTAATTGAAAGATGGTTGTGATAATCGATTACAGGCAAATCTTTTGCATAGTCGTAATACAACTGCTTTGCAAATTGGTTATTAAGAAAATAATCTTTCTGCATTTTTACCCTCCCTATTTATGTTTTTTAGATAGATAAGTTTTTGGAGAAATTCCAAAAAACTTCTTAAATGCGTTTGAAAAATAATGCACGTTGTTAAAGCCACAAAGGTTAGCCGTTTCCGAAACGTTATAAAGTCCCGATTTCAAGAGGTCTTCTGCTCTATTTAATCTAAACTCGTTAAGGAATTTCATAGGCGAAGTTTTAGTCTTTTGAAAAAACTTAAACTTAAAGTGGGATAAGCTACAGCCAGAAACCTCGGCAATCTCTAAAAGAGAAATTTTGTTCATATAGTTAGATTTAATATAATCTAGCGCCTTATCAATTTCGTCGAAAGTAGAAACGTTTTTCTCGTTAAAGCTTATAGTTTTATGAACGGCGTTAAAAATTAAAGATTTTGCTTTAATTATAAAAAGGTCATCTTGAAACTCATACATATCGTATGCCGTAGAAAATTCGCTAATTAGATTTTCATTATGAGCCACCAAGAGTGGAGATTTAAGCCAAGAAAAATCGCCACCTGCCAAAAAACTAACGGTTATAAAATTATAATCTTCCTCGCTTAGCACTTCAGCTACGTAATCACTCTTAGGTTTAATAAAAACTAAGTCGCCCGTTTTTAGTTTCGTAGTGCCGTCGTTAAAATAAAACGCAACTTCCCCAGAGAGAACGTAAAGCAATCTATAAGAATAATCGTTAGAAATGGAATACCTATCTTTACAACGATAACTTCTTTTAACGATATAATCTATCTTTTCAATATTGAAGTCAAAAACTTTACTCATTTCAGCACCTTGAATTTATTATACAATAGTAGAAAAAAGTATGCAACTATAAAAGCGTTAAATCGGCTTATTTTATAAATTTTCGTCTATTTTCAACCATTTTTGGCTTTTTTATAGGCAAAAAAAGTAAATTCACGCTTTAACGAGATAAAAAAATAGTTAAATATAAAAAAGGTTAGACAATCGCCTAACCTTTTAGATTATCATTTATCGCTTTTAGCGCTTAAAGCACTTTGTTTCGCCCATTCCCAATAGGTAATTTATAATAGTAGCCTTGTCGGCGTTTGCAATATCAATCGCCGTTCCACTCGTTGCAGAGTTCGTTGCGCTATACCACCAACCCTCGGTAGCATTAAAGGTAACGTTAGTTAAATCCGTGCAACCAGCAAAGGCTTTTACACCAATACTTTTTACGCCAGAGCCGATTTTTAAGGTAGTAACCTCACTACAATTCTCAAATGCGCTCTCGCCAATAGTAACTACGGTATCTGGAATTATCAAAGAAGTAAAATTGTAACATTGATAGAATGCTTGTCTACCGATTTCTTTTAGGTTACTTGATAGAGTAAGTGAAGTCATAGCCCATAGACGGAAGAAAGCACTTTCGCCAATATAAGTAACGCTATCAGGAATTACTAACGAAGTTACCTCTTGGCAATCACTAAACGCTGAAGCACAAATACTAATTAGTCCGTTTGGTAATGAGATGCTAGTCGCTTTGGATTGTCCCATAAATGCAGCACCTGCAATAACTTTAGTGTTAGTGTTTATAGAGATAGAAGTGTAGGTCGTTGTAGTTGAAGGTGTTCCAATACAAACTAGATACTTGTTAGTAGAATTTCCTAAATAACGAACGTTATTGTATGTGTTGTAATTTAGTTTGTTACAACTTGTAAAAGCATTATATCCTACCTTAGTTATATTGCTACTCATGATAACGGTAGTGAGTTTTTGATTGTAGTAGAAAGCATATTGTTCTATGGTCGTAACGCTATCAGGGATTTCAATACTAATTAATCCCGTTTGATAGAAAGCGCTATCACAAATAGTAGTTAAACCATTTGGAAGAGTTACGCTAGTTAAACTGATGCAACCTCTAAACGCCTCGCCTGCGATAACTTTAGTATCAGCGTGTAAGGTCATTGAAGTAACGGTGGTGTCTACCGGCATAACGAATACTCTGTAAGGATTGGTTGTGTCGCCCGTGTAGTAGCCACCTTCGTATACGTTAAGTTGAACGTTATCTGCATCATAGAAAATTTCGGTGCCAACGCTTTTAACGTTACCGGCAATAGTTACCGTTTGCAACTTAGAGCAATCCTCAAACACATTGCTACCAATTACTTCAATATCGCTACCGATAGAAATAGATTCTAGTTTATTACACCATGAGAAAGCAGAATGACCTATAGTTTTAACGCTATTAGGTAAAGCAACGTTGACTAAACCCACACATGCGTAAAAGGCGTTACTGCCAATAGTTTCTAATTCACTACTAAAGGTTAAATCAGCTAAAAGGGTGCAACCATAAAAGGCAGAGTTACCAACGCTTAAAACTGTGTTAGGCATTTGCACTTTTACTAATTTAGAACAATAGTAAAACGCATAATCGCCAATGCTTACTAGTTTTTCGTTTAAGGTTAAATTGGTTAGATTGCCACAATTAGTGAATGCATAAGCGTCGATACTAGTAACGCTTGAGCCTAAGGTTACCGAAGATATATTAGTGCATTTTTCAAAAGCGTTGTTTTCGATAACTGCAACGCTATCAGGAATAATAATAGTAGTTAAGCCAACACAACTTGAGAAAGCGTATTCTTTTATGATTTCAACGTTGCTACCTACAGGTAAAACGCTTAACGCCGAACAGTTTTTAAATGCGCTAGCGCCAATCTCTTTTACGGTGTTTGGCAAACTTACGGTTGACAATAAAACACAATCAGCAAAAGCAGAATCGCCGATAATTTCAAGTTGATTTCCACAAGTAACGCTCGTTAGTTTAGCAAAACCGGCGAAAGTAGAATCGTTTATAGTTTTAATACCGTTTCCTAACGTAACGGTAGTTAATTCGCTACAGCCTGTAAAAGCAGTGGAATTAATATCGGTAACGTTATTTGGAATTTCAATCGTTTGTAATGAAGTGCAGTTTTTGAATGCGTTTGCACCAATAGTTTCAACCTTACTACCAATGGTTACGCTAGATAAGTTGCTACAACCTTGGAAAACGGTAGATTCGATAGAAGTTATGCCGTTGCCGGTAGCAATAGTTTGTAAAGCCGAACAACCTATGAAAGCAGAGGAGCCAATACTTGTAACGGTGTCTGGAATTGAAACGTTTGTTAATGAAGAACAATAAGCAAAAGCGTTTTGACCAATGCTCTCAACACCACTCTTTAAGGCTACACTCTCTAGAGAAGAACAACCGGAGAAAGTATTGTTACTAATGGCTTTAATGGTGCCAGGAATAACTACGTTTACAACGTTAGTGTTTTCAAAAGCGCCACCAAGAATGATTTTCGTGTTATCGTGTAAGTTTACCGAAGTGGTATCGGCATTTATTGGTTTAACAAACGCTAGGTAGTTGTTATTTGCGTTTCCTAAATATTTGCCACCTTCGTATTCGTAGTATTGAATATTCTCACAACCCTTAAAGGCGTCTGCGCCAATGCTCGTTACGTTATCGTGAATTGATACGCTTGTAAATGAACCATTGATAAATGCACTTCCCTTAATTTCAGTAATACTATCAGGAATTACTAAATCGGTTATTTCGGTATCGCCTAGATATAAATGTTTAGCGTAATATAGTGGGTTTCCAGCAAAGGCTTGGAAGTCTATTTTACACCAACTTTCTAAATCGCTTATGATAACTTTTTCTAATCCCGAGCAACCTTCGAAAGAACGATAGGTGCTTTGCAACGTGCTTGGAATTTCAATGCTCGTTAAATACCTGCAACCATAGAAAGATTGAGTTCCAATGGTTTTTAGAGTGCTTGGAAGTTTTATGTTTTCTACTACACTAAACGAAATAAAGAATTGGTTTGGAATACTAGTAATACCATCTGAAATATATACGTTCTTTGCTAGTTTTCTATAGTTAGAAATTCCACTAGGAGTATTAAAAGCCCCGGAACCAAAAATATAGCAATCGTAGTAATTTCCGTTTGCTAGGAAATATATTTTATAACCCGAGCCATCACCAGCCGTGCCACTAAACGTTGCTACGTCAATAGCGTCGATATCTCTATTACAAGTGGTGCAAGTTCTTCCATCTATATTATGTGGAATTTTAGCAACGTAGGTGTCGCTATAAGCATCACCACAATTACACACGTGCCTTGTATAGCCTTGACTAGAACAAGTTGCTGGATAAACAGTGTCTAGATATTCGTGAGGCAACATTTCCACCGTTTTGGTTTCTACTTCTTCACAACCCGTAACACTACAAGTTCTCTTTTCAGAACCTTCTTGCGTGCAAGATACAGGCGTTATAACTTCCCACTCGCCAAAAACGTGTTCTCCGTTAGGCTCTACGTAAGAATCAACGTAACTTTTGCCACATTCACAAGTGTGAGTTGTGTAACCTTGTTCCTGACAGTTAGGTGGGGTTACAACGTCGGTATACGAACAAACGTGTTCTTCGCTACAAGCCGAAAAACATGCCATACTTAACATTGAAAAGATAAGTAACAAAAACGATAATAGTTTCTTGCTCATAATTTTCTCCTAAAATTAAAATACTTTTTAATTATATTCTATAATTAAGTGCAATGTCAAATAAAAAGCCCCCTATCCCACGACAAAAATTGTCGAAGAGATTTTAGGGGAGAGATAATGCTTTTATCTATTTTGCTAATTTATATTTAAAACAAAAAAAGTTCGGTTAAACCGAACTTTTTTGTTAATTATTTTTCAATTGTTATAACCAAGCCATGCCGTATATAGATAAAAACATCATAACGACGCCAAACATATATATAGCCGTAGCCCTAAATAGTTTATCTTTGTTTTCTTTCTTAAATCCTAAAACAAAGTTAGCAATTGAAGTTAAAAAACCTAGTATTGAGAACACAAAACTAGCTATCATTGGGTTTTCGTTTATGTTCCAGTAACCATAAGTATTAATATATGCAATTTCGCCGTCATAATATTGATAATAAGAAGTGCCAACATAAATATAAGACGAAATAATCGAGATAACCATAAATATTACTGCAAGGCACAAAATAGCAAGGGCAACGTAAGAAAGTATAGAGTGTAATTTAGAAAAGTCTATTTCTTTCTTTTGTTTGGTCTTTCCTTCTTCTACAGCGCAACCACATTTAGGGCAAACAACTGCTAAATCGTTTAATTCATTTCCACAAGTTTTACAATACATAATTTTTTCTCCTGTTAGTTATCACAAAGCATTAAAATGCCAGCAATAAGACTTGCAAACAACAACGTGCATACCTTAAAGCCTATTCCAACGGTTTCATTATTTTTAGTTGCTTTACAATAGTGAATGGTCATTGGCAAACACCAAGCAAGTGGTATTAAATATAAAAAAGATACAAAAACAATTGCACCCTCACCAATAAGTATACCAGCAACAATAAAGATAAAAAAACATATCAAAAACAATAATCCTATGCCAATACAAGAAATTATTAAAAATATTTTAGCGGCAGTTTGAAGTCCTTTGTTATCGCTTTTTTTGTTGGTTGCGTTGTACTTATCCGTTGGCACGCCACAATTTGGACAAACAACGGCGTTGTCGCTAATTTCATTTCCACAATGAGTACAATACATAATTTTTTCTCCTGTATAAAAAATTTTTTATTGGTAATATTATAAAGGCACAATGTGCCTTTTGTCAAGTGTTAATTGCACGTTGTGCTATTATTTTAATATGATAAGGATAGAAGATATACAAAAAAGATTAAGAGAGGCCATACGATTTGGCACGATTTCTCAAAAAGAATTAGCAAAAAAACTTAATATAAACCCATCAACGGTTAGCAAGTATATGCGATTAGATAAATATCCATCGCTAGATACTTTTGCTAACATTTGTGAAATTTTAGATATTTCGGCAGACGAGATTTTAGGCTTAAAATAAAAAGTTCCAACCGACGATTAGGTTGGAATTTTTCTCTTTTAAACCAAAACAAAAGGGACTTGCCTCTCTCGAGCCTCCCACAAAACAGTCCAGTGGACTGTTTTTTCGCCCTTGGCGAATACGCAACTAAAGTTGCTAGTTCCTAATTCAAGTCCCTTTGCTTTTTTGCACAAAAAAAGTGCTAGGCTTTTTAGCCTAGCACATTTTTTGGTGCGAGCAAAGGGACTTTCGCCTGTGCGACCATACCCGATAAACAGTGGGTGTCCACTGTTTACTCTACGAGAAATTTGCAAGCAAATTTTCTCCTAATGCTCCTCCGCTTTGCTACGGAGGGCTTCGCCCAAGTCCTTTGCTTTTTTGCATAAAAAAATGTGCTAGGCTTTTTAGCCTAGCACATTTTTTGGTGCGAGCAAAGGGACTTGAACCCCCACGGTCTCCCACTAGATCCTAAGTCTAGCGCGTCTGCCAATTCCGCCATGCTCGCTCATTGCTTATACATATTACCACAAGGTTTTTTGTTTGTCAACAAAATGGTGGCAACAAAAATAAAAAATTTAGCGTGCAATTCGTCTTTTAACAAACTGCACGCTTTTTACAAGTTTTTTTAATCTTTTAGCATTTTAACTAGCATTTCAACAACGTCATCTAGATTCATTGTTGCAGTATTTATGCAAATATCATAGTTTAATTTGTCTCCCCACTCGTTGCCTGTGTAGAATTTATAATATCTTGCACGGTTTTTATCAATTGCCTTTATATGCTTTTTAAGTTGCTTATCGGTAAAATGTTCCTTAACGTCAGCACGTTCTTTACAGCGATTAACCTTATGGTCAATATCCGAATAAACGAATATTCTTAACGGATTTTGTTCTCTTAAAATAAAGTCTGCGCATCTACCAACTATAATACAATTTCCGTTTTCAGCCATTTGCTTAATAACTTCGCTTTGTTCACGATAAACAGCGTGTTGACGTTCTATCCCGTAGTGATGCAAGTATGCAAAGGTATGTCCAACGGTAATTGGAAGATGATGATGAGGGTCATGCTCCAAAACTTGTTGAACGTATTTTTCCGATAATTCGGTACGTTTGGCAATTTCTTCTATAATTTCTCTATCGTAGTAATCATAGCCCAAAGCCTCGGAAAGTTTAAGGGCAAGTTCTCTACCACCACTACCAAACTCTCTGCCAATAGTAATAATTTTATTCATAATCTAGCCTCCCCTTTTTTATTATACTACCATATTTTGCCAAAATTGTCAATACCGACTTTTTTAGGAAGGCTAAAAGCAACTATTAGAAGAGGCCTTCTCTTTTATTAAAAATTAACAAAGCCTAGTTTATATGCCGTAATGCCGTTTTCAGAAAGATAAGCATTAACAGCAAAAAGCAATAAATTCACCGAAGATGATGCTAACTCTCTTATGCTACTTCTAAGACTTGTTGAAGAAATATTGTTATAACTATAACCTAAAAGATACCCAGTATCCCATGTGTTACCATTTATTACCCCTGACATATAATACTCGTATGAATCTATGTAGCTCCAATCATAAACACCATCTATTGTATCTATATCTATACTAACTAAAAAAGAGTAGCTAGAGCTGTATACAAAAATATCTAATGAAAACTCATCTTCTATGTAGTCGTAACCCAAATGAAAAATATATATATACTTATAGTCAGAAGAATATTCTGTAGCAAAAGTAACCGTATATACACCATCTTTATACTCACCATTAGTTACAGCATAGCTTCTCATTACGCTAAATATATCAGTAGGATTAGTAGGACTACTTGGTGTAGTTGTTCCACTATTATCTGGGTTATGCTCTCCAAAATCTATAGGATTTGAAAAATCTAGATTTTGTATTTCTGTAGTCCTAATTGCAAAATTTAAATTTTGGGAATCTCTTACAGTCATTGTATTTATGCCAATGACTTCACAATATTGGTTAATTAATGGTCCACCAGAATTACCACTAGAAATTGCTGCATCATGTTGCACATATTCAACACCATCAATCTCACGATTTGCGTAAGTTATAATACCTTGAGAAAAGGTCGCAGTTAAACCTTTTGAACTACCAAAAGCATAAACCGATTTACCAACCACATGCTCCTTTAAACAAATATCCACAGCCTTTAAGTTGCTTGCGTTTATCTTAAGAACAGCTAGGTCAATTTCTTCATCATAAGCTAAAATCTTTTGAATAGTATAACTAGTTCCACTAATTGTGATTTCCGCAGAATAAGCATCCTCGATAACGTGGAAATTGGTTATAATTTTTCCATCTGCACCATACACAAAGCCCGTTCCCAAAGCAAGCTCTCCACCATTTTTATTATATGTAATTATTTCTCCAACTGAATCCTTCGTCAATTCATACACTTCACTTGCGCTATAGCTTTGTAGATTATAAATCTTATTTGAAGAAGCCTTTCCACAATGCAAACACTCGTATGTATAAATACCAGACTCACCACAAGTTGCTTCCCTTATTATTTTCTCCTTACCAAGCTCATGCGAAAGCATTGAGCCGTTGTCTGGTATTGTATTTGTTGCAGGACAATTAGGCCTATTACACCTAGCTGTTTTAGTACCATCTTTTGTACAGGTTGCGTCATTATTAGAAACATAGTTTGTAAATTCACAACCTAAAGGACTAATATTAGTCGTATAGCTATCGCCACACGAACACTCAAACTTTTTTGTTCCAGCGCTAATACAAGTTGGTTGTTTTGTAATAGTCATTACATAGTCATGCGTATGTACGTTATCGTTACCTGTTGTATCGGCGCTATTATCTAAACCTGTTACACCTAACTCACATGCCGAAAGCGATAAAGCCATTGCTGTTATAAGTAAAGATATAATAAGCAGTCTAAAAAATTTTTTCATTACTTTATGCTCCTTCTTCAGTATAAAATATAATGTATTACAAATTATATGATACAAATATGTATAAGTCAAGTATTTATATACATTTTTGTATAATAGAAAGTATGGATAAGGGATTTAAAAATAATAAAATAATGGAATTAAGGAAGGAACACAACCTTTCTCAAAGAGCATTAGCTAAAATTGTTGGAACAAGCCAAGCTAACTTATCTCGTTGGGAAAAAGGCTACATTGAACCTAGTATAATGGAGTGTTGGAAACTCGCTGACTATTTTTGCGTTAGTATTGACTTGCTTTGTGGTAGAAAAGAATATTAAAAAATTTGTGATATAAAAAAGAAGGCTAAAAACTAGCCTTCTTTTTTCATTTATTCGTATTTTACGCCTTCAATGGTTAATCCTTTTACGTTTTTAATATAAATATCTTGAGTGCCACCGTCAGGTCGTCTTTGTATTTTAACGTTTTTAATGGTTACGTTCTTAATTTCGTTGCCGTCGCCGTCAAAACCATCTAGGTAGATAGGAATTTTATAATCTTCCGGGTAAATAACCCTATCGTGTTTTTCTCCGTAAATAAAGATGTTTTCAATATGGATATTTTCTATATCGGTAAGCGTTCCTGCACCTTGACCATCAAGGTTCGTGCCGTATTTAGTCCTCACGCCTATTCCAGTAAGTTTGCAATTTCTAATAACGACGTTTTTAACGTAGCCACCACGAGGGAAAGCCGTTTTAACAGATAAGCCGTAGAAACTATCTGGATAATCGCAGTCCCAAACGTAAACGTTTTCAACGCCACCTGAAAGTTCGCTACCGATAGCAACGGCGTGTCCACCACGGCAATCGAAAATTCTAATGTTTTTGGTAGGCTTGTTTATGATATTACCTTCTGGGTTTTTACCACTTTTAATAGCAATTCCATCGTCAAAGGTGTCGAAAACAGTGTCAAAAACAGTGCAATCTTCACTTGAATCCGGGTCCCAGCCGTCGCCGTTCCAAACGTGATGGTCGCCGTCGTGAGAGAAAATCTTACAGCTACAAGTAACGATATTTTTAGAATATACAAAGTGGATATTCCAACTTGCGCCCATACCCATTTCTAGTCCACATAAAACGACGTTGTTGCAGTTGCACATATTGATAAGTCTGCCACGCGCTCTACCAGGAAGAGTGTTTATGTTTTCACAAGACGCAACGAGTTCTTTGTTTGACTCCATAAACTCTTTAAGACGAGCCTTTTCCACTTCTAGGATATTTAATGCAAGCGTTCTGCCACCACCGATTATTTTACCCGTTCCACGAATTACTACGTTTTGACAATTATATCCACCGTTTCTATCAATATTACCCATATTGATTAAAGAGCGATAACATTCCATTTCGTAGCCTTCAAATCTAGTTTTAACCTTTGGTAAATAATCTTCCACTTGCTTAGAACCTTGCAAAATCGCGTCGTCAAGGAACAATTCCATATCGGTATGTAGCATTAATCCACCAGTTAGATATTCGCCTTTAGGAATGTATACCGTTTGACCTTCCTTGCAGTCGTCTATCGCTTGTTGAAGGGCTTTGGTGTTTAAGGTTTTTCCGTCGCCAACAGCGTTATAAGGTGGCTTCGTTACGTCAATCCTCTCTCTCTTGTTTAAGGTTAATATACTTTCTTCAAAGAAAAGCGCCTTTTCACCCGAAAGGTCTATTCTTTCAATTTTAATATCGTAGTTCGTTTGACTTTCTAAATTGCTAAACGTGAAGTGCGTTTTTTTAGTTTTTTGAACTTCTTTTCCGTTTAGGTAAACTACGTAATCTATCCCGTCTGGGAGTTCCCATTCTTTATCCCAATAAAGAATAATACTATCTTCAAAAACCAATCTGTTCATTACGTAAACCTCTATATATTGTTAAGGTTAATTCTAGCACAAATGCAAAATGCCGTCAATATTATAAGTAATTATTTTCGTAATAAAGCAAACAATATTTATATGCCTTATTTCAACTATCACGCTAAAGCAAAACTATTAATTAAACAAGGAAAACTTATCCATTATGAAATTAAAGATAAATACAAGAATATCGCCCCTGCACTTGTTTTATATTTCGACGACATTCGCCACCCCATTATGCCCATAAGGGAACAATACTTTGGGGAATATTTAGCGTTAATTTCAAGCACAAAAAAATAGCCTTTCGGCTATTTTTTTATTTATTTTATTTTTGTTTTACCTTAAACACTATTTTTTGAACCTTATTGTCGTCTAACTTTAAGCCCGGTTTATGAAGTTCGCCAGCAAAGAAAATAACGAAGTTTCCTTCTTCTAAATCAATGATTGCATCTTCTTTAGCGTTAGTAAAGTAGCAGTCTTTTGCATTGATTTCTTGTTCTAATGGTGCATCTTTTGAATACAAATGACGTTCCTTGCCCTTTAGAACTATTTGAATATCGATATAATCGATATGGCTTTCGTATTTATCGTCTACCTTTTCCTTGCCGATATATTCTTGTCTGTTATAGTAAACGTTTTCGTTGATTGGCGCTTTGCCAAGTTCTAAACCCATTAGGTCGTTGTTTTTGATAAAATCAACTACTGCCTTGAAGTTTGCGTTTACCTCTTGGTAATTTTTTAAGTTTTCTAATTTGTCGAGTATCATATATTTTCTCCTTTATTATCTAATACCATATTTTTCAATGATATAATCCATATCTTTATCGCCACGACCAGATAGGTTGATTAATATTGAACCTTTCTTCATTTCCTTGGCTAGTTTCATAGCATATGCTACTGCGTGTGAACTTTCAATTGCAGGGATAATGCCTTCCATTTTAGATAGCGTAAAGAAAGCGTCGATAGTTTCGTCGTCGTTTACAACGTCGTATTTAACTCTGCCTAAATCTCTTAAGAATGCGTGTTCTGGGCCACTTGAAGGGTAATCTAGTCCACTTGCAACAGAATAAACTGGGGCAGGTTCGCCGTTTTCGTCTTTAAGCATAATACTATTAAAGCCGTGCATAATACCTTCCGTTCCGTATTTAAGGCTGGCTGCATGGTCGCCTAGTTTTGGGCCTTTACCTAAAGGCTCTACACCGTAAAGTTGAACTGGGTCGTTAAGGAATCCAGAGAAGATACCCATTGCGTTAGAGCCACCACCTACACAAGCAACTACTGCGTCTGGAAGTTCGCCCGTCATTTCTAAAAATTGAGACCTTGCCTCTACACCAACCACGCTTTGGAAATCACGCACTAACATTGGGAATGGGTGTGGTCCTAACACCGAGCCGATACAATAAATAGCGTCTTTATACTCTCTTTGATAAGCGTCGAACGCTGCGTCTACAGCCTCTTTAAGGGTTGCTAGTCCGTGAGTAACTTCTACAACGTTAGCACCTAAAATTTTCATTCTTGCAACGTTTGGTGCTTGTTTTTTAATATCAACCGAACCCATATAGATGTCGCATTCAAGACCAAAGTATGCCGCCGCCGTAGCAAGCGCAACACCGTGTTGACCTGCTCCCGTTTCGGCAATAATCTTTTTCTTGCCCATGTATTTTGCTAGTAAACCTTCGCCCATACAATGGTTTAGTTTGTGTGCACCCGTGTGGTTAAGGTCTTCACGCTTAACGTAAAGTTGAACGTTGCCTATGCTTCTAGAAAGTCTTTCTAGGTGTGAAATAGGGGTTGGTCTACCTTGGAACTCTTTGCGAATTTTTCTTAATTCACTAATGAACTTTGAAGACTTACAAATGGTTTGATATGCAATGCTAATTTCTTCCATAGCAGCCTTAAGTTCCGGCTTAATGTATGCCCCACCATATTTACCAAAAAAGCCTTGTTCGTTTGGGTAATCTTTAAAATAAGTATCAAAATTTACTTCGTTAAATTTCATTTTTCTTTTCTCCTTAAGTTGAATAATAATGTTTTTACCTTGGATTAAATCCTTAATTCTTGCTTGTTGGCTTTCGCCACCTTTTTGTAAATAACATAATTATCTCCTTTTGATAATAAAAAATCCTCGACAGAAAAACCTGTCAAGGACGAATAATTCTTTATCCGTGGTGCCACCTTGTTTGACGCTCTTGCGCCCACTTTAACACGTTCTATAAAACGCAGACTTTGTTTACGAAGCGTCAACTCCGTCTTACCTACTCTTTTTAGATTTCAGTTCGCCCTCAAAAGCCCATTCGGTTTAGTATTTTTTATTGCAATCTCACCATCTGCAACTCTCTTTGAAAAAATTTAAAAAACTTACTACTCTTTCTCAACGGTTTATTTTATTATATTTTGTTAAAAACTTTTTGTCAACTGTTTTATGAATTATTTTTAACTAGTCTTTTATTCCCTCTTTCATCCTTGACTTTATAGGTTTATTTATAGACCGAGTTGTTCATACATAAACACTAGTTTTTCCTTTTGTTCGTCGGTTAGATTTTGGCTTATCTTTAGTTTTTCTTTTGCTATGTTTCTTGATTTCTTCCTAAACAACTTAAACCATCTAACCACTATGAAAAGTGGATATAATAGACAGCACTTTTTAATTACAGGGTAATAAATTGAAAGTTCTTTATATGGAACGAATAGTCTTGAAAAAATAAAGGTTAGTTTGTTTTTCCTTTGCATTTGTTGAACGGCTATAAGTTGTTCTAGCGTTCCGTATACCCCACCACGTAGGATATATTCTTCCATTTGTTGGGTTAAAAAGGTATGTTTTTCGCCGTCAAACCAAACGAATGAAAGAAGTTTTGACTTTTTATAAAACTCGGTTAAATTATACTTGTATGCAAACTTAAAATTGTCAAAGATAGCAAACAAAGCTCTTTCGTCAAACGAAGTTTTATTGCATAATAGCCAAAGGTCCATTAAAATACGAATTCCACAACCACCACTCTTGAAGTGCTTTGCCATATGGAAAATAAAGTATGCTAAAAAGCATTCTTTAGTCATTTCAAAGAAATATTCGTAGCCGTCTTTCTTTCTAGCCGTTGACCACACGTAGTTTACGAACGAGTTTTTTTGCTTAACTTCGCTAATTAGTTGATAGTGAAGTTCTATTTGTTCGCCACCTTCGCTTTCTAAATGCACGTCGTAGTTTTGTTGTTTACCAACAGGCTTTGCGATAGGTGAAAGCGCCTTAACTGCTCTATCAAAGTCTTTCTCACGCACGAGAATATCAATATCGCAACTTGTTCTCATCTCAGGGCGTGGGTAAAGGTTTCTAATTATCGCTCCTTTTAGTGGAATAAACGGAATCTTTGCGTTTTCTAGCGCAAAGCAAGCCTTTTCGTATATATGCTTGGTTCTTTCGTATCTTAAAACCGAAAGCATTTGTTGATAACGGAATTTGCTTAAAACTTCTTCTAATTGGGGGTTAAAGTTGGTAGAAAAAACTTCGTTTTGAAGTAGATAATCACCCACGACGCTAGCAATATCGTGGAATTTACTAAAATTATAAATTACCGATAGATTATCTTTATCTAACAGTTTTTTATCCACTTCGCAATTTTGATTATTAAGTTGACTTTTTAGAATATCAAACAAAAGTTTTTTCAAAAGCCCACTCCCTTATTTATCTTTGGTAAATATTGAGAAATTAAACGAAAATTAGTTTTCCTTTCTATATTTAAGTACTCTTGCAGGGTTGCCACCTACTACGGCATAATCAGGAACGTCTTTAGTAACTACTGCTCCTGCGCCGATTATAGCGCCATTACCCACGTGAACGCCAGGAAGAATAATAACTCTTCCACCAATCCACACGTCGTCTCCTATTATTACGGGCTTTTCTTGAGAAAAACCTTGTTTGTTCATTGGAATTGAGGTGTCGCTAAAAGCATGGTTTTTAGTATAGACAATACAATCAGGACCCATCATAACGTCCTTACCAATTATAACTTTTCCGTGCATTCTTGCGTTTATGCCTACACCAGAACGGTCGCCAATCTCCATAGTGGAGGTTATCATTGCTCCTTTTTCAATATTAACGTCTTTACCTACGTATGCTAAAAACTTTCTAGCCGTTTTCTCTCTCATTTTTTTAGCACGCTTTCCACCTTTGTCAAACGAACAAGGTCTTTTCACTGCAATTTTAAAATATAGCCAAATATTAAATCTTCTAGAAATTTTTCTAAACAATTTCTTCATTTAGTTTCCTCCGAATCTTCAACTAACCTTTCTTTTCCTTTTTAACATTGATTTTAATATATCTAGAAAATAGGTTAAGTCTTTATTCTTTATTATTACGTTTACTGCTAGATAAACGATTACACCAACCACCCCTTGAATTAATAATAACAAAAATTTATTAATGGCTAAATAACCTATAAAATAAACGGCAAGACACATTATAAACGTTGATAATAAATTCTTAATAATATCAATTAATTGATACCAATAGGTATATCCTAACAATTTTCTATTCGGGATAGTGTTTATTAGGGTTGCAATTAACGTAGTAGCAATATTAGAAATTGCAAAAACTATTGGAGAAGACGATACGAAAATAAATATAATTATTACAATAGCATATAAGGATTTTTTTATTATTTCCAAAATAAGTGTTATATCTGTTCTTCCCATAGCGTTAATTGCCTGTATGTTTCCTATCTGAACCAAATTGAGCATATAACAAAAACAAAAAATTTGCAAGTATGGAACTATGGGCAACCATCTAGAAGTCAAAACTACTTCCACAAAGTTACTTGCGACTGCCGCAAAGCCCATCATTAATGGAAACATTATGAAAGACGAACACCTAATATATCTTCTAGTAGCAGAAAGAACTGCTTTTGGCTCTCTATTTAATTTAGAAAGAGCAGGGAACATAACGCTAGCCATAGTGCTATTTATCGTTGAATTTATTAAATTTGGATATTGATTTCCTTTATTGTAAAAAGCCAAATCGGTGGGGGTAAACTTAATGCCTACGATTAAAGGTCTAGCCTCGTTGTAAGCAGTAGAAATTATTGAAGAAACAAATAATTTCCAACCAAAATGTAAATGTTCTTTTAATTTCGAAAAAGAAAAAATAAATCTTAATTTCAACTTGCTCGTTCCAAACAACAAAACCGTATCTATAAAACTATTAGTGAGTTGTTGTGCAACCAACGCCCATGCTCCAAAACCACGCATTGCAAGGGCTATGCCAACTATACCGGATATTATCGTTCCTATAATGGTAGTTATAAAGAACTTTTTAAAATCCATATTGTTAGAAACGTATGCGCAAATTACCGACTTAAAAGCATTTATATAAAGTAGCAAGCCCATTACCCTTAAAACGGGAATAAGAAGTTGGTTATCATAAATGTTCGCAATTAACGGAGCACAAAAAAATAAAGTTATATAAAAGATGGTAGCAATTACAATATTAGCAAACAAAACGGTGGAATAATCGCCAACGTCCGAATCTTTTTTCTGTACAAGGGATAAATTTAGTCCTCCGTTTATAAAAACGTCGGCAATTTCAATAAATATAAAAACAATACTTATAACGCTGTAGTCTTTAGGAAATAAAATGCGCGCTAAAGTTATGGAAACAACTAATGAAACCATTTTAGCGCAAATTCTTTCTAAGAACTTCCACATCATACTATTTACTGTTTTAGATTTTAAGTTATCCATTTATGCTCCAATCAAAGTATTACTTGATTTTTAAATCGGTTTTAATTTGAGTAGTGCTAATTTCTGACGTTCTAGATAAATAAACTACTTCGCAACCTTCTTTTTCAAGGAAATCGAATTTACCTTTCCAGTCGTCGCCAATAACAAAGGTATCCACGTGATATTCGTGAACGTCGGTTACCTTTTGTCCCCAAGATTCTTCAGGGATAACTAGGTCAACGTATCTTACAGCCTCAACTAACTTTTTTCTTTGCTCGTAAGAAAAATAACACTTTTTTGTTTTTCGTTCCAGTTAAATTCGTCGGTAGAAGCGGCTACTATTAAACAATCTCCAAGTTTTTTCGCTCTTTTTAATAGATTGATGTGTCCGTAATGCAAATAGATTTTAAATTATCTATATTGTTTGCTACATTTTCTATAAATAAACACAACTCTTCTATCTTATAAATTTTTTCTGCGCCCCTTACAATCTCATTAGGGTCTAAAGGTAGGGCACCAAACTATTACCTTATTAAATTTCTTTCCAAAAATTTTTTCTAACGGAAGAGTTAGTTTTTTACACAAGATGTCTGTCCTGGCATACCCTAAAGGAATAATTCTGCATGCAGTTCCCTCTTCTTCAAATTTAAATTTATATGTATTAGTTTTCTTATAAAACCCAAATACACCCTCTCTATTCATAAAATGCTTTTAATTTTTTCTTCTGCTATACCATTAAAACGCAATTCTTTCCCTGCTTATGGCTTGTTGTTTTGCAGATTTATTATTTCATTGGCAATATCTTTAGGTTTATCGTTAACTATAACAACGTTTTCTATTTGTTTTTGAAAAGTCCTAAAAGCTTTGATATCGCTTAATGCCATATTCTTGCTAAATACAGCAACTTCTTTTTCATTGCACCCTTTTCAATGTTAACGACCTTACCTACGTATGCTAAAAATTTTCTTGCACAACGTGCACGCATTTTCTTAGCGCGTTTACCACCCTTGTCATAAGAAGCAGAATTTTTTACGGCAATTTTAAAGTATAGCCAAATATTAAATCTTCGTGAAATTTTTTGAATATTGTTTTCATTAGATTTTAATCCTTTCCAATTAGTCTTTTTTCATTTTTTCTCTTAAGAGCGTTGATGAGATACTATCCGTATGAGGCAAATAAATTACGTCACAATTAACTAACTTGAATTGTTTTTCGTATTCATCCCATTCTTTAGTCCCCTGCCAATCAGAGCCAACAAAAACCACGTCACACCTCAATTTACTAATCGCATTAAATTTATCCATATTTTCTTGTTTAACAACTTCATCTACATATTTTATAGAGCTTACTATCTCCATGCGTTGATTTTCTGGAATTACGGGCAATTTCTTTTTTCTTTTGCAACAAAGCTCATCAGTAGTAACACCTACTATTAAATATTCACAATTCTCTTTTGCTCTTCTTAAAATATTTAAGTGGCCTATGTGAAACATATCAAAAACACCCGTTGTATACCCTCTTCTATATTTTTTCATATACTCTCTCCCACTTTTACAACTTTGCTTTTTCTATAATAAAATCGACAACACGACTTGAATTTCTTCCATCTGAAGAAAAATTAACAAAGTCCTTAACTTCGTTACGTTCTTTTTTTAATAAATCTATACCATTACAAACTCTTGAAATAAATTGCTTAAATTCCATTAACGTATATATTTTTTCAGCTCCCTTTAGATATGTGTCTAAATCAACTGCAAAACCTGGACATTTTTTATATTCTTCTATATCTTCCCATATAACGGCAATAGGTTTATCACATAGCGTAAAGTCATAGTAAACCGATGAATAATCCGTTATAAGAGCATCACAATTGCCTATAAAAGTATAAGATGAAATTTTATTATCAATAAAAAACTCATCATTTATAAATCGTATATTGCTTAAATTTAAGTCCTTAATACATGTTACATCTTGGGCAAAATGTGGTTTCATAACAATTAAGGCATTCTTCTCCCTAGCCCACTCGTTTAATTCTAAAGCACTGCTTTCGTTATGAATTATAGGCAAAGCAGACGAGTTTGTTTTTATTCCGTTTTTATTTTTGTTTTGGCGATAGGTAGGATACCATACTAAAATTTTATCACAATCAGTTTTTAGAATTCTTTTGATATCAACAGGGTTATTCAACAGTTCGTCGTTTCGTGGATAACCTAATCCAACCATTTTTCTTTCGTCTATATGTTTTTCATATGCATACAATTTTTCAACATTTTTAGAAGCAACAAGAGCATAGTCGATACTCGTTGGCACACCATAAAAATCTCTAACACTTTTTATAGGTGTCCCATGCGATAGGTAAAAAGCTACCTGATCCTCCCTTTGTGAAGTTAAACAACGATTACATGATATAAAACATTTGGCTAAAAAACCCAATCTAAGTCTCGAAATTTTCGAAAAAAACGTTTTATGTAAATTATTCTTCAAGTATACAACATTTTTATACTTTGGGTAATTTTTCTTATCCTTTTCGATTAACCAAACTAATTTATATCGTTTATTAAACCCCCGTCGAATAAACTCGTCAAAAACAGCTTTCGTGTTGTCTGAAAGGTCGGGAACACTTTCAAAAACAATAATGTTTTGTAAGGGCTTAGACTGTAATTTACTTTTTAAAAAATCAACTATTTTTTTCATTTTTTTACCCCTAAAGAATAACTTTTTTATCATATCCAAATAGTATTTTTGAGTATCATTTTTAATAAACATGTTAACTAGAAAACAAACGCAAGCACCAATAATAACTTGCAAAAACAAAAAATATAGAAACTATCCCTACAACACTATAATCTTGTGGGGTGAGAAGTCTTGCTAATATAATTGAAACAACTAGCGATACCATTTTTGCTGCAAACCGTTCTGAAAATTTCCAAATAGTACCAAATATGGATTTTTCCTTTAAGCCTTTAACCTCGTTGTTAATCATCAATTTTTACCTCTTTAACTTAAAATAATAAGTTAGCAATTTTTTCTTTTGCTTTCTCGATTAAGAAATTCCTCTCGATAGTTTCAACTTTAAGCTGTTTTTTATCATGAACGTTTCGTAAAATCGCTTTATTAAAACTTTCAACAGTTAAACTATAATAGCTACCAAAATCCCAAAAAGTTAAAGTCTCTCTTATCGCTGGCAAGTCCGAGGCGATTATTATCTTATTCAAAATTATAGCTTCTTTAATGGTTATACATTCAGCTTCTACATAAGACGTTTGCACATATAAATCTGCCTGTTTAATATACGGATATGGATTTTCTTTTGCACCAACGAATAAACATTCTTCTTTTAACCCGAGTTGTTCAATAAGTTTTTTACAATCTAACATTCCCTCGCCGTCTCCCACGAACAACCATCGGAAAGCAACGTTTTGTTTCTTAAGTTCATTTGCTACTTTAATAGAAAAAAGTTGACCTTTTTCTTCACAAACCCTTCCAACCGTTGTAATTTTAAGACCCTTGAACGAATTAAACACGTCTATGTTTTCGTTTGCAAGGTTAACTATTCTTTCCTTGTTTATTAAATTCGGAATAACTTCTATCTGTACGCTTGGGAAATGTTTAGCAAGCATTTCCTTATTAGAATTACTAACCGTTATAACCTTATCGTATTTTAGATAATACTTACAGTCCCTTCTCTTTACCCAACCATCCTTCTCGTATGAACCATGGTGATACCACAAATACTTTTTGCAGGCAGTTACTTTATCTATAACGTAGTATGGCGAATAACCGTTTTGGCAATAAGAAATAGCAATATCGTATTTTTTCTTAATTTTTGGAACAATCTTAAATTCGTTACCAAACAATTTCGCTATCTTGAATAATAAATATCTTAAATATGCGCTGGGCCTTTTATACCACTTTTTCTTTCTTATATCCCTTAAGCGTCCAACCCCAACACTCTCTATAACGTTTATACCAGAAGGAATACTACTAAATAACGGCCCTCTTTTTTTCCATAACGCTAGGTCAATTTCGTAAGGCTCGTTTGATAAAAATTCTAAAAAGTCAATTAAGCTTTTTTCAATTCCACCAAGGTCCGTGCTAATGTTCATTATAAATATTTTTTTCATAATTTTACCTTAAATTACCTTAAATAGCATAGGAAAACACCTTAAAATAACGTAATCAACTTTCCTTTTCATTACCAGTTTTTTCCAAACATTTCTTGTATTCTTCTTACAAAACTTTAGGCAATCGGTGTAAATGCTTATATTCTCTATTTTAAGTTTTTTATTTTTACATAAATTACGACAAATATTAAGTTTGTGTAAAAAAGCCCAACGTAGTGCATTATTATAGGCTTGGGGATATAATCTTTTACACTTTTCTAATAAAATATCTACAACGAATATATAATCAAATCTCTTTGCTGAAAAAGAAGACGTCATTGCCGAATTTTCGTGCATCATATAATGATAAAATGCACCATTTACGTAGACCATCTTTTGCATTTTTTCTACAAATTCAAAAATAAAAAGTATATCTTCCCCTAAACGATATTTAGTGTTAAATCTTAATTCCTTCAATGTTTCTTTTCTAAACAACTTATTCCAAGGAGAATACATTAACTCTTTAATTACTCCCTCTGTAAAATAGTTGTTAATAATGTTTTCCTTAGCCCAATCAATCGTGATTGAAGCATCGTTAACTTTTTGTTCACCATTAACACGAACTTGTCTAAAACCGCATACAGCCAAATCCGCGCTTTCCCTTTCTATTGAAGAATATAATTCTTCATACATATTAGGCTCTATATAATCATCGCTATCCACAAAGGTAAGATATTCTCCCTTCGAAATATCCATTCCTACGTTTCTTGCTTTTGAGACTCCTTCGTTTTCTTTGTGAATAACTAGCACTCTTTTATCAAGTTTTTTATACTCGTCGCAAATAGCACCACTATTATCAGTTGAGCCATCATCAACCAATATAATCTCCAAATTTCTATAAGTTTGGCTTAAAATAGAATCTAAACACCTTTTAAGGTAAGGTCCTACGTTATATACTGGAACGATAACACTAATCAATTTTTCCATCATACATTTCCTTTAACGACACACTTTAACTATCAATCTGTGTAGAATAGGAAGATTTTTAAATACAAAAAACTCTATTCTTTCCTTGGTTCTTAATTGATTTTTAATAGTTTTATAATTATCAATAACATATTTTTTATATTGTATTAGTTCCTGACTATATTCTTTTATCTCTTTTTCTTTATAAATATGGCGCATAACGTTCATTCTCGCGCGAAAACACCAAACTCTTGCTTTCTCCTTATAAATAGGAAATTTTTCTTCAATTATCTTATAGGCTTGGTCTTTACAATATACTTCGTCGAACGACCTGTTTGAAAACTTGCTAGTTGTAATAGAACTTGGATGTTTTATATACCTGTAATAAGCACCACTAATCGCAGAAATTGATAAATCATTTGCTAATAAATTTAAGGTAAAAAGCAAATCTTCTCCATGTATCCTTCCTTGTAAAAAACGTATCAATCCAATTAACTCTTTTTTATATAACTTGTCCCAGACTGCAGTTTTTAATGGAAGTATTATTTCCTCTATAATTTCGTCGATATTATAAACTTTATTACTAAAATTATTCTCTAGCAAAAGTTCCCCTTGTTCATTTATAATTTTGCAACCACACATACAAACATCTGCGTGCGTATTTTGTATGTTTTTGAGCATTTTTTCATACATCTCGGGCTCAATCACGTCATCGCTATCAATAAATCCTATATATTCCCCTGTTGAATTATCAAGCCCAGCGTTCCTTGCCGATGACAAGCCACCATTTGGCTTATGTATAACTTTTATACGGCTATCTTTTTTAGCCCATTCGTCGCAGATATCGCCACAGTTATCAGGACTGCCGTCGTCTATTAAAATAATTTCTAAATTGGTATACGTTTGGTTTACAATACTATCTACACATTTATCTAAATATTGTTCGGTATTATAAACGGGAACGATTATGCTTATTAGAGGTTGTTCCATAGATACTCCTTGGCTTTTTGTCTTTCTTTTTCTATTGCGGCAACCGAATCTTCAAAAGATAGGTTGTAGGCTTTTAATAGTTTTTCTTCTAAATTGTTAGAGTTTACTGCTCTATCGTTTAAATTAGTTAAGGCTAAAACGTTGCTAATACGTCTATCCGTAGCACCGTCTAACGCAAAGAATGGCTTTTGCAAAATAATAGAAAAAGCCGTGCCGTGGAAAGAAGAAGTTATAACGAATTTTGCATTGTTAATTAGCGAAATAAAGTCTTTTGGACCTGTATCGTATAATTTTTTGAAACTATTAAAATAATCGTTTTTATTGTTATATCTAGTAACGACGATTGGAAGTTTTAAGAATTTAGATATCCTTTTAGCCATTTTAAGTTGTTCTTTACTTGGCTCTAGACAATACATAAGGATATATTCGCCGTTTTTGTAGTTTTTACCAGACCCGAACTCTATCCATTCTTCCTTAGAAAGCAAAAGCGTTGGGTCAACGTGAATATCGACTTCCTTTTCCGTTAAAGTTTTAGCATTTTGAAAACTGCCCTCTTCTCTAACCGAAATAGCCGAATAATCGTTAAGCGCATCAGTAAATTTTTGCTTATCGTATTTCGACCAGTCGATAGCAAGTGGACCAAAACTTGCACTATAAGAAATTTTCTTTTTGCCTTTTAACGAAGTTAAATAATATGCCTCGTTAAAATCTCTAGAGCGCACGTTCCAAATTTGGTCGCTACCACTTATATAAACGTCGTTATCGCCGTATGCTTGATTTATTTGCTCTAGCGAGTTAATCTCTTCCCCCGTGTTTAGGGTGTTGTTAATAAAGTCTTCGAACTTATTCCATTTGCGTTTATACTTTTTTAAGTATGGCAAACGCATCAAAAACTTTATTGCATTCTTTACGCCTTTTGGTTTAGGAAGATAAGAATACATTTGCTTTTGGAAATCTGTTCTAAAGTTGATAACCTTATAGTCGCATTCTTCGCCATTTTCCTTAAACAAATTCTCGGTAAAAGTTTGCAAAGCGTAAGTTTGCAAAGACGAGCCGAAATTATGCGCACCGTGAAAGGTTATAGTTGCTATTTTTTTCATAAATTCCTTTTATTTAGCCTTGGTCTTTCTATATAAAGCGCCAAAACATCTTTCAAAAGTAATCATCATAAATAATTTTACTTTTAGTTTAATCGATACGTTTTTCCAAAACAATAAACCTTTTTTATTATTTTTAATCTTGCTAGTTACTGCCCTATATTCCTCTTGATTTTCTTTTCTAATTGGGCGAAGTAGATACTTTTGCTTGATGGCGTGCATAAGGTAGGTTGCTTTGCAGAAATTGTAGTTTTTAGGAGAATACTCTTTAATAATTTCTAAAACCCTTTCCCTTGCGCGCAAAATGGTCCATTGTCTTTGGTTAAACTTTACCGTAGTAGTAATGGAATTGTCTCTAACTAAATAACCATATAAAGGTGTTTGCGTATATGCTACCTTTTCGCAATGAGTTAAATACTCTAAAACAAAAGCCAAATCTTCACCGGTAAATATCCGTTCGTCAAACTTTAAGTTTTTCTGTAAAAGGATGTCTTTTTTAAACAATTTATTCCACGCAAAACCGGCATATTTTTCTTCAGTTAATGCGTAGTCAAATTTTTGAGTAGTAACTTCCTGCCAATTAACATGCGACTCTAGTTCTTGAATATTATCTCCCTTGCCTTCATAAATGATAAATCTATCGCAACAACTTAAATCTGCGCCATTAGTTAGTAAACCGTCTAGTAAAATTTCTAGGAAATTTTCGCTAATAAAATCGTCGCTATCAACAAATGCAATGTATTCACCCGTTGCAACTTTAAGTCCAGCATTTCTTGCAGATGAAACCCCACCATTTTCTTTATGTATAACCTTTATTCTATCGTCGCTTTTGGCATACTCATCGCAAATCTCGGGGCAATTATCGGGACTACAATCGTCTACTAAAATAATTTCAAAATCTTGATAGGTTTGATTTAACACGCTATCAATACATTTTCTTAAATATTTTTCCACCTTATAAATAGGGATTATAACGCTAACCATTTATCCTCCTATTGCTAACTTAAAAATATCTTCACTAAATGCTTTGTCTACATATAAACCATATATCGCAAACGCGGTGTATCCAACAACGGCTAACATTACAATTAATAGCCTTACATCACCCTTAAACGCTTTTTCAATTAAGTTAGGTAAACTTATTACGATACCCATTAAGAAATATTGAGGTATTCTGCCAAAAAGTATAGGATTGCCAAATAAAGATAGCACCATAAAGAAAGTGCTTATTATACCGACTTTTATCCAAAGCATTTGCTCTCTATCTCCCTCTTGATTAACCTCGTCGTTTGCAAATATTGCCAAAACGAATGGCACGAGATATACAAGCGCCCTAAACACGTTAACTGAACCTTCAACGATAATTTCTTCTTCAACGTCTTTGCCTAGGAATTCAATTACGCTAGCCATTACTCCTGATAATTGTGATAAAGCGATACCAACAATTAAAATTAAAAAACCAAAAACGACAATTTTTTTATCCCATAAACTGCCACCGAAAATAGGAATTATTAGGAAAAATATTGCGTAAGTATGAAAAGAAATCGCAAGTAGGCAATATAAATAATAACTTAAAACCCTCCTGTTTAAGAAGGCGTTGAATCCTAGCATCATTATTCCAGTAGCAAGCGCTTGTTTAATACCTGCTAGAGAGAAAAGATAAGCACCCGTAGCCATAAATAAGAACATTGAAAAAGTAAAAGCTTTAGAATGTTTATCAATCATAATAACGCAAGGCACTACGAATACTACTGCACATATAAATAAAAATACGTGTGGATTTGTGCTAACGTAGTTATATATTAAATATTGGAAAATGTTAAATCCATATACGTTAGAGATTGCAAAATCGTTTGCAAATAATAATGAAAATCTAGTTGGGGTTTTCTTAAATCCTCTAATGTAAATACTAGTATCGTTATATTCCGTTCTTAAGCCTGCAAAAACGCATAAACTCAAGCAAATAGTAGCAAGCAATATATATTGCAAGCCTTTGGTTTTTGCGTTTAAGTTTTTAATTTTCTCGTATATTCCAGATAAAATTACAACGAGAATAGAAAGAACGACGTAACTCATGAATTATCTTTTAAGCATTTTTCCTTCGATTGTTTTTTTAAAAAAGTATAAAGTTTTGAACTTTCTCTTGTATAAAAGTTTGTTTGGAAGTTTTACAACCAATCTTTGCGAATTGCCGTATTGACTAAAAGCGTTTATAAAGAACTCGTCCTCGGCAATACTTTTAAGCATTTCTATATACTCTTGCTTTTTACCTTTGGCAAGATATTTGCCGTAAAAGATGGTGCTTGCAACCTTTTTGAAAAAGTGAGAATATATGTCCCCTTGTGAATTTTCAAGTTGCATTTTTTTGCAAGACTCTAAAAATAGTTCTATTATAAATTTACCACCAAAGTAGGAAGATTTGTCTATAGAATGCGTCATACTTACGTAAAGCATTCTGTAGTTGTATAAAACCTTTTGAGTATAGTAAATTTTTTGGGTATTTTCAAAAAGTTTAAGGGTAAATACGCTATCTTCGCCAACCGTAATGCGTGGAAAATCTTGAAGTTCAGCAGTGTTTATTAACCCTCTTTTGAAAGCCTTAAGCACAATGCTGTTAACTTTATTATCTCTATATAAGAGCGAAAGAATTTCGTTTCTATCTACAAATCCGTCTTTATCAAAAACTTGGTTTGACGATTTTTGAGTGCCGTCCTCAAAAAACCTAGTTAAACGATAGACTACTACTTCTGCCCCGTCGTTTTCTATTATCTCGTTTAAGGTTGAAAGTGCGTTTCGTTCTAATAAGTCATCCGAATCGAGGAAAACACAATATTCGCCTTGGGCGTTATCTAAACCCACCAATCTGGTGTGAAACAGACCCTTGTTTTGTTGGTTGATTAACTTTATCTTGCCACCATCAAGATATGGCTCGATAAGCTTTTCACTGCCGTCGGTAGAGCCGTCGTTGATAACGATAACTTCAAAATCTTGATAATCTTGATTAAGCGCTGATTCTAGCGCCTCGACTATATATTTTTTGCAGTTGTAAAGGGGAATTATAATACTAAACTTTGCCATATTTCCCCCTAACCTTCAAGAATTTGTTCGATTTCTTTAACTACGTTTTCTGCCTTAAAAGGAATGATTTTTTGTTTATTAAACTCACCCATCTCGCCGTCTTGATTATCATAGACTTTTAAGATTGCATCCTTAAAATCTTGACTATTTTTAGGCGAACATAAATATCCACCCTTTTCGTCTTCGATTAAATCCCTACAGCCACGAATATTAGAGCAAATTACTGGAAGTCCTGACGACATAGCCTCCATAACTGCACAAGGCAAACCCTCTCTAATGGAAGATAGCACGAACACGTCGCTAACTTTGTAATATTTGCCGATTTGTCTAGTGTAGCCTAAAAACTTAATTCTATCTTCTAACCCTAAAACCTTAACTTGCTCTTCAAGGAATTCCCTATTTGGTCCGTTACCGGCAATTAAAAGCTTTACGTCTTTATTTTCTATTTGTTTAAGGGCGTTAAATACCACAATTTGGTTTTTGTTTTGGTTAAGTTCGCCAACCATCAAAACCAAAAAGTCGTCTTTACTAACACCAAGTTCTTGTCTTAACTCTTCTTTTACTTGTTCGCAAACTAATCTATCGGTATCGACGCCAACACCGTGAACGTAGCGAATATCTTTTATTTTTAGTTTAGATTTAGCAAGTTCAAAGTCTTCGGTATTAATGGTAATTAAAGTATCGGTGTGTTTAGCGAGAAGTTTTTCTATCGTGTAGTAGATAAGCCAATTCTTTTTAGAAGAGCCTTTATAGAAGTGAAATCCGTGCGCCATGTAAACGACTTTGACAAGCCCTTTTTTGCGAAGTTTCTTGCACGCCAAACGGCTTAACACACCACCCACGGGGGTATGACAATAAACCACGTCGTAACCACCGTCTTTAACAATTTTTTTGAGCATCTTGTAGGCCTTTAAGTTTGTTATAGAAAGTGGCGAGCGAGCAAACGGCAAATCGAACACCATATCTGCTTGAGATAAAGTAAGGGTGTCTTTTTCCTTTAAGTTGTTTTTTGCAGCGACGTGAATTTCATAGCCTTTTTCTTTAAGTGCCTTTATAGTAGCGTTATGAAATTGTCCCACGTGGCTTTGCATGGTTGCCACGAATAAAATTTTCTTCATAATTGTTCCTTAAGATTTTTAATAATTAAGTCAAATAACCTTTGTTCGTTTCCATCTCCCACAAAAGCGTTGTGAGGTGTTATAACGGCGTTGTCCATTCCCCATAAAGGACTACTTGTAGATAGTGGCTCGGTTTCGAACACGTCTATCACAGCGCCCAAAAGGTTATTTTGTAAAGCCTGAACTAGTGCGCCCTCTTCAACGATAGCGCCCCTAGCAACGTTTACTAACGTGCTACCCTTTTTCATAAGGGCAAAACGCTGTTCGTTAAATAAATGGGTGGTTTCTTTTGTTAAAGGTAAGGTCAAAACTACTATATCGGCACTTTTTAGGTTATCGTCTAGTTTGTCCATTCCTTGCATAGAGATAAAATTCTCGTCTACTCTTGGATATAGGTCTACGCCCTTAACTTCAGCGCCGAATGCGTTAAATCTTTTAGCGCATTCCCTACCCACATTACCACAGCCAACTATTAAAACGCTCTTCTTGTTAAGTTCTAAAAGGTTTCTATGTTTTAACCATTCTTGAGCCTTTTTATTTTGAAAGAAGAATTCCATTTTCTTATACAGCGAAAGCACCCCACAAAGCACGAATTCTGCCATTGGAATAGCGTAAGTGCTACCTGCGTTAAAAACGGATATTCCCATTTTTGTAGCCACGTCCATAGGCACTCTATCAAAACCAACGCTAGTTAACTGAATAAACTTTAAGTTGGTAAACGCATTAATATCGTGGTATAGAAAAAGTCCGTTACAAACAACTCCGTCTATTTGGTCGGGAGCGCAAGGCAGAGCGTCTTTTTCCTGTTGCATAAAGACAACTTGGTAACCTAAATCGCTAACTTTATTAAGTTGTTCTTGCGATACCTTCCACGCACCCGTTACGAGTAGTTTCATTATTCTCCTTTTTCTATAATAGCCACTTCTTCGTTAGTGGCATTTTCTTCAGTTTTATCTTCCACCTCGGTAACCAACGTTTGGCTTTCAATTGCGCCTTCAACTTGCTCGGTAGAATTTTCCTTTTTAACCGTTTCGCCAACGTTTTGATTGTTTGCGTTTGTAAACACCTTGAAAACGGTCATGAATAAAATTTTAATATCTAGCCAAAAAGATAGGTGTTCAACATACCAAACGTTAAGTTCGATTCTTCTATGCCATTCAACTTCCTTTCTACCGTTTACCTGCGCCCAACCCGTAATACCTGGGCTAACGTTAAACATTTTCTTTTGTTCTTCGGTATACTTATCGAACGTCCAAGGATGATAAGTTAGTGGTGGACGTGGACCAATAAAACTCATATCCCCTTTGAGAAGATTAAAAAACTGAGGCAATTCGTCTAAACTCGTAGCACGCAAAACTTTTCCTACTCTAGTAACCCTTTTGTCGCCTTTGCCAGAATACACGCCCGAGCCCGTTTGTTCTGCCCCAACCACCATTGAACGGAATTTGTAAATATAAAACACCTTACCGTTTTTACCAATTCTTTGTTGCTTAAAAATAACCGGACCTTTAGAATCAATTTTAATTAAAATTGCCACTACAAGTAAAATAGGACTTGTAATGATAATTCCTAGAAGAGAGAAGAAAATATCTAAAAATCTTTTGAAAAAATTCTTATACATACTGTAATCCTTTTTGATTATACTTTCCCAAATTAATTTATTACTAATAAATTATATAATATATATTAATGGGTGTCAATACCCATATTTATGATTTTTACACAATTTACGCCACAAAAGTCAAAAAAATGGCAAATTTTTAGTCGTCTATAAATTTTTTCTAACAAAAAAAGAATAGCAAATGCTATTCTTTTAGCGTATTAGTTATCAATTTCGATATAACTATTTAGTGAAATCTCTTTATAAACGTGCACTTTTTACATAGGTCTTCTATTAGCAATCCTTTTTCAAAACCTCTCTTAATATTGGTCGCTCTTTCGCCAGAAAGAATTTCTTCAAAAGAAGAAGTAAATATATTGCCTAAATTTATCTCGCCGTTAGCATCTAAACAACATGGCGAAACGCTTCCGTCTACCAGTATTGCAACTTGATTTTTTAGCCCGTAGCAATGCCCTTTTTCGCTAGAATTTTCCTTGCTATCCGTAGGCCACACGAATGCCTCGTCGTATTCTAAAAATAGGTTTTTATCTAGCCTATATCCCTTAGGACGAACCTGCCAATTTTGTGGGAAATTAGCGTGCAAAAACTCTTCTATTTTTAGGTTGTTTTGACGCTCGCCTTTAGCATACTCGCCGTCTTTATTCCATAGCCTTAAAACGGTAAAAATGCCCTCTTTAGAACTACTTTTAGAAAACTCTAAAACCTCGTTTAGATAGTCTTTAAACGACTGATTTTGGTTAGCCTCTAATGAGTGTAAAGATATACAGACTTTATGCACAAATTGGCTGTTTTTTAGCAAAATTTCGCCTTTTTCTTTTAGGAGTGTGCCGTTTGTTGTAATACAAACCTTAAGACCGTGTTCCCCTGCGATTTTTATAAATTCATCAAGGTTTTTGTGTAAAAGTGGCTCGCCTAAAACGTGAAAATAAACGAACTTAACCTTGCCTTTAATTTTACCACAAATATGGGCAAATTCTTCAGTATTCATCTGCCTTTTTTGGCGATTAGTCCCCGTACAAAAAGAGCAAGAAAGGTTGCAAATATTACCTATTTCAAGATAAACCCTTTCTAACATAGTTAAAAGCAAATTTTCCCCGGATTAAGTATATTTTTAGGGTCGAAAACTTGTTTAATTCCTTGCATTATAGAAATTGGCGTATCCCCTAATTGTCTTTTTAGGAATTTAACTTTTGAATAGCCTATTCCGTGTTCGCCCGAAACTAAACCACCAAGTTCCTCTGCTTTTTTATACATTTTATCAAAGCATATAGAAAGTTTTTCTTCCCATTCTTTTTGGTCTAGTTGGTCTCTACAAATGTAGACGTGTAGGTTGCCGTCGCCAGCGTGACCAAAACTTGGAATACGAATATTCATTTGGTCTGCTAACGTGTGAGTGAATTTTATAAATTCGTCAACCATATTGCCAGGGACAACAACGTCGCATTCGTCCATTTCGGTAGTAGATGCTTTAATGGCTTCAAGGAATGCCCCTCTAGCCGACCAAACGGATTTCTTTCTCTCTTCGGTGTCGACGATATAAGCGTCTAAAGCGCCAATCTCTAAGCAAAGGTTTGCAACAGCAGACATATCTGCTTCTACTTGTTCGTTGGTGTTTCCATCAAAGGTTAGTAAAATATATGCGTCGTTTTTAGCGTCAGGGAATTTCTTTCCAAGGTAACTTTCCGAGAATAGAATAGTATCTCTTGAAAGATATTCGATAGCCGTTGGAGTAATTTTAGAACGAATAATTTGTGGAACTGCCTCGATTGCGCTTTTCATATCGGCAAAAGGCACTAATAAACTATATGTGATTTTTGGCAATGGAATAAGTTTTAAGACTGCTTCACAAATAACGCAAAGTGTTCCTTCTGCGCCTATAACAAGGTCTTTTAGGCTATATCCCGAACTATTTTTAGCAACCTTACCACCAAGTTTAAGAATTTCACCGTTAGGCATAACTACGGTAAGTTCTCTAACGTAATCTCTCGTAACGCCGTATTTAACTGCTCTCATTCCACCTGCGTTAGTCGAGATATTTCCACCAATGGTAGCAGACTTTTCGCCTGGGTCAGGTGGGTATAGAAAGTCGTTTTCTTCGGCAAAAGTGGCAAGTTCCATTAGCAGAACGCCCGGTTGAACCCTAACGGTTAGAGTGCTTTTGTCGAGTTCGATAATTTTATTCATTTTAGTGGTTTCAAGAAGTATTCCACCATTTATAGCAACTGCAGCGCCAACAAGCCCCGTTCCACTACCCCTTACTGTAACGGGAATAGACTTTTCATAAGCAAGTTTCATAACGGCGCTAACTTGTTCGGTAGTTTTTACACGAACTAATACTTCTGGCATTTTTTCGATACCACCAAGTTCGTCGTGAGCGTAGTCTGGGTTTATATTTTCCCCCACTATAACGTCTTGTTCTCCGACGATTTGTTGTAAAACTTTAATATCTTCAAGGGTAACTTTTTGATACATTTTAGTTAGCCTCCTTTATTTTGGCAATCAATTTAGGAAGAACTTCGTTAACGTCGCCAACAATTTGATAATGCGCCACGTCGAATATAGGAGCGTCTTTGTCGGTGTTAACGGCAACGATAACTTCTGAAGATTTCATACCGGCAGCGAATTGAACAGCGCCTGAAATACCAAGACAGATTATAAACTTTGGCTTAACCGTTCTTCCCGAAAGACCAATTTGACGTTTAGGGTTAAACACGTTAGCCTCTGCAAGAGGACGAGTACAAGCCATAACGCCACCAAGTAGGTCGCAAAGTTCTTGAGCGAGCGCTCTAGTGCTTTCGCTTTGCGCACCCCTACCCACGGCAACGATAACCTCTGCCTCTGCGATATCAATATCCTTTTGCTTTTCTAAAACTGAAAGAACTTCTATTGCTGAATTTAAGTCGCCATCTACTTTCATTTGAACTATTTCGCCACTAGTAATATCGGTTGGCTTTGGCTCGTTAAACACTTTGTATCTAACCGTGCAAAATTGAGGGCGAGTGTTAGTTGAAATTATTTGCGCCATAATGTTGCCACCAAAGGCAGGACGAATTTGAACAAGGTCGGTGTTTTCTTTCATTTTTAGCACGGTGCAATCAGCCGTAAGTCCCGTTTTGCAACGAGCAGCAATTCTTGGAGCAAGTTGTCTACCTAAAATAGTTGCGCCAATTAACACTGAAGAAGGCTTAATTTTATCAATAAAGTCCTTAAACGCCTTGGTGTAAGGCTCTATCTTAAAATTTTCAAAGGCTTTATCGTCGTAAACGAAAACCTTGTCAACGCCGTAATGCAATAAGCTATTTGCCAAATGTGCAACGTTATATCCAATTAACAATCCGTAAACTGGATGATTAGTAACGGCAGAAAGTTCTTTAGCCTTACCTAAAAGTTCATACGTAACACGATGGATTTCTCCGTCTTGCGAGTCTGCATAAACGCAAATGCCCTTCCAAAGAGATTTATCAATGGCAGGGGTAGTATTTTCTACGTATTCGATAGCGCCATTACTACGCTTAACGCATATTTTACACATTTTACAAGCAGAAGAAATTGATAACTCGTTATTTTCACTTTTGATAGCCCCGAAAGGACAACCTTCGATTAAGGTTTTGGAAAGTTCTGGGGTGATAAGATTTTGATTAATTTTTAAGTGTGCCATAACTCCCTCCTTATATTAACTTGATTTTTTTAATCAAGTCGAAAAGTTGGTCGGCTTGTTCTTTAGCAGAGCCGTTAAAGGTAGCCTTTTCGGTGTTCTTTTCAGGTGGGAAAATTCTTTCTACTTGAGTAGCCGAGCCTGAGAGACCGTAATGCTTTTCGTTTTGGTCCTCAAAATCGCTAAAAGATAAAAATTTAACTAGCGATTGGTCTAACTCTTGCTTAACCTTATAAGAAGGCAAACGAGGGGTGTTTATATCGGCATCAACTGAAATTAAACAAGGGGTTTTAATGGTTTCTTTAATAATCTTGTTGTCGAGCGCAACGGTTATTGAAATTTTGCCGTCGTTAGCGTCGTCAACAGAAATAACGTTAGAAACGTTAGGAATATTTAGATATTCTGCAAGTTCAGCGCCTACTTGAGCAGTATCGCCGTCGGTAGTTTGCTTTCCACAAAGAATAACGTCGAAGTTACCCATCTTTTTAACGCCTTGAGAAAGGGTGTAAGCCGTAGCCAAAACGTCTGCCCCGGCGAATTTTCTATCCGAAAGAACTACGCCCCCGTTAACGCCCATGCAAATAGCCTCTTCGATAACTGTTTTTGCTTGAGGTGGTCCCATGGTAATGCAGTTAACCGAGCCCCCAAATCTTTCTTGCATAGATAGGGCAAGTTCTAAAGCATATAAATCGTAAGGATTCATTTTGCTTGGAACGCCACTTCTTTTTAGCACGCCAGTTACAGGGTCTACTTGCACGTTGTTAGAGCCCGGAACTTGCTTAATGCAAACTAAAATGTTCATTTTTATCTCCCTTGTGTGTTATTTTATGTTTTTATTTACGTAGTCTATTAATTGGTCGCAAATGGTTTCCATACCTTTTACGGTAGGGTGTCCCGTTTGCTTGTCTATATCGTGAAGTTCAACGGCGTGTGCGTTAACACGCTCGGCAACACGCTTTATAGTTTTTCCAACCTGCTCTTTCATGTTGGTGTTGATTAAAAATATAAGGTTTGCGTTTGGCAACTCTTCACGAAGAGAACTAGCAAGATAACTTATTGCAGGCTTAAAAGAAAACAAGTCTTTTTCGGTAAGGTTGTTAAACTTTAATCTTCCAAGAGGGCTTTTACCCCAATCGTCGTTAGTTCCACCGAATACTATAACGGTGTCTATTTGGTTTTGCTTAAAAAAGCCTTGCTCTTTTAATTGGCGAAAACGATATATAAATGAATTAGTGTGTGAACAATCGTTGCCGTCACGAGAAGTATGGCAAACAGTCGAGCCAGACCAACTATTATTTAGAATAAGGTTTGCGCCCGTTTTGTTAATAAAACGTTTCCACCAGGTATGTTCTACACTCATACGAGTAACGTCAACGTTAGGTCTACCCTGAATGGAATAATAGAATTTATAGCCATCAGGAATAAAGCCCTCGTAAGTAGAATAACTATCGCCAAAAATCATAAAGTTATTAATCATAAAGCACTCTAAATAATAAAAAAATTCGTAACAAGGGTATTATAACACAAAACGAAATTGTTTTCAAGAGGTGAGGTGTTTCAAAATATATATAACAAAAAGAAAAAAATAATAAAAAGGCTGTAAAAATGGTTGACATAATTAAATAAACAACATATAATAATAAAGCATTTGAGAATATTGCCCCTTAGCTCAGTCGGTAGAGC
>JAZRSF010000011.1:0-20731 GCA_045651365.1 Christensenellaceae bacterium
TTTTTTTAAAAATCTTTTTTTTTATAATTAAAATAATCCCTCCGCCCGCCGCCACTGCCCGCCGGGCGTTTTTAGTTGTTTATTTACTCTTCTCTAAAAGATTCGTTGTATAGTTTTGCGTATGCGCCGTTTGCTTTAAGCAGTTCTTCGTGGCTACCCTTTTCAACCACTCTGCCTTGGTCTATTACTGCTATGCAATCGGCGTTTCTTATAGTGGTTAATCTATGCGCAACTACGATAGTCGTTCTGCCTTTAGATAACTGATTTAACGATTTTTGAACCATTATCTCGGTAATATTATCTAGCGCCGAAGTCGCCTCGTCTAATATAAGCATAGGTGGGTTTTTCAAAAACACCCTTGCAATAGAAAGCCTTTGCTTTTGTCCACCAGAAAGTTTTATTCCCCTTTCGCCAATAATGGTGTCGTAACCGTTAGGTAAACTCATTACAAAATCGTGAACGTTTGCCATTTTTGCGCATTCTACAACTTCTTCAAAAGTAGCAGATTGTCTACCGTATAAAATGTTGTCTTTTATGCTAGCGTTAAATAAATATACATCTTGTTGAACTATTCCTATATTATCTCTAAGCGAATGTGCCGTTAGGTCGTTTACGTCCTTGCCGTCTATGAAGATACTTCCGTCTTGCACCTTGTAAAATCTTGGAATTAAATGACAAAGGGTAGTTTTTCCACCACCACTTGGCCCTACCAATGCAAACACTTGACCTTTCTTAATATCTAAACTTAAGTCGTGAATAATCTCCTTACCTTCTTCGTAACTAAAGTTAAGATTTTTAATAGTAATTTCACCTTTAACGTCGGTTAAATCACGAGCATTTGGCTTATCTTTTTCGGGCTCGGTTTCCATGATTTCAACAAATCTTCTAAAACCTGAAACACCGTTTTGGTATTGTTCCATAAATTGAATAAGCGTTCTAACAGGGGCTAGGAATATGTTGATAGAAACGATAAACGCCGTGTAATCGCCAAGTTGAATTTTGCCTGCGTATAAAAACAAACCACCGGCAATTAGAACTACTACGTTAAATATCTCGGTTACAAAGGTGGTAGTAGAATGGAAGATTCCCATTGCCTTGTAAGATTTTCTACCAGCCTCCATAAAGGCGTCGTTGCCCATCTCGAATTTTTCCTGTTCTTTGCTTGCATTGTTAAATGCTTTAGAAACCCTTATACCAGATATACTCGTTTCAACCGAGGCGTTAATTTGTCCCGTTGCCTTTCTTCTATCGGTAAAAGCCTGACGCATTTTCTTTCTTAATGAAAAAGATATAAATAGCAAGAATGGAACGCAAAAGAATATAATCAAGGTTAAAAATATATTTATGGTTGCCAAATAAACGAATGAGGCGATAATACTTACCGACGAAATAATAACGTTTTCTGGCCCGTGGTGAGCAAGTTCGCTAATTTCAAACAAGTCGCTAGTCATTCTACTCATTATCTTGCCAGTTTCGTTGTCGTCGTAAAACTTATAAGGCAACTTTTGAAGGTGGTTAAACATATCCGTGCGCATTTTGGCTTGCATTTTAACGCCAATCATGTGTCCTTGATATTGGATAAAATAGTTTAGGCACATTCTTAAAATATAAAGGAATAATACTAAACCACCAAAGTAAAGTATCATATCAAATTGTTTATTGGGTATAAATTCGTTAAGCATGGTTCTGGTTATGATAGGATAAACCATTCCCGCCATAGCCACCACGAATGCGGCGAGCATATCGAAAATAAACATAACCTTGTGAGGCTTATAATAAGCCATAAATTTTTTTAACATAGTCATCTCCGTATAAACATATGATAACATATTTTTTTAATTTTTTAAATAGGTTTGCATAATTTTCTATTACTTACACAAATTGTTATTAGGGGGGATATTATGAGAACAACTACAATAATAGCATTTAGTTTGGTTATCGTAGGCGCAATCGTTTGGTTTATGGTTGGTTTATTCAACTTTAATATCGTCGCTGCAATTTTTGGTGCAGGTGGTGGCGCTATGGTTTCTCGAATAATCTATTCGCTCGTTGGATTATCGGGCTTGTGGCTTATATTCTACTGGGTAGTATATAATCCATTTAGAGTAATCGAATAATCTAAAAAGTTCGTTTTGCAACAACGTAAAACGAACTTTTTTTTGTTTAAATTTACGATAATTACACTAAAAAATCAATGCCCTTATTCCTTAATTTGTATAAATAGGTTATCTCTATCGTTCCTATTAAATATACCGAGAGCGCTTGGCTTATTAGTAAACTTAAAACCGAAAAAATGTAGACAAACTCTAGTTTTCCGTATATGTAATACCAAACTATAGGTAATAAAAATGCGTTTAACAAAACGGGAAAAAGTCCACCTATAAAAATATTTAATCCCTTGTTTTTAACAACCCTTCCCGTAAGGTAAGTTAAAGCACCTGCAACTAACGTTATTAAACTACCAAACAACACGTCGTAAATTGGAAGTCCACTTAAGAGATTAAATAAAAAACAACCCACGAATACCGACACGACGCTTTCAAGATAAAACAACGGCAAAAGGGTTAAACTTTCTGCTATTCTAAACTGAATTGCCCCACCAGAAATAGGAAAAGTAACGCAGGATAGAACTATATACAAAGCACAAATTACAGCGCACCTTGTAAGTCTTAACGTTTTTTTATTCATTAAAAAATCCCTCCTCACCGAGAAAGGACTTATCGTCACGTTTTCTCGGTTGTTTTAACGAAGTGTTGACCGAAAACCTTCTATTCGCTTATATGATATTATACACGAATTTTATAATTTTGCAAGCAAACATCGCCTCCTACAACTAAAATTCGTCAAATTTTACAAACCCTCTTGACATAAACTTGCTTTTTATATATTATGTATTATATTTATTTAATACAAAGGAGTGTTTTATGATTAAAACAAGCAAGGGTTTTTTTACTAAAAAGAACTTAATAACCTTAATTGCATCTGTAGTAATCCTAACTCTTTTAATCGTCTTAACGGCGACGGGAGTGGTTCATAAACCATTGGATTGCCCTGATTGCACTTCTAACGGAGAGGCTATCGTTTGCGAAACTTGTAACGACGAACATACCATTTCTACTAAAGAAGGTTTCGTTTGTCCTGATTGCGACGAAGGTTTGATTGACGGAGTTGTTTGCTCTACTTGTGATGGCGACGGCACGTCTTACACAATCGCTTGTCCTGATTGCTGTGAAACTTGTGGAGGAACTCACGAAGTTCAAGGTTCGTTCTGGGCGCTAATTCCACCAATTATCGCAATAGGCTTAGCGCTTATTACTAAAGAAGTTTTCTCTTCGCTATTCGTTGGTATCCTTTCGGGTGCAATACTAATAAACGACTTCAGCCCTGTTGGAACGATAGATTCGGTTGTCAACACCGGTTTAATCGACGCTGTAAGTGGCACTGCCGGAATATTCATCTTCCTAATTGAATTGGGTATTTTAGTTGCCCTTATTAATCGTGCAGGTGGCAGTAAGGCGTTTGGCGAATGGGCGCAAAAGCACGTTAAAACTAAAGTGGGCGCAGCGCTTTGCTCTTTCGTTTTAGGTATTCTTATCTTTATCGACGACTACTTTAACTGCTTAACGGTTGGTTCTGTAATGCGTCCTATAACCGACAAACACAAGATAAGCCGTTCTAAACTTGCATACCTTATCGACGCTACTGCTGCCCCTATCTGTATGATTGCACCAATTTCTTCTTGGGCGGCTGCCGTTTCTCAATACGCTGCAGACGGAGAAGGCTTTAAACTATTTATAATGGCTATTCCATTTAACTTCTATTCAATTTTAACCATAGTATTCGTTCTTGCGTTAATTCTTATGAAATTCGACTTCGGTCCAATGAAAAAACATGAAATCAACGCTGAAAACGGCGACTTGTTCTCTGGTGCTAAAATTGTTAACGACGAAAACGCTTACGAAAGCAATAACGGTAGATTATGGGATTTAGTTTTACCTATCGTTTTCCTACTAATCTTCTCTATCTTTGCATTAGTTTACGTTGGTGGAATTTTCGAAGGCGCAACCTTAATCGAAGCCTTTGCTAATACCGACGCTACCGTTGCTCTTCCTTGGGGTGGACTAGTTGCTCTTGCTTTAACTATGATTTACCTAGTTGCAAGAAAGAACCTTTCTTTCAAAGAATGTATGGAATCTCTACCTAAAGGCTTTATCGCAATGGTTCCTGCAATCTTCATTTTAACCTTTGCTACTGCATTAAAGAACATGACGGGTGAACTTGGCGCTGCTTATTATATCGGCGACGTTATGCACGGAAGCGCTGCAACACTTAACAAGTTCTTACCTGCTATTATCTTCTTGGTTGCTTGTTTACTTGCTTTTGCAACGGGAACAAGTTGGGGAACGTTTGGTATACTTATTCCAATAGTAACTGCTATGTTCGCTCCTACCGACCCACTTGGAACGATTGGTATTTCTGCTTGTCTTGCTGGTGCTGTTTGTGGCGACCACTGCTCACCAATCTCAGACACGACCATTATGAGTAGTGCAGGCGCTGAATGTGAACACTTAAACCACGTTTACACTCAAATTCCTTACGCTATCTTCGTTGCAGTAATTTCTTTCGTAAGTTTCATTATTGCAGGCTTTATTCAACTTTGGTACGTTGCTCTTCCAATCTCAATCATCATCTTATTAACGGCAATGTTCTTTACGAAGATTTTAGTTTCAAAAAAATAATAAATTATTAAACTTAAAAACCGTTCGAAAGTTTCGAACGGTTTTTTGTTTTGTTATAAACTTTCTTTTACCTTGCTAAAGGTAGTTTTTAACTCGTTTGTTTTTTCCTCTGGTGCGCTTTCAACTTGATAATATCCGTTTTCCGTCATCATAAAGAACACTTCTACTTGGTCGTCTATTGCCTCGTTTAGGTTGCTTTTAACTAGCGTTCTAAATCCGTTTGAACAGCCTTCTGTAATTGCAGTTGAATACATTTTCACCACAGACTTTTCCATATTGAGTAAATCTTGTAAACTATCTTTTTCGTTAAGCGTTACGTTTGCGTTGTAATCCATAAATCCTCCTTTATAACAACTCTAAAAGCGCGTTAAAACGCTTTTCATGGTTGTCTGCTAGTTTATTAAACTTTGCTTTAAGTTCGTCGTTGTCGGTTGTGTTTGCGTAAAGCCTTGCCTTTTTGCAAGCACATTCTTCGTGAGTTAATAAATCGCTAAGCATAGTCGCCTCTTTCGTAGTAAGCATGTTTTTACTCATAATATAATCTCCTTTTTTATTATTTTTGCCTTAAAAATGTTTTTTATGCATTCTATTATATTGAAAAAGACTGCGATAACGCAGTCCTTCTACTTTATATAAATCTTTCTATTTTATATAGTTGATAAATTTTTTCATTGCCGAAAATACGGGGATTGAAGATTTCCATACTAAACTTACCCCTACCGGTATCGAGCCTTCAAGTGAAACGGCTTCTATTCGTTCGCTATCGGCTATCAATTCCTTAAACATAAACCCTACGGCAACACCACTCGCTATTATCTTTTGAAGAGTTGAAAGTTGGTCGGTTTTTAATAAAATTTCAGGCTCAACCTCACCTTTCTTAAACCATTTTTTTATCTCTTTGGTTTGAAAGAAATTATCTTTGAACAAAACCAACGGCTTATCCTTTAGGTCCTTTGGACTGACTTTTTCAACCCCGTCAAAAGTCCCTTTCTTAACTGCGCAAACTATTTCAAAAGTGGATATCTCTAAAGTTTTATACGAAGAATCAAGTGGGGAATTGTTTGGAATTATAACCATATCTAGTCGATTATCTAAAAGCATTTCCATAAGTTCTTGCCTACCGGATTCGCTAATTTCAAGTTCCACCGAAGGGTTCTCTGCCCCAAACTCTTTGTATATCTTGGTTAACATTAACGAACCTATCATAGGTGGTATTCCAAGCCTTAATATCTTTTTCTTTTCGCCTAGGTCAACCATGTTTCTTCGCACTTCTTCGGCGTGCGAAAGCAAGCCGTCTGTAAGTTTTTTTAATTTTGCCCCCTCTTCGGTTATAGCCATTCCTCGTCTATGTCTTCTTAATAAGGTTACGCCAAATTCTTTTTCTAATTCTTTAACGGCTAGAGTTAGAGAGGGCTGGGATATGTTTAAATATTCGGCAGCCTTTGTCATGCTTTGAAAATCACATATCGTTTGAAAGTATTTTAATTGTATTAAATTCATCTTATGCCTCTTGAATATTTACAAAAAGAACGTTACTATTATAATATAGGAAAAATTTATATTAGTCAATAAAAATTATATTAGACAAATAACATTTTTAGAGTTATACTGTATTTACAGTATAAAAAAGGAGTTCTTTATGGCTTGGACTAAAATTGCAAAACCTTTACCTTTTGAAGGTAAACCTTTAATTACGGTTGCCAGCGTGTTCGGTGCATCTCCTAATAAACCTATCCTATTTAGAATCGGCGTGCTAGGCTTAAGACCAATTAGTTATACCGTTAAAAATCTTCCAAACGGATTAACCTTAAAGGATAACCTTATTAGTGGAATGGTCGAAGAAGAAGGTAACTATTCCTTTACGATAGAATGTAAGAACTCGCTTGGCGTAGACCAAAAAGAAGTGGTTTTAGAAGTTAAGAAAGACGCTGTGTTTTTAACCCCACTTCTTGGTTGGACAAGTTGGAATGCTTACGCTTACCAAGTAACCCAACAAGACATTGAAAACACGGCACAACAAATGCTCGATTTAGGGCTTACCGAATATGGTTACACTTACGTTAATACCGATTCAGGTTGGCAAGGTGCTTACGGTGGCAAGTTCGACGCAGTTATGCCTAACGCCAAGTTCCCCGACATTAAAGGAATGGTTGATAGACTTCACGAAAAGGGTTTTAAGTGTGGTATTTATTCTACGCCAATGCTTAACGCCTTTGGTTGTTCTATGGAAGAAGTTCCCCTTCCACCAGGTTGCACCCAAGGTGAACCGGACGATATGTTTGCCGACGAGCGTGGTGGCGTAGGCGTTATAAGAAAGGAAAAGAACAACGCTCTTCAATGGGCTGAATGGGGTTTTGATTATCTTAAATACGATTGGCGACCTTGCGACCCATACAATGCCGAACTTATGAGAAAGGAACTCGTTGCGACGAATAGAGATTTCGGTTTTTGCGTTTCTGTTAGAGCAAGACCTGAATATCACAAATATTGGTGTAAATATTGTAATAGTTACCGAAATAATTGCGATTCGATAGGAAATTGGAAAAACCTTTTAGAAATTTATAACACCTATTTTGATTTCGTAGATTATATCAACAAGGGACATTTCTTCGACCTAGATATGCTAGACCTTGGCGAATGTTACCTTTTCGACTTTTTAGAATACACCAAAGAGCCAGACCACGGCTTAACCGAGGATGAGCAAATAGTTGCTTACACCATTAGGGCTTTTCTAAATTCGCCCGTGCAATTAAGTTGCCAACTAGACAAGGCTACCCCTTTTGAACTTGCAATTTATTGCAACGAAGAAATTATAGCGATAAACCAAGACGCTTTATTCGACACGGCAAAGCCAATAATCAAAGACCAAGAGGGCGATAAAATCGTTCACGTATTCAAGAAAAATCTTGTTGGTGAAAAGACGGCTTACGCATTGTTTAACCTTGGCGAAACAACCGAGAAAGTAAGCCTTTCTCTAGACGGCATGAGTAAAGTTAGAGATGCTTGGGCAAAGGAAAACTTGCCTGATAGCGAAAGCATTGAGTTTGAAATGCCACCACACACTACAAAAGTTTTAATTACTGAAAAAATATAAATTTAGGAGATATAAGATGATTACTCACAAAATTGCAGTTATAGCAGGCGACGGAATCGGCCCTGAAGTTTTAAAAGAAGGCATTAAAGTATTAAACAAAGTTGCCGAACTTGACGGAACTTTTAAGTTTGAATTTACCCACTTCCCTTGGGGTTGTGATTACTACAAAGAAACTGGCAGAATGATGCCTGACGACGGCATTGAAACGCTTAAAAAATTCGACGCTATCTTCCTTGGCGCAGTTGGTTCTCCAGGAGTTCCAGACCATATCTCTTTATGGGATTTACTTTTAGTAATAAGAAAGAGTTTTGACCAATACATTAATCTTCGCCCTGTTAAACTTCTAAACGGCGCACCATGTCCACTTAAAGATATTAAGAAAGAAGATATCGATATGGTTTTCGTTAGAGAAAACACCGAAGGCGAATACGCTGGTAGTGGTAGTTGGTTATTTAAAGACCAACCAAACGAAGTAGTTATTCAAGACGGCGTATTTTCTCGTAAGGGAACTGAAAGAGTTATTCGTTACGCTTTTGAACTTGCTAAAAAAGAAGGCAAAACGCTTACTAGCATTAGTAAGGGCAACGCTCTTAACTACTCTATGGTTTTCTGGGACAAAATCTTTAAGGAAGTTAGCAAAGACTACCCAGAAGTTAAAACTTATTCCTACCTAGTAGACGCTGCAAGTATGTTTATGGTTAAAGACCCTAAACGTTTTGAAATCGTTGTTACTTCTAACCTATTCGGCGATATTTTAACCGACCTTGGTGCAGCAATTCAAGGTGGTATGGGACTCGCTGCTGGCGCTAACCTTAACCCAGAAAGAAAATTCCCTTCTATGTTCGAACCTATTCACGGCTCTGCACCAGACATTGCTGGCAAAGGTTTAGCAAACCCACTTGCCACCGTTTGGTCGGCTAGCCAATTACTAGATTTCTTCGGCCACGAAGATTGGGGCAAAAAACTTATCGAAATAATAGAAGAAATGTTAGTTGAAAAGAAAACGCTTACCCCTGACCTTGGTGGAAAGGCAACCACTAGTCAAGTAGGCGACGCAGTTGTTGAAAAATTAATCTAATTATGTATTTTAGTAAAAGTAAAGAAAAAACTTTATCAAAAGAACTTTTCCAAAACCCCACGGCAGAATATCGTGGTGCGCCTTTTTGGGCGTGGAATTCTAAACTAGATTTAGATGAACTCGGATGGCAAATAGAAATCTTCAAAGAGATGGGTTTCGGTGGCTTTAATATGCACGTTCGTCAAGGACTAGAAACAACTTACCTTGGCGAAGATTATATGAAAGCCATTCGTTTTTGCGCCCAAAAAGCACAAAAAGAAGGTATGTTCGCTTGGCTTTACGACGAAGATAGATGGCCAAGTGGCGTTGCAGGTGGCTTTGTTACTAAAAACCCACAGTATCGCCAAAAATATATCAATATGTGTTTTACCGACAAAACCGACTGCGCTATCACAAAAGAAGATGCCAAGAAAACAGGTAAACCATATTATCTTTGCTCATTTTCGGTGCAAATTGGCGACGATGGAAAAATGCTTTCGTATAAAAAAGTCGATAGAAATGCCGACTGCGAAGGAAAGCGCTATTTCTTTTTAGAACAACGTCAAGGTGGCGAACCTAGATACAATTACCAATCTTACGTTGACACAATGGATAAAAATGCCATTGACGAATTTATAAAAGTAACACACGACGCTTTCAAAAACTCGGTTGGCGATTTCTTTGGCAAGTCTATTCCATCTATATTTACCGACGAGCCTCAACTTTACGGCTCACTTACCTGTTCTTCGGGCTTTCATAATAGGGATATGGTTTTAGTTGGACTACCGATTTTGACCAAACTTACAAATCTGCTTTCGGTGAAGACATTTTAGACTTCTTACCAGAACTCTTCTACACCACTGACCTTGAACACGCATTTTTAACACGTTTTAACTACTACACACACGTTAACGATAGATTTTGTTCGGCTTACCTAGACAATATCGCAGATTGGTGTGAAAAGAACAATCTTCCACTTTCGGGACACATGCTTGGCGAAGACGCGCTTTGGGAAACCATGCTAGATAACGGCGACAACATGCGTTGCTACAAGAATATGCAAATGCCTGGCGTTGATATGCTTTGCGACGACGTTGTGTATAACACGCCTATTCAATGCAGGTCTGTTTGCCGTCAGTATGGAAAAGAAGTTATGCTTTCCGAAATGTATGGCGTAACCGGTTGGGACTTTGATTTTAGAGGACACAAATATCAAGGGGACTGGCAAGCATGTTTAGGCGTTAACTGTAGAGTTCCTCACCTTGCTTGGCAAACCATGAAGGGCGAAGGCAAGCGTGATTACCCTGCCTCCATTTTTTATCAATCACCATGGTATTTAGAATATAAAACTTTAGAAGACCATTATGCTCGTATCAACACGGCATTAACTCGTGGAAAACCAGATTGTAAAATCGGCGTTATCTACCCTATCGATACTTTCAAAATGATATACGGCTCTATGGCTGAAAGCAAAGCCGTTATTGACGAACTTGACGGAAATTATAAAGAAACTACCGAATGGCTACTTAAAAACGGATATGATTTCGACCTTATTAGCGAATCACTTTTACCAGACCTTTGCAAAAAAGGTGGCTATCCTTTAGTCGTTGGCGAAATGGCTTACGACGTGGTTATCGCAAGCGATTGCATGACACTTCGCACTCACACCGTAAACGTCTTAAACGACTTTGCTAGTAATGGTGGTAACCTTATAATAATGGGTAGAAAACCAGAGTTTATAAACGCCGTTAGATGTGGCGACTTAAAAACCTTGTTAGATAAAGCGACCATTATTCCTCGCTCACTCGACTTATTGTTAAACTCAATTGGCGACGGTTATAACGTAAAAATACGTTATGCAACCGAGAACACCGTTAAAAATTCGATAGGCGATAGAATTAGCATTTGGAGAAACCCTGTAAACGCAAGAAAGCCATCTAACCTTATGTGCACGGCTAGAATTGACGGAAACGACAAATGGATTTTCTTTAGCCGTATGGTAAAACCACAACTTTCACACTCTATCGTGCCTGAAAACCTAGTGTTTACCGTAGATGGTGGCTGGAAGGTTGAAGTTTACGATACAATGACGGGTAATATTTACCCTGCCTCTTTTAAGACGGACGGAAAAACCACGGAGTTTTACGCTACCCTTTTTGATAGCGACTCTCTATTAGTAAAACTCGCTAAAACCGACAGCCCTTGCGAAAACTTTAATTTTGTTGAAGAAAAAACTTACACCGACCTACCAATAGACTTTGAATGCGACTACTCTCTTTCAGAGCCAAACGTTTTACTACTCGATATGGCAAAATATTCGGTTAACGGTGGCGTTCTTCACGAAAAAGAAGAGATTATGAGAATAGACTCTAAAGTTCGCACCGAGTTAGGACTTGACCTAAGAAAGTTTAAGGTGGTTCAACCTTGGGCTGTTCCTGATGCCCCAGAAAATCACACGGTTAAACTAGTTTATACCATTGATAGTGATATTCAAATAGAAGGTTGCGCTCTTGCTTTAGAGCACCCTGAAACTTGCGCCATTACCCTTAACGGCGAAAAGGTTAGCAATACGGCAGTTGGCTATTACGTGGATAAACACATAAAGACGGTTAATTTACCACAAATCAACAAGGGCGAGAACGTTTTAGAAATCTCTATGCCGTTTGGTCTTCGCACCGACCTAGAATCTTGCTACCTATTAGGCAACTTTGGAACGACCTATAAGGGCGACAAAACTAAACTTGTTTACCCAGAAAACTCTCTTGCTTTTGGCGACGTTACCACTCAAGGTCTTGCTTTCTATGGTGGAAATATTAACTACAACCTTAAGATTAACATTGAAGAAGACGGCGACTTGCAAATTGCTATTCCACACTATCGTGGCGCAACAATTAAAGTTAGCGTTGACGGACAAGATAAGGGAAGAATTACTTTTGCACCTTTTACGCTAGATATTAAAGGCGTTAAAAAGGGCGAACACAACCTAACCTTAACCTTGTTTGGAACGAGATATAACACTTTCTCTGCGCTACACAACTTAAACGCAGATAAAAAGAGAATTTATATCGGCCCTGACTTTTGGCGTAGCGAAAACGAGGCGTGGGACTATGGATACCATACTCGCCCAATGGGGATTTTGGCAAAACCAAGTCTAAAATTTTCACCTAAAACCAAATAGTTATATAAATTTCAAACCCCGTTAAACACGGGGTTTTTAATATAAGTAATTTTTATAGATACACCCTTAAAAAATCTTTTCATTTATGAGTTTTGGTGTTATAATATTAAGGTAAATTGGTTATATTAAAGGAGATTACTATGAGCCGTTTATTTGGAACAGTTTCTCGTGGCGTTCGTGCGCCAATCATAAAACAAGGCGACGATATCGTTAAGGTAGTTACCGATAGCGTTTTAGAGGCAAGTCAAGTTGAAGGGGTTAAATTCCACGACAAAGACGTTGTAGCTATGACCGAAGCAATCGTTGCAAGAGCGCAAGGAAATTACGCTAGTATAGACGACGTTGCTACCGACGTTAAAAATAAATTTGGTGGAGAAACGGTTGGCGTTATATTCCCTATCCTTTCTCGTAACCGTTTTTCAGTATGCCTAAAGGGTATTGCTAGAGGTGCTAAAAAGGTTATTATAATGCTTTCTTATCCATCAGACGAAGTTGGTAACCACCTAATTTCCCTTGACGATTTAGATGCTAAAGGCGTTAACCCATACACCGACGTGTTAACCGAACAAAAATATCGTGAACTATTCGGCAACGCTAAACACACCTTTACAGGCGTTGACTACGTTGAATACTATACCGAACTCGTTACCGGTGAGGGTGCTGAATGTGAAATTATTTTTGCTAACAACCCAAAGGCAATTTTATCATACACCAAGAACGTTTTAACTTGCGATATTCATACTAGAGCAAGAACAAAGAGAATTCTTAAGGCTGAAGGCGCATTGGTTTACGGACTAGACGACGTTTTAAGCGCACCAATTAACGGAAGTGGCTACAACCCTGAATACGGACTACTTGGTTCTAACAAGTCTACCGAAGAAAGCATTAAACTATTCCCAAGAGATTGTCAGCCAATAGTAGACGCTATTGCTAAAAACCTTAAAGAGGCAACGGGCAAAAACGTTGAAGTTATGGTTTACGGCGACGGCGCATTCAAGGACCCTGTTGGTAAGATTTGGGAACTTGCAGACCCTGTTGTTTCACCTGCTTACACTGCTGGTCTTGAAGGAACGCCTAACGAACTAAAATTAAAATATCTTGCAGACAACGATTTTGCTGACCTTAAGGGCGAAGAACTTAAAAACGCTATTAAGAAAAAAATCGCTGAAAAGGACGAAAAAGTTGTTGGTCAAATGGGAACTACCCCACGTAGACTAACCGACCTAATCGGTTCTCTTTGCGACTTAACTTCTGGCTCTGGCGACAAGGGAACTCCTATCATTTGGATTCAAGGTTATTTCGATAACTACACTACCGAAGATAAATAATTTATAAATAAAAACTAAAAGCACCGAAATTTCGGTGCTTTTTTGTTTCTAAAAATCAACTTTCGCTTGTATTTCTATTTTCTCTTTTGAAAATGGGTGAATAAATTCTAACCTACTGGCACAAAGATTATAAGTTTTTCCATCTACGGCTTGTCCGTATAGGCTATCGGCATAAAGTGGAAGTCTATAATCGGCTAAATGCACTCTTATTTGGTGCGTCCTACCCGTATGAAGCCTTATTTCTAATAAGGATAAGCCGTCTTCGAATTGTTTTATAAGTTTACATTCGGTTTTAGCATATTTGCCGTCAAGAGCGCAAACCCTCTTCATACTGCCGTCTGTTTGCCTTTTTATAGGCTTTTCTATAATAAAATGCTCTGGATTAGGAACGCCACAAACGACTGCCGTGTAGGTTTTATCAATCTCGCCCCTTTTAACCATTTCTCCTAAAAGACTGCTAGAAAATTCGTCTTTTGCTATTAGAACTATTCCAGAAGTATCTCTATCTAGCCTATTGACTGCCCTAAAGGTAAATTCGTTTGGCATAAAATATCCACAAACTAATTGGTCTAAAGAAGTTAAGGCGTTGCCCTTTGAATTGTGAGTAGGCATTCCACAAGGCTTATAAACGGCAAGCATATAATCGTCCTCGAAAAGAACTTTTAACTCGCCCTTTATTGGCTTTACGAATGGGTTTTTCCTGTCCTCAGGTAAAACGATTTTCACCTTATCGCCCGACTTTACTAGGTTATTAACGTTGCTTACTAAAAGGTCGTTTAGGTAAATTCCACCCTCTTTTACCTTTAACAAAATTTCTCTTGAAACGCCTTTGGCTTTAAGAAAATCTTTGCATTTATAGTTATTAAATTTTTGTTCTACTATAAAAACGTGTGCTTTCATTAACTATATTACACCTAGCAACTACTTGCCAAATAGAGTTTCAATAACGCCATTTTCCATATCCGAAATACAATAAATGTTATCCATTACGTCAAACGTTTCTTCTAAATTATGCTTTGCATAATTCCACCCTTGTCCATCGGTAAACCAAACAAAAGCAAAATCTTTAATTTCTTTTGATTCTAAAGCAATAGTTTTGTAGCTTCTTGCCGTTTCGTTAAGTTTAGAACCACCTGTTGAATAAAAATTTGTTTCAATAGCGTAAATTATAGCACCTTTTTTAACAACGAAATCAAAACGCTTTTCTACCTTGCCTTGATTAGAAATATTAGAAAGGTCAATGCTCCATTTACTCTCAATGTCTGAAATATGCATTTCTTTAAAATAGTCAGTTCCTTTTACAAGCCCTGCTTTTTGTAAAAAAGATTCAACCAAATCTTCCATTGAATCCCCACCTCGTGATTTTCGAGCGTGTGTATCAAGCCCAACCTCAACGCCCATAACGTAATCAACAATATTATTTATAATACGCTCAGAGATTAATTTAAAAAGCCCTGTTTTTCTCATAAATATTTTATATTCTTCAACCGAATAATTCATTTTCTTAAAATTGAAAAGATATTCGCCGTCACCGTCTATAGCATAAATTTCTTGCCCTCTAACAGCTAATAAAATAGGGATGCATTTTAATACTTGTGGATAGTCTTTTATTATTTTTTCAAAATCTGTTTCAATATTTTTAGAACCTATAAGTGAATTTAGAATGTTTAGTTCAACTTTTATTATATCTACATTTCCGTAAACCTTCTTAAAGTCAACATAATAATTAAAATCGCAAATACTGTTTCTAAATGTTTTTAACCATTCATTAAAATCTCTTTTCATATGTATCTCCTTTTAATTGCAAATAAGCAATTCTTTTATTTTGCCACGACTGTCCCCTTTACTATTTATAGCCCTTATCGCCTCAACCCTATTTATTGTATATTCTTTATATAGGTCTTCAAAAAAAGTGTCTTGAGGATTTACGTTTTGTGGGTCTGAATTGCTCAACATTATTTTTGCTCCACTCAAATTTATCTCGTCAATAAACTTTGCAAGACGAATTTGCTCTTTATCATCAAAACAATCAGCGTTATATGCTGTAAACTTTGCCGTTGCCGATATAGGTCTATATGGAGGGTCTAGATAGACAAAAGTATATTTATCTATATAATCTTTGCAAAGCGAATAATCTGCACAAACAATAGTAACATTTTGCAACGCTTTTGAAACATTTCGCAAATTATTTTCATCACAAATTGTTGGGTTTTTATACGCCCCCATAGGAACGTTAAATTTACCTTTTTTATTCACCCTATAAAGACCATTAAAGCACGTTTTGTTTAGAAAAATAAATAAAGATGCTTTTTCTATTTCCGTGCCCTTGCTTAAAATTAAATAATTGAACCTATCCCTTGCTTTGTAATAATACTCCTTACGGACTTCTTCGCCCATAGGAACAAAAGCAAGTTGCATTTCTTTAAGTTTTTCTATAAGTTGTTCAACGTTATCCTTAACTACATTATAAGCATTAATAAGTTCTGCATTTGTATCGCCAATATATAAACTTTCAAAATTATACTTGGAAAGAATGTTAAACAACAAAGCGCCACCACCAACAAAAGGTTCGGCATACTTTATTAAAACCCTTTCGCCATCAGCAGGAATATATTTTTCAAGTTCAGAAACTAGTTGCCCTTTACCACCAACCCACTTAACAAAAGGTTTTAATTCAACCTTCTTTTCTTTCTCATAGCGTATTGTTCTTTTATCAATAGGTTTTTCAGCAGTATTTGGTATCAGCCACATATTGCCTAATTTTTTAGCATTTTTTATGCGACCTTCTACACAAAAAATAGCAACTCTTCTTTGAGAAATATTCCATTTATTAGCGACATCTCGTGCTGAAATATAATCAAACATATTAACTCCTTAACACAATTATATTATATTCTAAAACTCGAACAATAGCAAGTAAATCTTTGTTATTTTTTTCGCTATGCACTATATATCTTGGCGAGTCTTTGGATATAATAAAAAACGCCGAGCGAATTTTTCGCTCGGCGTTCTATTTTGTTTAATTATTTGTTAAGCTTTGCGTTAAGTTTAGCAAGTTCTTCTTTTAGTTCAGCAGGAACTCTGGTGATTTCACCGTAGAAGCCTTCAATACCCTCTGCTTCCTTCTTCCAGTTTTCTACGTCAACAGTAAGAAGTTCTTTGATGGTGTCTAGAGAAACGTCTTCTAAACCTTCGATATTGATGTCTTCTGCCTTTGGAACGAAACCGATAGGAGTTTCAACAGCGTCAACCTTATCTTCGCAACGGTCGATAATCCAATCGAGAACACGCATGTTGTCGCCGAATCCTGGCCAAATGAAGTTGCCGTTATCGTCAGTTCTAAACCAGTTAACGTTGAAGATTTTTGGTTGGTTCTTAATCTTTTTACCCATTTCAATCCAGTGATTGAAGTAGTCGCCCATGTTGTAACCAATGAATGGTCTCATAGCCATTGGGTCTCTACGAACTACACCTACAGCGCCAGTTGCTGCAGCAGTAGTTTCACTTGCCATGATAGAGCCTACGAATACACCGTTGTTCCAATCTTTTGATTGATATACAAGTGGAGCAGTTTTAGCACGTCTTCCACCGAATACGATTGCAGATAGTGGAACGCCGTTAGGTGCTTCGAATTGGTCTGAAATACAAGGACAGTTAATAGCAGGAGCAGTGAAACGGCTGTTTGGATGTGCGCCCTTGATAGCCTTTCCTTCAGCGTCCTTCATATCGCCGTTCCAAGGATTACCCTTCCAGTCGATAGCGTTCTTTGGAGGGTTCTTATCTAAACCTTCCCACCAAACAGTGTTGTCGTCTAGGTTTTGAACAACGTTGGTGAAAATGGTGTCTTTCATAGTAGAAAGAAGAGCGTTAGGGTTAGACTTCATGTTAGTTCCTGGAGCAACGCCGAAGAAACCGTTTTCTGGGTTTACTGCCCAAAGTCTTCCGTCTTCGCCAACTCTAATCCAAGCGATATCGTCGCCTACACATTCAATTTTATATCCCTTTTCTTGATATGCTTTTGGTGGAATTAACATTGCTAGGTTGGTTTTACCACAAGCAGATGGGAATGCTGCAGCGATATATTTCTTTTCGCCGTTTGGCTTGGTGATGCCTAAGATAAGCATGTGTTCTGCCATCCAACCTTCGTTCTTACCAAGGAATGATGCAATACGAAGTGCAAAACATTTCTTACCAAGAAGAACGTTTCCACCATAGTTAGAGTTGATACTCATAATAGTGTTTTCTTCTGGGAAGTGCATGATGTATCTCTTTTCTTCAGAAAGTTCTGCATAAGAGTGTAAGCCCTTAATGAAATCTCCGTCGCCAAGAGCGTCTAAAACGTTTTGACCAACTCTAGTCATAATCGCCATGTTTAGAACAACGTAGATAGAGTCGGTAAGTTCGATACCAATTTTAGAGAACTTTGAACCAACTGCGCCCATTGAATATGGGATAACGTACATAGTTCTGCCTTTCATAACGCCTTTAAATAAGTCGTTCATTAAAGCGAATGCTTCTGTGGTTTCCATCCAGTTGTTGATTGGTGCTGAATCTTCTTTGTTTTTAGAACAAATGAAAGTTCTGCCTTCTACTCTCGCTACGTCGTTAACAGTAGTTCTGTGAAGGTAGCAACCTGGTAATTTTTCTTGGTTAAGTTTGATTAAAATCTTTTCTTCTACAGCTTGCGCTCTTAAAGCGTTAAGTTGTTCTTCGCTACCGTCAATCCAAACGATATTATCTGGTTGACAAAGCGCTTTGGTTTCAGCTACGAAATCCAATACTTTCTTGTTGTTTGTCAAGTTTGCCATGATGGTTCTCCTTACCTTTCGGCGATGCCGATTTTTTAATTTAGTTTTTGATGAAATTAGAGTTTTTTAGGTTTTTTCTATCTGTTTAGCTTTGGCCTTTCGTTATAACTTTTTTATATAACACCCTTTATCCCTCTTTTTCCTCAGGATACATTCTACCATATATTTTGTCAAAAGTAAAACGAAAAGATAAAACTTTCTTGCTATTTTTTTATACTTTTTTAAATTGTAAAGTTTTGTCAATTATTTATCTTTTTTTTCATACTTCGTCATTTTTTTCTTCCCCTTTAAGTATATTATAGAAAAGAGTCGTTTGACATTATTAAGTCTAGGCTTCGGTGGGTTATGGATTACGATAAAAAAGTTTTGATTATGAAAGAAACACTTAAGGGTTTTTCTTCGTGCGACAAGGGTGTGGGGGGAATCGCTAGAATTGAAAACGAGGACGGGGTTGCCCATTTTCATTTATCACTCATTAACGTTACGGCATTAACTAAGGGTAATTACTACGCATACGTCATTGACGGATATAACGATGTTTTTAGTTACGCCTTACCTAGCCGTCCTCTCACTTTTACCGACAATATGTTGCCCTGCCCTCTTCTCGATAGAGGTTTTAGCGCAGGACTTTGCTACGTTGATAGTTTTATTCCACAAGTTATATGCTTTGGCAAAACGGATAACTCTCCCATAGATTATACCCTCTTTAATAAAAAAATTGCAGAAAAGTGGCTTGTAGAATTAAAAAATTCTCAAAAAGCTGAAAAAACCACCCTGTTTTTAGATGAGCCTATCGATAACTATATCGAAAGCAAAAAATTTGAACTTTACGACGACGAGGCAGTTGCTACAGAAAATTACTTTTCAAGAGAACAAGAAATAAGCCAAAAACTAGACAAAATTAGGGAGTTTGACCGTGAACGGATATCCTTTGAAAATGAGCCTTCTTATTGCCTCGACCAAAAAGAAGAAATCCAAACTCAAAAAGACTATGCTTGTAATAAAAATGAAAAAGATTTTAGTGAATGCAAAACATCACCCGACTACTATTGCTCGGTAAAAAACGAACTTGATGGAATATTTGAAAGATTTAGTGAAAACCTTTCTCTTTCTAGAACTTTTCCAGAAAGCAAATGGGCGAAAATTAGATATTCTAAAGATAGGTTTTACGTTGTTGGATTAATTAAAGAGGGTGGCAAAGAGAAATATATATGCTACGGCGTTCCCGACAATCAAAGACAAACGCCACCTAAACCACTCGAAGGTTTTTGTTCCTTTTTACCCTTGCCAGACAAGGATAACGAGGGGTTTTGGATGATGTTTCAAGACGCTCAAACGGGAAAATGTATAAAGCAAATATAAAATAAAAAACGCCGTGAACTCTCACGGCGCTTATTTGAATTATTAATAATCTTTACTTGCCTTTATTTTGTCTCGTCAGCCTTGAACCAACGGAAGTTTCCGTTAACCCCAGCCACGTCGGAATAGTAAACGAAAGTGTCTGGATATTTTTTAATTATATTTAGAAATTCGCCTATTTGACGATTGTTTATTACCGATATTATAACTGAACTATCCGTGCCTGTATACATACCCTTGCTAGGTAAAATGGTTGCGCCGTGTTTTAGGTTATAAATGATTTCTTCTTTGATTTGTTCTGGGTTTTTGGTAATTATCTTAAACTCAACGGCGTTTCTAGTATCACGCATTAAAAAGGCAACACTTCTTTCAAAAACAAACATTTGAATTATCGAAAGTAAAATACTATTTACGTCCTTATACACGAAATAAGATAAAACGATTATAACGTAACAAATAACAGTGATTAGTTTTTCTATGTTCTTAAAAAACCACTTCTTTTGTATCATTGCGGCAATTACGTCTATACCACCGGAAGATGCGCCTAGTCTTAACATAATGCCCGTGCGAATACCTAGGATAAAGCCCGAGAAAATTGCAGGGATAATTCTATCTGTGTGAGTTACGTATTGATAAAAACCTACGTTTGCTAAAATCACAAGAGCAATGGACGAAACGATAGTAAACAAAATGGTGTATATTACGTATTTTTTGTTTAGTAAAAAATAAGCAAGAAGTAACAACGGCAAGTTGATTAAAAGTGAAAATAAACCTGCGTTTAAATTTGTTATCTCTTGTAGCATTGCCGAAACACCGTCAATTCCACTTGGAGCGAACTCAGCTGGATATACAAAAATATGTAAAGCAAATGCCGACAACAATGCTGAAATTAGTGTGAAAATTATGCAATAAATTTCCTTAACTATTTTTTTTCTTGTCCATAATATTTTTCCTCTCACGACGACCATTATATATCAAACGATATTCAAAAGCAACAACTTTTGTTAACAAAAAAAAGCCGAGCAAGATTTTGAAGTGAACCCCATTTAGTTCACACAATAAAAAGCCAAAAAAATAAAACCTTCTATGATATAATTTACATAGGAGGTTTTTTCTATGGCAAAAAAAGGACAAAAATTTAACAAATATACACCCGAACAAAGAAAGG
>JAZRSF010000012.1:0-136532 GCA_045651365.1 Christensenellaceae bacterium
CATTTCAAATAATACTCTGCCTGGTTTTACTACTGCTACCCAGTATTCTACAGAACCTTTACCACTACCCATACGGCTATCAGCAGGTTTTTTGGTTACTGGCTTGTGTGGGAATATGTCAATCCATACCTTACCACCACGTTTAATAAATCTTGTCATCGCAACACGGGCTGCTTCAATTTGATTTGATTTAATCCAGCCTGGTTCGGTTGCTACTAGAGCGAAATCACCGTAAGCAATCTTGTTGCCCTTAGTGCATTTACCAGTCATTCTGCCACGATGAACTCTTCTTCTTTTAACTCTCTTAGGCATTAACATAGTTATGCTTGGCCTCCTTCAACTTTCTTCTTTGCAGCGCCGATAACTTCACCTTTGTATATCCAGCATTTGATACCAATAACACCAAAAGTAGTATGCGCTTCAGCAAAACCATATTCAATATCAGCTCTTAAAGTTTGTAGAGGAATTGAACCTTCGTGGTATCCTTCGCTACGTGCGATTTCAGCACCGTCAAGTCTTCCACTTACGGTAACCTTGATACCCTTAACTCCACCTCTCATAGACCTACCGATAGCTTGTTTCATTGCTCTTCTAAAAGATACACGCTTTTCTAACTGAGCGGCGATACCTTCTGCAACGAGTTGAGCATCAGCATCTGGCTTTTTAACCTCAGAAATGTTGATTGAAATGTTCTTTCCAGGGCAAATTTTTGCAACTGCCTTCTTGATAACTTCAATTTCACTACCTTGTTTACCGATTAATACACCAGGACGTGCAGTGAAAATAGTAATTACAAGTTTACTTGCTGCTTTTTCAATTAAAATTTTAGAAATTGCAGCTTGATAGTATTTTTTCTTTAATAAGTTACGGATTTCATTATCTTCTTTAACGTTCTCAGCGAAATGTTTCTTATCAACAAACCAGTGAGAATCCCAATCTTTAATAATCCCGACTCTTAAACCATGTGGATTTACTTTTTGTCCCATTATACTATCCTCCTATGCCTTTGCATCCAAAACCACGGTAATGTGGCTGGTTCTCTTTAAGATTCTAAACGCTCTGCCTTGTGCTCTTGGCATAACTCTCTTAAGAGTTGGGCCTTGGTCAGCAAAACAAGCAGCAACGAATAAGTTGTCTTTGCTCATTCCAAGGTTGTTCTCTGCATTTGCCGCAGCAGACATTAAAACCTTTCTAATTGGTTCAGACGCTGACTTTGGAGTGTTTTCTAGGATAGCAACTGCTTGAGCGTAGCTCTTTCCTCTTATAATGTCAAGAACGACTCTTACTTTATAAGGAGAAATACGAACGTGCTTAGCAACTGCTCTAGGACGTCTGTCTTTTGTTTCCGCAATACGTGCGGTCTTTTCTCTCATATTCTTAGCCATTTTTTATCTCCTTATCTACCGCCTGTAGTCTTGTCGCCACTGTGGCCCTTGAAGGTTCTAGTAGGAGCGAACTCACCGAGTTTGCAACCAACCATATCTTCAGTTACGTATACAGGAACGTGTTTTCTTCCATCATACACAGCGATAGTGTGCCCTACCATTTGTGGGAAAATCGTAGATGACCTTGACCAGGTTTTTAAAACCTTCTTTTCATTTTTTTCATTTAATTCTTCTACTCTTTTTAAGAGTTTTGGTTCTACATAAGGACCTTTTTTAACACTTCTACTCATGTTGTTCTCCTTAATTTATCCTGGTAATGATAAGTTTGTTAGAAGCCTTTTTGTGCTTTCTAGTCTTATAACCGAGAGCTGGTTTACCCCAAGGAGTAACAGGCCCTGGCATACCAACAGGTGATTTACCTTCACCACCACCGTGAGGGTGGTCGCATGGGTTCATTACAACACCACGAACTGATGGACGAACGCCCATGTGTCTAGTCTTACCTGCTTTACCAATTCTAATAATTTCGTGTTCTACGTTACCAACTTGACCAACGGTTGCCTTACAAGTTGCAAGAATGTATCTCATTTCACCACTTGGCATTTTAATCGTAACGTATTTTTCGTCTCTTGCCATGATTTGAGCGCTCATGCCAGCCGCTCTAGCGATTTGACCACCTTTACCTGGTTGCATTTCAATGTTATGAACCATGGTACCTACAGGGATATCCTTAAGAGCAAGAGCGTTACCTGCCTTAATATCAGCAGCAGGACCACTTATGACCGTGTCGCCTACTTTTAAGCCGATTGGAGCAAGGATATATGCCTTTGCACCGTCAGCATAGTATAATAAAGCAATGTTTGCGCTACGGTTTGGGTCGTATTCAATGCTCTTAACTTTAGCAGGAATACCATCTTTGCAACGCTTAAAATCGATTATACGATACTTTCTTCTGTTGCCACCACCGATATGACGAACGGTGATTTTACCTTGAGCGTTTCTACCACCTGATTTTCTTTGGTCTTCTAGAAGACTTCTTTCTGGTTTAACGGCAGTAATTTCGTCGTATGCGCTTACAGTCATGAAACGGCGAGCAGCAGACGTCGGTTTATATCTTTTAATAGCCATTTTACATCCCTCCTAGATTATTAAGACAATGAATCGAAGAATTCGATAGACTTACTGTCTTGTTTAAGTTGAACAGCAGCCTTTTTATAGTCGGAGGTATAACCTTCGTATCTACCTTGTCTCTTCAACTTGCCGTGGCAGTTAGCCGTATTAACCTTTTCAACTTGAACACCGAAGATTTCTTCGATTGCAAGTTTGATTTGGGTTTTGTTAGCATTTTTAGCCACTATAAAGTAATATTTCTTATCTTTGATACCCGCATAACTCTTTTCAGAAAGAAGGGGTTTAATTATAATATCATGTGCTAGCATTATTCTCCATAGACCTCCTTGATTTGTTCTACAGCGGTTTTGGAAATAACGATTTTAGCATTCTTAACAACGTCGTAAGTGTTGATTTGACAAGCAGGAATCGTGCTAATTGCTTGAATGTTTGCGCTTGCTCTTAAAACTGATTCGTCAGAGTTGTCCATAACAACTAGAACTGACTTTTCAAGGTTGAATGCTTTTAAGAAAGCAACCATTTCCTTGGTCTTTGGAGCATCAACTTTTATTTCGTCGATAAAAATAACTTCGTTATCTCTAATTTTTTGAGAAAGTGCTGAGAAAAGAGCAACTTCCTTAGCCTTTGCGTTCATTTTCTTAGAGAAGTCTCTTGACTTAGGAGCAAAAACTACGCCACCTTTAACCCATTGTGGGCTTCTAATAGAACCTTGTCTTGCTCTACCAGTTCCTTTTTGTCTCCAAGGTTTAGCACCACCACCACGAACTTCGCTACGGGTAAGAGTGCTTTTGGTTCCTTGTCTTTCATTAGCAAGTCTAGTTACAACTGCTTGATGAATTACAGGTTCGTTGTATTCTACGTTAAACAAAGCGTCAGGTAATTCTAAAGTGCCTACTTCGTTTGCTTTCATGTTGTATAATTTTACGCTTGGCATAACTTACCTCCTTACGCTTTTACGCTATTTCTTAAAGTAACGATACCCTTTACTGGACCAGGAACTGCGCCCTTAACGAGTATTACGTTTCTTTCAGTGTCGACTTTTACAACTTCAAGGTTTAATACGGTAACGTTTTCGCAACCCCATTGACCAGACATTTTCTTGCCTTTGAAAACTCTTGATGGATTACTGATAGCACCCATAGAACCTACTTCTCTATGCACAGGGCCTACACCGTGAGTTTCCTTTAGTCTGTGGTGATTCCATCTTTTGATAACACCGGTAAAACCGTGTCCTTTAGATACACCAGATACGTCAATCTTGTCGCCAGCAGCGAATACGTCGCATTTAACTACTGAACCAACTTCCATTGAATCACTACCTTCAAGTCTAAATTCCTTAAGAACTTTTTGAGGAGCGATTCCTGCTTTCTTAAATAAACCAAGTTCAGGTTTATTTAATGCTTTTTCTGCAACCTCAGCAAAACCGAGTTTAACTGCACAGTATCCGTCTCTTTCCAAGGTTTTAACTTGAACTACTGGACATGGACCAGCTTCGATAACGGTTACAGGTATAACTTTGCCGTCTGCTGAGAAAAGTTGCGTCATACCCAACTTTCTTCCAATGATTGCTTTATTCATAGATAAAGTTCACCTCCATATAATATATAATGTTTATTGATTACAACTTGATTTTGATATCAACGCCTGCTGGTAATTGAATGCTGTCTAAAATCTTAACGTTTGGCGAATAGATATCGATAAGTCTCTTGTGAGTTCTAATTTCGAATTGTTCACGAGAATCCTTATACTTGTGTGGGGAACGTAAAATCGTAACGATTTCTTTTTCGGTAGGTAGTGGAATTGGCCCACTGATTTTAGCACCCGCTTTCTTCATTGTGTCAACTATTCTAGTTGTTGCTTGGTCAAGCATTTCTACGTCGTATGACATAAGCTTGATTCTAATTTTTTGACTTGCCATTTTTTGTTTCTCCTTTCCTAACTTGAAATTTTTTGTAAACTGCGCCGTGTGTGTCGAATTTGTAAAACAAAAAAATCATTCGCCGATACTTAATTTTTAAGTCGCTGCGAATGACTTTACTAATTCTTATTGAAGTTAGTCGCAGAGGTCTCGCCTCCACACTTGTCAACGGAAATTATCTGTCGTTTCCTAACGATTTAAGTAACTTCCCGTATCAACCCATATTACACAGCCTAACTATAATATAACAAATTTCAATATTTGTCAAACGTTTTTACTGTGTTTTTTTAAATATTTTTTATAAAATTTTTAGGCTGTTTTTTTGAATAATTTTTAATTTTTTTGAAAAATTATGCAATTTTTTTCTTAATAATTTTTGGTTTTTCGCCATTAATTACAACGTTTTCATCAATAACGACTTTCTCCACGTCGGTTGCAGATGGTAAATCATACATAGTATCGAGCATTAAGTTTTCAAAAATAGTCCTGAGTCCCCTAGCCCCAGTTTTAAGTTCGATTGCCTTTCTAGCAACTGCGCTTACAGCGTCGTCTGTGATTTCTAACTCAACTTCGTCTAACCCAATTAAGCGTTTATATTGTTTTACAAGCGCATTTTTAGGCTCGGTTAGAATATTAACTAGTGCCTTTTCGTCAAGCGCTTTTAATCCAACGGTAATAGGAATTCTTCCAACGAATTCAGGAATTAAGCCGTATTTAATTAAGTCTTGTGGTTGAACTTCTCTTGCAAAGTTTACGTTATCCTTCTTTGCATTTTGAACGCTTCCACCAAAACCAAGAGAAGAGTTTTCCTTGCGTTTTGCAATAATTTCGTCTAAACCAACGAATGCTCCACCACAAATAAATAAAATATTAGTCGTATCTATTCTAATACATTCTTGTTGAGGGTGTTTTCTTCCACCTTGAGGAGGAACGGACGCAACCGTGCTTTCAATTATCTTTAATAGCGCTTGTTGAACGCCCTCGCCTGAAACGTCTCGAGTTATAGAAACGTTTTCGCTTTTTCTAGCAATCTTATCGATTTCGTCGATATAAACGATACCTCTTTGAGCCTTTTGAACGTCAAAGTCAGCATTTTGAATAAGTTTTAATAAAATGTTTTCAACGTCTTCTCCAACGTAACCAGCCTCGGTTAAAGTAGTAGCGTCGGCAACGGCAAATGGAACGTCCAAAATCTTTGCAAGCGTTTTAGCAAGCAAAGTCTTACCACTACCGGTTGGCCCTAGTAGTAGTATATTACTCTTATCAAGTTCCACCTCGTTTTTATCAGGTGTCAAATTTATTCTTTTATAATGATTATATACGGCAACTGAAAGAACACGCTTTGCATCTTCTTGTCCAACGATATATTCATCTAATTTTGCTTTAATCTCAACGGGTTTTAGAAGTTGAACGGCGTTAGAAGAAGCCTCCTTAACCTCGTCTTCTTTCATAACGTCGTTACAAATTTCTATACACTCGTCGCAGATAAATATCCCGTTAGGACCTGCAATTAGGCGTTTCGTTAGTTCCTTTGGTTTGCCACAAAAAGAACAAAAAAACTTTTCGTTTTCACTACTTTTCATAAATCTCCAAAAATCTACGGACGTTTAACGAATATTTGGTCGATTAAACCGTATTCTTTTGCTTCTTCAGCCGATAGATAATTGTCTCTATCGGTATCTTTTTCAACTACTTCGAATGGCTTTCCACTATTTTCGGAAAGTATTCTATTAAGTTTGTGCTTTGTTTTAATTATATGGTCTGCTTGAATTTTAATATCGCTCGCTTGACCCTGCGCTCCACCAAGAGGTTGGTGAATCATAATTTCGCTATTTGCTAGAGCAAATCTTTTACCCTTTGTTCCACTAGAAAGCAAGAATGCGCCCATACTAGCGGCAAGCCCGATACATATAGTGCTAACGTCGCACTTAATATAGTTCATTGTATCATAGATAGCCATACCAGCAGTAACACTACCACCCGGACTATTGATATATAAACAAATATCTTTATTAGGGTCCTTACCTTCAAGGTATATTAATTGAGCAACTACAGCGTCTGCAACGGCATCATTGATTTCACCCGTTAAAAAGATAATTCTATCCTCTAATAAGCGTGAATATATGTCGTAACTTCTTTCGCCCTTTCCCGTTTGCTCAACAACGTATGGCACAACAGTATTTTTAGTTTGCATTTAATAGACCTCCGTATAAATTATTACATCTACAAAGATATTTATTCGTTTATTTGGAAATAAATTCAAGATTATTCGATAACGTTGCCACTCTTAAGAACTTCAAACAACTTTTTGATAACGATATCGTTTTCGATATACTCCATTTGACGAGAGCCCATAGCCTTTTTAACGTCAGGAACTTTCTTTCCTTGTTTTTCAGCCATTTCCTTAACTCTTGCTTCGATTTCTTCTTCAGTTGCTTTGATGTCTTCAGTTTTAATAATCTTATCAACAACAAGTTGAGATTTAACCATGTCTTCAGCTTGTTCTCTATAATCTTTCTTAACGTCGTCCATCGTCTTGTTGGTATATTTTAGGTAATCTTCAAACTTTAGACCTTGATAAGATAGTCTGTAAGCGAATTCTTCAACCATTCTTTCAATTTGGCTTTCGATTAACGCTTCAGGAATTTCCATTTTGCTTTCTGCTGTAATCTTTTTTAAGATTGCATCTTCAAGTTCTCTTTCTGCTCTATCAGCGTTTTGCTTTTCTAGCCTTTCTTTGGTTTCTTTCTTGTATGACTCTAAACTTTCTGCACCAACAGCGTCCTTAATAAATTCGTCGTTTATTTCAGGAAGTTCTTTTACCTTGATTTCGTGAAGTTTAATAGCAAAAACTGCATCTTTTCCCTTTAAGGTATCTACGCCGTAGTCGTCTGGGAACTTAACGGTAATGTCTTTTTCTTCACCGATATTCATACCTGCTACTTGTTCTTCAAAGCCTGGGATAAAGGTTTTGCTACCGAGAACTAAGGTTTGTTTTTCAGCCGTGCCACCTTCAAACTTAACTCCGTCAATACTACCTGAGAAATCGATAATAACGGTGTCGCCGTCTTTACATGCTCTATCGGTAACCTCAACTAAACGAGAGTTGCGTTCTTGAAGTCTAGCAACTTCGTCTTCAACGTCTTTATCTTCAACGGTGTAAACGTTCTTTTTGTAGGTTACGCCCTTGATAGCACCTAGTTCAACTTCAGGCTTAACAGGAACGATAGCAATTAAGGTAATACCCTTTTCGCTAATATCCTTAACGTCTAAGTCAGGAGCGGCAACAGGCTCAATCGAAGTTTCTTTGTCTAAAACTTCTCCGTAATATTTTGGGAATGCTATATTAATTGCTTCTTCGTAGAATACACCTTCGCCATAAGCATTTTCTAAAACTTTTTGAGGAACTTTGCCCTTTCTAAATCCAGGCATTGAATACTTGCCTTTAGTCTTTTGATATGCTTGGTCAATAGATGCTTTCCATTCTTCAGCAGTCAATTTCATAGAAACTTTAACAGTGCTTTTTTCAGCTTTTTCAAACGTATACTTCATAAGATTCTCCTAATCTTTAAAATTCTTTATCAATTTTATCACAATACTCTATAAAAGGCAAGTTTTTTAGTTGCTTTTTAAGTATTTTTAACAAATTCAGTGTGATTTTTAGCATTGACGGTTATTGAATTAAAATTATCGTAAGTGCAAAAACCAGGTTTACTTTTAGGTGGCTTTTTCACGTTCTTCTTAGCCGTGTAAACGACTTCGCTTTTGCCCGAACTTCTTGCCTTTGAGTAGTAAGCGCAAATTTCTGCCCCAATCGTAATGACGCTTTGAGGAATTTCTTTGCCGTTAGACTCGATAATTATATGACTCGAATGATAATCCTTAGAATGTAACCATAAATCTTTTGCACTTGCAGAAAAAGTTATTTTGTCGTTTTCAAGATTATTTCTTCCAGCCTTAATTATAAAGCCGTTAACCTCATATATTCTGCAACCCAATTCTTTAGGCTTTGACTTGACGTTAGTCTTCTTTATAAATCCAAAATGCTCTAGTTCGTCTTGGATAGACAAAAGGTCGTCTTTATTTTCCAAAAGCGATATTTGGTCTAATAGACGTTGAAGATATTCCGTCTCTTTAATAGTGATATTTTTTTGCTCGCTTACAAACTCAATCGTCCTTTTTTGTTTGTTGTATTTTTTAAAATAACGCTCAGCGTTTTTACTTGGAGATAACGACGTATCTAAAGGTATTTCAACAATTTGATTGTTGTAATAATCATATACCGAACAAGAAGATTGACCTTGTTTAATATTATAACAATTTGCAAGAATTAACTCTCCCCTTATTTTATTTTCTTCAAACGATTGAGCGTTCTTTTCGTCGGCAGTTAAATTAGATAGTTTTTTCTTTAATTTTTTAAGCCTTGCTTGAACTATGCTATCTAGTCTAGACCTTTTTGTTTTTAAGTCTTTTTCCTTGTTTTTTTCAGCAAAAAAGAAGTTTTCTGCGTCATATAATTTGTCAAATAAAATTACTTCGCCACTAATAGTTTTATATGGATAAACACAGGTATCTACAAGGGTATCTCCCCTTTTAATTACGCATGGTTTTGCTATGGTTTTACTAACGAATTCGTTCAGACAATTAAAAAGGTCTTTCGCAAAATCATTGCTTTCTTTTTCTTGAAATTTCGCCACGATTTCCTGCGCAGTTGACAATGCTATTCCTTGCACGCCGTTAAATAAATATTGGACTAGATTTTCTCCGTTAAACGCTTCAAAATATTCTATCAACGCCACGTCGTTTGGTTGTTTTTTTACCCCAACGGGTGGCTCTATATAATTCTTTCCAACGATTAAAGGTCTAACGCCGTTATCAAAGAAATTTATCCCACGATTACAACCTAAAATCTTTTCGTTCTCTGTCAAGATAACGTTGCTATATCGCCCCATCAACTCTATAAAAAGAGTCTTTTTTTCAACGTCGTAAAACTCGGCATTAGGTAACAATTCAATTTCTACAACCCTATCAAAGCCGACCAATGAAATTTGCTCAATAGTGGCAGAAAGCAAGTGTTTACGAAGTAACATACAAAAATTAGGCGCAGTTAAAGGCACCTCAATATCCATATCGGTAATACCCATTCGAGGACATGATGGACTGACTGAAATATAAAGTTTTTCCGTCCTCTTACCTGTATATACCGTCAAAATTAAGGTGTCGTTATCCGGCTGAACTATTCTGTTGATTTTTCCTTTTTGCAAGACTTGATTTAGTTCTTGACATAGGTAATTTAATGAAAAAGCGTCTTGTGGCATAACTTACCTTTTAATAGTAAAAGTCTTGTTATTTAAATAATATAGTGGGCTAGATTTATCAAAATTAAAGGTTAGCGAATAAGAAGAAAGCATTTGAGATTTGGCGTTAAACTTATTGTTAATTTTATTATCCCCGTATTTTCCATCGCCTATAATAAAATGTCCTACGTATGCTAAATGCGCTCTAATTTGGTGAGTTTTTCCGGTGTAAAGCGTAACTAATAACTCGCTAGTTTCTTGGTCAGTCTCTATAACTTCGTAGCCTGTTTTTATCATTACAGAATTATCTACTTTTTTATCGTAAATTTTGACTAAAGAGTTTTCGGCATCTTTTACTAGGTATGCAGTTAACACGTCTTTTTTACAAGGCATTTGACCATATACTTTCGCTAGATATTTCTTATCAAAAGAGTGGTTCTTAAAGCCTTTCAAAAGTTCGTTTTCGGCATCTTCATTAAGAGCAAAAATCATTAAACCATCCGTATTCCTATCTAATCTATGAACAAATTTAGCCGAAGGCTTTTCTATCAAAAGGTCGTTATAGACCTCAATGGATTCATAACCCCTTTTTTTGTCTAAAATAAGAACATTTTCATCTTCGTATATTACGGAAAACTTTTGAATCTTTTGAGGAGTATAGTATAAGACAACCCTATCCCCTTTGTTAAGAAAAAGGTCTTTTGATATGCGTTTTTCGTTTACTTTTACGTCTTTATTACGCAAAAGCTTCATTAGTGCAGAATAGGATAAATCTTGCACGTTATAAAGAGCAAGTTTGCTTAACTTCCCCGTTTTATCAGCAATAAATTCATACATTTTTACTTACACGATTCCTAATAAAATAGATTTAACTATAATACAAATTCTTTATGTAAAAGGACTTCGATTAACGAAGTCCTCTATTTATTATTTAGATGCTTTTTTCTTGGTTTTTGGAGTCTCGATTACTTCAGTTTCAAGGTCATCTTTTGGTTTGATTAGAAGAAGAATAACTATCCCAATTAAGCACAAAGTTCCAATTCCAAGGAATATAATAGATGCAAGGTTATCTCTAAACCAATAAGTTGGAACTTCAACGGTCGTAGGCTCGCCACGAACTGCAATCACAACGCTTTGTGAAACGCTCTTACCAGATTGAACCTTTGATTTAACTTCACACTCAATCTTGTATGCACCGACTTTATCAGGAGTAAACGTCAATGCCGAACTATCAAAGTTAATTTCACTTAATTCGTCGTAAGTATATCCGTTTGCACCATTATCCGGGATAGAGTTATTGTTTACTATTTCTACCCAACCACTATCGTCAGCCGTAGCGTTAACGTTTGAGTTGTAATATAGTTTGTAAACGGTGGTGGTGTTTTCAGAAACGGTAAACTTTTCAACTTTATACTTTATGCCAACGAAACCATCGTCTTGATTATTCGCAATAGCCTTTAGAGGTGCATCGTCTTCAATTACAAAAGTAAACATGTAAATAAAATATTTATTTTCGTCTAGAGCTTCGTCAAAAGCAGTCGTCCCCTGAATTACTTCAGTAAATTCGTCACCGTCTTTTAGAAGATATTTGCCTTCCTTAACGTCATAGAAGAAATTACTATTCATCTCCAAGGCTCTGTCACCGAACTTTTCACTTGCCATTACGTAAACTCTATAAACTCCTGCAACGTCAAGTTTCATAGTGGTTGTTGACGTTTGAGTAGCAGTCTTAGAAGGAGTTATATAATAGTATTTTTTAGTTAACTCGTTATAACTAGCGTTATCGTCTGAAATAAAATGGTCCATGGAAGGAATAGTGAAACTCTTTCCTAACGCAATACTATTGCCATGCTCGTCCTTAGCTTTGTTTTCTAAGGCTTTTTGATAACTTTCTAATTGATATAAAATATAATCTTCGTTGTTAATAGTTGGAGCTTGGTTTTGATAATCACCTTCGTCAGTTGCAGGAATAACTTCAACGTCGAACGATTCAAGTTCTTTTTCTCCCCACATAACCTCAAAACTCATTATCTCGCTAACGAATTTATCTGCAAGGTTAAAGGTAACGAATTTTGAATTGTTTTCGATTGAGAAAGTAACTGAATAATCGTTATCATTGTCGTTTCCATCGCTAGGTGAATAGTTTACACGGTTTTTTGCACTTAAACTTAAACTGTCTGAATTGATAGCCTTATCAGTTAAACGATAAGCCTTCATTGTAACCGTTCCATAGTTAAAGTCATAGCCGTAACCGTCGATTTTTCTTAATTTATAGCCTTGGGTAGTTTTAGCGTAAACCGTTTTAGGAAGGACAACTCTTGGAGTTGCAGTTTTCACTAAGTTGCCTTCTGCGTCGATTTCAAAAGTTTGGTTATAATTATTATCGCCACTAGAAGCAAATTGATTTACACTATTGATTTTAAGATTATTGTCGTTTCCAACAGTAACAACTTCAAAGGCAATACTAACGACTACTTTGTTGCCAACAGCGTCTAGTTTGTAATTATTAGCACTTGTAATTTTGTTTCCTTCAAAGGTAACGATATTATCCTCTAATCCTAAAACAAAACTTTGGCTTGAGTTGGTAAGAGTTTTTTCATAAGTGATTTCTTTTTCGTAAGAAACGTCTTCACCAACTTCCGTTTTATTTCCGTTAGGGTCTAAAGCAGTTGCTGTAAGCAATAGTTTAATCTCCATTCCTTCAGGAATAGATAGATTTATAGCTAAATCACCACCAGTTTCACCTTGCGCCAAAACGAGTTTGTTTTCAAATTTAACTACGTTGCCAACTTCCACAGTTGCGTTAATAACGTCGTTATCGTCGCCGTCAACTTTTTGATACTTAACCTTATCGTCAAGACACTTATCATCTTGGTCGTAAACGTTTACGTAGCTAGGACGAAAAACCTCACCCTCTTCAGCAAGAGTAGTTTTGGAAGCCATTAAAGCAAACGCCATTACAAAAGACATGACCATTGCAACAATTAATAATAAAATTTTATAGGATTTAGCCGAATTCATTTTAAGCATAATACTCCTTTTATTCCATCATACTATACTCGTTAATTTTACACTAATTACAAACTTTTGTCAATGAGGTTTTAATATATTTTATAAAATATTATTTAAAAAATCGTTAAAATAAGACAAATTAACTTTTTAAGTCTTTTTAGAATATCTTAAAAGTGAAGGATGGTTGTTTTTACAAATGATTTATTTGGTTTTAATCACTGCCATAACCGTTAGTTTAGACTCTTTCGTTTGTGGCTTATCGTTAAGCATAGGAAGCAACAAAAAAATATACTTAGTTGCAATTATCACCATAACCGTTTTCTTAATGTGCTTAATTACGAATTACTCTACCTTGTTATTAAAAAACTACTTAACAGAGCGAGCGTCCTCTATTGGTGGAATACTTTTAATTATAGTTGGCTTATTCAATCTCATAAAAAAGAAGGATAACATAAACGCCAATTCGAACAAGTCTTTTTTAGCACAATGTTTTATCGTAGGCTTTGCTGTTGGTCTAGACGGAGCCCTCGGCAATTTTTCGCTTGCGCTAATGGGTATAAACTCCTTTTTTGTTCCTTTAACGATCGCTCTCGTTCACGGAATAATGATTGCTTTAAGCGTTACGCTTAGTCAAACGATTTTTTTTGAAAATATAAGCAGGTTTAAGTTTATACCGCCCGTTCTATTAATTATACTTGGAATTTATAAAACGTTAGGATTTTTTATGTAAAAAACAGCCTCGTGGCTATTCCCACGAGGCTGTTTTTTGGTGGAGACGCGGAGATTTGCACTCCGGTCTTGAACGCATCTACAAAACCTTCTACATACTTATCCGATAGTTAATTTAGAAGAGTTCAAGATTATCGGCAACCCACAAACTCTTCGTAGTTGCTAAATGCCGTTAAACGACCACAACCAAAGTCGTTTAACCGTTGCCCGTCTGTTTGACGCCTTTATCCTCCCCGACGGGAAAAGGTGGTAAAGACGACGCTTAAATTAAGCAGCGTATGCTAATTGTTGATTGTTAGCATTTAAATTTAATTTCCGTTTTTACGAAGACGAGCCTTCGGTATGCTTACGTCGTGCGTCAGTCGCCCAATCGAAACTGAATCGCCCCCATTTTATCTATAATTTTTGATTTCCCTTTCTCTTTCCCTCTTTATATCTTTTTCCATTAGAGAACGCTTTTTATCGTAAGTGTGTTTACCTTGACAAATCCCTAATTCAACCTTAACTAACGCTTGTTTAAAATAAACTTTTAATGGAACTACGGTTAAACCTTTTTGATTAACTTTAGATAAAAGTCTTACAATTTGGTCTTTATGTAAAAGTAATTTTCTATCCCTACGAGAATTTTTAGTATTGAAAGCACCTGCATTATCATATAAGGCGATATGCATATTTTTAAGCAATAATTCGCCTTGATAAATAACGCAAAAAGATTCTTTAAGGGTGCATCCGTTTACCCTTAAAGATTTCACTTCACTACCTTCTAAAACTATTCCTGCCTCGATTTTTTCTAAAATAAAATACTCGTGCGAGGCATATCTGTTAGTGGATATAACCTTTTCTTCCATATTTATATATTACAACTATTTCCCTTTATTTGCAAGTTATTTAATAATCAAAAATTCTGCCCTTCTCTCGCCTAAGTCTACCCCGGCAACGCATATTCTTACACTTTGACCTAACCTATATTTATTTACGCCGTTTGATAACAAGAAATTATTCTCGTCATAGTCGTATTTTCTTCCATTAAGTGTTTGAATTTTAACCAAGCCTTCTACACCGTTTTCCAGCTCGACGAATATACCAAATGGTGTAACGCCACTAACAACGCCGTCAAACTCATCTCCTACGTAGTTACTAATATACAATGTCTTATAATAATCGTCAACAGCCCTCTCTGCCTCAATAGCGTTCCTTTCAGCATTAGAACTCTTATCGGCAACGAAGGGTGCAATCGATTGGTATTTTTTGCATACGAAATCTTTGCCTTTTTCTATATAATCTTTCAAAACTCTATGCACGAATAAATCGGGATACCTTCTAATTGGCGAAGTAAAGTGGCAATATAGTTCTTCACCAAGCCCAAAATGTCCTAATGGCTCTTTATGATATTTTGCCTTTTTCATTGAACGCAACATTACCCTATTAATAACGCTAAACGCAGGGTGGTCTTTTAGACTGTCTAACATACCTTGATAATGCTTAGTCGTTAGGTTGTCAATATATGAAAAATTTACTCCAACGCCACGCAAAAAGGTTAGAAACTGCCTATATTTTTCTTCGGCAGGCTTTTCATGAACACGATACAAGCAAGGAATGTTTAACTTGGTCATTTTTTCGGCAACGCAAACGTTTGCAAGTATCATAAACTCTTCTATGATTCTATGCGCCTTATCCCTAGGAAATGCGCATACGTTTATACGTCCCTTATCGTCAACAGATATCGAACTTTCCTTTACGTCTAGGTTGATAGAGCCTTTTTCTTCTCTTCTTTTAATTAAAAGGTCGCAAAGTTCGTTCATTAAGAATAGGTCGTTATATATGTGAGAATATTCTTTGGTTTGTTCTTCATCTCCGTCTAGAACTTTTTGAACTTTAGAATAGGTCGTTCTAGCCTTACTATTTATAACGGATTTATAAATTTCGCTATCTACCACAAAGCCATTTTTATCTATTTTTATCACGCAAGATAAGGTGAGCCTATCGGCACCTTGAACAAGCGAACAAACGTCGTTACATAGTTTTTCGGGGAGCATTGGCGCAACGTTTTCGGGAAAATACACGCTAGTTCCTCTGTTTAGCGCTTCAACGTCTATCGGGTTACCACTTCTAACGTAGTGGGATACGTCAGCAATATGAACGCCTAACTCGTAATTTCCCTTTTCATTTTTAGTAATTGAAACAGCGTCGTCAAAATCTCTAGAGTCGTCTCCGTCAATAGTAAAAGTCGTTGTTGAGCGAAAATCCTTTCTGCCTATTATATCTTGCTCAGTTGGTGGGGTTACGCTTGATGCAAATTTTGTTACAGTTTTAGGAAAATCAATTTCTACTCTGTAACTTTTTAGAATAGAATTCAATTCTGCATCTTTTGTAAATTGTCTACCTAGAACCTCTTTGATAAGACCTTCAGGTTTTTTTCTATGTGGATAAGCGATTATTTTACACACGACTTTATCCCCTGATTTAACCCTAACACCCCTACCAAACGGAACGAAAACGTCGATTGAAAACTTTTTATCGTCGGCAATAACAAATCCACCACTTTTTGAGGAAAAGTAAGTCCCAACTATTTCGTCTAACCCTCTATTTACGATTTTTAGAACACGTGCAGTCGTGCGCTCACCCCTTCCGTAAGTTGCTTCTGCAAGCACCACGTCTTTATGGAGAGCGCCTTTAAGGTCGCCGTGTGGTATAAAAAAATCTTCCATTTTAGGGTCGTGAGGAATAAGGAATGCATATCCCCTTTCGTTTCCCTGAATTACCCCTTCTATAATTTGTCTTTTCATTCTAAAAATAAAAATAAGGCGGTTCCAAACTAGAACCGCCAAAAATTGCTTTTTTAATTAATCTGCAAGAACGATTGATGCAACGATTGCAAATACTACGCATAAAACAACCATTATAACTGCACTAATGACAGTTAAAATTTTCATTTTATGTTCAAAAGTTTTGCTCTTGTTTTTGCCTAAAAAAGTTTCGGTAGTTCCGCCGAGCGCTCCAACACCTGATGAGTTGCCAGGTTGGAAAAGAACGACTAAAATAATGAATAACGCACAAATTCCCATAATTACTAACAATAAGGTTTTTAACCATGTGAACCAAACGTTATTAAATGCGCCTGATGATAACATATTTAAAATATACATTTTTACTCTCCTTGACCATAAAAATATGATATTGAACCAAAAAACATTAGTATTGTATCATATAAAACGGACTTTTTCAACTGTTTTTAAGTATTTTTATCCCTTTATTAAAGATTTTCCAGTCATTTCAGCTGGAATTTCTAATCCCATCATATCTAGTAGAGTTGGGGCTATGTCGCAAAGTTTTCCACCCTCTAAAAGTTGTTTACCTTTGAATTCTTCTCCAACAACGATAAGTGGAACAACCGACGTTGTATGCGCCGTAAATGGAGAACCGTTTTCTTCCATCATCTTATCAGCATTTCCGTGGTCTGCCGTTATGATAGCGTTTCCACCTAATTCTAGAATTTTATCAACTACTTTCTTTACGCACTCGTCTACTGCTTTAACAGCGCTAACTGCAGCGTCAAAAATACCGGTATGACCAACCATATCGCAGTTTGCAAAGTTTAATATCATAACGTCGTATTTGCCTGAATCCAATTCTTCAACTGCTTTATCAGCAACCTCGTATGCGCTCATTTCTGGCTTTAGGTCGTAAGTAGCAACGCTAGGAGAAGGAATAACTATTCTCGTTTCACCTTCAACTGGAGCCTCTAATTTAGCGTTAAAGAAAAAGGTTACGTGAGCGTATTTTTCGGTTTCTGCAATGTGTAGTTGAGTTTTTCCTTGACTTGCTAAATATTGTGGCAAGGTGTTGATAATTTCTTCTGGTGGGAATGCAACGAACACGTCTTTAAAAGAAGCGTCGTATACTGCAAAGCCGGTATATACAGGGGCTAAAAAGCCACTCTTTCTTTCAAAAAACATAGGCTTACCCTTTTCGCTATCAACGTATGGGGTGAATTCTTTTTGAGAAATAGCACGAGAAATTTGTCTTGCTCTATCAGGACGGAAGTTAAAGAAGATAACTGAATCGCCTTTTTCGATTAAACCGATTGGCTTATTATCTTCGCAAACGTTGGTTGGCAACATGAATTCGTCGGTTACGCCATTTTCATAACTTGCTTTAATAGCGTCAACAGCGTTAGAAGTCTTTTCACCTTCGCCAAGAGTTAACATATCGTATGCTTTTTCAACTCTATCCCAATTGTTATCTCTATCCATAACGTAGTATCTACCACAAACGGATGCGATTTTACCATAAGAAAGTTTATCCATTTCTTGTTGTAGTTCAGCGACAAAACCTGCACCCGATTTAGGGTCGGTATCTCTTCCGTCTAAGAAACAATGAACGTAAGTTTCTTTAACGCCCTTTTCTTTTGCCATTTTAAGCAACGCAAACACGTGAGTGATATGAGAGTGAACGCCACCCGTTGACAACAAGCCGTAAAGGTGAAGTTTTTTATCGTTTTCTTTAGCATTGTTGATTGCCTTTAATAATGCAGGGTTATTAAAGAAATCGCCATCCATAATAGACTTGGTAATTTTAGTTAAGTCTTGGTAAACGATTCTGCCTGCCCCAATATTTAAGTGGCCTACTTCCGAGTTACCCATTTGACCTTCTGGAAGACCAACGTCCATTCCACTTGCACCAATGTAGGTAGATGGGTAATTTTTCATATATTCTTTTACGTTTACGCTATTAGCATAAGCGATAGCGTTGCCGTATTCGTTAGGATTGTAACCATATCCGTCCATAATTATTACACAAGAAGGTGCTTTTTTCATATAAATACTTCCTTAATAAATTTCTATTAGATTATATATTATTTGCAAAAATAACGCAAGTAGATTACTATGCAAAAAATAAATTAACCGTCGTTATTTGCGACGGCTAATTATTATTTTTATTTTATTTAACTTTTTTCTCACAATATACGCAACGGTGAACGTTAAATTCTTTGTCAACAAGTTTAAAAGATTGTGGTAATTCTTGTTCGGTGTGAGTAATACATTTTGGATTAGAGCACGCCTTGTTAGGTAAATCAACGATTTCGCAACGGGAAGTGTAATCTAATTCTTCAATTTGGTTACTCTCGGCAAGAAGTTTTAATATTAAAGCCATTCTAATATATTTAGCGTTTAATACTTGCTTAAAGTAACAAGCCCTTTTATCGTCGTCTACTGCCACACTAATTTCATTTACTCTTGGAAGTGGGTGAAGAACTATTGTATCTTCTTTAGCCTTGTTTAACTTTTCAACGTTTAAAACGTAAGAGTCTTTTAACCTTTCATATTCGTCTTTATCGGCAAATCTTTCGCCTTGAATTCTAGTCATATATAGAACGTCTAGACTTGGTAAACTATCTTCTAGGCTAGTTGTCTCAACGTATTCTATCTTGTTTTGTTCCATTTCACGGATAACGTAGAAAGGAAGTTTTAATTCTTCTGGAGAGATTAAAACGATTTTGATACCTTTGTATCTACATAATGCAGTAATTAGCGAGTGAACCGTTCTTCCGTATTTTAAGTCGCCACAAAAACCAACGGTAAGGTTATCTAATCTACCCTTTTCTTCATAAATGGTAAACAAGTCGGCAAGAGTTTGCGTTGGATGGCAATGTCCGCCATCGCCTGCGTTTATAATTGGAATACTTGCCTTTTGCGCAGCAACTAGTGGAGCGCCTTCTAATGGGTGGCGCATTGCTATAATGTCGGCATAGCAACTAACTACCTTTGCAGTATCCGAAACGCTTTCGCCCTTCGAAACTGAAGAGTTCTTAACGTCTGAAAATCCTAAAACGTTACCACCTAGTTCATACATAGCAGCCTCGAATGATAGTCTAGTTCTAGTAGATGGCTCAAAGAACAAGGTTGCAAGTTTTTTACCCTTGCATTTTTCAGCGTATTTAGAAGGGTTTTTTGCAATATCGTCGGCAGTTTTGATTAATTCTTCAACTTCACTAACAGAGAAATCAAGAATGTCAATTAAACTTCTTCTCATATTCTCTCCTATTTGGTTATCCAACTTTCGTCTGATGGGTTATCTCTAAACGCAATAAGTTTTTTAACGTCTTCTTCCTTAATGTAGCCTTCTTCTGCTGCAGTTTTAGCGATTACGTCGAAATTAGTTAGGGAGTAGTTTATAACGTTAGCCTCTTTAAGTCTATCTAAACCCTTTTTCATTCCGTATGTGAAGATACTTACAACGCCTAAAACGTCTGCGCCTGCTTCTCTTAAAACGTTAACTACTTCGATAACGCTACCACCGGTAGAAATTAAGTCTTCGACAACAACCACTTTTTGACCTTTTTCTAGTTTGCCCTCGATTTGGTTTTGTCTGCCGTGGTCTTTAGCTCCCGAACGAACGTATCCCATAGGCAAGTCAAGGATATGTCCCGTAATTGCTGCGTGTGCGATACCTGCAGTTGAAGTTCCCATAAGCACTTCAACTTCAGGGAAATGCTTTTTAATTAATTCTGCTAAACCATTTTCAACGTCGTTTCTAACCTTTGGAGCAGTTAGAGTTAAACGATTGTCGCAGTAAACAGGGCTTTTAATTCCACTTGCCCAAGTGAATGGTTCTTGTGGTCTAAAAAATACTGCTTTGATTGATAATAAATCTTTTGCAATTAGTTTTTCCATATCTATTTTCTCCTTTCTGTTTATCCTAAAAATTCTTTTACGCATCTTTCATAAGCCATAACAGGGTCTTCGGCTGCAGTAATAGGTCTACCAACTACTATATAGTCAGAGCCAATTCTTCTTGCTTCGGCTGGCGTCATGATTCTCTTTTGGTCGCCAACTTCGCCGTCTGCAAATCTAATACCTGGGGTTATGGTTAAGAAGTTCTCGCCACATACGTCGTGAACTTTTTGCGCTTCTAATGGAGAGCAAACTACGCCGTCTAAACCTGCATCTGCCGATACTTTAGCGTAATGCATAACTACTTGGTCAATTGGTTTATTGATTAATAAATCTCTTTCCATAGTTTCTTGGTCGGTTGAGGTTAATTGAGTAACTGCAATTAAAATTGGTCTAGTGCCATCTGCTCTAGTAAGACCTTCTAGGGCGCCTCTCATCATAGTGGTTGCCCCTGCCGCATGAAGATTACACATATCAACGTCTAATCTACTTAAAACACTCATCGCTTTCTTAACGGTGTTTGGGATATCGTGAAGCTTTAAGTCTAAAAAGATTTTATGACCTCTTTCCTTAATCTCTTTAACGATTTGTGGACCTTCAGCATAGTAAAGTTCCATACCGATTTTAACGAATGGTTTTTTGTCCTTAAATAAATCTAGGAAATTTAACACCTTTTCTTTGCTATCAAAATCGCAAGCGATTATAACGTCTTTTGCCATTATTCACATCCTCCTATTATATCTTGAAGTGAGTTAATTTTATATTTTTCCATAACCCTTGGTAGATTATCAATTATTTCCTTACAAGCATAAGGGTTAACTAGGTTTGCAGCGCCGACACCTACTGCCGTAGCACCTGCAAGCATCATTTCGATTACGTTTTCGGCAGTTGAAACGCCACCCATACCGATAACGGGAACTTTTACAGCCTTACTTACTTGGTAAACCATTCTTACTGCTACAGGAAAAATCGCATCGCCAGAAAAACCACCCATCTTGTTTGCTACGATTGGTTTTTTAGTTCTTAAATCTATTCTCATACCTAACAAGGTGTTAATTAAACTTATGCCGTCTGCACCTGCATCTTCGCACGCTTTTGCGATTTCAACTATATCGGTAACGTTTGGAGAAAGTTTTAGTATAACGGGTTTTGTAGTAACCTTTTTAACGGCTTTGGTAACTTCTGCAACGTTTTTAGTAGACGTGCCGAAACTTAAACCACCACCGTGAACGTTAGGGCAACTTACGTTAACTTCAAACCAACCAATTTGGTCGCATGCATCTAACTTTTCGCAAGTGTAACTATAATCTTCGACCGAGAAGCCACTTACGTTTGCCATAACCTTTTTATTAAAGCATTTTTGTAGTTTTGGTAATTCTTCGCTAATAACCTTTTCAACACCTGGGTTTTGAAGTCCTACAGAGTTTATTAAACCAGAAGAACATTCTGCAATTCTAGGGGTTGGATTACCAAATCTTGGGTCTTTAGTCGTTCCCTTAAACGAGAACGTTCCTAGACAATTTATATCGTATAATTCGGCAAATTCATAGCCAAAACCAAAAGTTCCACTTGCAGGAATTATAGGATTATCTAGGGTAATACCTAATAGGTTTACTTTAGTATCTACCATATAATTTCCTCCTTTTTCATTACAGGACCCTCTTTACATATTCTCTTATTTCCCGTTAAGGTTTTACAAGAACACCCCATGCATGCGCCGAAACCACAACCCATTCTTTCTTCAAAACTCATTTGCCCACTAGTTTGTGATGCCTTATAAATTGCTTTAAGCATAGGCTCTGGACCACACGTGTAAAAATATGAGTAATCAACGTCTTTCAATGCGTCGGTAACGAAACCTTTTATTCCATAAGAGCCGTCAACCGTGGTTACTAACACTTTTAAACCTAAATCGGCAAATTCCTTTTCGTAGAAGATTTCGTCTTTGTTATTAAATCCTAGAATTACGGTTGGCTTAACGCCCTTTTCAATTAATCTTTTTGCTAGTAAATACATTGGGGGAACGCCAACGCCACCACCTAATAAAACAGGTTTATCGCCTGATAAGGATAAGTCGTAGCCGTTACCTAATCCCGTTAGAACGTCTAGTTTGTCCCCAACGTTCATTTGAGAAAGTCTTTCAGTTCCCTTTCCCACTACTTTATAAATTATAGTTACGCTATCGTTATCTAAATCACAAACGGAAATAGGTCTACGCAAAAACAAACCTTCAATTTTAATGTTGATAAATTGACCTGCGTTTGTGATTGCCGAAACGTCGCCCTTTAAGACCATTTTATATACTAGTTGGTTTAATGGGGTGTTTAGCGTTATTTCAAAAATACCTTGTTTCATTATTCCCTCTTATGCGTCGATAGTTGAAATCGTTAGAGTAGTTTCTTCTAATACGTCTAAAACAACTTTAACGGTATCCAACGAAGTAAATATCGTGGTGTTGCTTTCGGTTGCGAACTTTCTAATTTGATATCCGTCTGATAGTTCTCTAGTAGCGCCAACTGCACTCGTATTGATTATGTATGCGATATGTCCGTGTCTTATAGACTCTTCAATTTCGGTGCTACCCTCGTTAATCTTGCCCATAACGTGAGTTCTAATGCCGTTTGATTTAAGCATTTGAGCCGTGCCGTTAGTAGCCTCAATATTAAAGCCAAGATTATAAAATCTTCTAATTAATGGTAAACATTCTTCCTTGTCTTTATCAGCAACTGATACGAATACCGTTCCGTAGTTTTGTAGATGCATACCAGATGCTTGTAGCGCTTTATATAAAGCACGATTTAATTTATCGTCGTAGCCGATTGCTTCGCCGGTAGACTTCATTTCTGGTGATAGATAAGCATCTAATCCCTTAATCTTATTGAATGAGAATACAGGAACTTTTACGTAGAACCTATTCTTTTCTTTTGGATATAATTCGGTTATGCCTTGTTCTTTTAGAGATTTACCAAGTATAACTTCGGTTGCGATATCTGCAAGCGAATAACCCGTTGCCTTTGATAAGAATGGCACGGTTCTAGAAGAACGTGGGTTAACTTCGATAATGTAAACTTTTTCGTCTTTATCAACTATAAATTGAATATTAAATAGACCAATGATACCGATACCTAAACCAAGTTTTTTAGCATAATCTAAAATGGTATCTTTTACCTTTTGTGAAATGCTGAACGTTGGATATACGCTGATAGAGTCGCCAGAGTGAATACCAGTTCTTTCAACGAGTTCCATAATACCTGGAACAAAAACTTCCTTTCCGTCGCAAATAGCGTCGATTTCAACTTCTTTACCACTAATGTATTTATCAACTAAAACAGGTTTATCTTCGTCGATTTCAACGGCAGTTTTTAAGTAATGACGAAGTTGCTCTTCGTTAGAAACGATTTGCATTGCTCTACCACCTAAAACGAATGAAGGACGAACTAATACAGGATAGCCAACTCTCTTTGCAGATTCAACGCCGTCTTCAATTTTAGTAACGGCTCTTCCTTGTGGTTGTGGAATATCTAATTCGATTAATAATTTTTCAAACAAGTCTCTGTTTTCGGCTTTATCGATAGCCTTGCAATCAGTTCCTATAATTTTAACACCCTTTCTATCTAGAGGTTCTGCAAGGTTGATTGCAGTTTGACCACCTAGAGATGCGATAACGCCTTCTGGGTTTTCAAACTCGATTATATTCATAACGTCTTCCGGCGTTAATGGTTCAAAATATAGTTTATCACTCGTGGTGTAGTCGGTAGAAACGGTTTCAGGGTTGTTATTAATGATAATTGCTTCGTATCCTGACTTTTTAATAGTTAGAACAGAGTGAACGGTTGAATAGTCGAATTCAACGCCTTGACCGATACGAATAGGTCCTGCGCCTAAAACTACGATTTTGTTTTTATCTGTTAAAATCGATTGATTTTCGCCAGTATAGGTCGAATAAAAATATGGAATGTATGCGCCCGTATGAAGAGTATCGACCATCTTATAAACAGGCTTAATGGCGTTTTGTTTTCTTAAATTATAAATATCGTTTTCGGCAACCTTCCAAAGTTTAGCAACGTATTTATCACAAAAACCCATAACCTTGGCTTGTTTTAGAATTTCAACGTCCATTGGGTTAGATTGAAGAGTATTTTCCATATCAACTATACTCTTGAAACATTCTAAAAACATTGGAGTAATCTTGGTGATAGAATGAAGTTCCTCTAGGCTTACACCTTTTCTTATTGCCTCGGTAACAGCGAAAATGGTGTCTGCTCTATAATCTTTTAGATACTCAAGAACGTCTTCCTTGCTCATGTCGGCAAATTTAGAAATATATAGGTGGTTAGCGCCAATTTCTAATGAACGAACTGATTTAAGCATACATTCAGCAAGGTTTTCACCGATACCCATAACTTCGCCCGTAGCCTTCATTTGAGTGCCTAATTGGTTAGATGCTGAGGTGAATTTATCGAATGGGAATCTTGGGAATTTAGCAACGATATAGTCAAGCCTTGGCTCTCTAGATGCCTTGGTGTTTGCTATTTCGATTTCATCTAAAGTCATACCAACTGCGATTTTTGCAGTAACTCTTGCAATTGGATAACCACTAGCCTTTGACGCTAGCGCAGATGAACGAGATACACGTGGGTTAACTTCGATTAAATAGTATTCGCTAGTGTATGGGTTAAGAGCGAATTGAACGTTACAACCACCTTCGATTTTGAGTTCTCTAATAATCTTAATTGCGCTATCGTTAAGCATTTTAAGGTCTTTGTCGTTTAGAGATAGAATTGGCGCAACAACCACAGAGTCGCCTGTGTGAACACCAACAGGGTCAACGTTTTCCATACCACAAATGGTAATGGCTTTATCCGTTCCGTCTCTCATAACTTCAAATTCGATTTCTTTGTATCCCTTTACGCTTTTTTCAATTAAAACTTGGTGAACAGGAGAAAGTTTGAATGCGTTTAAGCCAATTTCGATAAGTTCTTCTTCGTTGTTAGCAAAACCACCACCCGTTCCTCCTAAAGTAAATGCAGGACGCAAAACTACAGGATAGCCTATCTTTAAGGCAGCCTCTTTTGCTTGTTCGATATCATAGGTTATTTCGGAGGGAATAACAGGCTCGCCGATAGATTGGCACATTTCCTTAAATAATTCTCTATCTTCTGCCCTTTCGATACTTTGGCTTGGAGTTCCTAAAAGTTCTACTCTACATTCTTTTAGAATTCCTTTCTTTTCTAATTGCATTGCTAGATTAAGTCCCGTTTGTCCACCAATACCTGGAACTATTGCGTCAGGACGCTCGTAACGAAGAATTTTCGCAACGTATTCTAGCGTTAAAGGCTCCATATAAACCTTGTCGGCAATAGTCGTATCAGTCATTATGGTTGCAGGGTTAGAGTTTACTAAAACAACCTCGTAACCTTCTTCTTTAAGTGCTAAACACGCTTGAGTGCCTGCATAGTCGAATTCTGCCGCTTGACCTATAATGATTGGGCCTGAACCTATAATAAGTATCTTTTTTAAATCCTTTCTCTTTGCCATATCTTTAAAAGACCTCCGATTTTACTTTTGTTTTTTATATACTTGTTTTCCTTTATAAAAGGTTAATAAATTTTCGCCGTAAAGCGTGTAGTTTTCAAAAGGCGTATACTTGCCTTTAGATAAAAACTCGCTTGGGTTAACTACCCATTCTTTATCTAAATCCCAAACGCAAAAATCTCCGTTTAAGTCAATATTAAATCTCTTTGCCGGGTTAGTTGACATAAGTTCGATTAGTCTTTCTAACGTTAATTTCCCAGTCTTTACAAAATAGGTATACATAAGCGCAAAAGAAGTTTCTATTCCAACGATACCGAATGCGCTATCCTTTAAGCCTTTAGTTTTTTCTTCTGCTGAATGTGGGGCGTGGTCGGTTGCTATCATATCTATAGTTCCGTCTAAAACGCCTTCTACTAGAGCATCTCTATCTACTTTACCTCTAATAGGGGGATTCATTTTAAATCTTCCCTCTTCCTTAAGCATTGAATCGTCTAAAATCAAGTAGTGTGGACCTGTTTCGCAAGTTACGTTAAGCCCACGTTTTTTAGCATCTCTAATTAATGCTACCGTTTCTTTTGTGGAAACGTGGCACACGTGATATGCGCAACCTGTTTTTTCTACAAGTTTCAAATCCCTTGCAACCATCTCGTATTCACTTGCCGAGCAAATGCCCTTGTGTCCGTGAGTTTTAGCATATTCCCCGTCGTGAATATAACCACCCTTTAATAGCGAATTAACTTCGCAATGGCAAACCATAACCTTATCTAGTTCTTTTGCCTTTAGCATTGCTTTAATCATCATATCGTCGTCTTGAACACCTTTTCCGTCGTCCGAAAAAGCAATACAGTTACTAGCCATTCCGTCTAGGTCGGCGAGTTGTTCGCCCTTTTGAGCAACGGTTATAGAGCCGTATGGATAAACGCCGATAACAGCGTCTTTTTCTATAATGTCGGTTTGCTCTTTAAGGTGCTCTACCGAATCGGGAACAGGGTTTAAGTTAGGCATAGTGCAAACAGCTGTGAAACCTCCTTTTGCCGACGCTATGCTACCAGACTTTATTGTTTCTTTATATGAAAAACCCGGTTCTCTGAAGTGCACGTGCACGTCGCATAAACCGGGTAAAATTGCTATGTTTTTTGAATTAGAAAAGATAGAAGAAGATACTGCCCCTGACTTTAAAATTGTGCTAGTTATATCAGCAGTATCTTGTTTAGTTAAGTTGATTTTTACTAAATCCTTCATAATGTCCTTCCGTAAATTATTCTTCGCATATAAACACGCCGTCTTGTCCGTCTGTTTCAGTAAGTAATAAAACTATCTTTTCGTTGCTTGAAGTTGGAACGTTCTTGCCAACGAAATCAGGTTTGAATGGCAGTTCCCTATGTCCCCTATCAATTAAAACTGCTAGTTGAATGGCCTTTGGTCTTTCAAACTCAAAGACTGCTTCGATTGCAGCCCTTGTCGTTCTTCCCGTATACATAACGTCGTCTACTATAACGACAATCTTATCAGTTATGCTACAAGGAATATGACAATCGCCTGCCTTTATAATTTTATCTTCCTCGGCTAGGTCGTCTCTATGAAGCGTGGTATCTAGATATCCAATAGGAACGTCAACCCCTTCAAATGCGAGAATGTTATCGTGCAACATTTTTGCAAGAGGAACGCCACGCCTTTTAACACCTAAAAGACATATGTTTTCTGCGCCCTTGTTCTTCTCAATTATTTCGTGAGTTATACGAACTAGAGAGCGCTTTATAGCAATTTCGTCTAAAATCTTGGTTTTAAAACGCATAGACACTCCAAATAAAACAAAAAAGTCTTGCTCGTGGCAAGACTTTGTATACAACTTTGGTAGAATTATCCTATCGATTACCCTACGTGTTATAAACAACCTTGCCGATATCTCGTATCAACTTAAAGATTGACTATGGTTTGATTATAACACCTTAAAATTTATTTGTCAATTTATTAGCAATACATTTTAAATTTAAATAGTATTGATTTATTTTAAAGTAGCGTAGATAACTGCCTTAATAGTATGCATTCTATTTTCAGCCTCGTCGAATACGATTGATTGTGCGCCTTCGATAACGGCATCTTCAACTTCCATGCAATTAATACCGAACTTGTCAAAGATTTGTTTACCTATAGTTGTTTTAAGGTCGTGGAATGCTGGTAAGCAGTGCATGAATTTGCATTGTGGACCTGCGTTTTGCATAAGTTTAGTAGTAACTCTATATGGGGTTAATTCGCTTATTCTTTCTGCCCACACGCTATCAGGTTCGCCCATAGATACCCAAACGTCGGTGTAGATTACGTCGGCGTTTTTAGTCGCAACAACAGGGTCTTCTATAAACTCGATTATAGCGCCTGTTTCTTTAGCAATTTCTTGCGCTTTTTCTACTAGTTCAGCGTTAGGGAAATACTTGCTTGGAGCACACGCAACAAAGTGCATTCCCATCTTTGCACAACCTATCATAAGCGAGTTACCCATATTATATCTAGCGTCGCCCATATATACAAACTTAACGCCTTTTAGTTTTCCAAAATGCTCTTTAATGGTTAAGAAGTCAGCCAAAATTTGGGTTGGGTGTGATTCGTTAGTTAAGCCGTTCCACACAGGAACACCTGCGTATTTTGCAAGTTCTTCAACGATTTCTTGTCCAAAGCCACGATATTCAATACCGTCGAACATTCTACCTAAAACTCTAGCAGTGTCGGCAATACTTTCTTTCTTGCCGATTTGTGAACCTTGAGGGTCTAGGTAAACTGGGTGAATTCCTAGGTCTGCCGCAGCAACTTCAAAAGCGCAACGAGTTCTCGTGCTTGTCTTTTCAAAGATTAGAGCAATGTTTTTTCCAACGAAGGTTTTTTGGTTAACACCTGCTTTCTTTTCCTTTTTAAGTTTAGCAGAAAGGTCTAATAAAAATTCTAATTCGCTAGGCGAAAAATCTAATATTTTTAAGAAATTTTTTCCTTTAAAATTCATACTTTCTCCTTAATTTTTACAAGCGTTCTTTATAATTTCAACTGCCTTTTCTAATAATTCAAACGGTATGTTCAATGCAGGCAAAAGTCTTAATTTATTTTTTGCAGTCAATGGTAAAAGTCCGTTTTCCATACAATAACCCATAACTTCCTTAACAGGTTTACTTGTTTCTATACCTATCATAAGCCCCTTTCCACTAACCGAAATTACGCCTTCGGCGTTTGAAAGATTATCAAACACGAATTTGCTTTTTTGGTTAACTTGGTCAAGTAAATTATCGTCTATTCTAGAAAGAATATTTACTGCACCTGCACAAGCAACAGGGTTTCCACCAAAGGTAGAACCGTGGTCGCTAAAACCTAAAACGTTTTCAACCTTTTCACCCATCATACAAGCGCCGATTGGTAAGCCTCCACCAAGCCCTTTTGCCGTGGTTACCACGTCTGGGGTAATTCCGTAGTGCATATACGAATATAGTTTCCCCGTTCTTCCGTTACCCGTTTGCACTTCGTCAACGATTAAGATTATATCTTCTTTTTGACAAAGATTGTAAACGTCTTTTACAAACTCTTCGTCAAGAGGTAGAACGCCACCTTCGCCTTGAACGCATTCAATCATAATACCACAAACTTTGTTAACCTTAACTAGGCTTTTAACAGAGTTAATGTCGTTTGCGTCGGCATATAAAAAGCCTTGTGTTAATGGATTGAACAGTTTATGGAAAACGTCTTGTCCCGTTGCCGAAAGGGTTGTTAACGTTCTTCCGTGAAAACTATTCTTTAAGGTTATAATATTGTAATATTCGTCGCCTTTCTTTTCAGCCCCGTATTTCCTTGCAACCTTGATAGCGCATTCGTTAGCCTCTGCACCAGAGTTCCCAAAGAAAACCTTTTTTAGTCCTGTTCTATTACACAAAATCTCGGCAAGATTTGCGCAAGGAGAAGTGTAATAAAGGTTTGAGGTATGTTGAACGGTTGAAAGTTGATTTGTAACAGCGTTTACCCATTCTTGGTCGCAATAGCCGAATGCCGTAACGCCAATACCCGTTCCTAAATCGATATACTCTTTTCCGTCGCTAGAAAAAGCAATACTGCCCTTTCCACCTACGATTTCCACAGGAAAACGATTATACGTTCTTGCAACGTATTGATTGTCTTTTTCTATTATTTTCATATTAAGCGATAACCTCTGTTCCTGCACCCTCGTTAGTTAATAACTCCATTAGGATAGAGTGTGGAATGCGTCCGTCCATTATAGTTACGTTCTTAACGCCGTGTGAAATAGCATCTATACAACATTTGATTTTTGGTATCATTCCACCAACGATAGTGCCGTTGTCTAGTAGCTCGTTAGCCTCTTTAATGGTAATAGTTGGAATAAGCGTGCTTGGGTCGTCTTTATCTTTTAATAAGCCTTCTATATCGGTCATCATGATAAGACGTTCAGCGTTTAAGGCACCTGCTATTCTTGCTGCGGCAGTATCTGCGTTGATGTTATAAACGTTTCCGTCGTCATCACAGCCAATAGTAGAAATTACAGGGATATAACCCTTTTCTAGAAGGTCGGTTACAGGCGAAATGTTTACCTCGTCAATATTGCCAACAAAGCCTAACTTAGGGTTTTTAATGCTTGCTTTAATAAGTTTTCCATCTACGCCTGAAATACCCATAGCCTTGCCTCCTTCTTTTTCTAGGAAAGTAACTAGGCTTTTATTGATTTTACCTGATAAAACCATTTGAGCAATTTCAACCGTTTCTTTATCAGTAACCCTTAATCCGTCTATAAACTCGGTTTTCTTGCCAAGTTTAGACATCATTTCGCTAATTTCAGGGCCACCACCGTGAACTAGAACGACTTTTACGCCGATAAGCCATAGAAGAACAATATCTTCCATAACTTGTTCTTTAAGTTCTTCGTTAATCATGGCGTTGCCACCATATTTAACCACTACTATTTTGCCGTTGTATCTTTGTATGTATGGAAGAGCTTGAGTAAGCACTTCTGCTCTTTGAGCGTTTGAAAATAAGTTTTTCATATTATCTCCTTAAGTTCTGTAATCTCCGTTAATTTTTACGTAATCGTAAGTTAAATCGCAACCCCACGCTTTTGAACAAGCATCTCCGTCGTTGAGTTCGCAAATTATATTGATTTCTTTTTCAAGCAAGATTTCCTTTGCCTTTTCTTCCGAGAAGTCTACGCTAGCACCGTTTTTACAAACGTTGATTTTGCCTTTTACAGATTCAAAGTAAACGTCGATTTTGTTTACGTCTACGTCTGCGCCACTATAACCGATTGCACATAAAACTCTGCCCCAGTTAGCATCTGCGCCGAACATTGCCGATTTTAATAGGCTAGAACAAATTACGCTCTTTGCAACCTTTTTAGCATTAGTAAGGTCTTTTGCACCACTAACACTACATTCAAGTAGTTTAGTTGCGCCCTCACCGTCGCCTGCAATCATTCTGCATAATCCAACGGTAACGGTGTTTAACGCCTTCATAAAGGTTTTGAAATCTTGGTCGTCTTTTACGATTTCGCTGTTTCCAGCCATTCCGTTAGCAAGAACGGTAACCATGTCGTTAGTAGAAGTATCCCCGTCAATACTAACCATGTTAAAGGTTTCGGTAATATCATTTTTAAGTGCCTTATTTAGCATTTCAGAGTTAATACAAGCATCGGTAGTTATGAACACTAGCATCGTTGCCATGTTAGGGTGAATCATTCCACTACCCTTTGCCATACCACCTATACGACAAACCTTTCCGTCTAGTTCAAATTCAACTGCTACTTCTTTCTTTGTGGTATCGGTAGTCATTATAGCGATAGCCGCTTGTTCGTTGCCTTGTTCGTTAAGTCCTTCTACGGCAAGTGGAATACCTTTTTCAAAAGGAACCATAGTTAATGGTTTTCCTATAACGCCGGTTGACGCTACGACAACGTCGCTTGGGTTAATTGCTAGTTTTGATGCTAAAAGTTCGCAAGTTTTTTCGGCAATTTCAACGCCGTTAGAGTTACAAGTGTTAGCGTTGCCACTATTACAAATAATTGCTTGCGCCTTGCCGTTAGAAATATGTGATTTTGTAACTGCAAGTGGTGCGCCCTTAACTGCGTTAGTAGTATACACGGCTGCTGCACTTGCGATTTTTTCGCTAACAACTACAGCCAAGTCGTTTTTAAGTTTATTATGTCTAAATCCACAATGCACGCCGTTAGCCTTAAAGCCTTTTGCAGCGCACACGCCACCGTTAATTAATTTCATGTCAGTCTCCTAAATGTTTAAACCTTTTTCTTCTGGTAATCCTAAAACTAGATTCATATTTTGAATAGCAGCGCCAGACGCACCTTTACCGAGATTATCAAATCTCGCAACGAGTAAAATATTTTCGTCCGTGCCATGAACAGAGATTTCTAAACTATCTTTAAATTCCATAGTTTTTGAAGATAAAAACCCATTCTCGTCTGCCTTTTCGTTAAAGTAAACCAACTTTCCCGTGTAATAGTTTTTGTAAACTTCCTTAATTGTTTCAATATTACCGTTAACTTGTTCTTTACATAGAGTAACGGTTACCTCCATACCTCTTGGGAAGTTAGCAACTATTGGGCAAAAACAAGGTTTAGTTTGTAAATTGCACACCTTCATCATTTCGGGAATATGCTTATGCATTTGAGTTAAGCCATATTGTCTAGGTGCTTTATATAGGTCTGGGATATCGCCTTCATATTCGGCAATCATCTTTTTACCACCACCCGTGTATCCCGTGATAGAAAAAGAAGTTAACGCCGTGTTAGGGTTAATTATTCCCTTTTCAATTAGTGGAGCAACGAGTGTTATAAAACCACTAGCGTGACAACCTGGGTTAGCAATTCTCTTTGACTTTTTAATCTTGTCTGCTTGTCCAGTGATTTCGGGTAAGCCGTAAGTCCATTCGTCGTTAGTTCTATGAGCCGTAGAAGTATCTATAACCACCGTATTTGGGTTAGTTACGAAAGTAACGGCTTCTTTTGCAGCAGCGTCAGGTAGGCATAGAAAAACTACGTCACTTTTATTCATTGCCTCAGTTCTAGCGTTCACGTCCTTTCTTAATTCTTCTGGAAGAGTTATTAACTCTATTCCCGAGTATGCTTTTAATCTATCTTTAATAACGAGTCCTGTCGTCCCTTCGCCACCATCTATAAAAATCTTAGTCATTAGATTAAATTCCTTACATATTTTATTTGTTCTTCAACTGACGAAACGCTCGTGCCACCCTTTGAAATACGCTTTTCAACGCAAACTTCTAGGTCGATAGCAGTAAATACTTCTTGGTCAAAGCATTCGTCAAATTGTTTATACTCTTCTAGAGTAAGTTTTTCTAGTGTTTTGCCTTCTTCTATGCATTTCTTAACTAATTGTCCGGAAATCTTATATGCCGTTCTAAAAGGCAAACCCTTTTTAACCATATAGTCTGCAAGGTCGGTTGCGTTTATAAAACCTTCGCTTGCGGCTTTTTTCATATTTTCCGTGTTGGCTTTAAGCGTTTCAACCATCTTAGTAAATACGTCCAAACACTTAATAACCGTTTCAGCGCCGTCAAAAACAGCCTCTTTATCTTCTTGCATATCCTTGTTGTATGCAAGAGGAAGTCCTTTAAGTATGGTTAGCATTGCCATTAGGTCGCCGTATACTCTACCAGTCTTACCACGAGAAAGTTCTGCCATGTCCGGGTTTTTCTTTTGTGGCATTATAGATGAACCAGTGGTGTATTCGTCTGAGAGAGTTATAAACCTAAATTCCCAACTAGACCATAAGATAATTTCTTCGGAAAATCTAGAAAGGTGCATCATTATAAGTGAAACGCAAGATAAAAACTCTACGCAAAAATCCCTATCTGAAACACCGTCGATACTATTTAACATAACGGCGTCAAAGCCGAGTTTTTTAGCCTCGTAATCTCTATCCGTTTGGTAGGTCGTTCCTGCTAAGGCGCAACTTCCAATAGGACAAACGTTAATTCTTTTATAACAATCTTTTAACCTATCGATATCTCTTAAAAACATCATAGCGTATGCCATTAGGTGATGCCCAAAGGTTATAGGTTGAGCACGTTGTAAGTGAGTATACCCCGGCATAATATTCTTTTTGTAGAACTCTGCCTTGTCGGTTATAACGCCAACTAAACCTTTTAATTTAGCAAGGATAACGTTTACGTTTTCTTTTAGATACATTCTAAGGTCTAGCGCAACTTGGTCGTTACGACTTCTTGCCGTGTGAAGTTTTTTACCAACGTCCCCTATCCTTTCGGTTAAAACTTGCTCGATAAACATATGAATATCTTCTGCATTAGGGTCGAATTGTAAATTTCCATTTTCAAGGTCAAGCAAAATGTTTTCAAGACCTTCGATTAAGGTAGCCGACTCTTGCATAGTGATTATGTTTTTATATCCAAGCATTGATGCGTGCGCAATGCTACCTAAAATATCTTGCTTATAAAGTTTGTAATCGAATGAAATGGAAGAATTAAAGTCGTCTGCTAGTTTATCTGTGTTTGCAGTTGTAACTCCTTCCCACATTTTAGCCATAATATCATCCTCACGTTAAATGTCCCGTAAAAATACGGGACATATTATTTTACTTTTTATTTTTTCCGTCTACCAACGCTTGAACTTTAATAGGTAAGCCGAATAAATTAATAAATCCAGTCGCATCGCTTTGGTCGTAATCACTTTCGCCAAAGGTTGCAATTTCTTCGCTATATAGAGAGTAATCACTCCATACGCCAGCGTTAATCATGTTACCCTTGTAAAGTTTTAGACGAACTTTACCCGTTACTTTTTCTTGAGTTTTATCTACGAAAGCAGAAAGTGCTTCACGAAGAGGGGTAAACCATTGACCGTTGTAAACGAGTTCACCAAAGGTAACTGCTAGCTTTTGTTTTTCGTGCATAGTATATTTATCAAGACATAGGGTTTCTAAAACACTATGCGCCTTGTATAAGATAGCACCACCTGGGGTTTCGTATACGCCACGGCATTTCATTCCAACGAGACGGTTTTCTACGATATCAAGTAGACCAATACCGTTTTCACCACCAAGTTTGTTAAGTTTTAAGATGATTTCTTTAGCAGACATCTTTTCGCCGTCGATAGCAACAGGAATGCCCTTTTCAAAATCAAGTTCAACGTAGGTTGGCTTGTCTGGTGCTTTGATTGGAGAAACTCCCATTTCTAGGAATCCGTCTTTCTCATATAGAGGCTCGTTGCCGGTATCCTCCAGGTCTAAACCTTCGTGAGATAAATGCCATAAGTTCTTATCTTTACTATAGTTCGTTTCCCTATTTATTTTTAGTGGAACGTTATGCGCTTCAGCATAATCGATTTCTTCTTCACGAGATTTGATATCCCATTCACGCCAAGGAGCGATAATAGGAATGTCAGGAGCAAAATATTTAAGGGTTAATTCAAAACGAACTTGGTCGTTACCCTTACCCGTGCAACCGTGACAAATAGCATCTGCATTTTCTTTAATAGCAACTTCTGCTAATGCTTTAGCGATACAAGGACGAGCATGGCTAGTGCCTAGGAAATATTCCTCGTATAAAGCACCTGCTTTCATGGTAGGGATAATGTAATTATCAACGTAATCGTCGGTTAAATCTAAAACGTATAATTTAGATGCACCGGTTTTTAAAGCCTTTTCTTCTAATCCGTCTAATTCGTCGGCTTGACCAACGTTACCGGCAACTGCAATAACTTCACAGTTATTGTAGTTTTCTTTAAGCCAAGGAATGATAATTGAAGTATCAAGTCCACCTGAGTATGCAAGCACTACTTTTTTAATGTTTTTCTTATCCATAAATCTCTCTTTTGCGGTTTTGAATTTGTAGTTTTTACTACCTGTTTTGTCCGCCATATATTTTACGTTTCTAATTATACGACCGTATTTTGTAATTGTCAAACAATTTTACATAAATATTCATAAATTTTTAAAAAAATATTCACTATTTTTGAATGTTATTCAATATTTAGTGAATATTTATTTTTTTATTCAGTTGATGATATTAAATTTCGTCTGCTACGTCGTAAATAAGCCTTTCGGTCTTTTCCCAACCGAGGCAAGGGTCGGTGATTGATTGACCAAAAACTTCGGCGTCCGTGCATTTTCTGGCGCCGTCAACTAGATAACTTTCAATCATGAAACCTTTTATAAGATTTTTTATATCGCTTGAATTTTTGCGACTTTGAAGAACCTCTTTTACAATTCTAACTTGCGCTAAATAGTCTTTACCAGAGTTAGAATGATTGGTATCAATTACTACTGCAGGATTAGCGAGTCCGTGCATTTTATACTTATCGTGTAAGTCCATTAAATCTTCATAATGGTAGTTAGGGTGCGTCTTGCCGTGCTTATCCACGTAGCCTCTTAATACGGCGTGAGAGTAAGGGTTTCCAAAACTCTTTACTTCCCAACCTCTATATAAAAATACGTGAGAACTTTGCCCTGCTTTAATGCTATTCATCATTACGGTCATATCGCCACTCGTGGGGTTTTTAAAACCAACGGGAATGTCTAGTCCACTAGCCGTCAATCTGTGTTGTTGATTTTCAGTAGAACGGGCGCCGATAGCACTATATCCCAATACGTCGGATAAATACCTATGGTTTTCCGGATATAACATTTCGTCAGCACAAGCAAAGCCAGTTTCGTTTAAGGCTTTTATATGCAATGAACGAATAGCCACAATTCCCTTAAGTAAGTCCGGAGCGCTATTTGGGTCTGGTTGATGAAGCATTCCTTTATATCCCTCGCAAGTCGTCCTTGGCTTATTCGTGTATATTCTTGGAACGATAACGATTTTATCACTTACTTTATCTTGAACTTTTCTAAGTTTAGAAATATATTCTAAAACGGGTGCTTCTGCCTCTGCAGAACAAGGTCCAATGACTAACAAGAGTTTATTCGACTTGCCTTCTAGAATGCTCTTCATTTGATTAATTTGATTTTCTCTTACTTGTGCTAATTCATTAGATATAGGAAATTGTTCCTTTACGTCCATAGGTATTGGTAATTTCCTGTAGAATTTCATATTCATAATTTTTTGCTCCTATTTCTTTGGTTTGTCGAAAAGCATTCTTCTTTTCGTTGCCGTTTGCATTTTCTTGCGAAGTTCGTCTTGTTTGTCATTTTCTATTAGTGATTTAAAATTGTTAAACTCTTTAATAAAATCGTCCATTTGAGATAACAATTCGGCCTTATTCATTAAAAACAATTCGCTCCACATTTTATCATTTATTTTTGCAATTCTAGTTAAGTCTCTAAACGAGTCGCCCGTGTATTTTTCTAGATTTGGAGAATCGTTACAAGTCATAAGCGATACAGCTATACAGTGTGTTAACTGCGATAAAAAGGCTATCATTTTATCGTGTTCTTGTGGAGATAGTTCGCTTATTTTTGAAAAGCCAAGAATTGTGCCTAGGTCTTTGCAAACCTCTATAGCTTCTTTAGAATTTTTTTCAGTTGGCGTAACGATATAGTTAGCCCCCCTAAATACGCTTGAATCGGCAAATTCTACGCCACTACTTTCCCTACCGGCCATTGGGTGGGCTGGAATGTATTCTAGGTCATCTCTTAGTAATGATTGAACCTTTTCCACAACACTAGTTTTTACACCCGTTACGTCGGTTAAAAGTGTTCCAGGAGAAAATAAGCCTTGATTTTCTTTTATCCATTCAATAAAGACTTTTGGGTATACTGCAAAGATTACAAGTTGAGATTTCTTAATTAATTCAGGCTCGAGTTCGGTGGTTCCATACTTTATGATTGAATGAGAAATTGCGTAGTCTATATCCTTTTGTTCTTTGGTTATACACGATACGTTATAGCCTGCGTTGGTTAAAGCCTCTGCGTATCCTCCACCAATTACACCTAGACCAATTATAAGAATGTTTGTCGCTTTATCTAGTTTCATCTTCTTTCACCTCAATCCCAAGTTGTTTTAGGTGTTCAAAAAAGTTTGGATAACTCTTTTTAACACACTCTACACCGTTAATTTTGCCACCAGTTAAGGTTAGCAAAATTGCGCAAGACATTGCTATTCTGTGGTCGTTATGACAGGCTATATCTTCAGTAGGCTTATGAAAATCTACGGGATATACTACTACTTTATCTTCAAAAACGGTTACTGCCGTGCCGAATTTTTTAAGTTCTTCTGCCATTGCACTAGCACGGTCGCTTTCTTTAATTTTTAGCCTTTTTGTTCCACTAAACACGCCACCGTGTTTTGCTGCGGCAACGGCAAATAAAACAGGTCCTAAATCGGGACAATCGCCTATATGAATAGTTGCAACTCCCTTTGAAAGCATATCAAAATATTTTTGATAAACTGCGTCCCCTTGAATGGTATCTTCTTTAAGTCCGTTTATTTTAACTTTTCCGTCAAAAAGATTTAACGCCTCAATAAAAGCCGTCCCTGAGTAATCGCCCTCAACCGTTAAGTTTTGCGCCTTATAAGATTGCTTGCCGGGGATAAACAAGGTATGGTCGTCTAGCCAATAAGAATTAACGCCGAATTGAGCTTGCGCATCTCTTGTCATTTCTATATACGATTTGCTCTCGATTGGTGGCAATACATTTATTTTACTATCCCTTTCTAATAGTGGCAAAGCAAAAAGCAACCCACTTATAAACTGACTACTTATATTTCCAACAACTGTGTATTCTCCACCCTTTAATGGTCCTTTAACCGAAATAACCTGTCCGTTATTCTTAAACGATAAATTTTTTTCTTTGCATAAATCTTCGTAAACGGATAGTGGTCTTTGTAATAAAGTTTTGGAGCCTATGAATTTTACAGACTTTCCCAAAACTAGAGCAAGTGGAATTAAAAACCTTAGCGTGCTACCACTTTCGTTGCAGTCAAGTGGTTCGCTTGGGGCAAGCGATTTAAAATCCTTTCCAGTAACGATAACGTCGTCGCCCTTTACAACTGCGTTTATACCTAGAGATTTCAAGCAAGAAAGAGTTGCCAATACGTCTTGACAACTTGATATTCCCTTTATTCTACTCTCTCCTTGTGCAAGGCTTGCCGAGATAAGAAGTCTATGCGCCATACTCTTTGAAGGTGGTGCATCTACCGTTCCGTTTGCAAGTCCTTTGTTTATAATTAAATTCATTTTCTCTCCGTTAGTCCTTTAAGTAATCAATTAGAAAATCTATTCCTTCGATATAACCGTCTATTCCGTGTCCCGTAATGGTTTTCACACACGCCGAGCGAATATAACTTATTTGTCTAAAATCTTCTCTTTCTTCCACCTTTGAAATGTGGACTTCCACACAAGGAAGTTTAACAGTTTTAACGGCATCTAAAATGGCTATACTGGTATGCGTGTAAGCACCTGGGTTAATTACTATTCCGTCTGCACCCTTTAGGTATGCATCTTGAATAAATGTAACCAAATCGCCTTCACAATTAGATTGGAAGATTTCACATTCTACACCCTTGTCTTTTGCGTGATTTTGAATTTTGTTTTGCAAATCGGCATAGGTTGTTTTGCCGTAAATTTCAGGTTCTCTAATGCCTAACATGTTTAGGTTAGGTCCATTTATAACGTATACTTTCATAAGTTAATCTCCCTTAAAATGCTTTGTGCAACTTGGTCGATAGTTAAATCGCCGTTTACTTTTACGTCGCAACAATCACAATAAATCGAATATCTTTCTTGGTATCTTTTCTTTAGTGCAAACTCGTCGCTAGAAAGTGGTCTACTTTTAGTTGGAATTAAATTTTCAAGCGACCTATCTAGAAAAACGATTATTCCGTTTTGTTTAAGTGCTTTTACGTTTTCTTTTCTTAAAACCGAGCCACCACCCGTCGCTATTATAGCCCCCGTTTTTTTGGCAGTTTCTAAAACGACTTGGCTTTCAACGTCCCTAAAGTATTTTTCACCTTTTGAATTAAATATATCGGTTATTTTTTCGCCCAATTTTTCGATTTCAACGTCGGTATCAATAAATTGCTTATTTGTCATTTGAGCAAGTTTTTTGCCAATAGTAGTTTTGCCACTAGAAGGCATTCCTATTAAAACGATATTTTGTTTTTGAGATAAAATCGTTTGATAGGTTTTATCTAAAACATCACTTTCAAAAGTAGTGTTTAAAAAGATTTCACACGCTTTAACGGCTTGCGCAACTAACATATATAACCCCCCTAGCGCCTTGATACCCTTTTCTAGTGCAGTCGATATTAAAACTGACTTTAATGGGTTATAAATGGCGTCTATAACGCCTTCTACCTTTGGTAGTTTATTTAAATCGATAGGCGAACTATAATTGTTTGGATACATTCCGTTTGGAGTGCAGTTTATAATAACCTCAACGTCACTATGATTATCGTATAAATCTTGATAAGAAATAGAACTTTGACTAGCCGACCTACTAACTACCACGATTTCTCTAGCATTTTTGCTTTTACAAACTGCGTTTGCAGTTTTGCTCGTTCCACCCGTGCCGAGAATAGCAACCTTTTTACCACAAACGTCTATTTGAGCCTTTTTAAGTAAACGTTCTAGTCCAAAAAAATCGGTATTATATCCATATAATTTACCCTCCTTATTGACTATAGTGTTTACTGCGCCAATTAGTTTTGCATGCTCGTCGATATAATAAAGGTGTGGAATAACCTTTTCTTTATAAGGAATTGTTACGTTAATTGCCGTAAATTCTTTTTTAGACATAAAAAGGTCTAATTTATCCTTTTCTACTTCCCTAATTTCGTAATCGTAATCGGTGAGTATATTATGAATTTCTTTCGAAAAACTATGTTTTAGGCTTTCGCCAATGCAACCGTATTTCATATTTCTCCGTTATTTTACTAGGTAATCAGTTCCGTATTTAACGCAAAGCATATCGGCAAGAACAAACGCCGTTAATGAGTCAACAACAACTCTTGCCCTATGAATAATAGCAGGGTCGTGTCTTCCTTTTATTTGAAGTGCTTGCTCTGTCATAGTTGCCACGTTTACAGTTTTTTGTTCTTTATAAATAGATGGCGTTGGTTTAACTACGCATCTAAATTTTATAGGCATTCCGTTAGAAATTCCTCCGTTAATACCACCATTGTTGTTAGTTTCCGTTTTAATCTCTCCGTTATCCAAAACCCATTGGTCGTTGGCTAACTCTCCGTTTATATCGGCAAAGCCAAAGCCTAAACCAAACTCCACGCCTTTAACGGCAGGAATAGAAAATAGAGCGTGTGATAGAAGGCTTTCTAGCGAATCAAACCAAGGCTCGCCAACTCCTTTTTGCATACCTAAAACTAAAGTTTCTAAAACGCCACCTACACTATCGCCATCCTTTGCTACTTCGTTAATAATTTCGGTCATTTGAGCGCTTGCTTTGTCGCTTAGAACAGGGAAATTTAGTTCGCCAAGTTTTAATACGTCGTCTTTAGAAGAGAGTTCTTCGTCTTCAATTCCTTGCATATAGCATATATGTGAGCCGATAAAAATACCCTTCTTTTCTAAAGCGTATTGAAGTATTGCCGACGCACATACGATTGGCGCTGTAAGTCTGCCTGAAAAATGTCCACCACCACGATAATCGTTAAAACCGTTATACTTAATCCTTGCAGTATAGTCGGCGTGTGATGGGCGTGGGCTATCTTTTATATCTTGGTAATCACTACTATGAGTGTTACTATTCTTGATTAAAATGCAAATAGGCGCACCCGTCGTGTAACCATTAAATACGCCACTTACTATTTCAAAATCGTCAGCCTCTACTCTCCCCGTTGAAATACTGCCAAAAGGTCTTCTTAAAGAGAGTTTTGTTTTTATATAGTCTTCGTTAATTTCAATTCCTGGTGCAACGCCGTCTAGAACGGCACCAATTTGTTCTCCGTGGCTTTCGCCAAATAAAGTTATGGTTATGGAATTTCCAAAAGTGTTTTTCATAATTATCCTTTTATATTGATTTTTTAATTAGGTCTGCAAACTCTTCTAGAGTTAAAGATAAGGTCTTAAACGAGCCAATTTCTTCTACGAAAATGCAATTTACTTTGTCGTTTGCAATCTTTTTGTCTTTTTTAAGGTATTCTAGTGCTTGTTCTACGTTTACGTTAAAGTCTTTAAGAATATTGAATTTTCTTAAAACGTTTTCAATTCTCTCTCTAGCGACTTGACTACTTAACGGTAACATTCCTAGTGCAACGCATTCGCCGTGTAATGCTCCCTTTTTAGATGCTATCGCCTCTATACAATGTCCATAAGTGTGTCCAAAGTTTAGCACTCTCCTTAAGCCACTTTCCCTTTCGTCTTTTTCCACAACGTATTTCTTTATTTTAAGCGATTCAAGTATTATTTCTTCTATGTTTGATTGAAGGTCTTGATATGAATATTCTTCAAACTTGTTAAACAACACCTGGTCGCAAGTTGCAGACATCTTTATTGCCTCTACTAGTCCGTTGTTTATTTGTCTTTTAGGTAGGGTTAACAACGTTAGAGTATCAATTAAAACGGCTTTTGGTTGATAAAATACGCCGACTAGGTTTTTTATCGACTTAAAGTCAACTGCCGTTTTTCCACCAATTGAAGAGTCTACTTGTGAAAGTAAGGTTGTTGGCACGTTGTAAAAATCAACGCCACGCATATAGGTTGCAGAAAGTAATCCAGAAATATCGCCAACAACACCACCCCCAACTGCAACAACGCAATCACTTCTTTGCAAGTTAAAATCGCACGCAGATTGATATAGTTTAGATAAGGTTGAAAGATTTTTAGACTTTTCGCCCCTTGGAATAACTACGATTTTACTTTCCTTACACTTTTCGGCAATAGCCCCAGCGTAAATATCAGGAACGCCACTATCGGTAACGATTAGAACTTTTCTATTTAGGTTGAAATACTTGTCTACTTTTTTTAGTAGTCCCTTTCCAACCAAAATATCGTAACTATCCTTGCCTAAATTCATTCTTAATTTTTTCATAACAAGTTCACCTATTTTTCTTTAACGTAAGTTCCAATAGATTTTAATCTATCGCAATATAAAGAAAGTTCTTTCATCATATCTTCGCCCTCTTTAGTGTTGATATTTCCTTCGGCCTCAATATAGAAATAGTATTGCCATAAAAGTTCTTTCATTGGGCGAGAACGTAAGGTTCTCATATTAAAGCCGTGTCTACCAACGACTTCAATTGCTTTTGCTAGCGCACCTGCTTGGTTTTTAACCGTGAATAGCAATATTGTGTGAACCCCCATATCTTTGAGCGAATGTTTTCTTTCGGCACGAGATAAAATTAAAAATTTGGTAGCGTTATTTTTGCTTGCATTTACGTTCTTTTCTAAAACCTTTAAGCCGAAGATTTCTGCAGTTTCTATACTTGCAATAGCGCCCATAGTTTTGTCATTCTTTTCTGCAACGTATTTAGCGGCAAGTGCTGTATTAACGTATTCTATTCCATAAAAACCGTGCTCTTTAATGTATTCGTTGCATTGACCTAGCGCTTGAGAATGGCTAACAACCGTTTTTACGTCGTTTATCGTAGCGTCTTTTGTTCCTAGAAGATTGTGAGATACATCTAAATCATATACTCCGTTAACGTATAGCGACCCCGAGAACAATAGGTCGGTAACTTGACCAACTTCGCCGTTATAACTATTTTCGATAGGTAATACAACAACGTCGCACTCTCCGTTTTCAACGGCTTTATAAGCGCTATCAAAGTTGCCGTATGCAATCTTTTTTGCAGTTGGGAAAAGTTTAGTGGTTGCTATATGCGCAAATGCACCTTCGGTGCCACTATAAGCAACTCTCATTCCCTCTAATAGTTCGGCTTGGTATGAACGTGAAATTTGCATAGTGCTTTTTAGAAAGTTAACGTAGTATCCACGAATTTTCTCGTCTTCAATGTATACCGAGTTGTTTTTAACCACTTCGGCTTCTCTTTTTGCATCTAAAATTTCGAGTCCGTGAGCCTGTTTATATTCGGCAACCATTTGTGATGCCTTCATGCGCTCTTCAAATAGTTTTGCCATCTCTTTATCGACTTTGTTTATTATTTCTCTTGCTCGCTTTAATTTGTTTTCCATAATTTATCCTAAATAAGATTGTAACTCTTTGCTAATTCCTTAAATGCTGGAAGCGCCCTTTCAATTTGTTCGGTTTTTACACAATAAGATATTCTAACGTAGCCCGTGCAACCAAAGTCGTCGCTTGGAACAAATATGATTTCGAACTTTTTTGCTCTTTCGCAAAACTCGTTAGCGTCGCCCATTGGCGCTTTCATAAATAAGTAAAACGCCCCGTCAGGGTTAACGCAACTAAATCCGTATTTGGTTAACTCTTCAACCAAAAGTCTTCTGTTTCTATCGTAAATTGAAACGTCTGCCGTTTGACCTATGCAAGATGGAATTAGTTTTTGTAGCATACTTGGCGCACAAACAAATCCTAATGCTCTACCTGCGCCACATACTGCTTGGTAAACAGCCTTTGCGTTTTCAACTTTTGGGGAAACTAATACGTAACCTATTCTTTCACCAGGGATAGAGAGAGATTTACTAAATGAATATCCTACGATTGTATTATCGTAATATTTTGGAATATATGGCACGGTTACGTCGCCGTAAACGAGTTCTCTATAAGGCTCGTCGCAAATGATATATATTGGCTTGTTATACTTAACTTCAGCCTCGTGAAGAAGATTACAAAGTTTAATAATATTTTCTTCGGTAATAACAGCGCCCGTTGGATTGTTCGGCGAGTTAATAATTATTGCAGCAGTATTTTGGTTAATTGATTTTGAAAGATTATCAAAATCAGGTTGGAAAGTTTTCGTATCACATAAAACTTCCTTGCATACGCCACCAAATCTTTCAATAAACACCTTATATTCTGGAAAGTAAGGTGCTAGCACGATAACTTCTTCCCCTGCGTTACAAACTGCAGTTAGAGAACACGTTAACGCTGCAGCTGCCCCGACGGTCATGTAGAGGTCGTCCTTTGAAACGTTCATTCCTTGAGTTTTATTTATATAGTCGGCAACGGCTTGTCTAACAAAAGCGTCGCCTTGTGCAGAGGTATAGCCGTGTAATGATATTGGGCTTTCTTTTGTAATTAGATTTATTAGGTTTTCGTTTACGCAATCTGGAGATGGAACACTTGGATTGCCTAAAGAGAAGTCATAAACGTTGTCTTCCCCAATTTCTGCCTTACGCATTTTGCCATATTCGAACAATTCTCTAATAACAGACCTTTTTGCACCTAAGCCACGCATTTTTTCATTAATCATATTTTCACCTTCTTTATAAAATGTTAACAGTGTTAATTTGTTTGATATATATAATTATACGCTTTTTTGTATAAATGTCAATATTTATTTAATAAATTTAGCGCTTTTTTACTACAACTTTTTAATATTTTTTATATAAAATGCTTGATTTATGCTTGTTTTTATGTTAAACTAAACAATGTTAATAGTGTTAACATTTTGTTTTGGAGAGTTTATGAGCGAAGACAAAAGAGATAAAGGTCTAAAAAATAAATTAATTTTGGTAGGATTAAAAGAGTTAGAAGAACATGGCATTAAAGATTTTTCACTTCGAAGAGTTGCCGTTAGTGCAGACGTTTCTTGCGCTGCTCCATATCGCCACTTTAAGAACAAGGACGAACTTATAAAAGCAATTTTAGAATATATTAAGGAAGATTGGTTTATTCTTTGTGAACAAATTAGCTTAGTTTTCCAAACTAACGTAATAGACTTAATAAAACAACTTTGCGTTTCATGTATTAAATTTTGGATTGCCAACGGAAATTTTTTATCAGTTTTATTCTTAATTCAGTCGTCTACTAACGGCGAAATTAAGGACGTGTTAAAAGACTTTGACAAGCCTATTCTAATCAGATTAGAACAGTTTGCTAGAGATAACTCACTATCAAGCCAAGAACTAATTCAATTACAACACACTATCCCTTCCCTAATCTACGGCTCGCTTATGATGATTTCTAAAAACGATAAATTAACCGAAGAAATCATCAATAATACATCTATCGTAGTAGATAATTTATTAAGTAGATAAAAAAAGCCCTTAACGGCTATCCGTTAAGGGCTTTTTAATTTATTCGTTAATTGAGATGGTAAATTTAGTAGTAAACTTTCCGTTTGGTTCTAGGCGTTCCATGTTGGCTTTTGTTTCAAAGTCCTCTTCCTTTCCATCTATAGAAGGTAGACTCTTCCAAGGCTCGATACAAGCAAACTCGGCAGTCGTGAAATTATCCTTCCATAAACCGAGCCATTCAAACTCGTCGAATTTAAGGGTTACACTTTGAGAATTAGCCTTTGTTTTTAAAGTAACGTGTTTAGAACCACCCTTTGTAAATAAGCCTTTTTCAAAAAACTTGTGTGATAAAAGTATTTTATTCCCGTCTTGCATTTGATATGGAATATGTTCCCCACTAAATAAATGGTTTGAAAAAACGACTTGCTCCTTTGGCTCGTCAGTTGCAAACTCTAAATAATAAACGTCGTATTCCTCGCCCTCGTTAAATGGAAACTTAAAACCTGGGTGTCCACCAACCGAGAAAATCATCTCTTTATCGTCGGTGTTTTCAACGATATACCTTTGGGTTATGGTGTTGCCGTCGAGAGTGTATTCCATTTTGAAAATAAATTCAAAAGGATATTGCTGACGGGTAAAATCATTTGATGCAAAACTTAATCTTATCTTAGTGTCAGTATACTCTTCAACTTGATAATTCATTTTTTTAGCAAAGCCGTGTATAACCATTTCGTAAGTTTTACCTTTATAATTATACTTTCCCTGATAAAGCCTTCCACAAATAGGGAAAATTACCGTCGCCCTATCTCCCCAATAAGGCTTTTCGCCTTGCCATAGATATTCGGTGTTTGTCTTTAAGCCTTTAATAGACCATAGTTCTGCGCCGTAATCGTTAACCTGCACTTGCAAAAATTCATTTTTAAGAGTCCAAATCATAGTAAACCTCATAAAGTAAATATTTATATTTACATTATAATTCAAACAACATGGGAAATCAAGCGAATACCCAAAATTCAACAATTATAAAATCCTAATAATTAAAAAATTTTATTTATTGACAAGGTTTTCTAACGGTTAACACAAAAGAAGATGGCGAAAAGTTAGTTAAAATGGGAATTGACTATATAACCACTAATATTTTAGAATAATTAGCATAAAGAACGGCAAGCGCATGCTTGCCGTTTATTTCTCTTCAATTTTAATCGAAAAACTCAATTGACGTGATTGCTTTGGTGCTAACTTCATCATTTCTGCTTTAGTTTCTAAATCGTCAACAACACCAACACTTGAAGGAATTCCACACCAAGGCTCTATACATAGGAATGGTGCAGTGGTTTTTTCGTCTTTCCATAGTCCCACCCTAGTCATATCGTCGTATTTGACGGTGATGGTAGTATCGTTTGTTTTTGACTTTATAGCAACTTCTTTTGCTCCGTCTTGTAAAAACAATGCGTCGTTATCAAATAAGTCGTGAGAAAGTGGTATAATTCTACCGTCTTTCATTGGTTGAAGTTCTTTTCTTCCGTTAAACAAACCTTCTTCGTTAAAGAAGATGTTGTATTGTGGCTTGTCGTTAGCGAATTTTACGTAATAATCTTCGTATTGCTCACCCACTTTCCATGGAACGTTAAACCCTGGGTGTCCACCTATCGTGAAGATGAGTTCCTTTTGGTCGTTATTTTCCACCACGTAAGTTTGGGTTAACTTATTGCCTTGTAACTCATAGATGAGTTTAAGGGTAAATTCAAAAGGATATTGCTCACGAGTAACGTCATTTGCTTTAATTTCCATAACGACCTTGTTTGAATTATGCTCGGTAACCTTAAAAGTAGAGCTTTGTGCAAATCCATGCATTTCCATTTGGTATTCCTTACCTTTATAAGTGTATTTACCTTGGCATAGTCTTCCACAAATAGGAAAAATCACAGGCGCACGGTCTTCCCAATAAACGTCGCTACCTTGCCATAGATATTCTATGCCCGTCTTAACGCTTTTTATCGATTGAAGTTCTGCACCATAATCTCGAACGGATACCTTAAACAAGTCATTATACAAAACGTATTTCATATCTCACCTCAAGTTGAATTCTTATTATATTGTAAAGGGCTTGCCGTAAAAAAACAAGCCCTTTTTATTATTTAATCTTCAATAAAATTATTTATTTAATGCTTCTTGAACTGCAACTGCACAAGCAACGGTCATACCAACCATTGGGTTGTTACCAGCACCGATTAAGCCCATCATTTCTACGTGAGCAGGAACTGAACTTGAACCAGCAAATTGCGCATCACTATGCATTCTACCCATGGTATCGGTCATGCCGTATGATGCAGGACCTGCAGCCATGTTGTCTGGGTGAAGGGTTCTACCAGTGCCACCACCAGATGCTACAGAGAAGTAACTCTTGCCGTTTTCAATAGCCCATTTCTTATAAGTTCCTGCAACTGGGTGTTGGAATCTGGTTGGGTTGGTTGAGTTACCGGTGATAGATACGCCAACGTTTTCAAGTCTCATGATAGCAACGCCTTCTGGAACGCTGTCTGAACCATAACACTTAACGTTTGCTCTTGCGCCCTTACTGAATGCTCTTTCTTCTAACACGCTAACTTCTTCGGTTGCAGGGTCAAACTTGGTTTCTACGTAGGTAAAGCCGTTAATTCTTGAAATGATATAAGCAGCGTCTTTGCCTAAACCGTTAAGAATAACTCTTAATGGCTTTACACGAACTTTGTTTGCGTTAAGAGCAATTTTGATTGCGCCTTCAGCAGCAGCGAAAGATTCGTGACCTGCTAGGAAACAGAAACATTCCGTTTCTTCTGATAATAACATTTTACCAAGGTTGCCGTGTCCTAAACCAACTTTTCTGTTTTCAGCAACAGAGCCTGGAATACAGAATGATTGAAGACCAATACCGATATTTGCAGCAGCCGTTGCAGCAGACTTGTCGCCAGTCTTTTCAGCAGCCTTTAATGCGATTGCTGAACCTACAACGTAAGCCCATTTAGCGTTTTCAAAGCAGATAGGTTGAGTTTCTTGAGTGATAGTATATGGGTCAATACCATACTTATCACAAATTTCTTTACATTCATCAATAGAGTTGATGCCGTATTCTTTAAGGGTTAAAAGAATTTTGGCTTCACGTCTTTCATAACCTTCAAAATGTGCCATAATTACCTTTACCTCCTATTATTCCTTTCTTGGGTCGATGTATTTAACAGCGCCGTCTTCTGCCTTAAAGCGTCCGTAAGTGCCTTTAGCCTTTTCGTATGCTTCGTTTGGTTCCATACCCTTCTTAATGAAGTCGGTCATCTTTCCAAGTGAAACGAATTCGTAACCGATAACTTCGTCGTTTTCATCAAGAGCCATTCTAGTGCAGTAGCCTTCGGTCATCTCAAGGTATCTAACACCTTTAGCCTTAGTGCCATACATGGTTCCTACCATAGAACGTTCGCCTTTGCCAAGGTCTTCCATACCAGCACCGATAACTAATCCGTCTTCAGAGAAAGCAGATTGTGAACGGCCGTAAACGATTTGTAAGAATAATTCTCTCATTGCCGTGTTGATTGCGTCGCAAACAAGGTCGGTATTTAAAGCTTCAAGTAAAGTTTTACCTGGAAGAATTTCTGCTGCCATTGCTGCAGAGTGAGTCATACCCGAGCAACCAATGGTTTCTACGAGCGCTTCTTCGATAATACCGTTTTTAACGTTTAACGATAACTTACAAGCACCTTGTTGTGGTGCGCACCAGCCTCCACCGTGCGTATATGCGGAAATATCCGTAATTTGCTTTGCTTCTACCCATTTTCCTTCTTCTGGGATAGGAGCAGGACCATGTTTTGGTCCTTTGCATACGCAGGTCATTTCTTTAACTTCAGTTGAATACTGCATAAATCTATGCCCTCCAAATTTATTTATAATTAACTTTTTTAGTATATCAAATAATTCATTATTTGACAATTATTTTTTTATGATTTTAAATCATATTTTTATAATTTAGGACACTTTTACTTATCGAGCTTAGTTTTATCTTCTAAGCTTCTTTTATAATAAAATAAATATTGTTGAAAATATCCTGAATTTTCGCCAAATTTATCTACAAACGATTCGGCAATGCTTTTCCTATCGGTTAATTTGCCCTTAAAATCTTGCTCGTAAACCTTGGCTATCCAAGTATCCACGGGGAAACTATCCGTGCGCTTATAACCAAACAAACTTACACAATCTGCAACCTTTGGACCTACGCCGTAAATACCCGTCAAAGCGTTTTTAAGCATTTTAGTAGGCAAACTACTTAGTCTAGATAATACTATTTTACCATCAACCAAATCTTGAGCCAATGTTTTAAGGTAAACGGCTCTATAACCTAGCCCCATTTCTTTATAAAATTCAAGAGGTTTTTCGGCTAATTTTTCGTTAGTTGGAAAAGAAAAGTAAATTTCGCCCATAAATTCTTTTTTTTCGCCTAAGTTTTGACAAATTTTCTCTATAGAATTTTTAATTCTTGGAATGTTGTTGTTTTGAGAGATTATAAAACTAAAAAGCGTTTCGGTAACGTCTTGTTTTAATATTCTAATTCCCTTGCCGAGTTTTGCGCTTAATGATAAAATTTCCACACGTTGACTTTTAGCGCTTTCAACTATTTTTGAATAGTCTTTGGCTAAATCAAAGTAGTTGTAAAAATAGTCTTTATCATCTTGGTCGCATTGGATATATGTCTTATTCTCTACTTCGTAGCAATAACACGCCTTGTCGTTTGAAAGCACGAGATACCCGTCCTTAAATTTTCTAAATCTAAAGACTTGCCCACACTCTAGAGTATCTTTAATATTAAAATTTTCACTCTCAAAACAAATAGTAGTTAAATTCATATAAAAAAGGGGTTGTTAAAAACAACCCTTTCCTTTTTTAATTAGTTTTCTTTAGCGTATACGCTAACTTTCTTGTCTTTTCTACCCATTCTTTCGAATTTAACAACACCGTCGATAAGAGCAAATAAAGTTCTATCGGTGCCCATACCTACGTTGTTACCTGGGTGAATAGCCGTTCCACGTTGACGAACGATAATGCTACCTGCTAATACTGATTCGCCATTGTTTCTCTTAACGCCAAGTCTTTTAGCGTTGCTGTCTCTGCCGTTTTTGGTACTACCACCACCTTTGTGGTGCGCAAATAATCTAAATAATATCATATCTCATACCCTCCTGCATTACTTCGCAACGATTTCTAAAATCTTAACTGCGGTGAAAGGTTGTCTGTGTCCTTGTTTCTTCCTTTCGTTCTTCTTTGCTTTATACTTGTAAACTACAACTTTCTTTGCTTTGCCTTGTTCTAGAACTTCGCCTACAGCCTTAAAGCCCTTTGCTTCCTCTGCTACTTTAACACCAGCTTCGTCGCTTACCATTAAAACGTTTAGTTCAACTTTGTCGCCAACGTTTGCAGATAACTTTTCGAATCTGATTACAGAGCCTACTTCTACCTTGTATTGCTTGTTTCCGTTTTCTACGATTGCAAACATGGTAATACCTCCTCTAACCTGACTCGCCGAATTAATTTTGGGGTGGTTTTTGACACACTTAAAAAACCCCATTCGAGCGGTTACCCATTGATTTTATAATATTTATAAAGAAATGTCAAACGATTTTATTAACTTTTTTGCATATTTTATAAGGATTTTCGCAAACTACTATTAAATTAGAAAAAGGAGTTTTTTATGAACGAATATAACGTTAAAGCAATAAACGATACTTATAAGAATGCACGCATTGGGCTTCAAAGCATTGCCGATATTATGCCTAGAGTTGTTTCAGGTGGTCTTAAAAAAGAACTTAAAGAGCAATATGAAGGCTACGACAAACTAATTGGAGAGATTTCTTCTTTTATGCTTGACAACGGTCTTTCGCCAAAGGATATTAACGTTTTCAAAAAAACCATGCTACTCAGTAGCATTAAAATGAAGACACTTGTAAATAATAGTAAAAATCATATTTCTCAATTAATGATTAAAGGCTCTATGATGGGAATTATCGAACTAAGAGCAATGCTTAACGAAAGCAAAAACCTAACTGAAGAAGTTAAAAATTATATCGAAAAACTAGCAAAACTTGAAGAAGAATATCTTGAAAGATTAAAAAAATTCTTATAACAAAAAACACGGCGATTAACCAATATAGGTAAAACGTCGTGTTTTATTTTACTCTTATTTTATTAAGTCGCTTTCTTAAATAAGCACTTTACTTAAGAAGTCTTTTAGTCTTTCGTCCTTTGGATTACCAAAGAATTCCTTTGGAGACGCCTCTTCTTTAATAACGCCTTCGTCGATAAATATTACCCTGTTTGCAACCTCTTTAGCAAAGCCCATTTCGTGAGTTACTACAACCATGGTCATACCTTCGTTAGCAAGTTCTTTCATAAGTTGTAAAACCTCACCAACCATTTCAGGGTCTAACGCAGACGTTGGTTCGTCGAAAAGAATAACTTTTGGGTCCATAGCAAGCGCACGAATTATTGCAATACGTTGTTTTTGCCCACCCGACAAAGTTGATGGATATACGTTTGCTTTGTCTACTAGGTTTATTCGCTCTAGTAATTTATAAGCCTTTTCCTTTTGTTCGTTTTCGATTTCTTTTATGGAAGAGTATTTTTGAGGAATAAGTTCCTTTTTATTCTCATTATTTTTAAAAAGGTTAGTAAACTTTATCCAAGAATTCTTTTTAGCGATAGTTTTATACTCTTTCTTTCTTAAAAAGGTTGGTGCAAACATAACGTTTTGTAAAACCGTTTTGTTGTTAAATAAGTTAAAGTGTTGAAAAACCATTCCTATTTTTTGACGATGTAGATTTATGTCTACGTTCATATCAACCAGATTTTCGTTTTGAAACATTATAACGCCGTCGGTAGGGTCTTCCATACAATTAAGGCACCTTAAAAAGGTTGATTTACCACAGCCAGATGGTCCCAAAACTACTACTTTATCGCCACGTCTAATCTCTATATTAATATCTTTTAGAACTTCGTGAGAATCGAATGATTTTTTTAGATGCTCTACTTTTAGTATTACTTCGTTTAATATTACTTCACTCATAGCCACCACCTACACGATTTCCTTATTTTGTCTAACTTTTTTGCGTGAATAACTTTTGCTCTTATCACTCTTTGCTAAGGCTTTTTCCATAAGCTTAATAAGTAGCGTGATAAATAAAACAAGGACGATATAGATAAGCGCAAGCACAATGTAAGGAATAATCCATTCATATTTATTTGCTGCAACGTAATTGATAAGTGCCGTGTATAGGTCGCAAACGGTTATAAAACTTAAAATTGAGGTTTCTTTTATAATGGATATAAATTCGTTTCCTATCATTGGAAGAATGTTTTTTATTGCTTGTGGAATTACAATTCGTAGCATAGTCGTTGAATATCCTAAACCTAACGCTCTACCAGCCTCCATTTGACCTGCGTCAATAGAATTTAAGCCACCACGCATTATTTCAGACACGTATGCACCACTATTCATACCAAATACTATTACGCCAACGATTAGTGCATCTACACCCTTTACCCCAAATGCAGGTAAGAGAACGTAGTATGTAATTAATAGTTGAACAACCATAGGCGTTCCCCTAAAAATTGCAACGTAAACAGTGCAAACTTTATCTAGAAAACGCATTATGAATTTATACTTTGGCGCAACTTTAACTATTGCTATAATAGTGCCTATTAGTATACCGATAAATAAGCCTAATACAGCAACGAGCATTGTGTTGACCAAGCCCTTTAATACAAGTTGTTGGTAATATTCCTTCGACATTGTATCGGCAAAGGCTTCCCACATATTCTTCCAGTTCATATTTTATACCCTACAATCTAACAAAACCACGCACGAATATTGTGCGTGGATTGTTTTATTTTTTATCGCTTAATTATTTGTTTAGGTTTTTAAGAATTGCCTCAACGTCTGCTGCAGTTTTGCAATCGTCAAAATCAGTGTTGTCGTATGCAACGATTAGTTTTTGAGATGCGTTGTAATATTCGGTTGAGAAATCGTTAGTAGCAAGACGTGCTTGATTAACGGTTAAACCTGCACAACCCATATTTGCATAGCCTTGTTGAACAGCAAGAAGAACGCTATCAAAGTCCATGTTCTTAATTACAAGTTCTAAACCTTTGTATTGAGCGTAAAGAGCGGCGATTTCAATATCAACGCCATACATTTTGCCGTTATCTTCATATTCAAATGGAGAGAATGGAATGTTGGTTGCGATAACTAATTGGTTAGAAGAACCTTGGCTACCAAATCCACTACTAACAGTTTCATAATTATAACCTTTCTTGGTGCCTTCGCCTTGGAAGTATTTAGCCATAATTCCATCAAAAGTTTCGCCGGCATAACCAGTAGTCTTTAATATTTCAAAGAATGCGTTGAAATCTGCAACCATTGGACTTCCCTTTGCAAAACCAAATGCGTATTGTTCGCTAGTAAGTTCAATGTCGATAACCTTTAACTTGTTGCCACCTTTATTCATAGAGTTAACGATTGCTTTTGCAGGCATATCGTCTACAACTACTGCGTAAAGGTTTCCGTTAATAAGGTCAGTTGCTGCGAGTGCTGCAGTTTTGTATCCCTTTCCTTCAATATTAGGGAATCCGTCAAAACCCCAGTCTTCGTCGCCGTTAATATACATGCCACCGGTTGTTCCGGTTTGATAGCCGATAGTTTTCTTTCCACCACAAGAACATGCAGTAGAACCAAAACAACAGCCAACGCATAGTAGCATTGCTAATACAATCATTAAAAACTTTTTCATAATACTTTCTCCTTAAGAGTTTTTATGGCTTTATTATACTTCGCCCTTTTACACTTGTCAAACGTTTTATGCATAATTTTTGAAAAAATTTAATTATTTTACACAAAATTATTTTGTTTTTGAATAGTTTTGTGAATAATTATTTATTTATTCGTTTTTAACCATAATTAAAACGAATTCATACACTAAAGTGTGAATATTTTTCCATACAAGCGTGAGTTAGCGCTTGAATACGCAAAAAAATGGGCGTTTTCTAGAAATCCTAGATATTACGACTATGAAAAGATTGGTGGGGACTGCACCAATTTTATATCTCAATGCGTTTATGCTGGTTGTGGGGTTATGAACGATACGCCCGTTACCGGTTGGTATTACTATTCCTTGTCTTCTAGAGCGCCTGCTTGGACGGGTGTTAACGAATTTTATAAATTTATGGTAAATAATAATGGCTTAGGACCTTTCGCCACACAAAGTTACACGGCAAACGTTATTCCTGCAGATATAATACAATTATCTAACGGTAATCGGTTTTATCATACCGTTATAGTAACAAAAATTGAAGATGGCGAGATTTACACGGCATCACACACACGAGATAGTCATAATAAAAGATTACTAGACTACTCTTTTTCTTACGCTAGGTTTTTACATATTGAGGGTTATAGAAAATAAGCAGTTACTTAAAATGAAAAAAACGCCGTTTGGCGTTTTTTCTTTTATTTAATTATTATAGTTACGTCGCCTGTGTCTGTGGTTATTTTACATAGTCCACCAGAGGTTGATTGAGGATAACTTATATTTCCCGTGTCAGTTCTAACGTCAAATACTTTTGCAGAAAGGAAACTACCCTCAACGTCGCCCGTGTCTGTTACGATAGTAATTTCACCTGCGTCGCAACCGTTAAACCTTATATCACCCGTGTCTCTTGTAATATTAAACGATTGAGATGCAATAACGTTAATCATTTCTAAATCCCCCGTTGATGCCCAAGAAACAAACGATTGACAGGTTACGTTATTTAGCCTATTGTCGCCCGTTGAAGTGTTGATTTTAAGTTGTTCTTGGCAAGTTACGTTATTAAGTTCCACGTCGCCCGTTGTGGCTTTAAGGTCTACACTACCAGTCGTAAGATTTTCTAACTTGATATCGCCCGTGCTTACCTGTATTTTAATTTGATTTTGTGCGCTAGCATTACACTTTACGTCGCCAGTAGATAAGTCTATATTTATATTCTTAAAAGTTAATTCGTTTGAAATTATAACGTCTGCAGTGCTTGCTGTAATATTAAGAGCATCTAGTTGCAATTGTGTCAAATATACCGTTATTTGCGAATTTCCAACGACAAAACCAATATAGTCATACCACTTTTTATTATTTTGTTGCCTAATCTTTAATACTCCGTTAGAAACAATTGGATTATATTCGATTTTTTCTTCTTCGCAAGTAACAACCTTACATTTCCCGTCGGTTGAAAGTTTTATATTTACGTCAGCGGTAGAAACGTCTACGTCAATACTGCTAAATTCTTGGGTTATTTCATACGTCTTTGTTACGTAATCTCTTGCGTTAAGTTTGCTAAAATCCCAACAGTTTAAGGTCATTGCGATAGTAAATACTGCTCCACCTATAAAAACCAAGGAAGTAGCAAAAATTACCATTAATCTAGTTGCTTTTTTCATTATACTTCCTCCTTATTAATTAAACCTTTCTTAATTCCCAAAAGCATTTTTTTGGTTAGTTTTAACGTTCCTTTAACAGCAAGTTTGCAAAGATAATATGCAAAAATAGTTAAACCTATTAATATTATCGCACAACCTATAAATGCAAGACCAGAAATTGCTTTACCAATTATTGCATAGTAAATTCCACACACTATTCCATATATTACGCCAGCGCAAAAAGATATTTCTACTGCAAATGCAGAAATTACTAACGACCATATAACTACGTATAACGAAAAAACTACTGCCACTGCTGAAATTAATAGTGGAAACCACACAGGAAAACCTACACATAATAAGGTGATAGTTAACCCACTCATTTTGCCTTTAGACTTAACCTTTTCTTTAACTATTTTAGATAGTGGTATTTCAGCGATTATTTGATTTGCAACTTGGTCAATAGAACCCATTTCAGCAACTGCTTGCTCTTCACTTAGTCCGTCTTCCATTTTGTCTTCTATCATCTCGCTATAAAAATTAAGCCTTTCCTCTACTTCCTTTTTAGGTAGACGGGAAAGTTTTTCTTCAAGTTTTGTTATAAACTCTTGCTTTTTCATTTTAACAACCCTCCTTGTTCACAAATTGGTAGATAGTCATAACCTCTCTCCACTCTTCCTTAAATTCTTCTAAACGCTCTCTACCCTTTTTAGTTATTTGGTAATACTTTCTTAATCTGCCGTCGTGCTCTACCGTTCTTACGGTTAGCATCTTAGATTCTTCTAGGCGTTTTAATATGGTGTATAAAGTCGACTCGGACATCTCTATATAAGGTTTTATGTCCTTTATGATTTTATAACCATAAGAGTCTTCATTCTTTATTGCCGTTAGCACGCATACGTCTAACAGCCCTCGCTTTAGTTGAATATCCATCCTATACTTCTCCTTACGCAATACATCATATCACGAGGTATTGCCCTTGTCAAGCACTTTTTAGAAATATTTTAAAATTTTTTAACAAAAAAATCAGGCCTTAAATAAGCCTGATTTATAATATTAGTTTATGATTATGCTTTAATTCTTAAAATATCGCCTTTTGATAAAGGTATTTGAGCTTTTAGTTTAAGAACTTGTTGAACAAGTTTAGCGTCTTCTACTAAATTGCCCTTTAAGTCGTGCATTTCTTCTACTTTAAGTATCTTGTTAAAGCTCTCGCTTGGGGATAAAATTTCTAACTCGTCGCCTACTTTGAAACGATTTCGCATTTCTATGGTTGCAACTTGGGTTTCTTTGTCGTATTCTAAAACGTTTGCGATAAACTTATGAGTGCCTTTACTTTGGCTATCGTCATAGTTAACCGTTCTATCGTTATCGCCAAGCAGATATGCCGTGGTGAACTCTCTATGCGCAGTCTTTTTCAATTCGTTTTGGAAAAGAGCGTTTTCTTTGTAACTTTCGCCTTGCTCGTAATAAGCGTCAATCGCTCTACGATAGGCATTTACTACCGTGGCTAGGTAGTATTCCGATTTCATTCTACCTTCAATCTTAAAAGAACATACGCCTGCCTTATCTAGTTCGGCTATGTAATCTAATAAATTTAGGTCCTTACTATTCATTATATAAGTTCCACGCTCGTCTTCTTGCATTTCCATAAAGCCCGTTTGAGAATCCCTTTCACGAATCTCGTAATTCCATCTGCACGCTTGAACACATGCGCCACGATTACTACTTCTTCCCGTGCGATAATCGGAAAGTAGGCATCTTCCACTATACGCTATGCACATTGCTCCGTGGATAAAGGTTTCTATTTCAACGTCTGGAACTTTTTGAGATATAGCCGTTATCTCTTTTAGAGATAATTCTCTTGCTAGAATAACTCTTTTAGCACCTAAATCCTTCCAAAACTTAACGGCATGGCTATTTAGAAGATTTGCTTGGGTGGATACGTTTACGCTTAATTTTGGTGCAACCGTTAATGCTAGATGTATTAACCCAGTGTCTGAAATAATAGCGCCGTCTACCCCCGTTTGTTCTAAAAACTTAAAGTATTCTTCGGCTTTTTCTAGGTCGGCATCCCTTGCAAGAATGTTTACCGTAACGTAAACCTTTTTACCAATGGAATGAGCGTATTGGGTTGCCTCTACTATTTCTTCGTTAGTAAAGTTACCTGCTAAGGCACGGAGAGAAAAATTCTTTCCACCGATATATACAGCGTCTGCTCCGTAGTAAAAAGCCGTTTTTAATTTACTCATATCGCCTGCTGGCGACAACAATTCTATCTTTTTCATTTGATTTTTTCCGTTATACTTACACCGTCTTCAATATCGTAAACTATTGTTTTTAAGTTTTCACTATTGTTTATTGCTTTAAGAAAATTTTCCATACTACGCTTAGTAGTGTTAAATCTATGTGGGGTTTTTACCTTTCCGTCCACGTATCCCCTAAACAAAACGTTATCGGCAAATAACGTGCCTCCCTCGTTAAGTAGGTTAAGTATGTGTGGAAGATATTCGTAGTAATGCCCCTTAGGTCCGTCTAAAAAAACAAAGTCGTATTTAGCAGTTATAATTGGCAAAACTTCCGATGCGTCGCCGTAAAAAATATTTGCTCTATCGTTCACGCCAAACTTTTTGTAATTACTTCTAGATAAAAAAACCTTTTCTTCATCGATTTCTATTCCAGAAAGTTTAGCGTTTGGCGAGTTTAACAACATTGCAATGCTTGACAACCCTAAATTAACGCCTATTTCCAAAATGCTTTTCGGTTGCTTTTCCTTAACAGTTTTCATAAGCAATTCAAAGCTTTGGTCTCTTAGAATTGGTTCGCCTAATTTTTTAGCGTCCTCTCTTAACTTTCGTAACTCTTGTAACACTTAAATCACCATTATAATTGGCATAATAACTGGATTTTTACCAGTTGCTTTAAATAAATAATTTTTTAGTCCTCTTCTTATAATTGACGATAACTCGTTTTGGTCGCTTACCTTACGTAAATCTATTTTCTTTAGCAAATTGGTTAGATTAACTTTTGCTTCGTTTATAATCTTTTCGGTAACGACTAAGCCTTTGCCAATAATCTCTAACGAATTTAAACTTGCAGAAAACTCGTCCACCCCTGCAACGACAACGACTAATCCGTCCTCTGCTAGATGAATTCTATCCCTTAGCACGAAACTATCTGCACCGTCTATTCCAATACCGTCGACAAATCTTGAGCCGGCAGGAGTTTTTTCGCCTTTTCTAATCGTTTTGGTAGTCAATTCGACGGTATCGCCTATTTCGGCTATAACAACGTTATCTTTCTTTAATCCAACTTCTTGCGCTAACGTTGCGTGCTTTTTAAGATGCCTATATTCACCGTGAACAGGTATAAAAAATTTTGGTTTTACTAGGCTGTGAAGAGTTCTCAATTCCCCTCTACAAGCATGTCCTGAAACGTGAATTGGCTCTAGCGATTCATAAATAACCTCTGCACCAAGTCGATATAAGTTATTTATAACCCCATATATCATTTTTTCGTTACCAGGAATCACTGATGCGCTTATAACCACGGTGTCGTTTTCGCCAATAGTTACCTTATTAAATTCGCCACTAGCCATTCTTGTTAAAGCACTCATAGGCTCGCCTTGAGTTCCCGTCGAAACGATAAGCACTTGACTGTCTTTATAGTTTTTAATCTGCTCTACGTCGATTATTAAATTATCAGGTATTTTGAGTTCGCCGATTTTAGCCGCCGCCTCAGCAATGTTGAGCATACTTCTACCAGAGAAAGCAACTCTTCTATTATACTTACTTGCAAGGTCTAAAATTTGTTGAAGTCTATGCACGTTACTTGCAAAAGTCGCTATGATGAGCCTTCTTTTAAGGTTATCGTTAAAAACATGTTCGAGCGTTTCTTTTACCACAGACTCGCTCATTGTAGTGCCTTCGATTTCTATATTAGTAGAGTCTGCCATCATAAGCAGAACACCCTTTTTGCCAATCTCGGCAATTCTAGTTAAGTCGATAACTTCGCCAGCAACGGGGGTAAAGTCTATCTTAAAGTCGCCAGAATGAAACACTACGCCGACAGGAGTAGTTATTGATAGTGCAAGAGCCCCCGAAATCGAGTGGTTTACGTTGATGAATTCTATGGAAAAACAACCGAGTTTAACCACACTACCAGCAGTAATGCAATTAAGTGATGCGTCTACCCCCTTATGCTCTTTTAACTTATTTTCAATTAGCGTTAAAGTTAGTTTAGTGCCAAAAACCGGTGGGTTAATTTCCTTTAGAATGTATGGAAGAGCGCCTATATGGTCCTCGTGTCCGTGAGTAATTACTATGCCCTTTATTCTATCTTGATTCTGCACTAGATAGGTAGTGTCAGGAATAACCAAATCTACCCCAGGCATATTACTGTCTGGAAAAGTTAAACCTGCGTCGATAACGACAATGTCTTTGCCGTATTCAAGCACGGTCATGTTCTTACCGATTTCTCCAACACCACCTAAAAAACGAACTTTAAGTTGATTTTTTTCAATGGTATTTTTCGTAACGATTGTTGGCTTTTCTACTTGCTTATTTTGTTTTTTTGAAACCTTTGTTTCTTTGTTTTTGGTTTTTTTATTAATCTGGGACTTGTTCGCCTTTTGGTTTTTAGAATTTACTAAAGGAGAACCACCTTTTTTCTTTCCCACTTTTTCAGCCTTTTTATTTATTATATCCTTTTTCAAAACGTCTCCTAAACAATTGATAGTTCACTTTATTTTCATACTATTATACACTTTTTTACTGGAATTGTCCATTGTTATTATTTTATTATATAAAATATTTTGTCTTAATAGGTTAATTTTAGTTGAAAAAAATAATTTTTGATAGTATAATATCTTTTAATATTTTAATATTGTATAAAAATTTTCCAAAAGGAGTTTTACTATGAGAGTTTATAACTTTGCAGCAGGTCCTTCTACCCTACCTCTTCCAGTTCTTGAACAAGCACAAAAAGAATTACTTGATTTTAATGGAACAGGCATGAGTATTACCGAAATGAGCCATCGTGGCAAGCCTTTTATGGCTGTTAACGACGAGGCTAACGCACTTCTTCGTGAATTAATGAATATTCCAGACGACTATTCAGTTCTATTCGTTCAAGGTGGTGCGTCTCAACAATTCGCGGCAGTCCCTATGAACTTATTACAAAAAGGCAAAGCTGACTATATTCTAACTGGTAACTTTGCTCAAAAAGCTTACGAGGAAGGCTTAAAATACGGCGACATGGCTGTGGCTGCTTCTTCTAAAGAGGCTAACTACACCTTTATCCCTGATATGAACCAAGTAAAATTCCGTGATGATATCGACTACGTTCACTTTACTTATAACAACACCATTTTCGGTTCTCGTTTTACCGAACTTCCAAAAACTGATGCAACCCTTGTAACCGATATGAGTTCTTGCATCTTAAGTGAAGTTGTAGACGTTTCTAAATTCGGTTTAATCTACGCAGGCGCTCAAAAGAATATCGCTCCTGCAGGCGTTACTATCGTTATCGTTAAAAAAGACTTACTTGGCAAGCATATGGCTATTACCCCAACTATGCTTCGTTATGATATTCAAGATAAAAACGATAGCTTATATAACACTCCACCATGCTTCCCTATCTACGTTTCAATGTTAGTATTTAGATGGCTCAAGGCTATGGGTGGCGTTAGCGCAATGCAAAAAATCAACGAAGAAAAGGCTAAAATGCTTTATGATTTTATCGATAACTCTTCTCTATACTCTAACAAGGTTGCAGTTAAAGACCGTTCTATCATGAACGTTCCTTTCGTTACAGGCAGTGAAGAATTAGACGCTAAATTTGTTAAAGAAGCAACTGCTGCTGGACTTGTTTCCCTTAAAGGACACAGAGTTACCGGTGGTATGAGAGCTTCTATTTACAACGCAATGCCTATAGAAGGCGTTAAAGCACTTATCGAATTTATGAAGAAATTTGAAATGGAGAACAAATAATGAAAAATATTCTTACTCTTAATGCTATAAGCCCTGTTATAAACGGAATATTCAACCAAAATTATAACGTTTCAGCAGAGGCTAAAAATCCAGACGGAATTATGCTCCGTTCTTTCAAAATGCACGACTACGTTTTAGACGCTAACACTGTTGCTATCGCTAGAGCAGGCGCAGGCGTTAACAATATCCCTGTAGATGAATATGCTAAACAAGGCGTTGTTGTTTTCAATACCCCTGGCGCTAACGCTAACGCCGTTAAGGAATTAGTTCTTGCCGGTTTATTGTTAGGTTCTAGAAAGATTGTCGATTCTATCGATTGGGTTAAAACCCTTAAAGGAAAAGGCGAGGAAGTTGGTAAATTAGTTGAAAAAGGCAAGTCTAACTTCGGTGGCTACGAAATTATGGGTAAAACCCTAGGTGTTATCGGTTTAGGTGCTATCGGTGCTTTGGTTGCTAACGCTGCTGATAAACTTGGCATGAAAGTTGTTGGTTACGACCCATTCTTATCTGTTGAGGCTGCTCTTCGTTTATCTACACACGTTAAAGTTGTTAAGACTTTGGATGAATTAGTTAAAGAATGTGATTACTTAACCATTCATATTCCATATATTGCTAAAGAAAACGGTGGACTAATCAACGCCGATTTGATAAACAAAATGAAAGACGGAGTTGTTATTATTAACTGCGCTCGTGGCGAATTAGTTAACAACGCAGATATAATAAGTGCAGTTAATTTAGGAAAGGTTGCTAGATACGTTTGCGACTTCCCTGCCGACGAAATTATTGGAATTGATAATATCGTTTGTATTCCTCACCTTGGCGCTTCTACCGAAGAGGCTGAAGATAACTGCGCAGTTATGGCTGCGAAACAACTTATCGACTATATCGAAAACGGAAATATCGTAAACAGCGTAAACTACCCTGCTTGCTCAATGCCAAGAACTACTGCTTATAGACTTGTTATTTTACACAAGAACGTTTCTGGTATTCTTGCTCAAATTACTTCAGTTGTAGGCAACGAAGGCATCAACATTAGCAATATGTCTAACAAGAGCCGTGGCGACTATGCCGTTACTTTACTTGATGTTGACGCTGAAGTTTCTAGCCAATCTATCAAGACAATCGAACAAGTTGAAAACATTATCAAAGTAAGAGAAATTAAGTAATTTTAACTTTAACTAAAAAGAATTTTGCGAATTCGCAAAAGTCTTTTTTATTTATCGTTTTTTGGACTAGAGTGGCGCTCATAAAATACGCCGTTTTCATAGCCTTGAATGCTTTTATCTTGCTCGGCTACATCTAGTCTATATTGTCCCCAAGCACAATATAGAGGATTTTGTTCTAAACAAATATATTTTCTACCTAGTTTTTTTGCAACAACCCCCGTCGTTCCACTTCCAGCAAACGGGTCTAAAACCACGTCTCCCTCGTTAGAGCTTGCAAGTATTAATTTCGCTATAAGTTTTTCCGGCTTTTGCGTAGGATGTGCCGTGTTTTCAGCCATTGACCAATATGGCACGGAAATATCGTCCCAAAAGTTTGATGGGCAGGTATCTCTAAACTTTCCGTCTTTAGTTTCCACCCAATCTTTTGGCTTGCCGTTTTCCTTATATGGCGCAAGCACCTTTCTTCTTTGCATTATGCTTTTAAGATTAAAAGTATACTTATCGCTAACCGTGGCAAAAAATATATCTTCCATGCCGTTTTTATAGTTAGTTTTGGCACCCCTTCCCTTTTCACGTTGCCACGTTATTCTATTTCGCAAAATGAAATACCTTTTAAGCACGTTGCCGATAACTAGCGAACTTTCCCAATCGCAACAAACGTAAATAGACGCCGTATCCTTGAGTTTTGGTAAAACTGCCTCTATCCACTCTTCCGTATACTTTTGGTATTCTTGGTCTTGCATCTTATTAAAGCCGTTGCCGTGAAAGGTCTTTCGCATATTATAAGGTGGGTCAACGATTAATAAATCAACGCTTTGCTCGTCGATTTTTTGAAGTGCTTTAAATGTATCGCCTATCACTATAGAATTTAATTTAATCTGCTCAACGTCTTTTTCTATAACGCATTTGGCTAGTTGTTTGCTTGCATTTTCGATAGCAAAATCTATAGTTTTGTTTCTTTTTGATTTCATATTACTTTTGATATAAATTTATCCAAGCATCAAGCTTTTCGATAAATTCCTTATTATTTTTTGTTTTATTAATCATTTCAATTAAAACTTCCGTTGAGTCTTTTCTTTGCGCTAAAATCTTACGCAATTTCTTAGCCGCCTCGTATTCTTCCTTAGATAAAATTAATTCGTCTTTTCTCGTTCCCGATTTGTTTATATCGATAGCAGGAAACACTCTTCTTTCAGCAAGTTCTCTAGATAGGCGAATTTCCATATTGCCCGTGCCTTTGAACTCTTCAAAAATAACCTCGTCTAATTTGCTTTCGGTGTCCACTAAGGCTGTCGATAATATGGTTAAACTGCCACCGTATTCTATGCTTCTAGCCGCACCGAAAAAACGCTTTGGTCCTTGCAATGCAAGTGGGTCTAGTCCACCAGACAACGTTCTTCCAGATGGCTCTACCACGTAGTTATACGCCCTTGCGAGTCTAGTTATTGAATCCATTAAAATTACCACGTCTAAACCCATCTCAACAAGTCGTTTGGCTCTATTTAATACTAATTCAGCAACCTTTATGTGATGTTCTGGAGATTCGTCGAACGTTGACGAAACGACTTCACAACTAGTAGATTTTAATATGTCCGTAACCTCTTCAGGTCTTTCGTCAATTAGTAAAATAATTAATTTAACGGCTGGATGATTATCTTCTAAAGACCTTGCAATATTTTTTAATAGCGTGGTTTTTCCAGTCTTTGGAGGCGCAACGATTAATCCTCTTTGTCCCATTCCTATTGGAACTAAGAGGTCAATCATTCTAACCGAATGGTCGCTAAAACTATTTTCCAAGTTTAATTTTGCAGTTGGATAACACGGCGTTAAATCGTCGAAATTTTTCCTATCCTTAAAATACGAGGGTTCTCTATGGTTTATTTCTAACACCTCGTGCACGCCAGGGGCTTCCTTAGTATTCTTTCTATGGGCAGTAGCCTTGACTAAATCACCACATCTTAGGTTGTATTTTCTTATTAAAGTGCTATCTATATGGAAGTCGGTTTTAGAATTATCGTAATTATTTGCACGAATAAAGCCGTATCCCTCTCTTTTTACCTCCAAAACGCCTTCTAGGGTGAGCATTGAATCATTAAAAGTAACCGTGTCATTTACCTTAGGAACATCCTCGTAACTTAGGCTCGTTTGGCTTGATTTATAAAAACGACTTACGTCTATACGCATTTTTGGTGGTGCACCAAGCTTACTGTTTGGAACAGGCTCTATTTCCCCCTTTTGAATAGCTATGATTTTTGATATTAAATCGTTCTTGCTAAGTCCGGCAGGTTGTTTTACACCTATTTGTCTACCTATTTCCCTAACGGTAGCAATAACTTCTTTCCCTAATATCTCATAAGTAAAGGTTATAAATTCCATATTTTATTCTCCCTTTAAATTTTTTTTAATATCTCTAGCAGATAATATTCCAGATACGAATGCAAAGGTAAGGTTATAGCCTCCACAATCGCCGTCTACGTCTAACGCCTCACCAACTAGATAAAGCCCTTTTTCCAGTTTGCTTTCCATAGTTTTATCGTCTATTTTGTCAGTAGCAATTCCACCCTTAGTTACTTGCGCATAATTAAAGCCAAGATTCCCCGTTATCTTTAACGTGAAGTTCTTTATTGCATTTGCAACCTCGTCTACGCTATCCGTCTTGCACTTCTTGATTATAGTCTGACCGATTTTTTTGTTGATTAGTCCTATAAGCTTGTCTTCTCTATCTATATGATTAAGGTATTCTCTTTCTGCTAAAATTTCCTCAACTTGTTCTTTGGTAAAATCCGGCAAGAACTCGATTTTTACGCTTGGGTTTTTTGCGCTGGTCAAATAACCCGAGATAGAAAATACTGCGTTACCAGATATGCCGTATTCCGTAAATAAAATTTCGCCTATACTCTCCTTTAATTTAACGTCGTTATCATAAGCCGTGATTTTAACCCTTTCCTTTAAGCCCCTTAACCCCTTAATGCTTTCTAGGTTGGTTTTTAATTGAACTAATGATGGATAAAGGGTGGTTAATTTATGCCCAAAATTTTGCGCTAACTGATAAGAACTTCCGTCCGTGCCGTATTGTGGGCCTGCCTTTCCACCAAATGCAAGAACTACCTTATTAGCGCTATATTTACCTTTTGCCGTGTAGACGTTAAACTTATCGCTAGATTTATTAATCTTGTCTACTTGTTCGTCCACGTTAATAATTACGCCTTTTTGCGCCAGATATCCCCTTACAACGTCTAAAAAAGCGTTGGCTTGCTTTGATAGAGGGTATTGTTTGCCGTCTTTTTCAGTAGTTAAGTAAATGCCTAAATCTTGAAGATATTTTTTTATATTTATATCCTCTAGATTAGACAAAAATTGTTTTATAAAGGCTTTGTCGCCGTGGTAGTTTTTCTCGCTAATAAATGCGTTTGATAGATTACCTTGACCGTTGCCTGTTGCGACGATTTTTTTGCCAACCCTATCGTTTTTTTCTAAAATTAAAATATCTTCGCCAAAAATACAATTTTTTGAATGCAAAAGTTCTAGAGCGCAAAATAAGCCTGATGCGCCCCCACCTACGATAATTACTTTAAAAGTGTTCTTCAATTAAGTTCTCCTTGAAGATTTTTAGTTGTGAATGATTGGGGAATAAAAATTAAGAAAGTAGAAAATTTAGAAGGTCTTGTGGAGTGGACACGAAATTAGATGCGCCCACTTGTTCGAGTTGGGTTTTAGTTCTATACCCCCACAACACCGAGATATGATTGATTTTTGAATTTATAGCAGTTAACACGTCTGCGTCGCCGTCGCCGATAAAATAAGCGTTTTGTGGCTCGACGTTTAACTCTTTTAACAATGATAAAGTTGAATCGGGATTAGGCTTACACTCAACGGCTTGGCTTTGCCCAATAACCTTATAGAATGGAATATCGCTAAGAAGTTCCCCACACACCTTGTCGGTTGCAGGTTGTGGTTTATTAGTTATTATGGCTAGAATAAACCCTGCCTCGTGAAGTTTTAATAGCGTTTCTTTTATACCGTCAAAAGGTTTTGTTTTAGGGTCTGCGTCGCCAGAATAGATATTCATAAAATATCTTAAAACCTCGTCTAGCCTTTGTTCGCTTTCACCCTCGCCAATACTTCTTTTTATGAGCATTCTAGAGCCGTTGCCGATTTTTTGCATAGCCTCTTGCTTGGTAATAAGTGGATATCCAAAATGCGCCATAGCAAGGTTTACTTTATCGGCTATGTCCTCAACCGTATCTAAAAGCGTGCCGTCTAGGTCGAATATAGCGAGTTTTTTCACTACATTTCCTCCACGGTTTCGATACCTAAAAGTTCTAATGCGTTAGTTAATACTATTTTAACCGATTTGCAAATTGCTAAACGGAAATTTCTAACGTTTTCTTCTTCGCCTTGAATTTTGCAGGTGAAGTAGAATTTGTTAAATGCCGACGCTAAATCGAGAGCATAACGAGTTACGTATGATGGCTCGTATTTTTCAGCCGAAGATTTAACGATTTCCTTAAATCTGCCAAGTTCGTTTAGAACGGCGTATTCGTCTTGGTTAATAGATGGTAAAACGTAATCTTTTGGCTCGCCACACTTGTTTAGAACGCTATTACATCTTGCCACCGTATATTGAACGTAAGGACAAGTTTCGCCTTCAAATGATAAAACTCTATCGTAAGAGAAAACTATATCTTTGATTTTATTGTTGCAAAGTGCACCAAAAATAACAGCGCCCGTGCCTACTGCCCTTGCAGTTTTTTCTTTATCTTTAAGGTTAGGGTTCTTTTCTTCTATAACCTTATACGCTTTTTCAATGGTTTTAGCGATAACGTCTTCTAGTAAAATAACGTTACCTGCTCTAGTGCTCATAGAACCAGTTTCTAATGAAACCATTCCGTAAGCAACGTGAATACAATCTTTTGCCCACTCGTTGCCCATAAGTTCTAGCACCTTAAAGAATTGCTTAAAGTGTAGGTTTTGTTGATATGCAACGACGTATAGGTTTTTATCGAAATTATAAGTATTCTTTCTATAAACGGCCGCTGCAATATCTCTCGTTGCGTAAAGTGAAGAGCCGTCTTTTTTAAGAATTAAGCAAGGTGGCATATCGTAATCGTCTAGATTAACTATAGATGCTCCGTCGCTTTCTTGCAATAGGTTTTTATCTCTCAACTCGTCAACGATAGGTTGCATTTTATCGTTATAAAAACTTTCGCCTGCGTAAGAATCGAAAGAAACGTTTAATAACTTATAAATTTTGTCTACTTCTTCTAGGGTGATTTTTTTGAACAACTCGAAAAGTTTGTTACTTTCTTCGTCGCCCTCTTCAATCAACTTAAAATAACGTCTAGCCTCGTCGTCAAGTTCAGGGTGAAGTTTAGCCTCGTCGTGAAACTTAACGTAAATTCTAGTTAATTCCTTTAATCTGCCCTCTAATACAGCCTCTTCGCTACTCCATAGTTTATAAGCAACGATAAGTTTACCAAATTGAGTGCCGTAGTCCCCAAGGTGATTAATACCAACTACTTTGTAGCCTAAAAATCTAAAGATTTTACAAAGAGCACTACCGATAACCGTGGTGCTTAAATGCCCAATATGGAATGGCTTTGCTATGTTGATAGAAGAATAGTCTATACATATAGTTTTGCCTTCGCCAATATTGTCGCTACCATAAGCGTTGCCTTTAGATAGAATGTCGCCAAGAAGTTCTAGCGCAAAGTTATCTCTATTTATCTTAAAGTTAAGATATCCGTTTACTGCCGAACATTCGCTAACCGTATCGTCGGTTACAAAGGCCTTTTGCAAATCTTCTGCAATCTTGATAGGAGAAGACCTTAAAATTTTGCTTAACTTAAAACAAGGCAAAGCAAAGTCGCCCATGTCGGTGTTAGGTGGGATTTCAATGAATGATTGAAGAGTTTGGGAGTCAACCCCTTCTACGTTAAGTTTTTTCGCAATATATTCTTTATAATTCATAATTAAACCTATATGGTAAATAATATCATATTTTTGTTCAAAAAAGCAAGCCAAAAAGTTGAATTTTTTTCAATTTTAGATTATAATAATTACCGAGTTAAATTTTTAACGCTTTTTAAGGAGAAAAATATGAAATTAGGTGTTGTAGGACTTCCTAACGTAGGAAAATCAACTCTATTTAACGCAATTACTAAAGCCGGCGCAGAATGTGCTAACTACCCTTTCTGCACTATCGAGCCTAACGTTGGTATCGTTGCCGTGCCTGATAAAAGACTTGAAGTTTTAGGCAAAATGTATAATACCAAAAAAATCACCCCTGCAGTTGTTGAATTCGTTGACATTGCAGGTTTAGTTAAGGGTGCAAGTAAAGGCGAAGGTCTTGGAAACAAGTTTTTAGCAAACATTCGTGAAACAGACGCTATTTGCCACGTTGTTCGTTGTTTTGAAGACGAAAATATCACCCACGTCGACAATGAAATCGACCCTTTAAGGGATATAGAAACTATTAATCTAGAACTTATCTTTGCCGATATGGAAAGCGTTAAAAAACGTCTTGACAAGGCAGAAAGTTTAATTAAAACGGGTGATAAAAAATATAAAATCGAGGCTGAATTTTTAGCAAGGCTTTACGCTCACCTAGACGCACTTAAACCTGCTAGAACGCTAGAAGTTAACGAAGAAGAAAAAGAATATCTAAAAACTCTATTCTTAATTACTTCTAAGCCTGTTATTTACACGGCTAATATTGCTGAAAGCGATATGGGTAAAAGCGAAGACGAGTTGCCTCTTGCTAAAAAAGTAGTAGACTTTGCTAAAAGCGAAGGCTCTGAAAGTATGATTATTTGCGCTAAAACCGAAGAAGAACTTTCTGGTTTTGACGACGAAGAAAAGCAAATGTTTTTAGAAGAGTTTGGTCTTAGCGAAAGTGGACTTGATAGGCTTATTAAAACCTCTTATCGCCTACTAGGACTAATTAGTTATCTAACTGCTGGCGAAAAGGAAGTTCGTGCTTGGACTATTGAAAGTGGAACGAAAGCACCACAAGCAGCAGGAAAAATTCACACCGACTTTGAAAAAGGCTTTATCCGTGCCGAAATAGTTGACTACGACGTTTTAGTAGAACTAGGCTCGTTTAACGCTGCTAAAGAAAAAGGCAAAGTTAGGTCTGAAGGTAAAGAATACGTATTCAAAGACGGCGACGTAGTTCTATTTAGATTTAACGTTTAGTAATTTAATAACAAATTCAAAAGGCTTGCAATTCGCAAGCCTTTTTTCTATTTTCCTTTTTTAGAAGTTGTTTTCTTTTTTGCATAATAAGAAGCAATAGCCTCTTTTTGTTTTTTTCTTGATTCAGGGGTTTTTGCTTTTACGTAATTACTTTTCTTTTTCTCTTTATTAAAAAACATTTTACTCTTCCCCCATTTTTATTTCTTGTTCAAATTCACACTTATCATTATAGCCTTGTAAACACTCTATTAACTTTTCACTTGGTTTATATTTTTGTTTTATCATGTAGATATCTCTTATCCTATGCAAAGGTATAGATTTAATTATCTTTTCGTTTAAATCGTATATTATACAATAGTTAGTTTGGTCATACAAATAACCATAACAATAGTTATAAGCAAACGCTTTATATTGCTTGCTAGTTTCCCTATCTCTAAAGTGCAAAATATTACGTTCAAAACAAGCCTCACTAAAAATATCCAATTCCTTATCAAAAGTAAGCATTTCTCTTTTGTATTGTGGAAAACGTGAATATTCGTTTAGTAACCCACGAATATAGACTGATATTTCTTGGGCAGTTATGAGAGTTTCGCTAGTTTCGATTTCGTCATAAACACATCTTGTTTCTTTTGATGGTCTTATCCATATATACTCGTTTAAGTTATTTAGTTCAGCGTCGCCAAAATATACCTTGTCTATAACAGTATTTACGGCATTATATATATTTTCCGTATCTTCACGACAATATTCGTTCTTTAATATATACTCAATCTCGTTTCGCCTTTCTTTTCGAACTTCAACAAGGGTTGGAATAAGTTTATTTAAAAGAGCGTTTTTATTTGCCATATCGTTTTTGGTAAAACCAAAACGCAAAGCGTCGTTTTCTAAAACATCGGCAATAAAATATGATACTTTAACTTTAATTTTATCGGTCATTCTTAACTCCTACATTATTTAGTATACAACTTGTCTACATATTTGTCAAGATAAATCTAAATAAATACATATAGTTGTCTACCCTACAACACAGAACAGAGTAGACAACTATTTTTCAAAAAACATTTATTTGTTTACTTATCTTTGATATAATATAAGAGCAAAGGGGATACGTTCACAATCCCCCTTGACTAAACAACAAAGGAGGTGATATAATACGAGTATTATAAGCTGGTTTTTGAAGCCAAAAAAAGAAATGGCGAAGAAAAATACTAAGCACGTAAAAATGGGAAAATACGAAATTTCTTCGCATGCTCAAAATAGAACCGTGGAAAGCAAAAGACAGTTACACAAGCGTGATATGGTGCAAAATTTATTTGGAAAATCACTTGAATCAAAACCATATAAACACACTGACGGAAAGACAATACAATACGATAGACTAAATAAAAACAATAGAACAGTAACTTACATTGTCAAAGAAGGTCATTTAGTAAAAACAATAAGAAAATATCACAAAAAGAACGAGCATAAAGAACTCAAAAAATTTGGAGGAAAAAAATAATGTTTAATTGGTTAAAAAAGAAAAAAGACGAAAAAATTCCCAAAAAGCTCAGCGAAGAAGCGCTCATGTTTATTAAAAAATACGCAATACCTACATTAAAAATACAAGGTAAAATAAATACTGATTCAGCTATTGAAATCTTAGATTTTGCTTGCCAATGTGAACTAAACATGATAGACGACGATGGTAAAGATAGAACTGACGATTATCCTGAAAAAGAACGTGATATTTTGGGAGATTCATACGTTACAGAAACTTCTGCATACGAAATTGATTTAGATGACTTAAATCAAAGACTTGGTTTAATTTAATTTGCACCTTTTGTAATACAAAAAGCTAGACGATTAATGACCACAAAAACTTTATCAAAAAAGGCTAACGAAATTTTTCGTTAGCCTTTTTTTTATTAGAATATTCTCATTACTTTTTCTGGCATGCGCTTTTTATTTTCGTTTTTAAGCGTTTTGCCTTTGGTTGTTCTGCCCTCTATGGATAGGTCTTCGGTGTTGACGGTAAAGGCTACGCCAAAGTTATCTATAACGGCTAAATCGTATGGCTCTTTTACGTGCCCTGCGTATACTACGTTGTTAACCTTGCCTAGTTCTACTATTTTAACACCCTTTCTTGCTCTATCTAGTGGGTCGATTTCTACCACTAAAACTCTCTTATAAAAGCCCGTGTCGGTGATTATAACGAACTCGCCCTCCTCGTCTATTTGAGAAACGAATATTATGCTATCGCCCTTGTTTAGGTTTAGTCCTTTTACGCCACCTGCTACTCTACCTTGGGTTGGAATTCCTTCTTTAAGTGCGTTAAGCACCATACCCTTTTGAGTTACGTAAGCAATGGTAGTTCCCTCTACTTCATTCTCTACCTTTAAAAGTTTGTCGTCCTCTTTTATCTTAATGCCTTGGTAGAATGGTTTAATTAGGTTGTATTCTGCCCAATCGGTCTTTTTAATCATGCCGTTTTGAGTGTAGAATAATAAACTACCTTGTGGAAGAATTTCCTGCTCGGTTTCTTCGTTTTTATCAAGGGCAAAGAATGATACTGGATATTCGTTTTTAGCACATTCTTTTGCTATATCTATCCACTTAAAACCTTTATCTCGATATCTACACTCTGGCGTGATTTCCATATCTATTTTACAAACGTTACCAAGATTTGTAAACGCTAATAACGTTTGGTTACTTCTAATATGGCAGAATATCTTAACGAAATCGCCTGCTTGAGAACTATCTTTTACCTTTCTTTCGCTAGACTTAAAGTTCCTTTCAGTCATCTTCTTAAACATTCCACCTTCGGTAAAGGCTACGACAAAATCGTCGATTTGTTTAAGTTCTTTTTCAACGCTTGAAATGTCTAATTCCTTACCACCTTCGATTAGGTTACTTCTTCTGTCGTCGGCATACTTTTTCTTAACTTCTTTTAATTCCTTAACGACAACAGCCATTTGTTTAGCCTTGCTTGCAATTATAGCAGTTAATTCTTCTATGCGCTTTTTAAGTTCTTGTAATTCTTCTTGAAGTTTAGCAGTTTCTAGTTTAGTTAATCTTGCAAGCCTTAAATCTAAAATGGCGTTTGCTTGAACTTCGCTTAAAGAAAATCTTTCTCTTAATTTGGTTCTAGCGTCAGCCGTGTTTTCGGCTTTTTTGATTATTTGAACTACTTCGTCTATATTTTTAACGGCTATAATTAAGCCTTCTAAAATATGCGCTCTTTCTTTGGCTTTTTCTAGGTCGAATTTACTTCTTCTTAAAATTACTTCTCTTTGATAATTTACGTAGTAACTAATGATATCAAGTAAGCCTAGTTGACAAGGCTTGCCGTTTGCAATGGCAACCATATTTATACCAAACGAAGTTTCTAGTTGGGTGTTTTTGTATAAATAGTTAAGAACTGCCTTTGCGTCCGTATCCTTTTTAAGTTTGATTACGGCGCGCATTCCGTTTCTATCCGATTCGTCTACTACGTCGGCAATACCACCTAAAAATTCTTTCTTACTTTCTTTTAGTTCTACTATTTTTTTAAGAAGTTCGGCTTTGTTAACTTGGTAAGGAAGTTCACTAATTACAAGGTTTTGTTTTTCGTTATTTTCCTTTTCAATATTAACTCTTGCCCTAATTTTTATCTTACCCCTACCCGTTTTGTAAGCCTCTACGAGTTCCTCTCCACAAATGATATATCCACCGGTTGGGAAATCAGGGGCAGGAATATATTTCATCACCTCTTTAAGAGAGATTTTTGGGTTTTCAATATATGCTATAGTGCCATTGATAACTTCGCCTAGGTTATGGGTTGGAATGTTTGTTGCAAGACCTACTGCTATACCCGTTGCGCCGTTTACTAATAGGTTTGGAAAACGTCCTGGTAAAGTTTCAGGCTCTTCGCAAGAGTCGTCGAAGTTAAGGTTAAACTTAACGGTGTCTTTATCTATATCACGAAGTAATTCTAACGCTAGCGCCTCTAGTCTTGCTTCGGTATATCTATACGCTGCAGCAGAGTCGCCGTCTATCGTTCCAAAGTTTCCGTGTCCGTTTACAAGTGGCATTCTCATATTGAAGTCTTGCGCCATGTGAACGAGCGCTCCGTATACAGAACTATCGCCGTGAGGGTGATATTTACCTAAACATTCGCCGACAATTTTAGCGCACTTTTTGTGTGGCTTATCGTTGGTTAAACCCATTTCGTTCATAGCGTATAAAATTCTACGTTGAACGGGCTTTAAGCCGTCCTCAACACGTGGTAAAGCACGGTCTAGAATAACGTTTTCGGCGTATGGAATCATTGAGTTTTTTAATACGTCGCCCAAAGAAGAGAATATTAGTTTATTATTTTCTTGCATTTTCCTTTCCCTCCCTAGCGCTTAATCTTTGCAAAGTTATCTTCTTTATTGAAGTTTGCATTTTCAAAAATGTATTTCTTTCTTTCGCTTACTTCGTCGCCCATTAAAACGGTTATAAGTCTATCAGCCTCGGCAGCGTCGTCTATGGTTACTTGCGTTAGCGAACGTGTTTGTGGATTCATTGTGGTATCCCAAAGTTGTGATGGGTCCATTTCTCCAAGACCTTTATATCTTTGAATTTGATATCCCCTACCAACCTTGTCAATCTTTGATTGAAGTTCGTTATCGTCGTAAGCGTATTCTTCTACGTTACCCTTATACACTTTGTAAAGTGGTGGCATACCGATATAAACGTGCCCTTCTTGAACGAGTTCTTTCATATAACGGAAGAAGAATGTTAATAAAATAGCACGAATATGCGCTCCGTCTTGGTCGGCATCGGCTAGAATTATAACCTTATGGTATTTTAGGCTTTCTAGGTCGAATTCCGAGCCAATACCCGTGCCTAGCGCAGAAATTAGAGAACGGATTTCTTCGTTTTGAAGTATTTGCTCTAACTTCTTTTTCTCTACGTTAAGTGGCTTACCTCTTAAAGGTAGTATAGCTTGAGTATGACGAACTCTCGCTTGCTTTGCGCTTCCACCTGCAGAATCTCCCTCTACTATAAATAGTTCGTTAAGTTCCGGTTTTCTGCCTGAACAAGGAGAAAGTTTACCAACTAGGTTTTGAGCGTCTATACTCTTACTTGCTCTTGCTATTTCCTTTGCTTTTCTCGCTGCAAGCCTTGCCTTTGCTGCGTTTAAGGCTTTTGCGATTATAGAATCAAAACTCTTGCCGAGTTTTTTATTTTTCATTAGTGCAGAAAGTTCGTTAACCGTAACGTATTCAGTAGCAGGTCTAGCCTCGGGATTGCCGAGTTTGGTTTTGGTTTGTCCTTCGAACTGAACGTTTTGCATCTTGATAGACACGATAGCCGTTAAACCTTCCTTAAAGTCGTCGCCAAGTAGATTATCGTCTTTATCTTTTAGGAAGTTCTTTTCCCTAGCATAGTCGTTAAACACACGAGTTACACCTGAACGAAAACCCGTTTCGTGCATTCCCCCCTCTGCTGTTGGAATGTTGTTTACGTAGGAATAAATGCTATCAACGTAAGCGTCGGTATGTTGAATTGCAAACTCTACCGTTATGCCGTCTTTTTCAGCCATTGCGTAAAGTGGCTCGTCGTAAAGAATGGTCTTTCCTTGGTTTAAGTATTTTACGAAGTCGACAATACCTCCCTCGTATTTATATACTCTATGGAAGTCGGTATTCTCGTCGTAAAAGTCTATTTCTAAGCCTTTGTTTAGGAATGCTAATTCTTTTAGTTTCTTTAAGATTTTATCAACCGAAAATTCAACCGTTTCAAAAACTCTAGCGTCTGGTTTAAAACGAACAAAGGTTCCTTTCTTGGTCGTTTTTACTTTGGTATCCTTTAACGGAGCAACTGGAACGCCCGATTTAATCTTTCCACTCTCTTTATCAAGGTAAGAATGGAATTCCATAGAATAAATTGTGTTTTTATAAATTTCAACTTTAAGCCATTCGGAAAGAGCGTTAGTAACTGATGCGCCTACTCCGTGCAAACCACCCGAGAATGAGTAGTTTTCTGCGTTAAACTTTCCACCTGCGTGAAGTTGAGTAAATACTACTTGAACGCCACTTACCCCTGCTTTTGAGTGTATGTCGGTTGGAATACCTCTTCCGTTATCTTCTACCGACGCACTGCCGTCTTTATATAACTTAATTTGAATTTTATTAGCATAGCCGTTTGCAGCCTCGTCGACTGCATTATCTACGATTTCCCATAGAATATGGTGTAGACCGTTAACGCTCGTAGTTCCAATATACATACCTGGACGCATACGAACGGCGTCTAAACCTTCTAGTATCTTAATATCCTCTGCCTTGTAAGTGTTTTTAGCCATAAATTCTCCTAAAAATTCGATTTACACGAATTAGTATACTATATATTGTGCTTTTTTTCAAGCCTATATAACAACTTTTTGTGTTTTTTGAAAATTTTTCGCATTTAGACGAATTGAGAGAGAATAAAAACCCTTCAATTTGCTTAATTGAAGAGTTTTATATAAGTTTTTATTAGGTTTTTACTTTATTTGGTCTTTTTGACTATATTTTGAACAACCTTTGCAATTTGCGCAATCGCAACCACAAGAGGTTTTACCCTTCCTCTTGTTCGATATGGATAAATAAGTTACCCCAATAACCGTTAGAACGCAAAGGCTTATTATCACGATATCAATCCACATACTACACTCCTTTGCCCTTTAACTTGTTATAAGTCTTGATAACTGCAACTAGTAAGATAGCAAGCGCTATAAATATTAACGAAGTCCACCACCAAGATAATACTAAGTAAGTAATCGTGCTTGCAAGATAAGAAGATACTATCCAAAATAATAGCGTCCATTTAAACTTCCCTTTTGGTGTTTCACCTTTAGCAGTTGCTACTGCTGCGAAACAAGGTATGGTAGTTAAGTTAAATACTATAAACGATATTAAACCTTGCCACGTAATGCCGGTGTTTTGTGCCATTGTTACTACTTCGGCGGCACCTTCAACACTTATTTCTCCGGCAAACGCTACGAATAGTGCAGATAGCGTTCCAAAAGTTGCAATAACGTTCTCTTTTGCTATCAACCCAGTAACGGCGGCAACTACGAACACCCAACCAAACGAGCCTAGTTGACTTCCAAAACCAAGTGGTGTAAACAACGGTTGGAAAAATCTACCTAAAGACGCTAGGATAGAATTATCTATATCGGTTATTCTCCAATCCCAACCGAAATTAGACACAAACCATATTACGATTGTAGATACTAGGATAACCGTAAACACCTTTTGTAAATAGTGTTTTGTTTTATCCCATAGCAAAAGAGCTAAACTCTTTACGCTTGGAGCATGATACGAAGGTAATTCCATGATAAATGGAGAAACGTCCCCACCTTGCGTAGTTGAATGCATTATAATAATGGTTACGAGTGCTACGAGCATCCCCACTACATACATTGCGTATGCGATAAAACTTCCGTCTCCAAGACCACATAAATGACCAATGGCACCTGCAACTGCCGATAGTATTGGTAGTTTAGCACCACAAGAGAAAAATGGAATTACCCTTAAGGTCATAGTTCTCTCTCTTTGGTCTTTTAAGGTCCTAGTATTTATCATAGCGGGAACTGAACAGCCAAATCCCATAATCATTGGAATAAACGCTCTACCAGATATGCCGAACTTCCTAAATAGTTTATCTAGTATAAAGGCAACTCTAGCCATATATCCGGTGTCTTCTAATATTGATAAAAGCAAGAGCAAAAATACTATTTGTGGAACGAAAGATAAAACTGCACCGAGACCACCGAGTATTCCCTCGCCAACTAAGCCAACAACTGCTTGAGAAGCACCCCAACCTTCTATTAATCCCACCAACCAGTCAAAAACGGTTGAGGTAAGTAATCCCATAAGATTAAATAGAATTACACCGGGTGAGAAAACTGCCCCATCATAAAAACAAGACAATAACGTTTTACCAAAACCATCTGCCATATTATCTAAGGTAGGCAAACCAAAAATAGCGCCTAAAAACAATAAATCTTCGCTGAAAGTTAAATGGAAAATTCCAAATAATATAAATAAAAATATTGGTATACCAAACCACTTGTGCGTCAATACTTTATCGGCTTTGTGCGAAGGAGTATCAACCAATCCCTTTTGACTTCTCTTTAATAAAGGAGAAAAGTTTTTGGTTATGTATTTATATCTAGCGTCGGCAACGAATGCGACTAAATCACTCCCAAAAAGTTCGTTGTGATAGGTTGTTTTAAACTCCTCTACCATCTTGATGGTGTTAAAGTGCATTGCAACTTCCAAGTCGTCGTTTTCAACGAGTTTAATGGCGTGGAAAAGTGGATTTTCTATGTCGTGGCCTTGAAGAGCAATTCTTACGTCGCTTATAAGGTGGGAAATTTCGCTATTTTCTAATACCGTTTTCCCTTTTCTTGGCGTTTTTGAAGTTTCTATCGCCCTTTCCATTAACTCGGCTATTCCCTTTTCCTTAAGGGCAGATACCTTTACCACGGGAACGCCTATTCTCTTTTCTAACTCTTTTTCGTCTATCTTACTACCTTGTTTTTCAAGCGTATCCATCATATTTAAGGCAATTACGATTGGAACGTCCATTTCAAGTAGTTGTGTAGATAAATATAAATTCCTTTCTAAATTTGTTGCGTCTACTATATTTATAACGCAATCAGGTTTTTCGTCGAGAATAAAATTTCTACTAATTACTTCTTCAGGGGTATATGGGGAAAGTGAATATATCCCAGGTAAGTCTACGATAGAAATAGGCTCTTGCGCCTTTTTATAAAGTCCTTCCCTTTTATCAACGGTTACACCCGGCCAGTTGCCTACGTGCGCAGTTGAACCGGTTAACGTGTTAAATAACGTGGTCTTTCCACTGTTAGGGTTACCTGCTAAAACAAATCTTTTCACCAGACTTTTTCCTCCATTATTATATTGTGTGCTTCAGCTTTACGTAAAGTTAACTCGTATCCCCTTATGGTTATTTCAAATGGGTCGCCAAGTGGTGCTTTCTTTCTTAAACAAATTTCTGCACCAGGGGTAACGCCCATATCGAATAATCTTCTCTTAATAGGCGATTCTCCTTCTACTATCTTAACTACTCCACTTTCTCCAAGAGCAAATTCGCTTAATCTTTTCATTATTTATCCTCCAAGTATAAATGTGAAACATATTTCAGGTTTTACAGACCTATATTATCATTTATATTCAGGCTTGTCAACTTAAATGTGAAACTTTTTTCATTTTTTGTAAAAAATATTTTTTTGCTTGATTTTTATACGATTTTATTATAAAATATATAATGCTATGAAAAAGGACGTTCGTCAGCCTAGACAAGAAAGGGCCATTGAAAAGAAAAATAAAATAATTAACGCTGGATATGAATTGTTTTCAGAGGTTGGATATTACGGTACTAATACTGCTGAAATTGCAAAACGTGCTGGGGTTTCCACAGGTATAGTTTACGGATATTTTTCCGATAAGCGAGATATCCTAATTTGTGTTTTGGAAATCTATTTAGACAAAGTAGTTGCCCCACTTTTGAAATTTTTCGACAAACTTAAAGCACCACTTAATCTTGAAGAAATCGTGCCAACAATTATAAACGAAGTTATTAAAATTCACAAAAACAACAATAAAATTCACGAGGCACTACATTCACTCTCAGGCTCAGACGAAGCAGTTAACGCCAAATTTATAGAACTAGAAGATAATTTAACACTTAAGATATCACGAACCCTAGTAAATTTAGGAATCAAGGATGAAAACATAAACGAAAAGGTGCATTTTGCAATGGGCATTTTGCAAGATTTTGCACACGAATACGTTTACGACAAGCACGAATATATCGATTATTTCGTTATGAGAGAGATGGTTTGTTCTATGATTTGTAAAATTTTTAATTAATAGATAATGATAAACCCCCGAAAGCCGTTGCTTTCGGGGGTTTTAAAACTCATTATTTATTTGATTATACTAATTACCGTCGTTAAGATATAAAATACCTAAACAATTTTCTCCACAGTGGCTAGTAATCGTTCCACCTGCTCTAGTTACGAAAACTTGCTCAAAACCAGCATTCTTTAGAGATTCAATAGCAACTGATATAACGTCGTCGGTAGCAGTCGTGTAGGTAACGAATGCTCTTGAACGGTCGGGAGTATTAAACTCGTCTAATACGTCGCGGCAATAGTTTTCAACTACGTGTTTATAATTACCCCTATACTTTTTGCCAGCTATCATTTTGCCCTCTTTAACGATAATCTGTGGACATATACGAAGTAAATTTGCTCCTAGGAATGATAAAACGCTACATCTTCCACCCTTGTATAAATAGTCAACTCTTTTGAGTGCAAAACTCGCTTGAATACTTGGAATTCTAGCGATACACTTCTCTTGAATTTCTTTTGCACCTAAACCTTGTGCCACAAGGTCGCAACCATAAAGGGCTAGTAAACCTATACCCGTTGATAAACTTTGAGTATCAACAACGTATACGTTCTTCAATTTACCTGCAGCCTTCATTGCGTTTTCACAAGCGCATGAAAGTTTGCTCGATAGAGAAAAATGCACAACGGCATCGTAATCTTTTAATACGTTCTCAAAGTGTTCTGTAAAGGTATACTCGTTTATTGCCGATGTCTTTGGCAAAATTTTATTCTTGCTTACAAAATCGATTATATCTTCAGTAGTAACTTCCCCATCCACAACCGTTTGGTCGCCCAGCAAAATGTTAAAAGGGACAATCTTTATATCCTTTTTGGCTAAAAGTTCCTTTGATAAATCGGCAGTCGTTTCAACTGAGATTGCAATTTTCATAATTCACCTCTAATTAATTTACCTTGATATAATAACCCGAGCGAAAACAAAAAACAACTTTCCTACTACAACTTTTTTTCTACACTTTTTTATTCTATAGTAGAGGGTTTTCAGGCTCTCTACCGTTAGTAGAATGTGACAAAAAACGATGCGTTTTATAGTTGATTTTTATAAAAAAATGTGATAATATATTACTATGGATATAAAACAAAACCTTGCCGACAACATAACGCTTTATAGAAAATCTCTCAAATTAACGCAAGCAGAGCTCGGCGAAAAACTAAATTATTCGGATAAAGCCGTGTCTAAATGGGAACGCGCAGAAGCCGTGCCTGAAATCGTTGTTCTAAAACAGCTAGCAGATTTCTTTGGCGTTACGGTTGACGTCCTTCTTAAAGAGCCTACTCCCCCAAAAAAGCCTTTAATTAACCTTAACAAGAAAAGAGTTGCGATTGGATTATGGTCAACTTGTATCGTTTGGCTAGTTGCCGTCATTTCATACGTTTTAATTGGAATCGCTTTCCCTAGTGTAGAAAATTCATGGCTAGCTTTTATTGTTGCTATTCCCGTAAACCTTATCGTTTTACTTATTTTGACTAAAGTTTGGGGGAAAAATTTTATAACTTTCTTTATCGTAACCTTGCTTATTTGGACTATAATTTCTGCTTTATACCTCGTTCTTTTTTACTCACTCGCTAGTCTTCCACAAAGATTATGGTATATTTTCTTGATTGGCATACCTTTGCAAGGATTACTAACTTTTTTATTTATACATAGGTCTGCAACTGTAAAATAACAAAAACACAACAAAAAAAGAGTTTGAAATCTTTTCAAACTCTTTTTATATTATCATTCCTAAAAAGTAAAGAACTACTAAATGTAACGGATAATAAATATAAAACAAATATTTAAGTTTATATTTCCCTCGCTTTCCATTGTATAAGGCTAACGGAATTAGTGCTAGGTAGCAAAACCATTGAACTTGCCATTCTATTGCGCATATGGGTATTAATATTAGTGCAGTCGCCAATAGCTTAAACCACCTATTGTTGAATAGATAAACTACCACTGGTAACAATATTGCACCTATGCCGTAGTCAAATGAAATTAGGTCGTTTGTGATTTCAGGCAATAAGTAAACCAGTATTACCGTTAAGGTTATTGATAGTATGACTATTATGTATGTCCACCACTTTTTTACCTTAGTAGCATAAGCAACACAATAAATAATCAATATGGAAATAGAAAAATCTATTAGTATTCCCATTAATAGACTTTCGTCGCTAATAAAGTATACTACTTGACAAATTATGCCAAGCACGAAGACCATTAAAAAATATTTTAGTTTGTTTTTAGTGTATTTACAACTCTCGGCTATCATGTAAGCAAAGATAGGCATTGCTATTCTTCCCACAATTCTTAGCCATTCTGCTTGTGGAATAACTAACAACGCCAAATGGTCTAACGTCATCGCCACGAGCGCAATAATCTTTAAGGTGTTTCCACTTAAGCCCTTTTGTAGAAAATTTCTCATATTAATTAAGCGTTATATCTTTTAGTTTTTGATATTTTTTAATTGCTATTTCTTTTACTTTTTCTAAGTTTTCACCACGATTAAAAAATTCGTCGCTTATTTTTTTTGCAAGGAAAATAGATTCCGTTGAGTAACTTAGATTTCCTAGGTCGTTTATAAACTTTCCACTTTGCCTATCGCCCATAAAATCACCCGAGCCACGAAGTTTATAGTCCATTTCGCTAACCCTAAAACCATCACTATTATCTTTAAGTATTTTTAACCTTTCTAGTGCTTCGCCCCCCGTTGCAGAGGTAGTTAAAAAACAATAACTCTTAATGCTTGAACGACCTACCCTTCCTCTTAATTGATGAAGTTGAGAAAGACCGAATCTTTCGGCGTTATAAATAACCATTACCGAAGCGTCTTTAACGTCTACACCGACCTCGATAACGGTAGTGGATACCAATAGGTCGATTTTTTTATCCTTAAAATCGTTCATTACGCTAGTTTTATCTTTATCGTGCATTTTGCCATGTAGCAAACCTACGTTAACGTCGGTTAAACGACCTTTTATATCCTCGTATAGTTCGGTTGCAGACATTACGCTTCCTTCTTCGTCTCCCTCGATTTTAGGACATACGAAGTAGGCTTGCTTGCCTTCTTTGATTTCCCTTCTAATAAACCCTAGCATATCGCTATATTTTTCTTTTGGAACGATATTAGTTTGAACGGGAATTCTATTGCTAGGCTTGTCGGTTATAGTCGTTATATCTAAATCTCCAAAGAAAATTAGTGAAAGTGTTCTAGGAATTGGCGTTGCACTCATAACTAAAACGTCAGGGGTAATGCCCTTATTAAGAAGTGCACTCCTTTGCGCCACACCAAAACGTTGTTGCTCGTCGCAAATACATAACGATAAATTCTTAAAAACTACGTCATCGGTTAAAACTGCGTGAGTTCCCACTAAGATATTAGTAAAACCACAGGCTACGCCTTGTTTTACCGTTCTTTTTTCTTTTGCCGTTAATGACGAGGTCAATAAGTCCACGTTATATTCTGGAAACGCCTTTTTAACGGCGTTATAATTTTGCCTTGCAAGAACTTCTGTAGGACTAAGCATTACTACTTGATATCCACTATTTACGGCGATAAACATTGACGCTAGACTTACTGCCGTTTTACCACTTCCAACGTCACCTTGTAATAGCCTATTCATAACGTTTGCGCCAGTCATGTCGGCAAAAATTTCATTAACAGCTTTCTTTTGCCCCTCTGTAAACTCAAAAGGAAAACGTCTTGCTATAAAGTCTACTAGTTGCAGTGAGGTAGTTGCATACTTGTTAATTCTAACTTGTTCTCTGCCTCCTTTAATAAATTTAAAAGAAGAGATTAACGCAAAATATTCTTCAACGGCAATTCTCTCAGACGCTTTTTTTAAGCTTTCAAAATTGGTTGGATTATGAACTTCCCTATAGGCAGAATACAAATCACTAAGGTTATATTTCGCCAGTAAATCAAAAGGGATTATGCTCTTTGGTTTTTCCAAATCCACGGATAATCTAACTGCGTCTCTAACCACTTTTTGAGTTAAATTTCCTTTAAGAGGATATTGTGGGACGATTCCTTTTAATCTAAAACTTTTTTCGCAAAGTTCAAAAGATGGGTTAATTAAAGAGATTACGTCGCCCTCTCTTCTAACTCTGCCGTAAAATAAATATTCCTCGCCAACTCTAAGTTTGCTTGCAACGTATGGTTGGTTAAACCATACGATAGAAAAATATAAACCCTCTTGCTCACAATTAATCTTAACCGTTCCCGTCTTTCTAAAGAATCGAACGGCTGGCTCGCTAATAATCCTTCCAGTAGTCAAAACTACGTCGTTGTGATAAGAAAAATTTAACGATTGTTTTTCCCTTAAGTCTAAATAGGCACGTGGAAAATACTGCATCAAGTCTGCAGTGTCAAAAATTCCTATTTTGTTAAGGTCCCCAGCCCTCTTTTCGTTTATTCCACGAATTTTCGTTATTTCCATATCGTCCTATAAAAAAGGGAAAGAACTTTGTCTTTCCCGTAGTTTTTATTCTAAAGCTATATAGTAGTAGTATATTGGTTGTCCACCGTAATGTAATTCTACGTCGCATTCAGGATATTTTTCAGCAACTGCAGCTTGAAGTGCCTCTGCCTCTTCTTTAGTTACGTCTTGTCCGTAATAGAGAGTGATAATTTCTTCTATACTACGTAATTTTTCAATTAATTCAATGGTTACTTGACTTACGTCTTTACCCGTTGCTAAAATTTTCTTGTTATCAAGACCCATTATGTCGCCAATTTTAAGTTCAAAACCATAAAGTTTGGTGTTTCTAACGGCATAAGTTACTTGTCCAACGGTTACACTATCAAGAGAGTGAATCATGTTAGCCTTATTTTCATCAACTGTTAGGTCTGGATTAAAGGCTAAAGCAGCAGAAAATCCTTGAGGAATATTCTTGGTTGGAATAACGTGTAAAGTCTTGTTTTCTACTAGCGATTTTGCTTGTTCAGCTGCTAAAATAATGTTCTTATTGTTAGGGAAAACGAACACGTTATCTGCATTTACTCTTGCAGCAGCGTCTGCTATATCGCTTGCAGATGGGTTCATTGATTGACCACCTTCGATAATAGCGTCTACCATTAAATCTTTGAATATTGTAGTTATTCCGTCGCCTGCAGAAACTGCCATCATACCGATATGTTTCTTTTCTGCCTCGAATTCCTTCATTAGCGCACGGTTTTGCTCTAACATGTTTTCAATTTTTAGTTTGTCAAGTTCGCCAAGTTCTAAAGCGTGGGTTAACGCTAAACCTGGTTGATTGGTGTGAACGTGAACTTTTACAAACTCTAAGTCGCCTATAACGATTACGCTATCGCCAATAGACATCAAGAATTCCTTAAATCTCTCAATATCAGCCATAGTCGTTTGCTTTTTAAGGTTTATAACGAAAAATTCCGTGCAATATGCAAACTCGATATTTCCTAAACTCGCAATATCAACGTGTTCAAAGGTAGATTGTGCTTGAGCAGTCTCAACAACGTCTAAATCAACGTCTACAGTTTCGCCAAGCAATGCTTTTTGCATACCTTCGAAAATAAACTGAAGACCTCTACCACCAGCGTCTACTACCCCTGCTTTCTTAAGAACAGGAAGTAAGGTTGGGGTTAGGTTTACAGCCTCTTTAGATGCGTTAATAATTTCTTCAAAGAAAGATTCAAAGTCCTTATTACGTCTATAAACGCTCATTGCATGTTCGGCAACCAATCTAATAACGGTTAAAATGGTTCCCTCTTTTGGTTTAGAAACGGCGCTGTAAGCAATTTCTGCACCATTCATAAGAGCGTTTGCGAATACTTTAGTATCAATCTCTTCAGCCTTACCGAGAGTTTGACATATACCACGAATGATTTGTGAGGTTATAACGCCAGAGTTCCCTCTTGCGCCACGAAGCGCACCCTTACTAGTCGCTTCAGTTATATCGGCAATCTTATTCGATTGACATTTAACAAGTTCTTTAATTGATGACTGTAAAGTCATTGACATGTTTGAACCCGTGTCTCCGTCTGGAACAGGGAAAACGTTCAATGCGTCAAGTGTATTTCTATTTATCTCTACGAGTTTTGCCGCAGTCATCATCATTGACTTTAGCAATGCTCCATTTATCGTTTTTTGCATATATTAATACCTCAATTCAAGGGGGAATTTTATTTTTCTACGCCTATTACGTTAACGTTAATGGAATTAACTATCATACCGGTAAAGCGTTCTACTTTATATTGAATGCTTTCCTTAAGCGCCTCAATCGTTGCTTTGATAGAAACACCGTATTTTACAACTACAGACACGTTTATAGTAATCCTGTCCCCAACGCTATGAACTTTAACGCCCTTAACCTTAGAACCGAATTTCAAAAAACTGACAATTGCATCAACAGTGTTTTTTGGGGTGAATTTTACTATCCCGTAACAATCCATTGCTATTTGATAGACGAAGTGTTCTATCGTTTTGTCAGATATTATTATTTTGCCGTAAATATTATTTGTTTTTACTGCCATAATAACTCCTACAATTTGCGATATTATCATTTTACATTATTTACAATGATTTTGCAACTCTTTAAGGAAAATATTTCAAATTTTTTGGTTTTAGTAAAAATCAAGTATATATTTTTTAGAAAAACATATCTAAAAAAGTTGCATTTTGTTTTGTTTTATGTTATTGTATATTAAGTTAATTAAAGATTAATTCCATTTGGAGGATATTGATATGAGTAAAGTATGTAGCGTTTGTGGAAAAGGTAAACTTTCTGGTAACTTGGTTAGCCACTCTAACCGTAAAACCCCTAAGTTGTATGAAGCTAACCTTCAAAAGGTAAGCGTTAAAAATGCTAACGGCACCGTTAGCAAGGAATACGTTTGCACCAGATGCTTAAAAAGTGGAAAGGTTGAAAGAGCGTAATTTATTTATTTAAAAGTAAAAACGGTTTAAGATTTTCTTAAACCGTTTTTTTATTTTATATTTTTTATAATTCAATAGATTCAATTGTTTTCCCTGCTATATCCTTTAAGGTAATCGTTTGATTTTCTAACATTACGTAACTACAAGGCGTATCGTTTTTAGGCAAGGATACCGAGCCTGTGTTAACGTATGCCGTGCCGTCTATTTTCTCTATAAAACACGTATGAAAATGTCCGTAAATCACAGCATCAAACTTAGTCTTTGGCTTACTGTCTTTATTATAAACGTGTCCGTGGGTTAGAAATACACTTTTGTTTTGGCAGTCTATAACGGCGTTTTCAACAAAGTCAAAACTAGATATCATTGTGTCAACTTGGCTATCGCAGTTTCCTTTAACTACTATTAATTTATCAACCATTTGATTTAGCATTTCGCTAACTTTCATAGGAGCGTAATCTTGTGGCAATGGGTTTCTTGGTCCGTGATTATATATATCGCCTAATAGTATAAGTTTATCTGCCTTTTCAATATTAAAAAGGTCGATAATCTTTTGCATATAGTAAGCTGAGCCGTGAACGTCTGAAGCGATTAAATATTTCATTTTATCTCCTTTTGATTTATTAAATCAAAGACTACTTCTTTTGCAATCATAAGACCTGCCGTTGCAGGAACAAAAATCATTGAAGGTGGGCATTTCCTTTGCTTTTCAGCATTGTCGTCCATAAAAGCTTTTTCTTTTGAATAAACAACTTTAAGGTCGAAGATTCCTTCTTTTTTGAGCTCTCTTCTCATAACTCTTGCTAAGGCACATTCACTAGTTTTATCGATGGTAGAAACGGTTAACTTTTCTACGTCAATCTTTCCACCCGTTCCCATGCAAGAAATAACTTTAACACCTTGTTCTTTTGCTAGTTTTATTATGTGTAATTTAGCCGTTACGGTGTCTATAGCGTCAACAACGTAATCGTATTTTGAAAAATCGATTTCGTTAGCGTTTTCAGGTAAATAAAACAATTCTTTTGCTATAATATTTGCATTTGGATTGATTGATAAAAGACGTTCTTTAGCGACTTCCACCTTACTTTTCCCAACTGTGTTTACGTTTGCAAATATTTGACGATTTAGGTTGCTATCTTCCACCTTGTCGCCGTCGATTATAGTTAGCGAGCCAATACCCGAGCGAATTAACGCTTCGGCAACAAAGCCACCTACTCCACCCACGCCAAAGAGTAATACGTTGGCATTTTGAAGTAATTGTAGACTTTCCTCTCCAATTAGGTATTGCGTTCTTACAAAAGCGTTACTCATTATAATAAGTGAATACCCTGTTTTAGATTTTCTTCAATACATTCTTCTGCCCAAATTGACGATTGAACTTCGCCAATGTGCGCCTTTTTAAGGAAGAACATACAAATTCTCGATTGACCTATTCCACCACCAATGGTTAAAGGCAATCTTTCGTTTATAACGTCTTGACAATAAGGGGTGGATAACTTATCCATCTCTTTTTTCTTTTTAAGCTGTTTAACTAGGCTGTCTTTGTCAACCCTAATTCCCATTGAAGAAAGTTCAACCGACGAGTTAAGCACAGGCGACCATAAGATAATATCTCCGTTCAACTTCCAATCGTCGTAATCGGCTGCTCTGCCGTCGTGAGGCATTCCATCTTTTAACGGCCAACCGATTTTATATAGGAAGATTGCGCCGTATTTTTTAGCAGCCTCGTGTTCTCTTTCCTTTCTTGGAAGATTTGGATATGCTTTTTCCAATTCTAACGTAGAGATAAAGGTTATTTCCTTTGGAAGAACGTTTTCTAGGGCTGGATATTTTTTGTTTACGGCATTTGATACTTTCAAAAATACCTTATAAATTTGACGAACTACTTTCTTTAAATAAGAAAGTCGTCTCTCTTCTTTAGTAATAATCTTTTCCCAGTCCCATTGGTCAACGTATACGGAATGAAGCCTATCTAGGTCCTCGTCCCTTCTAATGGCGTTCATATCGGTATATAAACCAGTGCCTTGGGCAAAGCCGTATTTACCAAGTGCCATTCTCTTCCATTTAGCGAGAGATTGAACGATTTCTACTTCTTTTTTTAATGACAACACGTCAAACCTAACGGCCCTTTCGTAGCCGTTTAGGTTGTCGTTTAGCCCCGATTCCGGTTGAACGAATAATGGGGCTGAAACTCGTGTTAAATTAAGGGCTTTAGCAAGTTCTTTTTCAAAAGTATCTTTTATAAACTTTATCGCTACTTCCGTTTCAATTAGCCCTAAAACGGATTGATATTTCATTATAAAACTCCTTGGTAAATTGGATGAGCCTCGATTAGTTTTTTAACTTCTGCTCTCACGTAATCAAAGCACGCTTCTCTTTCTTTAATGATTTTAACTATAAGTTCTGCAACCTTTTCGCAATCTGCTTCCTTAAAACCACGAGTTGTAATTGCTGGAGTTCCAATACGAACACCACTAGTTACGGTTGGCTTTTCTGGGTCCCATGGAATAGCGTTCTTGTTAAGGGTAATATTAACTTGTTCGGTTAGGTCGTTAAGCTCTTTACCAGTCATGCCAGTCCCTAAAAGGTTTAATAGAATTAAGTGGTTATCCGTTCCACCTGAAACCATGTTGATTCCGTGCTTTTTGAAGGTGTTTTCCATAGCCTTTGCGTTAAGCACGATTTGACGTTGATATGCCTTGTATTCGTCGGTCATAGCCTCTTTAAGTGCAATCGCCTTACCTGCGATAACGTGCATTAACGGGCCACCTTGAGTGCCTGGGAATACTGCTTTATCTATTGCTTTTGCGAACTCTTCTTTGCATAGAATCATACCTCCACGTGGACCTCTTAAGGTCTTGTGAGTAGTGGTAGTTACTACGTCAGCATAAGGAACAGGGTTTGGATGCTCACCTGCAGCAACTAAACCTGCAATATGCGCCATGTCTACCATTAAGTATGCGCCTACTTTATCGGCAATTTCTCTAAAACGCTTAAAGTCTAAAGTTCTTGGATATGCACTTGCGCCTGCTACGATTAGTTTTGGTTTACACTCTAGAGCGATTTGTTCAACTTCGTCGTAATCGATTGCGCCCGTTTCCTTTGATACGCCGTAAGGAACAACGTTAAAATATTTACCAGAAACGTTTGCTTTGCTACCGTGGGTTAAGTGTCCACCGTGAGCAAGGTTCATACCCATAATTGTATCGCCTGGTTGTAAAAGTGCTACGTATACTGCAAAGTTTGCGTTTGCGCCACAATGTGGTTGAACGTTTGCGTGGTCTGCACCAAACAACGTTTTTGCTCTTTCAATAGCAAGGGTTTCAACAACGTCTACGTGTTCACAACCACCGTAGTATCTGTGTGCTGGATAACCTTCAGCGTATTTGTTGGTTAGAACGCTACCTGCTGCAAGTAAAACGTTTTCGCTTACGATATTTTCGCTTGCGATAAGTTCGATGTTGTTTCTTTGTCTGTTAAGTTCGGCGTCTAAACCTGCAAATACTTCTGGGTCTTTAGCCTTTAAGTTAGTTAAATCTATCATTTTTCTTCTCCTGTAAGAGTTTTATTTTTTATTTTATTAAACGTGTTTAAGTAGCATTTCGGCTAGTTTGGCTTTTGAAGTTAAACCAACTACTTTTTCTACTAATTCGCCGTTTTTAAACACCATAAGAGTTGGAATACTCATAACTCCAAGTTCTCTTGCTAGTTTTTCGTTTACGTCAATATCAACTTTAGCAATGATTACCTTGTCGCCGATATCTTCACTAAACTCGTGCAAAATTGGCGCTTGCATTTTGCATGGTCCACACCAAGTTGCCCAAAAATCCACTAAAACTGGCTTATCTTGAGTGATAAGGTCGGCAAATTCTTCTTCATTTACAATTTCTTTAATTAAATCCATTTTCATTCTCCTTGTTATCGTTAAGTATCTTTACGATTTGCGTTTGAGCCTTTAGTTTTACGCCTAGCCATTTATCTATCACCGATAAAACTATAAACCAAAGCATGCAACTAATTAGCGAAAGCCATAAACTCCACAATTCTTTTTCTATGACTTCTAACGCTATTAAAGACGATAAAAGTATAAGTAATATTGGCACTAAAAATACAAGTGTGAACGCAGTTAATCTTCCTGCCTCCGTCCTTTCTATTATAACGGTGTCGCCTTCTTTTGCGCCTATTTGGTTTTGAGCCTCGATTTTAATTACTTGCGCTCCTTTTGGGAATAAACACATTCCACACTTACTACACTCGTCTTTTTTGTCAAGAATTAGCGTGGCAACTTGGTTTTTAGTGCTTTCAACTTTTGCGAATTCTTGCATACTTACGCCCTTTCAAGATATTCAGGAAGCAAATCGATTTTAACTAGATTTTCACTTCCGTCTGCCATTTTTTTGACCTTTACTTCGCCAAGTTCTAGTTCGTTTGAACCGATAACTGCAACGTATTCAGCACCAATTTTATCTGCGTATTTGAATTGAGATTTTACACCCCTATTCATATGGTCTATTTCGCAAGACATACCCTTTTGTCTAATCTTATTAGCGATTTCAAAGGCTTTATTAGATTCTTTTTCGCCCATTGACGCTATATAAATTTTAACCTTGTTGTCTTCTGGAATTTCTACGCCCGTGTTTTCTAAAAGCATAATAAGTCTTTCAATGCCTACTGCAAAGCCGATTCCCGGAACGTCGTTTTCGCCGAATTGCTTAATAAGTCCATCGTATCTGCCACCACCACAAACAGTGCCTTGCGCACCGATATTGTCTGAAACAAATTCAAAAACCGTTTTGGTGTAATAGTCTAACCCTCTTACTATGTTAGGGTTAACCTTAAATTCTACGTTTGCACTCTTTAATAAACTTTGAACTTTATCAAAATGCTCTTTGCACTCGTCGCAAATGTAATCTAAAATTATTGGTGCGTTTGCATTGATTTTTTTGCAATCTTCATTTTTGCAGTCTAGAACACGAAGTGGATTTTTCTCCATTCTTTCTATGCAAAGTGGACATAAATCGTTTTGGTTTGCTCTTAAATAATCTTTTAATGCTTGACTATATTTTTTTCTACACTCTGGGCAACCGATACTGTTTAGATATAGGGTAACGTTGTTTATACCTAATTTATCTAAAAGAGTTTTCGCAAGTAGAATAACTTCTGCATCGGTATCTGCTCCGTTTGCACCCAAAAACTCAACGCCGAATTGGTGAAATTCACGAAGCCTACCTGCTTGTGGTCTTTCATAACGGAAGCATTGGGTTATATAGTAAAGTTTTTGTGGAAGAGAGGCGTTGAAAAGTCCGTTTTCTACAAACGCTCTCGCAACACCTGCCGTGCCTTCTGGCTTTAAGGTTATACTTCTATCGCCCTTATCGTTAAAGGTATACATTTCTTTATTAACGATATCGGTAGTTTCGCCTATACCACGAAGAAAAACTTCAGTGTGTTCAAAAGTTGGCGTGCGAATTTCTTTTACGTTAAAGAGTTTAGCAACCTCTCTAGCCGTCTTTTCAATATATTGCCATTTGCCACTTTTTTCTGGCAAAACGTCTTTGGTGCCTTTTGGTGCAGTAATCATAGTTTTATTATATCCTTAACTTTTAGTATTTTCAAGTAATTTAGTAGTGTGATTTGCTTTTAATATAGCAAATTATAAAATGTATTTCTTAAGGTCTTTAGTTTTCTTTTCCACGCCGAATTTTTCTACTACGTAGTCTGCGTCGATAACGATTTCTTTGCCCGTGCCGTCAGCCTCGAAAGAAACGTCTTCTAATAGGTTTTCTACTACCGTGTGAAGTCTTCTTGCACCGATATCTTCGCTCGTTGCGTTCATATCTTCGCTTATTTCGGCAATCTTGTCGATAGCGCTTTGGCTAAACTTTAAGTCTACGCCGTCTACCTTTAATAAGGTTGCATATTGAATGGTTATTGCATTCTTTGGCGTAGTTAAAATCTTTACGAAATCTTCTTTAGTTAGCGAGTTTAATTCTACCATAATTGGGAATCTTCCTTGCAATTCAGGAATAAGGTCGCTAACCTTTGAAACGTGGAATGCGCCTGCTGCAATAAATAGAATGTAATCGGTTTTGATTGCGCCGTATTTAGTCATAACGGTTGAGCCTTCAACTATTGGAAGAATATCTCTTTGAACGCCTTCTCTAGATACGTCTTGTCCACCAGATTTAGAACCTTTTGCAGCGATTTTATCTATTTCGTCGATAAAGATAATGCCTTCTTGTTCTGCTCTTCTAATAGCCTCTTCGTTAACCGAATCATTGTCGATTAACTTATCAGCCTCTTCGTCAAGCATAAAACGTCTTGCTTCTTTAACGGTGAGTTTTCTCTTTTTGCGTTTTTTAGGCATCATATCGCCGAAGATACTGCCGATACTAATTTCGCCTGCGCCCGGAATAAGTTCCATTGGCTTTGGATTATCAACGATTTCAATTTCTATTACTTCGTTATCGTAATAGCCCTTTTTCAAGCCTTCTAGGATATTGCTTTCAAATATTTCAACAGGGGTTTCGCCTCTATCTAAACGGCGAACTTCGGCTAAAATCTTAACGAGTTTAGCATCTACAGTTGCACTTGCCTTTTCGGTAACTTTCTTGAATCTTTCTTCCTTTACTAAACGAACTGCGCATTCGGCTAAATCTCTTATCATAGACTCAACGTCTCTGCCAACGTAGCCAACTTCGGTGTATTTGGTCGCTTCTACTTTAATGAATGGTGCTGAAACGAGTTTAGCAAGTCTTCTTGCAATTTCAGTTTTACCAACGCCCGTTGGCCCTTTCATGATTATGTTTTTTGGAGTAATTTCTTCCATTTCGGCTTTAGAAAGTTGACTTCTTCTATAACGATTGCGAAGTGCAATCGCAACTGCCTTTTTAGCCTCGTCTTGACCGATAATGTATTTATCTAATTCTTCTACTATTTGTTTAGGACTTAAATTCATAATACCCCCTTATAACGTTTCGCAAGTGATGTTTCCGTTTGTGAATACGCAAATTTCACTAGCGATTTTTAACGCCTTTTTAGCAATTTCTTCTGCCGTGTAGTCGGTTTCTTGACATAACGCTCTTGCTGCGGCCAAAGCGTAGTTTCCACCACTACCGATTGCGCAAATTCCATCTTCAGGTTCAATAACTTCTCCCGTTCCTGAAACGATAAGTAAACTATCTTTATCGGCAGTAATCATCATTGCTTCTAGCTTTCTCACCTTGTCAGAACGCCATAACTCTGCAAGTTCAACGGCACTTCTCATTAGGTTTCCAGAATACTTGTTAAGCATTTCTTCAAATCTCTCTGAAAGCGTAAAAGCATCTGCAACCGAACCAGCAAAACCAAAGATAACCTTGCCGTTATAAATTCTACGCACTTTTACTGCGTTGTTCTTAAAAATAATTGATTGGGACATTGTAACTTGTCCGTCGCCGGCGATTGCCGTTTTTCCGTTACGCTTTACTGCGCAAATTGTAGTTCCCTTAAATTCCGTCATATATTCATCTCCTTTTTGAATAGGTTGATTTCTTGTAAACTTCTTTCAGCCATTAAGCGTTTTCTTTGGCTCTTATCTCTTACTACCATTGATAGTGGTGGCAATATTCCAAAGTTGGCGTTCATTGGCTCGAAGTCCTTGTTTTCAGTTGTTATGTATCTCGCAAGTGCACCTGCTACGGTGTTTGGAGATATGGTTTTGTATTCTTCGCCCTTAATCTTTTTTGTTAAATAAATTCCAACCATTAAACCACTTAAAGCGCTTTCTACGTAACCTTCAACACCCGTTATTTGACCTGCAAAAAATAATTTTTCGCTATTTTTAAACGAATAATCTTGGTTAAGCATTTTAGGGGCGTTTATAAAGGTGTTTCTGTGCATAACTCCGTATCTAAAATACTCTGCGTTCTTTAAGGCAGGAATTAGCGAGAACACCCTTTTTTGTTCGCCAAAGGTTAGGTTCGTTTGAAATCCCACCATGTTATACATGGTGCCCTCTTGGTCTTCTCTACGAAGTTGAAGGGTTGCATATGCCCATCTATCCGTTTTAGGATTAGTTAAGCCTACGGGTTTTAGTGGGCCAAACCTTAAGGTGTCCTTGCCCCTTTGAGCCATAATTTCTATGGGCATACAACCTTCAAAAACTTCCTTTTTTTCAAACTCGTGAAGAGTTGCTCTTTCGGCAGAAATTAAAGCGTTATAAAACTCTTCGTATTCTTCCTTTGTCATAGGGCAATTAACGTGGTCGCTGTTTCCCCTATCGTATCTGTCGCCAAAGAATGCGTTTTCCATATCGATACTTTCAAAGGCTATGATAGGTGCAGATGCGTCGAAAAAATGAAGTCCACCATCACATAACTTTTGCAAATTATCGTATAACTTTCCCGTGGTTAAAGGCCCTGTTGCAATTACCGTGTAATGGTCAAAGTCAATATCTTCTATTTCTTTAGAAATAAAGGTAATATTTTCTTGAGTCTTTATTTTGTCGGTAATATATTTTGCAAATTCTTCTCTATTAACTGCTAGCGCATTTCCGGCAGGAACGGCGTGTTTGTCAGCCGACTCGATTATAAGCGAGCCTAGTAATCGCATTTCTTCTTTAAGTAAGCCTGCAGCGTTGCCGTATACGTCGTTGCTTTTAAGTGAGTTAGAACAAACTAATTCTGCAAAATTTTGGTTTTTATGGGCTGGTGAAAACTTGGTTGGCTTAATATCGTAGAGTTCTACTTTTATTCCGTTTTTAGCAAGATAGTAGGCGCACTCACACCCTGCTAGCCCTGCACCAATAACTTTAACCGTTTGCATTTTTATTAGTTATACATCCTTTGTTAGAACACTTTGTTTCGCCATTAATCGAAATTAAATACTTTCCACATTGAGAACACTTCTCACCCGTTGGCATATCCCAACTCATAAACTTACATTCTGGGTAACCCGAACAACCGTAAAAGGTTTTTCCACCCCTAGAAGTCATCTTTTTAGTAGGTTTGCCACAATCAGGACAAACGCCAGCATTTTCAGTTAGGCTTATGGTGTTTTTACATTTTGGGTAGTTTGAACAAGCAAGGAATTTACCAAACTTTCCTTCCCTTTCTACCATTATTCCACCACATTTAGAACATATCTTATCGGTTGGAATAGCAACGTCTGGATTAGCAGACTTGATGTTTGAACAACTTGGGTAATTAGAGCAAGCGTAGTAGTTGCCGAATCTTCCACTATTTATAGTCATTCTTGCGCCACACTTATCGCAAATAACGTCGGTAAGTTTTGAGTTCTCTAGTTGTTTTTCAAAACCAACGTAAAAGTCGCCGATAAGTTTATGCCAATCTCTTCCACCCGTGCCGATATCGTCTAAAGAATCTTCCATTTTAGCCGTAAAGGATATATCCATAATATCTGGGAAATCTTTAACTAAAAAATCTATTAAGGTGTAGCTTATTGGATTTGGAACTAGATATTTTTTATCACGGTGAACGTATTCTCTCTTCTTATCCGTGAGTTTCCCCATAATAACGGCGTAAGTAGACGGTCTACCAATACCCTTATCTTCCATGCTCTTAATTAGGGTTGCCTCGGTGTATCTAACTGGAGGCCTAGTAAATTTTTGCTCTTTTGTAATCTTATTAAGGTTTAATATATCCCCTTGATTCATTGCAGGAAGAAGTGCGTTTCCACCCTCTTCGTCCTCTTCTTTTTTGCTATCGTCGTAAACTGCAGTATAACCCTTAAACACCAATGTTTTACCACTAGTCTTTAAAGTGTAATCGCCTGCGCCAACGCTTACGGCTACGCTATCGTAAATAGCCTCGGTCATTTGAGAGGCGATAAATCTATCGTAAATTAATTTGTATAATCTATATTGATTTTTGTCTAGAACGTTTACTAGGCTTTCCGGGGTTAATCTTACGTCGATTGGACGAATAGCCTCGTGGGCGTCCTGAGCATCTTTTTTACTTCTGTAAACGTTTGGCTTTGATGGCAAATATTTTTCGCCGTAATTTGCTTTAATGTAATCTAATGCGTCTTTTTGGGCCTCGTTAGAAATTCTAACCGAGTCGGTTCTCATATAGGTAATAAGTGCTAAATGTCCGTTAGGGGTTTCTACGCCTTCGTATAATCTTTGAGCAATAGCCATTACTTGTGGCGCAGTTATATTTAGTCTTATTGAGCCGTCTTGTTGAAGTGTTGACGTGATGTATGGGGCAGGTGCGTGAGATTTAACAACCGTCTTTTTAACTTCTGCAACCTTAAAGGTTGAAGATTTTAATTGTTGCTCTACTAGGTCTGCCTCTTCTTTAGATGCAGGCTTATACTTCTTGCCGTTCTTTTCTTGTAGCAATACGCTAAAGGAATTTGCGTTTTGAGGGTTTACGTCTGCCTTTAAGTTCCAATATTCTTGTGGCTTAAACGCTTGAATTTCACGCTCTCTATCGACAATCATTCTAAGTGCAACTGATTGCACTCTTCCTGCAGATAAGCTTTCGTTTAGGATTGAACTTGCTATTGGGGAAATAGAATAGCCCACTAACCTATCTAATACTCTTCTCGCTTGTTGAGCGTCTACGAGATTCATGTCGATTTTTCTAGGATTTTCTATTGCCTTTTTAACAGCCTTTTCGCTAATTTCGTTAAACTCTATTCTATTGGCTTGCTTTTCGTCTAGTCCTAAAACTTCTGCTAAGTGCCAGGATATAGCCTCTCCTTCTCTATCCGGGTCGGTTGCAAGATAAACCATATCGGCTTTCTTTGCTTTATCTGCAAGTCTTTTTATATCTGCTTTCTTATCTTGAGATATTTCATAATAAGGCTCAAAATTGTTAGAAATCTTTATTCCCATTCGATTTACGGGTAAATCACGAACGTGTCCCTTGCTTGCTTCTACCTTGTAGTCGCCTTTAAGAAACTTTTCTATGGTTTTTGCCTTATGTGGTGATTCTACTATAATTAACTGCATTTATTCCTCCGAGTAACTTCGAGCTAGTTGATAAATATTTCCTTCTTTGGTAACCACGCCTTTTATCTCTAGTATTGATAAAGTTGGAGTTATCTCAAACGTGCGCTTATTTAAACTTGCACTTATCTTTTCCACGTGCATTTCTCCGTTAGATAGAAGTTTTATTAATTCTTTTTCTTTCTGGGAGAATTGTTCCACTTGGTTTTGTTTTTCTTCTATTCCGTAATAATCTAGAATATCTTTTGGCGAATCGGTTAAATTTGCGCCTTGTTTTATTAAGTTATTACAACCTTCGCCACTTGCTATACCCACGCTATATGGAATAGCAAATACGTCTTTGCCGTATTCTACTGCATAATCAGCCGTCCATAGCGTTCCACTTTTCTTGCCTGCACTTACTACTAAAACGCCACTCGATAAACCTGCAAATATTCTATTCCTTACGGGAAACATAAAGGGCATTGGTGCAACCGTTGGTGGATATTCGCTTATTGCTAAACCATTCTCAATAACTTTTTCAAGCAAAGAAGTGTTACTTTTAGGATAAACGTTGTTAAATCCACCCGTTATTACGCTTATCGCCTTTCCACCATTTTCTAAAACGGATTTTAGCACCGTTTCGTCTACGCCTTGTGCTATGCCTGTAACTAAAGTAAAGCCAGCGTCTACCAAAGCGCTTACGTAATCTTTAGTTAAGGCTATCGACAAAGACAAACTCTTTCTACTACCTACTATACAAAATAGTTTTTGGTTTAACAAACCTACGTCGCCCTTTGCATAAAGCACTAAAGGTGGACATTTTATATTCTTTAACGATTGAGGATAATCTTTTGATTTTATTGTTACGCATTTTATACCTTGTTTATCTAACTCGGCTAAAACGTAATTCATGTATTCGTTAGTTAATGCGCTATTTAAGGTTGAATAAACCTTTGCATCTAACGAAGTTAGCAAATAGTCTTTTCCCTTTTCAACTATAGACTTAGCGTTTAGGTCTTGACCAGCAAGCGTTATTAACGTGTTTTTATGCTTATATTCTAACCCATTAAAACTATCTAGCCATATTAGGCATAGTTCTTCTCTTGTGTATAACATACTTCCCCAAACTTATTATACTAATATCTACGGTAACTTATTGCCTCTAATATGTGATTGATATCTATATCTTTACTATTCTCAATATCGGCAATCGTTCTTGCAACCTTAATTATCCTACTTCTCGCACGAGGAGATAGACGTAAATTTTTATAGGCGTTTTCTAGTAAATTTTCGCATTCTTTTGAAAGAACGCAATATTTCCTTATTTGTTTTTCACCCATATCGCTATTAGTATGTATTTTCTCGTTCTCAAACCTCTCTCTTTGAATAGCACGGGCTTTATTTACACGCTCTCTTACCACTTGGGAAGTTTCGCCCTCTCCTTCGCTAGAAAGTTCTTGATATTTAACGCTATCAACTTCTACTTGAATGTCTATTCTATCAAGTAGTGGTCCTGAAAGTTTTGCTCTATACTTAGCAATTTGAGTTGGCGTGCATGTGCATTCCTTTTCTTTAGAGCCGTAGTTTCCACAAGGACAAGGGTTCATACTGCCACAGAGAATTACGTTTGCTGGATAAGTTACCGAACCTGTCGCTCTCGCAACGGTTATGACGCCGTCTTCAAGAGGTTGACGTAGTGCCTCTAGGGTAGAACGCTTATATTCAGGCATTTCGTCGAGAAATAATACGCCGTTATGTGCAAGTGATATTTCACCTGGTCTTAAGCTCGTTCCTCCACCCGTTAAAGATACGGTTGAAGCAGTGTGGTGTGGACTTCTAAACGGACGACGATATATTATGCCTTCACCGTCTTTTACGTAACCTGCAACCGAATAAATTTTTGTTGTTTCCAACGCCTCTTCAAAGGTCATATCAGGCATAATAGTTGGAATGCATTTTGCTAGCATTGTTTTTCCTGTTCCCGGTGCGCCGACAAATAGCATATTATGTCCACCTGCAACGGCAATTTCAAGCGCCCTTTTCGCAACGGCTTGTCCCTTGACTAACGACATATCACTATCATAAACCAAATTGGATTTTTCTAGACTAAACTCTTCCGTCTGTATTGGAGAGATATGAGTTTGTCCAGAAAAGTGGCCTATGATTTCAGTTAGGGTGCTTGCCGAATAAACTTCTACTCCCCCAACGAAAGAAGCCTCTTTTTGATTCTCTTTTGGAATTACAAACTTTTTATAGCCTTGGCTAAGTGCTGAAATTATAACGGGTAAAACTCCGTTTATTCTTCTTAACGTGCCGTCTAAGGAAAGTTCGCCTAGAAAAATATAACCGTCGGTATCGGCAACTAGTTGCGCCGTTGATTTTAGAACGCCTATGGCAATAGCAACGTCTAAAAATGAACCTTCCTTTTTTACGTCTGCAGGGGCAAGATTTGCCATAATCTTTTTTGTTGGAACCTTAAAACCACTATTTTTTATAGCCGAGCGAACTCTTTCTTTAGATTCTTTTACAGCTGTGTCGGCAAGACCTACGATATCAAAACCCGGTAGTCCGTTGTTGATGTCAACCTCTACTGTAACTGGAATACCTTCTAAACCGATTAATGCGTAAGACGTTACTTTTGAAATCATTTTTTCCCCTTCGCAAACTCATTATACATTAAAAGAAACACTCCCATATATAATGTTTAATAACTACCTAGTTTACTATTATATATTATTTTATCGCAAATGTCCAATGCTTTATGAAAATAAAAAAAAGAACTTACCGATTTTTTCAGTAAGTCCTTTGTTTTTTTGTCTGTTATCTTGCCAATTCTTTAACTTTAGCAGCTTTACCAGTTCTCGCTCTTAAGTAATATAACTTAGCACGACGAACCTTACCTCTTCTAACAACTTGGATATCTGCTACCTTTGGTGAGTGAATTGGGAAGGTCTTTTCTACGCCTACACCGTAAGAAATTCTTCTAACGGTAAAGGTTTCTGAAATGCCACCGTGTTTTTTAGCGATAACGATACCTTCGAAGCCTTGTAGTCTTTCCTTGTCGCCTTCGATAACCTTTATCATTACTTTAACGGTATCGCCAACGTTGAAAGATGGAACGCTTGCTTTTAGATTTTCTTGATTGATTTGTTCGATAATCTTACTCATTTTGCTTTTTTCTCCTTAATTTTACTAAGCGTTCATTGTCAATCTATGCAAGAGGAACGCCCGAAAGCCATAATATAATAACACATTTTTTTTGCCTTGGCAAGCAATTTTACATAGTAAATGCATCAATTATGTGATTTATTTGTCCATTTTCTATTTCTATCACGTCAAACCGACATTCACAGTCGGTTAAATTGTTTTTAACCAGGTATTCGGTTGCCACCTTAAAATACTTTTCTTGTTTTCTTTGATTTACAGACTCGCTGGGAAGCCCAAACGCTTGGTCGCTACGAGTTTTCACTTCCACGAACACTACGGCGTTTCTATCCCTTGCAATAATATCAGCCTCGCCAACTCTCGTGCGATAGTTGGTTTCAAGTATGGCATAGCCTAGTTTCTTTAGAAATTTAGAGGCCTTTACTTCTCCTGCTCTGCCCAAAAGTTTTTTATAAAAGTTTTTCTGTGCAATTTGCAAGGTCCTATCTCCTTAATCTTTTCTACGTGAATTTTCGTGCCGTATCCTTTATGCTTTTCAAAGCCGTATTCAGGATAGGTTTTGGCATATTCGCACATAAGCCTATCTCGATATACTTTTGCTAATATGGAAGCACAACCTATCGTATAACTCTTACTATCCCCTTTGGTTAAGTATTCGGCGTTTATAGGTAGATTTGTATTCACGCCGTCTACCAAAGTTACGTCTGGTTTAACGGATAAAGTGTTTACTGCCTCAGTCATACATTTCCTTACTGCTTGAAGTATGTTTATCTCGTCAATTTCTTCTTGTGAAATTTCTCTTATCGAATAGGCGATTGCCTTTTCCTTTATAACGTCAAAAAGCGCTTCTCTTTTCTTTTCGGTGAGTTTTTTGCTATCGTCTATGCCTTCTATAAGGTCGCCTAACGGCATTATAACGGCGCAACACACCACCGGACCTGCTAGTGGGCCTCTACCCACTTCGTCCACACCAGCAACGTATTTAGCACCATTTTGTAGGTGTTTTCTTTCGTATTCTAATTTATCCATATTAGTCTAATATTATCTTACCTATTCTGCCTTTTCTAAAGTCGTCTATAACAGCTTGGGCGCATCTTTCATAGTCATACTCGCCACCCTTCATTAGAAAGCCTCTGCGCACACATATTGCGTTAAATACGTCTAGGGTTGGAATGGTTAAATCTTCTATTCCGTATTTTGCTTTTAGAAGTTCTGGATATTTTTCAACGAGTTCCTTTATTAGTTCGTATGCTAGGTCGTTAAAGTCTATATTAGCGTCGTTCATACTGCCGATATAGGCAAGATGTTTTGCATAAGTTTGATTTTCAAAAGCCGGTGGCATAGTGCCTGGGGTATCTAGAAGTTCTAACTCTCTTAACCTTACCCATTGTTTGCCTTTGGTTACGCCTGCTTTGTTGCCTGTAACCGTCTTTTTGCCACCACAAAGGGCGTTTATAATGGTTGATTTCCCAGTGTTTGGAATGCCTGCAACCATAATTCTTACGGGCTTGAAAATACCCTTTTCTTTATTTCTATCAAGTTTCTCTTTTAATAGAGAGAAGATTTTTGTGTAAAGCAAATCTATCGCTTTTTTATCCATTGCAGAAACGCAAACAGCTTCCTTTCCCTCTTGGTTAAAACGCTTAATAAGTTTTACTGCGTCTGCCTTATCGATAAGGTCGCATTTATTGATTACGTATAAAACCTTTTTGTTTATAAAAAGTTTGGAAAGTTTTTCGTTGATAGAGGCACTTGGGGCACGCGCATCTAGCACTAACATAACCCCGTCTACTGCTTTTAGGTTTTCCTCCATCATGCGCATTGCCTTAGTCATGTGGCCTGGAAACCATTGTAAATGCTTCATTATCTATCCCCCTTTTTATCTAGTAAGTCAGGGCGATTTTTCTTAGTAATTTCAAAAGATTTTTGCTCTCTCCATTCTTTGATTTTTGCGTGATTTCCACTAAGTAATACTTCTGGAACAGATAGTCCCATAAACTCTTGAGGACGAGTGTATTGAGGGTATTCTAGCATACCACTAGCAAAACTTTCTTGTTCTAACGACTCGCCGTTTATAACCCCTTCTACGTAGCGTAAAACGCTATCTACGACTGCCATTGCAGGTATTTCGCCACCCGTCAAAACAAAGTCGCCAATAGACAATTCTTCGTCTATAAATAGGTCTAAAACACGTTGGTCTACACCCTCGTAATGCCCACAAAGTAATAGTAAATGCTCGCACTTAGCGTATTCGGTAACTATTTTTTGGCTAAACGTTTTGCCCTTTGGCGAAAGGTAAATTCTCTTTGCCGTATGGTTTGAGTCTACAGCCTGAATAGCGTCTGCAATAGGTTGAGCTAGCATAACCATTCCTGCGCCACCACCAAAAGGCGTATCGTCGCATTTTTTATGTTTATCTAGCGTGTAATCACGAATGTCTATAACGTTGATTTCTGCCTTACCACTTGCTACTGCTCTACCGATTATGCTAGTTCTTAAAGGGGTGAACATTTCAGGGAAAAGGGTTAAAATATCAATCTTCATAAATAGAAATCTCCCTTAACCTTTTTTCTTTGACGATAAACTTTTTGTTTTCCACGTCTACTGAAACAACTGCGTCTTTTAAGAAGGGAAAACGCATGATTTTACCCTTACAATAAACCGTGATAATATCGGTTTTTGCTTGAATAATTTCAGTGATTACGCCTATCTCTTCGCCATTTTCAAGGCAAACTCTACAATCGATTAAGTCGACGATAAAATATCTGTTTTCGCTTGGCATAATTGCGTCTTTTCTATTGATAAAAATGTCTTTGCCACGGAAAAGTTCTGCCGTATTTCTATCGTTAACGCCAAAAAGAGATAAGAATACTGCCGGTGCGCCTATAATAGCGCCCGTTACCTTGTAAGTCTTATCTTCAATAATTACTTCTTTTAGCGTTTTGAATCGGTTTATATCGTCGGTATAAGGCATTACCTTAAGTTGTCCCTTTATGCCTTGAGGTTTTACGATAACACCTATATTAAGCATTTCCTTCATGTTTTTTAAATGAGAAAACGTAGGTTATTATTCCCCACGTTCTCTTATCTCGATATTGTATTTCTTATTCTCTTTTTGAGAGCCTGCACGAACGAGAGTTCTTAATGCCTTGGCAATTTTTCCTTGACGACCAATTACTTTGCCCATATCTTCAGGGTCCAAAGTAACGGTAACGTTTACCGTTTTACCCTCTTCCTTGATATCGTAATCAACGAGCTCAGGTTTTTCGGCAAAACTGCCAACGACGTATTTGATAAGTTCTATCATATTAACTCCTTAATAGGTCTTATTTGTCGTTCTTACGAGTTTTGGTTTTTGATGGTGATAATTTAGTAGGCTTTGGTAAAATACCCTTGTTTACAAGAAGGTTTTTAACGGTATCGGTTGGTTGAACGCCTTTTGCTAACCAATCTTTAGCCTTAGCTTCGTCGAAAACAACTTCTGCTGGTTGTGAAGTTGGGTTGTAGTAGCCAACTTTATCGATATAAGCGCCGTCTCTAGCTGTTCTGCTATCGGTAATTACAACACGGTAGAAAGGTGATTTTTTGTCGCCCATTCTGGTTAATCTCATTTTTACTGCCATTTTAGTTTTCTCCTATATATAAATAAATTTTTTATTTTTGATTAGAAAAATTTGAACATTTTATTGTTTCGCATTTGTTTCATTGCGATTTTTGTTTGCTCGAATTGTTTTAGCACTCGGTTTACTTCCTGAACGCTCGTGCCACTGCCTTTTGCGATACGAAGTTTTCTAGAAGAATTTATGATTTGTGGATTTAATCTTTCTTTCATAGTCATTGATTGAATAACGGCTTTCATTGAAAGAATTTTCTTTTCGTCAATATCTTCTTCTCTAATTTTGAGTTTGCCACCCATTCCCGGCATCATAGATAGCATATCTTTAATGCCACCCATTTTCTTCATGGTTTCAAACTGCTCTAAAAAATCGTCTAAAGTAAAGGAATTTTCCCTAAACTTTTTCTCCATTTTCTTAGCTTGGTCTTCGGTAACGGCATCTTGCGCCCTTTCTATAAGGGTTAAAACGTCGCCCATACCGAGAATACGATTTGCCATTCTATCAGGATAGAAAGGCTCTAAATCGCCAAGTTTTTCGCCAACCGAACAGAACTTGATAGGTTTTCCAGTAACTTCTTTAACCGAAAGAGTTGCACCACCACGAGTGTCGCCGTCTAACTTGGTTAAAACAAGCCCTGAAACTTCTAAACGTTTATTAAAGGTGTCTGCTACTTCTACGGCAACTTGACCTGTCATAGCGTCGATAACGAGCAAGATTTCTTGTGGATTTACCGTTTCTTTAATATCTTCCAACTCTTTCATGAGTTGCTCGTCTATTTGAAGACGACCTGCCGTATCGATAATAACTGTATCAAAACCCATAGATTTAGCATATTCAACGCCTTGTTTTGCTATTTTAACTGGGTTGCCTTGACCTTTTTCAAAGACCCCGCAGCCTGCCTTTTCGCCAACTACTTTAAGCTGATTGATTGCTGCAGGACGATAAACGTCGCACGCAACTAAAAGTGGCTTTTTATTTTGCTTTTTTAGATGCAAAGCAAGCTTACCAACTAGCGTGGTTTTACCAGCACCTTGCAAACCTGCCATCATTATGATTGTCGGTGGGTTTGGGGCAACCGTTAGTTTACTATTTTGACTACCCATTAAAGCAATCAATTCTTCGTTAACGATTTTGATAACTTGTTGGGTTGGACTTAAACTTTTAAGAATTTCTTGTCCTACTGCCCTTTCACTAACCCTTGAAACAAAGGTTTTAACTACCGAGATGTTAACGTCTGCCTCTAAAAGGGCAATTCTAACTTCACGCATGGCAGTTTTTATTTCCAATTCGGTTAACTTGCCGTGCTTGGTTAGTTTGCTAAAAATATGATTAAGTTTTTCGGAAAGACCGGAAAACAACGCCATTATTCACCTATTATATCGAGAATTTTTTTGCCAATCGTTGGATTTTCTTTTGAAAGGTTTTTAAGTTTATCGTTTTTCTCTTTTAATCTTAAAATACTTTCGTATTCTATTAACTTTTGTTTTACCTTTTTAACTTGTTCGTAAACGTTTTGACGGGTTTTACCTTCGGGCTCGGCAATCTCGGCAAGAGATAGGTCGAAAACGTAATAAGAAGAGAATAATTCCCTTTGCCTATCGGTAAGCAGTCCCCCGTATAAATCGAAAAGTTCGGTAAGCGTTAAATCTTTTTCCATAACAAATCAACAAATCTAGGTGTAAAACAAAAATGCTTTACAGTTAGTATTATATTATTTACTTTTTAACTTGTCAAGCGTTTTTGCATTTTATAAAAAAGAAAAGACAAAGTTTTTTACTTTGCCTTTTGTTTTTAGTTTATCTAAGTTTTTTCACTGAATTTATAAAACAACTCGTTTATATCTTAGTAACGTTTAGTTGATAAGTAAACCCATCTACTTCAAAACTTAATATCGTGCCGTTTTCTAAAAATGTAGCCGTTATTACGTATTCAGTATCTACCGTATACTTGATAAGAATAGAACCATCGCCTTCGTTTAGCGACCAGCTACCGTATCTTGTTGAGCCAGTTATTTCAACGAATTTGAACGTTTGGTTTTTGTAAATTTCAACGTAAGTGCTGTCGGCTTCTAGCACTCTTCCAGCCACTTCTTTCCCAACTGTAAACTCGTTTTCACCAAACATTACTTTACCTAAATTAGCATACTTAAAAGTAACAACGGATTCAAAAATGTCTCCAAAAGTTAGACCTTGTGGTAAATCGTATTCAAAGTATTGACCAGACCAAGTGAAAGAAATAGTATTATCAACTTTGTCGAAAGACATTGGAACCGTTCTGGTTGAATCGTCTTCATTGATATGTAATACAAGTGTATCGCCATACATAGCAAAGGTTCCATTTACCAACTTTTTATCTTGGTTTAAAATAATGGTGTTATCGCTATTAATAGTTAAACTAAATCTATCGGTCGTCAAGGTGCTACCAGAGAATTGTTCGCCAACGTTATAAACATAAACACCTTGAACTATGATTTTTTTAATACCAAAAAAGTAAGAAGATTGTCCTTCGCCCATATTTTCATTATCATTTTCCCCCCTTGTTTCCACCACCATTCATTTCGTCCATCATAGAAGAATATTCTTCGGTAAAGTCTGCTTTAAGGTCAATAACTGAATCTATAACAGCATTTAATTCTGCCTTGGTTTTATTTACTTCGTTTACGTAATTTCTATCGTTGGTAAATCTTAAATTTCCGTCGTAATAACTATAGCCAAAAATTTTTGACTCGCCACCCATAGATTGGGTTGATGCAAGGTTGAATGCTACCAACGTATCGGTATCAAAATCGTAAGAAATATCCATATAAATATAGATATTCGTAGTGTTTGAACCGACAGTAGATTGAACGTCCCAATACATAACTACTTTATCGTTTTTAACGTCGAAAGAATAAAGTAAAAGAGCCGTTCCCGTTTCGCCTTGTGCTGGGTAAGAATAAGTAAACGTTACAGGTGCAGAGGTGATATTAAAGTTAGGATTATCCATCATGTCAGCTAACATCTTAACGAACATGGTAACGCCTTTAATTTGCATTCCGTAAACAGCCCAGTCAGCATCAATCCACTCGTAGTCGCCAGTAAGAGATGCTGAGAAAGCGCCTGCAATGGATGAAGAGCCTCCGTCTGCCAAACCGAAAATGGTGTCGGCAATATTAGAGATTACACCTTGATATAAAGTGCTAACGTCTTCGGTTTTATCTTCTTGACATTTTGAACACTCGTAGGTCATTATGCCGTTGTTTAGAGAAATTTCTTCCCAAACGTGTTGACAAGAAGAATCCCCACCAGACTCGCCACCACTTTCGCCACCAATTTGTGGATAGTCGATAGTTAAATTAGTGTAAGAATAATTCATTACTTGTGAAATTTCTTCTTGTTCCTCTGCATTCGTAGCAACTACACTAGTTTTAACGATTAAACCATCGTTAAAGAACACTTTGATAGTTGCAGACATTCCTTCTCCTGATAGTGAGTATACGTAGCACTTTTCAGTTTCGTTATAGGTAAGCGCAGAATAAACCAACCCGTAACTGCTAACAACAGATGAAGGTGATGCGTGAGTTAATATTCTATCACGATTAGCATCGTAAAGATTTTGTTGAATAGGAACCTTTGTCCATTCAGTGCCATCGTGTTGATAGCCGAAATATTCGCCACCAACCTTTTTAAAATATACCTCTTGACCAGATACTTGTGAATAATATCCATCCTCAAGAATTACATATTTTATGGTGTTAGATTGATTAGTATCAACAACGCCGTTTTTCTTAAGAATACTCTCTCCTTCTACCATAAATTGAGTATGGGTTGCCGTTAAGGCTTCGTTAAATTGACTTTCGGTTACAGTAGGTCCTTTAGCACCGTTTCCGTTACTGCCGTCTCCATCGCCCGTGCCTTCTTCGCCTATTGAACACGCAACTGAAAACGTGCAACAAATGGCAAGCATTAATGTTAGTAATGATACTAAAAACTTTTTCATAAAACTTCTCCTTGTTTTATTTTTTAGATGCCTTTATAAAAGGCTAACGGCTCGCCTTAATTTTATGTAAGACAAGCCGAAAATATTGCTTTTATAACGCTCGTTTAGTTAAACAAACGTGTTTGCGCGCTATCTCTTGTAGATAAATTTAGCGCCGTCGATTTCTCTAATGAGTTTTCTACCCTTTTGAGTGTATTTGTAAATTTCTATGCCGTTATATGTAATTGTAACGGTTTTATCTTCTTTAGTCCAAGAAGTGTTAGTATCTTGTGTTTGGTTAACAAGATAAGTTCCGTCTACGCCTAATTCAAAAGTGAATGGCGCGTTTAATAACTTTTCTTCGCTAAGTTCGCCATAACCAGGAATGGTATCGCCTTTTTTGTAACTAACGCCGTCAATAACGATTTCTTTAAGGGTATAAACGCCCTCTGCCTTACAGCCAACCATACCGAAACAACAAACTAAAAGTAAGGTCGCCAATAAAAGTGATAAAACTCTTTTCATGTCAGTCTCCTAAACATTATTAGTTAAAACATATATATTATATTAAAGTATTTAAGCATTGTCAACTATTAAAAGAAAATTATTGGCTTTTCGACTTTATTTTTAAGAATTTGTGCTGGTTGGCTAGCCTGTCATTCTGAGCGTAGCCGAAGAATCTATTTTTTTAGATGTTTCGACTTCACTTCGTTTCGCTCAACATGACAAAGTGGTGTCAGTATAACATTGAGATGTTGCATCTCTGTTTACACTACGATGGGCTATGCCCGACTTCACTTCGTTTCGCTCAACATGACAAAGTGGTGTCAGTATAACATTGAGATACGCTCGACTGCGCTCGATATGGCAACGTTATGTCATTTAGGTCCTTAGATTGTAGAGTTTTTATGCCCATCTCAGGACGACATTAGGAACACTTGTCATTCTGAATGACAAATAAGGGCTATTACATAAGCGTATAAAAAAAGATGCAAGGGATTTTCCTTGCATCTAATTTTAATTATTAAATACTATGTATTTTTAATTACGCTTTTTTGTAGGTAACAGTCATAGTAATGCCACCCATGGTCATTTCGATAACTAGTTTATTACCCTTCTTTTGATAGGTTTGAGAATTGTATGAGTTCTTAATAACTACATCGCTACCATCTTTTTCCCAAGAGAAACCTTCCATAACTTTGCCGTCAGCATTTTTTACAACGCCATCTTTAGCAAGTTCAAAACCTTCGTCTTTTAAACTTTCATATTCAGCGCCAGTTTCAACTTTTTCGCCGTTGATTTCTAAAGAATGGAACTTATACTTTCCTTCAACGCCACAGCCTACCATGCCGAAGCATGCTACTATTAACATTGCTGCTAATAAAATACTTAGTAACTTTTTCATAAATTTTCTCCTTTTTTAGTCCAAATAGGACTTTTTTTATTACTATACACCCTTAATAAAGTCTTGTCAAGACTATTTTCAAAAATTTTTGCTAAAATATTACATAATTTTCCTATGAAATGTATTATCAATAAAAGAATTTTCGAGGCTCGAAAAGAATTATCCTTATCTCAAGGTCAACTTGCTAAACTTTGCAACGTAAAACAATCTTGCGTTTCTAAATGGGAAAGGGGCGCTACTCTTCCCGACGCTCAAATGATTTGTATTTTAAGCAAAGTTCTTTCCGTTTCAAGCGATTTTCTTTTGGGGATTAAGGATTATTAGTTTTTTTCTTATGACAAAGTACTGTGATACCCAGCGTAGTCGAGCGTATCTCAATGTTATACTGACACCACTTTGTCATGTTGAGCGAAACGAAGTGAAGTCGGGCGTAGCCCATCGTAGTGTAAACGGAGATGCAACATCTAAAAAAATAGATTCTTCGGCTACGCTCAGAATGACGATATGAAAAAGATTCTTCGATTGCACTATCGCTCCACTTAGAATGATAGGTGTGAATAAAGATTCTTTAATAATCGTTGGCTAATGGGAAATTTTTTCATTTAGAGTAATATATGCTTTTTGCTAATTATTTGTTAAATTTTATCCATTTTTTTATATTCTTTTGACGATTAAAGTTAAAAAGTTGTTGACAATAAATTTTTAAAGTTATATAATAGTAAAAATTTATTTTCTTATAGGAGAAAAAAATGGCAAAATTTATCCAAGAACCATCTCGCACTTTTAACGAATATTTGCTTATCCCTGGCTACTCTTCTTCGGAATGCGTGCCTGCTAACGTGAGCCTTAAAACTCCATTAGTTAAATTCAAAAAGGGCGAACAACCTTCTATCAGTCTTAACATACCGCTATCTTCTGCTATTATGCAATCAGTTTCAGGCGACAGACTTGCTGTTGCGCTTGCTAAAGAAGGCGGTATTTCTTTTATATACGGCGCTCAAACCATTGAGGCTGAGGCTAAAATGATTGCCAAAGTTAAAGCCTTTAAGGCTGGCTTTGTTGAAAGCGATTCTAACCTTTCTCCAGAGGCTACCCTAAAAGACGTTCTTGCTCTTAAGGAACAAAAAGGGCACTCTACTATCGCTATTACCGAAGACGGCACCGAACAAGGTAAACTAATTGGTATCGTTACCGGTAGAGATTATAGAGTTACTCGTATGCCTCTTGACCTTAAGGTTAAAGAGTTTATGACTCCACTTTCTAAACTTATCACGGCTAAAGAAGGCACTACCCTTAAAGAGGCTAACGATATTATTTGGGAACATAAGTTAAACTCTCTTCCTATCGTTGACGATAACGGTAGACTTCTATATTTCGTGTTTAGAAAAGACTACGAATCTCACAAAGAAAACCCTAACGAGATTTTAGACGCTCAAAAGCGTTATATCGTTGGTGCAGGTATCAATACTAGAGACTTTAAAGAACGTGTTCCTGCCCTTGTAGAAGCAGGTGCAGACGTGCTTTGTATTGATTCAAGCGAAGGCTATTCTGAATGGCAAAAACTTACTATCGAATGGATTAGAGAAAAATACGGCGACAAGGTTAAGGTTGGCGCTGGTAACGTTGTAAGTGCCGAAGGTTTTAGATTCCTAGCAGACTGTGGTGCCGACTTCGTTAAAGTTGGTATCGGTGGTGGCTCGATTTGTATCACTCGTGAAACTAAGGGTATCGGCAGAGGTCAAGCAACTGCTCTTATCGAAGTTTGCGAAGAGCGTAACAAGTATTTTAAGGAAACGGGTGTTTATATCCCTATTTGTTCCGACGGTGGTATCGTTCACGATTATCATATGACGCTTGCTCTCGCTATGGGTGCAGACTTCTTAATGCTTGGTAGATATTTCGCTCGTTTTGAAGAATCCCCTACCGAAAAATATATTATCAACGGCAACGTTGTTAAAGAATATTGGGGCGAAGGCTCTAACCGTGCTAGAAACTGGCAAAGATACGACCTCGGTGGCGACAAAAAACTTTCTTTCGAAGAAGGTGTTGACTCTTACGTGCCATACGCTGGTCTCCTAAAAGATAACGTTGCTAGAAGTTTAAGCAAAGTTAAGTCTACTATGTGTAACTGTGGCGTGCTAAATATTCAAGATTTACAAGAAAAGGCTGTTCTTACCGTCGTTTCAGGCACTAGCATTATCGAAGGTGGTGCGCACGACGTTATTCAAAAAGACTCGGTTAAAACTAATAGAATTTAATCAATTACAAGCAAATTAAAAGTGGATATGCGATTGCATATCCACTTTTTCGTTTTTAATTTTATCGTTTTTTTGGTGAATTATTAAGCGTTTTCTTGCTCTTTAGTTTTCTTTTCTTCTTTTTGATTTTTAAGATATTCTATTCCAAACGCCACAACACAACCTGCTATAACGCCAAGAATTGCACTTGCACCTGCTACTACAACTAGACTTCTTACGCCCTTTTCAGCCAACACAACCGAATCGGTATATTCTACGTATATTCTTTCTTTTTGGAATGACGCTACGTTATTATAATAGGTATCTACAAAGTTAGTAAATTCAGCTTTGTATGCGTCCTCGCCGTTTGCCATACAGGTTTCAATCTCTTGTTTATAAGTTAATAAAGTTTTTCCATTTACTTCTACGTTGCCGTTTTCAGCTATAGCATCTGCATAAGTTGCTATAATCTTCTCGAGACCATTTTTAATGTAATCAAGTTTAGCATTGTTATCAGTTAACTCTCTATAATTAGCATAGTAAGCTTGCTTTTCTAACTCTAACGTGTCGGTTAAATCGAATGCATTTATTATTATATCGTTTACAAACTTGCTCGCTACGTTTATGTTTGCAAAGTAGCTCGAATCGACCTTAATAGTATATTCTTCAACGTATACTATTTTCGTTTGTAGGTTTACTTGCTCTTTATCGATAGAAATTGAAACTGCGCCGTCTTCCACGATTTTTTCTACGTCAATATCTTTATACTGTTCGTTGTCTGCCTTTACTTCATTAAGGTTTTCTAGCGACACTATTGTCTTGTAATTTTTCGTTTGATTTTTTGGAAGGTCGAACCCACAATCTTCTGCTAGAGTTAATTGAAAGGTAGATACCCAATGCTTATTCTTCTTGTTTGGCATTACTCCAATAAAAATCGTGCCTACGATTGCAATTACAATGGTAATTGCTACGATTAGTATCTTGTGCTTTAAAACTTGTTTAACGATTTCACTAAGCGTTAGTTCTTTTGGTTGTCTGTTTTCCATTGTTTTTTCCTATCTTTACCAACGGTAAATTTCAGTTTTATTTGATAAAATTTATGGCTTTTACCACGCCGTTTTACTTTGCTTACTCGAAGAGCGCCTCGATAAACTCGTTTGAATCAAACTCTTCTATATCGTCTATCTTCTCGCCCGTCCCTACGAAACATACGGGAACTTCCAACTCGTAAGAAAGTGAGATTATAAAGCCACCTTTTGCCGTGCCGTCTAACTTTGTTAGAATTATTCCGTCTAGCCCCACTGCCTCGTTAAACACTTCCACTTGATTATAAGCGTTTTGTCCAGTCGTTGCGTCTAGGGCAATTAACTTGTAGTAGTTAGCGCCTGGGAATTCACGCTTAACAACCCTATCCATCTTTTTAAGTTCTTCCATAAGGTTGGTCTTTACGTGAAGTCTTCCTGCCGTATCTATTATTAGCACGTCGGTGTTTCTTGCTTTAACAGAAGATACTGCGTCAAACACTACGGCAGATGCGTCTGCACCCTCGCTATGCTTTACGATACGAACTTTCGCCCTTTCTGCCCACACCGAAAGTTGGTCGGCTGCAGCAGCACGGAAGGTGTCGCCTGCAGCAATCGTTACGCTTTTACCTTCTTTTACAAACTTGTTGGCTAACTTTCCTATCGTGGTCGTTTTACCAACCCCGTTTACACCTACAACCATGATTATGCAAGGCGATTTAAACTCGATTTTGTCGGCATAATCTATGGTGTAAAGTAGTTCTTTTTTAAGAAGGGATATTACGTAATCTTTATCTTTACATTTTTCTTTTATAGCCGTTTCCTTGATTTCTTCTACTATTTCCATAGTAGTTTTAACCGATACGTCCGAAGATATTAAAATATCTTCTAACTCTTCGTAAAACTCCTCGCCAAGTTTGTTCTTTGCAAACAATTCGGTAAGTTTTTTACCAAGTCCGTCTCTAGTCTTTGATAGAACGGCTTTTAATTTACTGAATAAACCCATATTTTACCTATGCTAAACTCTCTTCGTTATTAAATTCTGCAACGTCTGAAAGTTTTACTGAAACCATCTTTGAAACGCCCTTTTCTTGCATGGTTACGCCAAATAGTGCGTCTGCCATTTCCATAGTTGGCTTTCTGTGGGTTATTACGATAAATTGCGTTTCTTCACTGAATTTTTGTAGGTATCTAGCAAATCTATCTACGTTTGCCTCGTCAAGCGCCGCTTCTATTTCGTCGAGAACGCAGAATGGCATTGGACGAAGTTTTAAGATAGAGAATAATATCGCAATAGCAGTAAGAGCCTTTTCGCCACCTGATAATAGAGATAGTTTTTGTAATTTCTTTCCCGGTGGTTGTGCGATAATTTCTATACCTGCCTCTAATCTATCTTCTACGCCGGTGTAGTCGATTTCAAGCATTGCGTTACCACCACCGAAAAGTTCTTTGAATATCTTTTGGAAGTTGGTTTTAATCTTGTTAAAGCCCTCGTCGAACTGCATAAGCATTTCGCCTTTAATTTTAGAAATCGCCTCGTTAAGGTCTTTTTCAGCCTTCTCAAGGTCTTCTTTTTGGGTAAGCATTTCTTCGTAACGTTCTTTTAACGCCTTGCAATCGTCTATTGCAGACGCGTTTATGCCACCAAGAGCCGTTCTCTTTCTTCTAATCCTTGATATCTCTGCCTCGCCCTTACTTGCGTCGTAATCAGGGTCTTTTTTAGCGACGGCAGTTTCGTAGGTTTCTTGATAATCTTCAAAAATGCTTTGTCCCATATACTCTAGGTCAGAGTCGATTTTAGTTAGGGCAATTTTTTCTTCGTTCTTCTTTTCGGCAAGGGTTGTGAGTTCTTGGTTCAAAAACTCTTTCTTTTCGTCGTTTCTGTTAAGTTTTTCTCTTAAACCTGCTTTGTTAGATTCAACGCTTTCAATCTTTTCTCTTATAGCGTTAATCTTGTCTTGGTCTTCTTTAGAAAGGGCAACCTTTTCCTGGTCTCTTCTAATTTCTTCGATAATACTTTCAGCGCCTTGGTTAGATTTTTTAAGTCTTTCTACGTCGCTAACGGCTTGTTCTTTTGCCTTTGTTAACCTTTCCTCGTCGGCTTGCATTGAAGAGATTTTCGCCTTTAATTCGGTTATTTCAACTTGCATTTGCGTGCTTTTTGCTGAAAGTTCTTCTCTTTCCTTTCTTAAAGCGTCCGATTCTGCTTGTTGCTTATCTGCCGTTTTAGATGCGTTTTCCCTATCTTCTTCTAACTTTTTACCACCACTTTGAATTTGATTAAAGTCTTGGGAGATTTTTGCTAATCTTTCGTTAACTTCGTCGATTAAATCGTTTAGAGATTCAATTTCTCTGCCAATTTCACTTAGAGATTTTTCAGCAGTTCCTTGCTTTTCTCTCTCCACTAGAAGTTGTTGGTGCTTGCCGTTGTATAAGTCGTTAAGTAAAGTTAATTCGTCTAAACCTTTGTCTCTCTTAACGTCTAGTTTAGACTTTTGGTCTTTGAGTTCGTTTAGTTCCTCATTCTTTTGGGCGATAAGACTTTCCATCTCTTCGATTTTTCTTTCGCCTGAAAGCAATCCAACGGTATCCGTGCGCTTTGAACCACCACTCATTGCACCTTGAGTTGAGAACACGTCGCCGTCTAGGGTTACCATCTTGAATGCAAAACGGAATTTCTTTGCGATTGCCGTTGCGTTTTCAAGAGTGTCAACTATTAAAGTATTTCCTAAAAGGTTAGAAATAACGTTTTCGTATTGGCTATCGTAGGTAACTAGTTCGTTTGCTACGCCTAGCGCACCCTTTTCCCTAAGTGCAAGGGTTACTTCGCTATTTTGAATACGTGGTTTTACGCTCGTAATAGGTAAGAACGTTACTCTACCGAATTTGTTAACTTTTAGGTATTCGATTAAATACTTAGCGTCGTCTGGAGTTTGAGTTACTACGTTTTGAGCAGCTGCGGCAAGCGCAGTTTCTAAGGCAATGTCAAACTTCTTATCGCTCTTGATAAGTTCGGCAACAACACCCTTGATTTTTGCCTTTATGCTTGGGATAGACTTTGCTTGATTCATCAAAAGTTTAACCGATTGACCGTATCCCTCGTAGTTTTCCTTTAGCCCTTTATAGAAGTTCTCTTTGGTAACTAACGCAGTAAGCGAAGAGTTTATAACGTAAATAGCATTTTCAATTTTTGCAATCTCTTCGTTAAGCGAACGAACTTCGTTTTCCTTATCGGTAATTTGATTTTTGGTATCGAAGATACTTCTATCTAATTCGTCTATGTTTTTATCGCATTTATCTTTAGCGTTAAAATATTCTTCTCTTTTTACCGAAAGTTCGTCAAGCCTAGTAGTAAGTTCGTTTAACTTATCGGTAAGATTAGATTTTTCTATGCTCATAGTTCCCTTGTTAACGTTGATGTTAGAAAGAGATTCTATAGATTCGATTATCTTTTTACGATTTTCGGTGGCAAGTTCTTCGCCGAGCATGATTTTTTCGGTTACGCTTAGAAGTTTTCTACTAACTACGTCTGCTTTTGCCGATAAATCCTTGAGTTGTTCTTTTGCCTTTTCAAGGTCTAAAGAGTTAGTTTCTATCGATTGCGAACAATCTTCGATAAGTTTAAGGTTGTCTTTAATCTCTTCTTCGGCACGGTGAATTTGGCTTTTCAAGTAAGAAATTTTTTGTTCGTATAATTGTTTTGTTCCCGAAGAACGTTCTAATTCTACACGTCTATTAAGAAGTTCTTCGTTTAGGCTACGAAGTGCGTCGTCAGCCTCGGTGATGTCTCTAAATATCTTTTCGTATTCGGCTTGCGCTTGATTGTATTCTTCTTGACGAAGCGCAGTTTGGTCGTCAATTCCCTTTATCCTAATATTGATTTTTTCTTTTGCTTTACCAACGCCGTCTACTTTAGCAACGTATGTATTGAGTTCGTGATACTTAAGTTCTGCAGAAAGTTCGTTAAACTCTCTTGCCTTTTCAGCTTGACGTTCTAATGGTCCTAATTGGTTTTCAATTTCGGTTAGAATATCGTTGTAACGATTTAGGTTTTCGTGAGTTCTATCTAGTTTTCTTTCAGCCTCGTTCTTTCTAGTTTTGAAGTGCGCTATACCCGTAGCCTCTTCAAATATCATACGACGGTCTTCTGGTTTTGCAGACATAATTTCTTCTACCTTACCTTGACCGATTATAGTGTAACCCTCTTTACCAATACCACACTCGTGTAGTAATTCTACAATGTCTTTTAGTCTTGCAGGTTGCTTGTTTATAAAGTATTCGCTTTCGCCACTTCTATAGAGTTTTCTAGTAATGATTACTTCGTTATAATCAAGGCTAAACATTCTTGAAGTGTTGTCAAAGAAAAGCGAAACTTCGCAGTAAGAAAGTGAGCGACGATTTTGCGTTCCTGAGAAAATAACGTCTTGCATGCTAGAACCACGCAAACTCTTAGCAGATTGTTCGCCTAATACCCAACGAATAGCATCTGCTACGTTACTTTTACCACAGCCGTTTGGTCCAACGATTGCAGTTATTCCGTTACCGAATTTAATCTCTGCTTTATCGGCGAAAGATTTAAATCCGTATAATTCTACTTTTTCAAAATTCAATGTATTTTACCGTCCTTTTTTAGCGGTTAATTTTTTTAATGCTAGCATAGCGCATTGCGCCTCGGCACTCTTTTTGCTAAAGCCCTTGCCCTCTGCAAGTTTTTTGCCGTTTAGAAATAAGCCAACTGTGAATTCTATATTGTGGGAAGGCCCTTTTTGGTCAAGAACGTTATACTCGATTATTCCAAGGTCGTTCTTTTGAACGTATTCTTGAAATTGACTTTTAACGATTGCCTTAACCCCTTGTGTTTTTATCTCTTTAGTTTGAGTCTCGTAATTTTTAATTACGGTGTTTATTATAAATTTTCTGGCTTTTGCCATTCCACCGTCTAGATAAATTGCGGCAACTAACGCCTCGTAAACGGAAGAGTAAAGTTTATCGTCTTGCCTAGCGCTCTTTTTCGTTCCTTTGCCCATTAAAATATCTTGAGTGATACCTAGTTTTTGAGTAGCCTCTATCAATGGATATTTAGAAACAATTTTTGCACGCATTTGAGTTAAAGCACCCTCGTCTGATTTATGCTTTTTACACAAATATTCGGTAACCACAAACTGCAACACGCTATCGCCGAAAAATTCTAGTCTTTCGTTATCGCGTTGGTTATGCTCGTGCCCGTATGATGCGTGGGTAAAAGCCGTTCTTAATAACCCTTTATCCTTAAAGGTATAACCTATTTTACTTTCTATACCAGAAACGTCGAAAATTTCCATACTAGTTTTCAATGATTAATTCTTCGCCTGCAATTTTATCTTTAATCGCAGTTGAAACGTCAAACTTACTATATAACACTGCTTGAAGGATTGCGCCCTTGATAGCCTTTCTCTTTGCAGAGCCGTGCGCTTTAATTACGGTTTTATTAACTCCTAAAAACAATGCGCCACCCTTGTTGCCGTAATCCATTGTAGTTTTAATGTTCTTAAACGCAGGTTTAAGAAGTAATCCACCCATCTTACCCCTAAACGAAGAATAAATTTCGCTTTTAATAATTTTAAGTAAAGATTCTATTGCGCCCTCGGTAGATTTTAATGCGATATTTCCTGAAAATCCATCGGCAACTATAACGTCGTAATCTCCCGAAAGAATTTCCCTAGCTTCCATATTTCCAACGAAATTGATGGTTTTAAGGCTTTTTAGAATTGGGAATACCTCGTGATTTAAGGCATTACCCTTTTCGTCTTCCGTGCCGTTAGAAAGTAACGCTACTTTTGGATTTTTTATACCCAAAGCCTCTGCATAAGCGCTACCCATTAACGCAAATTGACAAAGGTTAATAGGCTTACAGTCGGCATTTGCACCAGAATCTAATAATAAAACGTTTTTGTCTTCGATTAGCGTTGGAAGACTTGGACAAAGCGCAGGACGATTTACCCCTTGAATTCTACCAAGTTTTAAGGTTGCGCCAACCAAAACTGCACCAGTTGAGCCTGCCGACACGAATGCCGTTGCATCCTCTTTTTCCTTTAATTCCTTAAACGCTACGCAAATAGAACTATTTGGTTTACTTCTAACTGCTTTAGTTGGCTCTTCTTCGCAAGTAATAACGTCGGTTGCAGGTAAAATTTCTATTCTATCCTTGTCGTATTCGTATAAAGAAAGTTTTTCCTTAATAACTTCTTCCACGCCGACTAACACGGCTGTAAAGCCACTCTTTTCTTTTACAGCCTCTATAGTCCCTGCGATAATCTCGTCAGGAGCGTTGTCGCCACCAAAGGCGTCTATCAAAATTCTCATTTTCTCACCCTTATGTTTTTATTAGTTTTCTAACGTTCCTACCGTTCTTGGGAATGGTAAAACGTCTCTAATATTAGAGATACCCGTTAAATACATAATCATTCTTTCAAAGCCTAAACCAAAGCCCGAATGGATAACTCCACCGTATTTTCTAAGGTCGAGATAAGACTTATAATCTTTTGGGTTAAGATTGCATTCTTTCATTCTTCTTTCAAGAACGTCTAATCTTTCCTCACGTTGAGAACCACCGATAAGTTCGCCTATTCCTGGAACTAAAAGGTCGCTTGCGGCAACCGTCTTTCCGTCGTCGTTTAATCTCATATAGAACGCCTTAATATCTTTTGGATAATCGGTTAAAAAGACTGGCTTTTTGAAGTATTCTTCGGTGATATATCTTTCGTGTTCGCTTTGTAGGTCTACGCCCCAATAAACGGGTGCGTCGAATCTATCTTTAACTTTAAGTAGAATGTCTATAGCTTCGGTGTAAGTTAAACGAATGAACTCGTTATTTATAACGTTGTTTAATCTATCGATAAGTCCTGTGTCAACGAATTGGTTTAGGAAATTAATCTCCTCGGCACAAGTAGACATAACTCTCTTGATGATATATTTAACCATATCTTCTGCGCAGTCCATATCGTCTGATAGGTCAGCGAAAGCAAGTTCCGGCTCTATCATCCAAAACTCTGCTGCGTGGCGAACGGTGTTAGAATGCTCTGCTCTAAAAGTAGGTCCAAAAGTATATACGTTTGCAAAAGCCATCGCAAAGTTTTCTACGTCAAGTTGACCTGACACTGTTAAACTTGATTTTTTGCCGAAAAAATCTTTAGTATAATCGGTAGTTCCGTTTTCTTGTGGAACGTTATCTAAATCAAGGGTTGTTACTTGGAACATTGCACCTGCGCCCTCGCAATCGCTACCTGTAATGATTGGCGTATGAACGTATACGAAGCCTCTTTCGTTAAAGAAAGTGTGAATAGCAAAAGCAGCTTCACTTCTAATTTTGAAAGCGGCTTTAAAAATATTCGTTCTTGGACGAAGGTGTGGCATTGAGCGCAAGAACTCTAAAGTATGCCTTTTCTTTTGAAGTGGATATTCAGGGCAAGACGTGCCGAGCACTTCGATACTATCAGCATTGATTTCGAAAGGTTGTTTATTTTCAGGGGTTAAAATAAGCGTGCCGTTTACCTTTAAGCAAGCGCCTACGTTTTGACGAGCAATCTCGTCGTAATTAGATACTTTTTCTCTATCGAAAACTATTTGACAATTTTTAAAATACGAACCGTCGTTAAGTTCGATAAATCCGAACGACTTGCTATCACGAATAGTTCTAGCCCAACCACAAACGGTTACTTTTACGCCCCCAAACTCTTGAGGATTTTTGAAGATTTTTCTAAACTCGATTCTGTCCATAAATTTACACCCTATATTAATAAATATATATACTTTAGTAGTATAACATATAATTTTTCTATTATCAAGTTTTTTACCAAAATTTTAGCCAATAAAAAGAGCGCCGAGTTACCTTTTACGGAAAATCGACGCTTTATTTTAGTTATTTAGTTTTATTCGGTGCGAAGCGCAACGACAGGGTCTTTTTTAGCGGCACTTCTTGATGGAATAATTCCTGAAATCAAGTTTAAGGTAACGCTAATACCAACGAGTATCGCCGCCGCCCCAATAGGAAGAATTGCCCTGAGTGTAGGTATTCCCGTAAGTGCTTGCAATATTAGATTAATTGGAATACATAATAAGTAGGTTACGCCAACGCCTAGTAACCCTGAAATTAAACCGATTATTATGGTTTCAGCGTTAAACAGCGAAGAAACGTCTCGCTTTGAAGCACCGATTGAACGAAGTATACCAATTTCCTTTGTTCTTTCTTGAACAGAGATAAGTGTTATAACTGCAATCATTATAGACGAAACGACAAGCGAGATAGCAACGAATGCAATTAAAATATATGTGATTGCATCGATTACCGTAGTTACTGCAGACATAAGAAGTCCTACGTAATCGGTATATTTAATCTTCTTTGCTTCATCTACGCCTTGGTTGTATTCCTCTATTGCCTCGACGATTATATCCTTGTTTTCAAAAGAAGATGCGTAAATGTTTATTGAGGTTGGAACGCCTAAATCTATGCAACCCATTTTAATTAGATTGTTTTCATAGGTGCTGTCCGAAAATTCCATAAGTGTTTCATAATAATCAGCGCAGAGTTGGTCTTCTTCTCCATAATCATGGTTTAAGAGGTTTGATAATTCGGTGTTTAGCGCACTAGTATTATCTTGAGCAATCTTTTCTAGAGTCTCTTCTAAACCGGCGTATTCTAAAACGTAGCCTAATTCCCCCGTTTGGTCTGCCATTACGTAAGGCATAATCTTTTCAACGGTATACTCAATGGTGTGCTTTTGCGCCAAAACCATCATAACGAGGCTATCTATCGTTTCTTTGCTTGCATTTTCAAACATGCCTATAACGTCGTCGGCTGACACGCCACTACCCATAGATTGAGCGTATGCCTCGGCTATAAGTTCTTTTTTGGCTTTTTGATTATCCTCATCACCTAACACTTGGAAATCAGCCATCACCCTCAAGCCCAATTCCGTTTGAGGAATAGTCGTTTTAATTTTGAGGCTTAGACGAGCCTTAGCAAATTCGTCTAAACTAGTAGCATACTCGTGGAATTTTTGAGATTTTTGTTCGGTATCTAAGTCGGTTGAAGAACTTTCAAAAGGCTTTCCAGTAAAAACGTCTATGTTAGGAGATGCCTTTTGCGCTTTAACAACGTCAGAATTTTCTGCCCCACGAATTATTTCTTCGGTTAACTTATAAGTATAACCGATAGAACCTGTTATCATGTGGTTTTCGCTTTCAGGGTTAGGACGAATTATACCCTTAATCTTTAACGTATACGCATTGTCGTATAAGGCGTTTAACTTAATTGGGTTTTCTCTACTATCAATCCATATACCGAGTTCGCTAGAATATTCGTAACAATCGTATGGTAATATAGTTTTAAATTCCTTTTCACAAAGTTCTTTGTAACTCCAATGCTTGTAGTCTTTCTCAAGCGTTTGACCACTTTGAGCAGCCTTAATTATCTTATCTATCTCTTCGTCGCCAATTAAACCTAAGGAGTAAAGAGTTAAGTCGTCTAACTCGTTATGTTGGTTTAATACTAGCACGACTTCGTTCGCTTTGGTTGGCCAATCGCCGTATACTACGTCGTATTGTTCCTTCACCATATCGTTAATTAATCCACCGTCGGTCGAAGAAATTAATTCTTGCCACATATCCCCCATTATCATATTGGAGAACATTCCAAAAGAAGAACTGCTCTCTTCGGTATTAATTCCACCTATTCCCTCTCCGTTTTGACTACCCGTTGAGCCTAGCATAAAGCTTGCCAACATCTTGGTGAGCAATTCCTTAGTGTCGGATTTTACTATTTCACCATTGTATTTTGTATAAACGTCTAGGTCTAAGTCGTAATTATACTGAACTGCAGAAACGGCACCGTTAAGTTTAGAACCTTCCTTTGCAATTTCCTTATCGAGATAAACCTTAAAAGACGCTAAGTCGTTTTCTCCTGTGTTAGCTTTTGCTAAAGCGTCAACTAGTTCTCCAATTACCTGGTCTTTATAAATAGCATCTAGTGGGTGGTCGGGTTCACCTTTGCCCGAATTCATAAAATTCTCCATCAACGACATTACGTCCATTGACGAGGATTCAATCGTAATAGGATAGGAAGAAAGAGTTGCCTCTTGAACGTGATTTATATAGGAAGTTGCGCCTTGCGATACGGCTAGAATTAGCGATATACCAATAATACCGATACTACCTGCAAACGAAGTTAGCGCAGTTCTACCCTTTTTTGTAAATAGGTTGCGCATTGAAAGTTTAAAAGAAGTCCACAAACTCATTTTAGAGCGTTTCTTTCTTTTAATCTTATTTTGTTTATAGCTTCCCTTTTCGGTAGGGACATATACTTGCTTTTCGGTAGGAATATATGCTTGTTCTTCGGTAGGAGCATATACCTGCTCTTCTTCTGGAATAAATGCTTGATTTTCTTCTACGGTTAAAGGATTGGTATCTTCAATAACCTCGCCGTCTTTGAGACTTATTATTCTTGAAGAATATTCCTCTGCTAAGTCGCCGTTGTGCGTTACCATAACAACAAGTCTATCTTGAGCGATTTGCTTAATTAGTTCCATTATTTGAACGCTAGTTTTACTATCTAACGCACCAGTCGGTTCGTCGGCAAGTAAAATATCAGGCTCGTTTACAAGCGCTCTAGCAATGGCAACACGTTGACATTGACCACCCGAAAGTTGATTTGGACGCTTATGTATTTCATTTTCGAGTCCAACTTTTTTAAGTGCCTCTTTGGCTAATTTAACACGCTCTTCTTTGCCAACGCCTGATATAGTTAACGCTAGTTCTACGTTTGATAATACCGTTTGGTGTGGAATTAGATTATAGCTTTGGAAAATAAAGCCAATTCTATGGTTACGATAAGTATCCCAATCTCGGTCGGTAAAATTGGTAGTAGATTTGCCTTCAATAACGAGGTCGCCTTCGGTATAACGGTCTAAACCACCAATAATGTTAAGCATTGTAGTTTTACCACAACCAGAAGGACCTAGAATAGAAACGAATTCACTTTTTCTAAAGTTAATGGAAACGCCTTTTAATGCCTGAACGGAATTCTCACCGGCAAGATAGGTCTTTTTAATGTTCTTAAGTTGTAATGCAGGCGTTTTGTCGCCATTATTGAGGTTTTTATTCATACACTCTCCTTATAAATACTTTGCCCGTTCGTGATTATTATAGCATAAGTTTTTAAAAAATACTTTAAAAACTATGCCGTTTTTTGGCTTTTAAATCTATAATTCTTTTATCTTATAAAATTTCAGCTATTGACGTAACGAATGAAGAAACGTCTTCAACCTCTAATCCCTCAATTAACCTTGCAGATTGATATAAAACGCTTACAGTCTTTTTGAATTTTTCTTGGTCGTCTTGTAGTTGGGATTTTAAGGTGTCTAAAATTTTATGGTTGCAAGAAATTTCTAGAATTTTCTCGGCTTTTACCTTTTGATTTGCGTTCGGCATAGCATTTAAAACTTTTTCCATTTCTATCGATAATTCGCCTGCCGAAATTAAGCATACGGGATAGGTTTTTAGGTTGTCGGTAAGCCTTACTTCTTTAATGCTATCCCCTAAAATTTCCTTGATTTTATCTAGCAATTCCTTGCTTTCTTGATTTTTGGTTTCAAGTTCTTTTTTCTCTTGTTCGTTAGATAGTGAAAAGTCTGCTTCGGCAACCGACTTAAACTTTTTACCCTCGTATTCGGTTAGAAGTTTTGCAACAAATTCGTCTACGCCGTCTTTGAAAAATAGAATTTCTACGCCCTTTTCTTTTGCCTTTTCAATTTGTGGAAGGGTTGCGATTTTTTCGTAACTTTCGCCAGACGCATAGTATATAAATTCTTGGTCTTGTGGTGCCTCTTTAACGTATTCTTTTAACGAAACAAGTTTCTCTTTTGACGAGGAATAAAATAAGAGTAAATCTTTGAGTTTATCCTTGTTCATTCCAAAGCCTGCGTATGCACCGAACTTAATAGATAAACCGAACTCCTTAAAGAGTTTATCATAGGTTTCCCTATCTTTTTCTAGCATGTCTTTTAGTTCTTGAATAATTTTCTTTTCAATGCCGTTTGCAATGGCTTTTACTTGACGGTCTTGTTGTAAAATTTCTCTTGAAATATTAAGGCTTAAATCGCTTGAATCTACCACACCCTTTACAAAGCCGAAATAGTCTGGAAGAAGTTCTTCGCACTTTTCCATAATCATAACGCCGTTAGCGTAAAGTTTTAAGCCCTTTTTGAAGTCCTTTGAATAGTAATCAATAGGTGCGTTTGATGGGAAATACAAAATGCTATCGTATGTTACTGCGCCTTCGATTTTTGTATAAATACCCTTTAATGGGTCGATATATTCGTGGAATTCGTTTTTGTAAAACTCGTTTAGAGCCTCGTTAGTAACGTCCTTTTTAGGCTTTTTCCAAAGTGGAACCATGCTATTTAAGGTTTCGACTTCTTTAATTTGCTCGTATTCTGGCTTATCACTTGGACTGCCCTCTTTTTTAACCGTCTTAGTTACCAACATTTGAATTGGATATCTTATATAGTCGGAATAGCGACGAACGAGCGAGATAATTTTGTATTCTTGTAAAAACTCGCTATATTTATAGTCTTCACTATCGGCTTTAAGAGTTAAAACAATTTTCGTGCCGTAGCCCTCTTTTTCACATTCTTTTATAGTGTAGCCTTTTGCCCCTTTACTTTCCCAAACGAACGCCTTATCGTTGCTATAACTTTTGGTGTATACGGTTATTTTGTCGGCAACCATAAACGCCGAATAAAATCCCACGCCGAATTGACCTATAAGTTGTTCTTCGGTTTTACCCTCGTTTTCCTTTTTGAATGCAAGCGTTCCCGATTGTGCTATCGTGCCGAGATTTTTTTCTAACTCACTCTCGGTCATACCTATACCCGTATCTTCTATGGTTAGTGTCTTAGCAACCTCGTCTAAAGATATGGTAATCTTAAACTCTTGACTCGCTTTAGAATCGGTTAAAGAGATAAATTTTAATTTATCAATAGCGTCTGACGCGTTTGAAATAAGTTCTCTTAAAAAAATCTCTTTGTTCGTATAGATGGAATTAATCATTAAGTCTAAAATTCTTTTGGATTCCGTTTTAAATTGTTTCATTTACTCACCTCTAGCATTTTAGCACTCGTTTGTTTAGAGTGCTAAATATATTATACCCGTATCGTAAAATTTGTCAATTAGTTTATGAACCTTTTTAAAGTTTTTTAAATAAAAAATGCTCGCAAGAAATTGCGAGCATATTTTTACGTTAGAATAGTTAAACTAGTTGACAACTTCCCCCAAAGCCTCTAATTGAGTAACGCCAAACCAACAATAACCTTGAGTTCCATCACCCCAATCGGCTCTACCATAATCTCTAGCAAGGTTTGCTTGAGCAACTTGGTTAACGGTGTTGCCTAAAATTTTATCTGCTGCTTCTGGAGAAGCACTTTGATATTCAAATTTAGACCAAGCGTCGCCAACTATACCACAGTATAAACCTGCTTCGTTAGTAGTGTTTGAAGCCATATCACAGTTTTTAATAGAATAACCTGCAACGTTAACCTTTAAGGTTTGAACAGGAGAACATTGTGATAACCAACCCATGATTGCGCCTGCGGCTTTATAGCAGGAAATATCACAGTTGTTAATTTCTACTGCATCAACTTTTACGTTTCTTTCGTCGCCAATTTCGTTAATTGCGATACCATAAATACCACCGGCAGATTTACCGTTACTTCCGGTTGCTAAAATAGTAGAGTCCTTAATCTTTACGTTTTGGAAAACTACGTCGCCAGCGGCAACTGTGTCCAAATCGTCAAAATTAATTTTAGCAACAAATCCAGCAGCATTTACACAGGTAGTTGCATTACCAATCGTTGCGTTGCTAATGGTAATATTGCTTATTGTAAGGTCTGATTTAACAAGACCAAATAATGCTGCGTTGCCATTTGCATCAGGGTTAATGCTGAAGTTGCTTAACGTTACACCAGTTGATGGAGCAGTTAGCGTCCAAACAGATTCCATAGAATCATAAATAGTCATAGGATTAAGGGTTGCACCGTTAAAATCAATATCGTTTTTTATTTCAATTTTGTAAACGCCTGATAAATCAGCATTCTCTTGACTTAATTCTTGAGTTAAATCGATAAAATCTTGAGCAGTATAGATTTCAACCCAATCTCTATCTATGGTTGCACCACAAGAGCACTTAACCTTTTTTGCTAAACGATTGTTACCAAAGTATTCTACAACTTGGGTGTATTCGTGTGAATGTGGAGGAGGATTTTCGCCACCATTGTTTCCACCACCTTGATTACCATCTCCTTCTCCGTCACCAGCGCCAGAGCCACCACACGCTACCATTGCGAATGAAAGCATTATGCACATTAAAACGGATAATAAGGTAACTAAAAATTTTCTAGTATTAGCCATATTTATCTCCTTGAATAATGTTATGTTTTTATTTTACAACATTTTAATTCTTTTGTCCATATTTTTAATAAATATTTTTAATTATTACTTTAATTTGTTTTCAAAAAAGTTAATATTTTAATAAATTTTAAAACCTTACACAAAAAGAAAAGTGGCGACGCAAATTTTTCGGCGTCGCCACTTTTACTTAATTAAGGAAAAAACTGATGAGAAAACTAGTTAGTAATTAATCAATTTGAATATTCTTTTTTTCTGGAACTTTAGCCTCTTTTTTAGGAACGTCTAACACTAAAGTTCCATTATGATATTTTGCTTTAATATCCTCTTCGGTAAGGCTCTCGCCTACGTAGTAACTACGCTTGCAAGAATAACTTCTTTCTTGCCTTAAATACTTTTGCTCGTTAGATTCCGTTCTTACTGCCTCAACGGTTAAATAACCTTTTTCTAGAGTTAACTTTATATCACTCTTTTCGTAACCCGGCATATCTACGCTGAGTTCATAGCCCTTTTCCGTTTCCTTTATATCCGTGTGCATCGACTTATTTACCCCTGTAAACGTAGGAGCAAAAAAATCTTCGAACATGTTGTCGAAAAAGCCTAATCCAAATGGTCTATTAGTTTGTAAATAATTCTTCATAATATTACTCCTTTTTATATCATTTTTAGCAATCGCTTGCTTAGTGTGTTAGCACTCTCTTTTGTCGACTGCTAATTTTATTATACACCCTTAAATTAGTTTGTCAAGACTTTTTTGTAAATTTTTCTAAAAATTTTTAAAAAAGAAAAAACGCTAAAAATCTTCTAGCGCTTTTATTGACTGATTTTATTAATTTTATTCTTATTTAGTTATTTTGTTTAGAATATATTGTGCGTAGAGTTTAGCAACGTTTATGCTTGTAACGCTTTCTATCCCTTCAAAAAAGGCGTTTGAGTTAACTTCACATACAACCTTTTCACCGTCGTTTCCATATAGAATATCGACCCCACAATAATCTAGGTTTAAGCAAATGGCAACTTTTTCGGCAAGGTCTTTTATATCCTTATTTTCCTTGCTGTCTAGGTCTATTTCTTTACCCTTACCACCAAGGGCAATATTAGAACGGAAGTCGTTTTGGTTATATCTTTGCATTCCTGCAACGGATTTGCCACCTATTACTATAACCCTAATATCCTTGCCCCTTTCTGCGCCAAGATATTCTTGACACATATAAGGAGTTAATTTTAGTTCTTCTAGGCATGAAAGTAATTGTGCCTTGTTTTGAGTCAAGAAAACGCCACTTCCACAAGAGCCGTAACTTGTTTTTACTATTATTGGATAGCCAATTTCTTTTTCAAGAGTTTCAATATATTCGTTTGAAAGTTGACATTCCTTTCTATAACAAACGGGGGCAAATATAGTTTTTGGAAGGTTAAATCCATTATTAGCAAGTGAAATATAAGTCTCGCCCTTATCGTCACACGTTCTAATTGCGTCGTGCGAATTGAATAGCTTATAGCCACTTTTTTCTAGCATAGCCGACAAATACTTATCCTTGTCTAGGTAAACGATAAAATCGGTTTCACCAAGGGTGGTTTTGATTTGGTTATCTTTAATGAGCGCAGTTAAATGGGCTTGGTAGAGAATTTCCACTTTTACCCCCATCAACTTAAATTCGCTTTGCAGTCTTTTGGCTTGATGAAGGTTTTGACCCGGTATTCCAAAAGGGTTTATTATAATCTTTCCGTTAGGCATTTTTCTTACCACGCCCTATTAGAATAGACCGACGATTTTTCCGTCTTCGGTTACGTCGATTTTTTCTGCAGCAGGAACTTTTGGAAGTCCTGGCATTGTCATTATACTACCCGTTAGTGCAACGATAAAGCCTGCGCCTGCCGATATCTTAACGTTACGAACGGTAACCACAAAGTTTTCTGGAGCGCCTAACTTTGTTTGGTCGTCGCTAAACGAATATTGCGTTTTAGCCACGCAAATAGGTAGTTTATCTAAACCAAGTTTATTAAGTTTTTCTATTTGGGCTTTAGCGTCTTCAGTAAATTCAACGCCTACGCCACCGTAAACTTTAACGGTTATATCTTTAATCTTTTGTTCAATGCTATCGTTTTGGTCGTAACTAAACGTAAAGTCGTTTGGCTTTTCGCAAAGAGAAATAACTTCTTTTGCTAGTTCTTCGCCACCCTTTCCACCTTCTGCCCAAACGGTTGATAGAACTACGTTTACACCAAGTTTTTTACATTCTTTAATAATAAATTCTATTTCGGCGTCAGTATCGGTTGGAAAACGATTTACTGCTACGACTGATGGTAGTTTGTATACCTCTTTAATATTTTTAACGTGTCTTAATAAGTTAGGTATGCCACGTTCTAATGCGCCTAAATCTTCGTTAGCGAGTTCGGTTTTTAGTAAGCCACCATGCATCTTCAACGCACGAACGGTTGCTACGATTACTACTGCAGATGGAACTAGATTAGCCATTCTGCACTTTATATCGAGGAATTTTTCTGCCCCTAAGTCTGCACCGAAACCAGCCTCGGTTACCACGTAATCCCCAAGCTTTAGAGCAGTTCTAGTTGCGATAACAGAGTTACAACCATGCGCTATGTTTGCAAAAGGTCCTCCGTGAACGAATGCAGGAGTTCCCTCTAGAGTTTGAACGAGGTTTGGCTTTAATGCGTCTTTAAGAAGTGCCGTCATAGCGCCTTCTGCCTTTAAATCGCCAGCCGTTACAGGCTTATCGTCGTAGGTGTAGCCTACGATAATTTTAGCAAGTCTTTGCTTTAAGTCGGTTATTCCAGTAGCAAGACAGAATATAGCCATAATCTCACTTGCAACGGTTATATCGTATCCGTCTTTTCTTGGAACGCCGTTAAACTTTCCACCAAGCCCGTCTTCCACGAAACGAAGTTGACGGTCGTTCATATCTACGCATCTCTTCCAAGTGATTTTTTCAGGGTCTATATTAAGGGCGTTGCCTTGATAGATATGATTATCGAGCATTGCTGCAAGCAAGTTGTTCGCTGCGCCTATCGCATGAAAATCGCCCGTAAAGTGTAGATTTATATCTTCCATAGGAATAACTTGCGCCCAGCCACCACCAGCCGCACCACCTTTTACACCAAAAACAGGCCCTAAAGATGGTTCACGAAGAGCAACCACTACCTTTTTACCAATTCTTTTAAGTCCGTCTGCTAGACCGATAGTAGTAGTTGTTTTACCTTCGCCTGCAGGGGTTGGCGTTATTGCCGTTACTAATATTAGTTTTCCATCTTTTTTAGTAGCGTCGTCTTTGATATCAAGACTTATTTTTGCTTTGGTTTTGCCGTAGCATTCGTAATCTTCTTTGCCTACACCCAAAACGTCGGCAATATGTTCAATTGGCTTTGGTGTTACGCTTTGCGCAATTTCTATATCGCTTAAATATCCCATATCTTTGTCCATCCTTTTATTCTCCTCTTCTCCACGTTCTTGGTGCGAAAAGAATTATCATTGGTAATATTTCTAGTCTTCCTACAATCATAACCATAGAAAGAATTATTTTACTAAATCCACTATACGCCGAAAAGTTGCCCATAGGGCCTATCGCCGTAGTCATTCCCGGTCCAACGTTCCCTATAACGGTAATTGAAGTTGAAAAGTTCGCAAAAACGTCGCTTCCACAAGGGTCTATTGCAAGTATAAGTGTGCAAAGAACAACTATCATAACCCACATTATAAAATATACGCAGGTGTTTCTTTCGATTTCTTTAGAAAGCGTTTCGCCTTCTAGTTTGGTGTTTGTTACAGCCCTTGGATGCAAGGCTTTTTTAACCCCGTTTTTACACGTTTTGAATAGTATAATTACACGAGAAACCTTCATTCCACCACAAGTCGAACCACCACAAGCGCCAATGACAGTTAATATCATAAGCAAGGTTTTAGAAAACTCTGGCCAAGTCGTAAAGTCTGCCGTTGAGAAACCCGTGGTTGAACTTATAGAAGTCGTTTGGAAAAATGCGTATCTTAAACCTTGCGCAAATTCCATACCAATAGAAAGTAGGTTAAGCGCAATAGTTAAGGTAACTAGGACAACTATCACTAAATAAGTTATAAACTCTTCACTCTTAACTGCCTTTAAGAAGTGCCCCATCAAGATTAGGTAGAACAAGTTGAAGTTTATTCCAAATAAGAACATAAAGGTTGCAATAACCATTTCTACGTATAGACTATTGTAGTGGGCTATGCTATCTCCGTATATGCTAAAGCCACCCGTTCCAGCATTGGAGAATGCGTTTAACGTCGCCTCATATATACCCATTCCACTAAAAGAAAGTAAAATGGTTTCGGCTACGGTAAGGCTTAAGTATATGCCGTATAAAATTCTTGCAGTATAAGTAATTTTACTAACTAGTTTAGATGCTGATGGTCCTGGTGCTTCTGCCCTTAAAATGTGCATGGCGTTGCCGTTTGATGGCAAAACTGCTAACAAGAATACTAATACCCCCATACCACCTATCCAATGGGTAAACAGTCTCCAAAACATTATGGCTCTAGATAAATCCATTTTGTCGGTGGAAAGGTTTAATATGCTTGCACCCGTCGTTGTAAATCCCGAAACGGTTTCAAAAAATGCGTCGAAAAAGTTTGGAATTTCGCCACTTATAATAAATGGCATTGAGCCGACTAACGACATTATTATCCAACATAACGCAACGATAACAAAACCTTCTTTTGCATACAGGGACTTATCCTTTACTTTCATGTAAGATAAAGGAAAACCTACGACTAATAGGCTTAAAATTGGAATTAAGAATGCAAGAAAGTTGCCCTCTCTATAAAAAACGCCTACGAACATAGGTATACACATTAACCCTGCAAGTATTATAAGCGTTTTACCAATTACGTTAAAAACTACTTTATAATTCATTACTTAAAAATCCCCACAAGGTCGGTTATTTGTTTTATTAGGGAAACTACTATTACCTTATCTCCCTTTTTAATTATCGTTTCGCCACTTGGCAATATAAATTGCTCTTCTCTAACGATACCACCAATTAGCGTGTTAGGTTTTATTTTTAAGTCTTTAAGTGGGGTGTTGAGATATTCGAACGACTCGCCAACTTCAAACTCGGTTGCCTCGGTAGACGAACCTAATTTGTAGAAGTTGATAATTCCACCTTCTCCTTCGTTCTTGTGTGAACGAACATAACCTATAATTTGGTCTGCCGTGGCTTTTCTTGGCGAAACGACCGTGTCTAAACCGATATATTCTGCCATATCGTATATAGAACTTCTGTTTATTTTGGTTATTACCTTAGCAACGCCTTTTTGCATTGCGTATAACGAGATAATTACGTTACTTTCGTCAAAATCAGTTAAGGTTACGCATGCGTCGGCATTAGAAATCTTCTCTTCGCTTAATAAGTTTTGGTCCGTGCCGTCGCCACAAATTATCGTCGCTCTTGGTAATATTTCGGCTAGTCTTTCGCAAACGCTACTATCTTCTTCTATGATTTTAACGTTTACTTCTGGCGACTTACAAAGTTCGTTAGCCAAGTGAACTGCTATTTTCCCACCACCTATTATCATTATCGTTTTAGCCCTTTGTTTAAACATACCCGTCTTTTTGCAAAAAGCCGATATATCTTTGTCCGAGCCGATTACGTGAATTCGGTCTTCCTTTTCCATTATGAAAGCGCCGTTTGGAATAAACTCTTTATTTTCACGAGTTACCATTCCAAACAAAATCTTGTTTCCGTAATGCCTACATAAGTCCATAACCTTTTTGCCAACGATAGGGTTGCCCTTTTCAATTTCAAACTCAACCATCATTGCCCTGCCCCCGGCAAACACTTCTACCTTTTTAGCAGATGGGAATTTTAAGGCGTTATCTATTTCGTATGCAGTTCTCTTCTCAGGGTTAAATATTAAATCTAGACCTAGTTCTTGCCTTAAATTTTCCATTTCTTTAAGATACTCTGGGTCTCTTACACGAGCGATAGTTCTTTTTGCACCTATATTTTTAGCCAATACACAGGTTAAGATATTCATCTCGTCCCTTGACGTGCATGCGATAAATAGGTCGGCTTCAGGCACGTTCGCACCGATTAATACCTCTTTTTCTAGGCCTCCACCTACTAGTCCCTTAACGTCGTATGCGTTTACCATGTTTTCTATTACAGACGAATTTACGTCAACTAATACTACGTCGTGCTTTTCGTTTATAAAGTTTTCTACTAGCGTTTTTCCTACTTTGCCAACGCCAACTATTACGATTTTCATACTAAATATTATAAACCTTAATGACGCTTATGTCAAATATTATTATTAATATTTGGCTTAAGGTATTTTTTCAACTTATTATTGACTTTATTTTTTAATTACTTTATAATTGTTCTATTAACTTTTGTGGAAAATGGTTGAATTTTGCTTTGAGTCAGCAAAAAGTTTACTTGAAAATTGTTAAAAAATTATTTAATGTCTTTTAGGGCGTAAAGGATGGAAAAATTATGAAAATTGGTGTTAATTCTGGCATTTTTGATTTTCTTGAACTTTCAAGAGATAAAATTAGTGCAAAACTAAACAAAGTTGGCTTTGAATGCTACGACTATACCCTTCATGGTGCTTGGGCTACTCCAAACAAAGCCTTTAATCAACCACGAGAAGATTGGGTTAAGTTTTTTAAAGAAGAGCGTAAAAAACTAGAGGGCGAAGGTATGAGCGTTAGCCAAACACACGCCATTTACCGTTCGGATTTTGATAGCGACAATATTTATTTCTTTACTCAAAAAGTTATCGACCAACTAAAAAGGGAAATGGAAGCAACAGTGCTTTTAGGTGCGAAGTATATTGTTATTCACCCTATCAATATGGCAATCAAATGGAAGAACGAACAACTCGACTTTGAACGCAATATGAGCGAATTTGGAAAAATCACTTCACTTCTAAAGGAGTTTGGCATAAAAAACGGCGTTGAAAACATGTTTGGTTGGGACTCCGATACGGGTAGAAATTGCCACACGGGTTGCTCTACTACTGAAGACATGATTAAATATCTAGACGGGCTTAACGATAGAGAGGCTTATTGTAATTGTTTAGATATTGGGCACATGAACATTCACGCTATCAACCCTGCCGACACTATTAGAGCACTTGGCGATAGAATCGAATTATTACACGTTCACGATAACAACGGCGTTACCGACCAGCATAACCCTATTGGAATGGGTATTATCGATTGGCAAGACGTTGCTAGCGCACTTAAAGAAATAAATTACAAAGGAGTTTTTTCTTTAGAACTTAGTGGAATAGATAGATATCACAAATATGGCGACAACGCTTTTTGGCGTTTTGTAGAATATGCTTACGAAAGTGCCAAATACGTTGTAGATATGATTGAAAAGAAATAAAATACTTTTAAGATGTGCGCCACCTTTTTAGGTGGCGCATTTTTACGCCTAAACTTTAATTTTTTGCATATAATATTAAGAATGTTAGATTTTTCAAGTAAAAAATTAAAAGTCTTTTATAAGATTCTATCTATATTTTTGTGTGTAATAATAGTTAGTTTTGTTGCTTTTATATTATTTATTAACTTTTATAAAAAGCATTTTTACCCTATCAAATATCAAAAAGAAATTGAATATTACTGCAAAGATTATAGTATAGATATAACGCTCGTTTACAGCATTATAAACGTCGAAAGTAGTTTTAACCCAAACGCCGTTAGTCCCAAAGGAGCAATTGGATTAATGCAAGTTTTACCGTCAACAGCACAGTTTATTTCTACTAAATTAGACGAGAAAGACTACGACCTTAAGGAGCCGAAAACTAATATTCGATTTGGGTGTTATTATATTAAATATTTACTGAATAAATACGGCGAAAGAGACACTGCCGTTTGCGCTTATAACGCCGGCGAAGGAAAGGTCAACGAATGGCTAAAAAATCAAAACTACAGTAAAGATGGAAAAACTCTTTACAACGTTCCATACAAAGAAACGAGAGAATACTTAAAGAAAATTAATAAAAATTATAAAAGATACGCCTTTTTATACAAAAAAATTGTTGACAATTAGAAAATTTTTGAGTAAGATATTAAAGCACGTGAGGGTGGCGGAATTGGCAGACGCGTACGTTTGAGGGGCGTATGGTTATCCGTGTGGGTTCAAGTCCCATCCTTCACACCAACAAGAAACACTTAACCACAAGGTTGAGTGTTTTTTTGTTTATACGAAAATGATGGGACTTGAATAGGGAGCGAGCAAACGAAGGTTTGCGTGTTTGCCATTAGGCAAAAAAACAGTCCAGTGGACTGTTTTGCGGGTAGGTCGCCACATGGCGAAAGTCCCATCCTTCACACCAACAAGAAACACTTAACCACAAGGTTGAGTGTTTTTTTGTTTATACGAAAATGATGGGACTTGAATAGGGAGCGAGCAAACGAAGGTTTGCGTGTTTGCC